>NZ_CAKMNW010000016.1 GCF_927904885.1 Candidatus Nitrotoga sp. M5
GTAAGCGTCCGGCAAACTCACCTTCCCAACTAATTTTAAGATAGTAGTCTTGGTGTCCACCTCATTTTAAGTGGACACCTACTATGGATATTCAAGGATTACTTCCCTCGCCAAACAAAGCACCGCGCCGTCAACATTCACTCCAGCTTAAGGAGCAAGTCGTGGCAGCGAGCTATGCGCCCAATACCTCTGTAGCAAGCGTAGCTCAGCAGTTTAATATTAATGCCAATCTCGTGCATAAATGGCGGCGCCAGTTTAAAGCCGCTGTGGGGGATAGTAGTGGTGACTTTATTAAAGTAGCACCGCGGATTCCCGCTAGGGCATCGAACACCTCAAGTCCGGATACCATGCTAAAAGTCGAACTAAGCAGCCCCCTTGGCCCCGTCACGATTCACTGGCCAATGTCCGGTCTTGCCGATTTAGCTTCTTGGCTGAAGTCCCAATCATGATTCGTATCGACGAGATTTGGTTGGCGCGTGAACCGCTGGATATGCGCGCTGGCCCAGATACCACCTTGGCGCGTGTCGTTCAAAGCTTCGGCGAGGCTCGCCCTCATTACGCCTACCTCTTTGCCAACAAGCGCGCTAATCGCATGAAGGTCTTAGTGCACGATGGCTTTGGCTTATGGTTAGCCGCTCGCCGATTGCACAAGGGTAAATTTAGTTGGTGCGCGCTACGCGAAGGGCAAGCCATTGCGTTGGACGAAGAACAATTACAGGCGTTGGTGGTTGGGTTGCCATGGCGGCAAGCGGGTGGCGGAGCCACCATCTCAGTGTTGTAATCACAGCTAAATCTGCGCCTTAATGCGCGGTGGAAAGCACAGTTGCTGCGCCTCGTCCATTTACCAAATCGTCATCGAATGCTGAGCTAAGTTCTGGCAAAGTAACATGATGAATCAGCCAGCCGACCTTCAGTCTTTATCTCCCGACCAGCTACGCACGCTGGTCATGCAGTTGCAGGAGACGGTGGTTGTCCAAACGCAAAAGATAGCTGAGCGCGACCAGTGCATTGCTCAGTGCGACGCCTCGCTCCATCAGTTACAAACCCATAAAGACAAACTGACCCACGAGTTGGCGCTATTGCGCCGCCACCGCTTTGGTAAACGCAGCGAGGGCTTGGATAAACAGCAGCTCGCTTTATTGGAGGCGCTGGTCGACGAAGACATCGCCGCGATTGAGGTTGAGCTGGAGAGAGTCTCGGTTACGCCAGAACAGCGTGAACGCAAAAAGCCCAAACGCCAAGCGCTACCCAAAGACCTGCCTCGCACCGAGATTCATCATGAACCCGAGAGTACAACCTGTTCTTGCGGCTGTGAATTCACTCGGATCGGTGAAGACGTTAGTGAGAAGCTCGACTACCTGCCCGGCACCTTTAGTGTAGAGCGTCATATCCGCGGTAAATGGTGCTGCCGTGATTGCGACAGTTTGGTACAAGCTCCTGTCGCCGCGCACATCATTGATAAAGGTATTCCGACCACCGGTTTATTGGCTCAAGTGCTCATTAGCAAATATGCCGATCATCTACCGCTATACCGTCAAGAACAACAGTTTGCCCGCAGTGGCGTTACGATTCCGCGCTCAACACTTGCAGATTGGGTGGGTCGTTGTGGCGTAGAGCTGCAGCCTTTAGTCAATGAACTTCGAGAACAGCTACTAGAGCAATCGGTATTACATGCTGATGAAACACCGGTTGCGATGTTGGCGCCGGGTAAGCAGCGTACTCATAAAGCTTATGTCTGGGCTTATGCGACAACACGCTACTCCGCGATACAGGGAGTGGTCTATGACTTTAGGCCCAGCCGCTCAGGCAAAGAATCGAGAGATTTCCTCGCAGATTGGCGAGGAAAGTTAGTTTGCGATGATTACAGCGGCTATAAAGCCGGCTTCACCAATGGCATGATCGAAATTGGCTGCATGGCCCATGCTCGGCGCAAATTCCACGACCTGCACGTGGCCAACAAAAGCCAGATTGCTGAGCAGGCGCTGGACTATATTAAGCAGCTCTATCTCATCGAGCGGGAACTCGTAGAGCTAAGCCCTGAGCAGCGAAGGCAACAACGACAAGAACAAGCCAAACCGATTATCGATCAGTTACAGCATTGGCTGATCGGAAAGCGGCAGCAGGTACCCGATGGCAGCGCGACAGCCAAAGCAATCCAATACAGCTTGAAACGCTGGGATGCGCTCACGCGCTACCTTGATGATGGCGCCGTGCCCATCGACAATAACTGGGTTGAGAATCAAATTAGGCCCTGGGCACTTGGCCGTTCGAATTGGCTGTTTGCGGGTTCACTGCGCAGTGGTCAGCGCGCGGCTAACGTAATGACCTTAATCCAGTCCGCGAAGATCAATGGCCTCAACCCGCAAGCCTACCTGAAAGACGTCATGGAAAGGTTACCGACGCAGCGGGCTTCAAAGATCAATGAGTTGCTGCCGCATAATTGGCAGCCGTAGGCAATGTGGGGTTACCGGACGCTTAC
>NZ_CAKMNW010000017.1 GCF_927904885.1 Candidatus Nitrotoga sp. M5
TTAATCTGAGTGGAACTGATCGGCACGGCAGAAAGACCTGTCGGTACGGTCGGTGGAGTCGTGTCAGTACTAGACGCGGCAACACCCCATGCCTCAATTTCAGTGATACGGGAATGGCTGGAAAGTGCACTGGTAATGTTCACCCGAATTCGGTCGGTGGTGTACGAAGCGAAGTTTACTGTCCGCTTAACCAGATTATTTCCGTTTACCGTAGCAAGCGTAACCCAGGCCGATCCATCCCAGCCCTGGACGGTAAAGCCGGTTACACCCCAATTGCTAAAAGTTAACGTATCAGTCGGCTCGATCGGATTTGGATAGTTATCCTGTAGCGTGTAGAGCACTACCCGATTGACATCCTTCGTACCATTAAAGTTGATTTGCACCCAATCTGGATAGGCATTGAACGTTGCATCACGCCAGCCTCCCCCATTAGCCCAAGGTGCACCAGTACGCTGATTGTTGTTGACCGCCGCAATTGGAAAGTCACTATTAACACTGGACGACGCCAAAGCCACCGCACCAACGCTGGCAAGCGCGAGGTTACTACTCGTCGTTGCAGACGTTGTCGTTGCCAATACCGGGGCGGTCTGCGCCGAGCAGTTGTTTGCAGCATCACAGGCCGACACGGTATAGCTATAGCTGGTCGAGGCAGTCAAATTCGTATCGCTATAGCTCGTCGTAACCGGGCTGCCAACCAGAGAACCATCGCGATAAACTTTGTAGCCCGATACGCCCACATTGTCCGTCGAAGCCGTCCAGCTCAGGTTAATCTGAGTGGAACTGATCGGCACGGCAGAAAGACCTGTCGGTACGGTCGGTGATAAATTATCTGCGCCACAACCCCCACTGACTGTTCCAGTTCCATCAATTTTAAAAGTGGCCGATGTCACGCATCCAGCAGTAATAACAAGTTGTGTCGGCGAACTCCCTCCAAATACAACTGGAGCGATCGCCACCCCATTATTGTAAAGTGGTGGTTGAAACGAAAGACCGGAGGATGAATCTGCATAGGGCCCGACACTGGAGCCTGCAGTAAACTCTGTCTGAATGGCTTCGGCGTGCAATGTGTAGTTGCCAGGGGGCAGCAACAACTTAAAGTAACCGGTATTCTGAATGAGATAATCAGAAACAAAGCTAAACACTTTATTAGTGCTTACTTCCTTTGCCCAGATGTTCGCGCCAGGGATAGGCGTACCATTGGCTTGGGTGAAAATTCCGGTAAGCTGACCATAAACGTTGTCCAGCGATGCATCCGGATAAAGGGCGCTCACTGCGGCAATGTCATCTTCGTGTAAAGAATTTAAACTCCGATATGCAATGGGGTACATTAATGGATAGCTTGAAGTAACCAACCCTTGTGAATTATCCAATTGTGTGTGATCCAAGCCGATCATGTGTCCGGCTTCATGGGCAAGAACGGTTTTCATAGTCGTATCACTAATGGAGATGTTGCCGTTGATCACGGCACGGCCTTCTGAATATTCACACTGTGAACCGTTATTATTCCAGCCAGAACCAGCAAAACCAAGTACGCTATTTCTTGCACCGTTACCGAATATGGCATCAACAATTGAACCATCGGTGTCATAAATCACTGGATTCAAGCCATCCGAGAAATCATACAGAAACGCCGAATAATTACTGGAAGTCACATCCACTGTAAGATCTGTCCCGCGAGAGAGCGACACTGTTGAGCTCGCCACATTTGTCCATCGAGATACCGCATCTGTAACTAGCGTGTCTGCCTGCGCGTTAGTACGGGAACCAAGAGCGCCTAGATCGTAGTTAAGCGACACCGAGCCCGCGCCAGGATATTTTGTAGGCAGCTGATAGCAGACTACTAATGGGCCACCAGCAAATACAGAAACCGAAAATATAATTAACGCGCCAGCCACGAGGCCGCGCATAATTCTCAGGAAAGTCATTTAACCGTTCCCCCTTGCTGACGCACAAGTCGCTTAAATTCTTCGAGATCAAGCCGCTTGACGGGCCCAGGCGCCTTCTGCATTCTACTTAAAGCGGGTAAGGTCACCAAGGAAGTTGGGAAGCCCAAGGTCATTTCTTTGAAATCTCTGCCATTGGTTACATCAAAGCCGGTTGGCACCGAGATGATATTAAATTTTCCCTGACCAAGACCCACAGGACTGGAGAAACCTGATGCCGAAACGCCATACAGGAAAAGCACGTAACTCTCCCCCACTGTAAAAGTAGGTATGCCTGTTATTTGATTTATTTTCCCCTGTAGCTCTCCACCGATTTGCTTAATGGTATGTGTGGCTCCAACTTCACCCTTGAGCACCTCCTGAACTTCAAAAGTACTAAAAGTTACAATTGCATTTGTTTGTGGATCAAGTTCGCTGTGGTTCTCAATGGATTTGCCCTGAAATGCGATAGCGGCATCGTTGACGATTTCATCCAGGTAAAGTGGTAACACACTCATGGCTCGTGCCGGCAGTGCAATTACAAGGCTGATCAAACAGGTAAAAAGTAGTTGTCTTGGCATGGAAGTACCTCCAAAGGGGTAACGCATATGATTCAGCATCCTAAAATATATATTGACACGACCCAGTAAAGTTTGAAGCAACAGGTGTTTCACTGTGCAGCTGATTGGCTGACAAACTAAAACATAGCTTGGCCGTATCGATAGGTAAATGTTTAACGCAAGGGAAATAATCAATTCCAATGCGCTTTCAGACTCAATTTTCTGTAATTAGAAGGCATCTCGAAAAATCGAATTTAGCAAGCAGCCGCTTTGCGGCTTGCCCACTTACCTCTCTATCGACACAAATTGGCAATACTAAAAAGTTATCGCTTGCACATCAACAAAAATTGTTAAGCAAAATTCATACCTTTTAAGCCATTCTTAAAAATATAATTATTAATTACAAAGCATTAAATATTTATTTGCAGGTATAAGACACTTGCAGGAGCATTTTAATAGGTCAACTGTAAAAAATTTCGACAAAATAAAAATTCATGATGCATATGGATTCTCAAGCTTAGACATTCAGGGTCAAGCGAACTGCACACAGCGAATAGCAAAATCGCAACTTTGGACAACAGAAGATTCACATAATGCTAAAGAAATACTGAACAGAAGGAACGAATCGCCGCCACCCTGCTCTTGAAGTACTTATATTAACGTACAGAGTAGCGATCAATGAGGCGTTTTTTATTCCGCACCCGGTGTCCAATGTCCTACGCTCTTACTATTTATCTTGCTTATTGAGTTGAATTAGCAATCTACTCACTGCCGTTCCACCTTGCTTTCGTACTAACTCCGTCGAATTGCTTTGCCACTGCATACATAATCTCTCGAGAGCTGGATGACACGCGTAGTTAGCGCCACAGGGTGACCTAATATAAACTTCTCGAGAGCGGCCACGTCCGAACGCTAAGTGCCATAAAGTCATCTAAAAAAATTCAATTTAGCGTGCAACCTACCTGCTTACCCAATTGCCAGGTGAGACAAGGCGCGAGTAAAAAATTGAACACAGCGTATATTTTGATATGCATTCGATAATTTTTTTTAGTATCGCCGAATTGTGCCGATAGTGAGGAAAGAAGACAAAACGTCAGGCAGCTGCTCGCAAAATTACTTTTTAGAGTGCTCTACAATCCACAGAGCCATAATTGCTACATCTCAGGTTTTAAACACTATGAGCTTTATCATACGTTCAATGAATATGGTTTTAGCGCAGTCTGCCACGGATCCCCCACTTTTTTTGTGGATGATGATCGGAATTTCAATCTACCTACTTTAATAGGTAGTGATTGAGTAAAAATGTTAAGATCAAAAGTAGAAAAGTCGTTCATTATGCTAATGCCTGTTCGGTATTTTATAAAATTATATAGCCGACGACAATTTTTAAAATAGCTGATCCAGAAGTCTGAATCAAACAATGCCATTTAATATTCAATTTCCGCAGGCTCTAAAATTCAATTTCCGCAAGCTCATAACATACCATTAATAAAATCGAAAACATGCTGGCAGCAATTGGTGCAAGCCGCACCGAGCAATGGATTTAGTGCCAGCTAGACTGACATCCAAAAGCACGGCCAACTCAAGATAGCAATCCATCAACAAAATAACTTAGGGAGCAACAACGAACATGATTGCCGTAGTAAAAAATCTTGTCGAATACCGCGAATTGATGGGTGTACTTGCTTGGAAGAACGTCACGCTGCGCTACAAGCAGGCATATCTAGGCATTGCCTGGGCGGTAGTGAAGCCACTTGTCCTCATGCTGATCTTTACATTGGTTAAAAGCTTCGTTGGCATTGATAGTGGCAACATCCCTTATCCCCTCCTGACTTTCGCTGCGCTCATGCCCTGGATTTTCTTTCAAGAATCTGCATCTGAGGGAGTAAGCAGTGTGGTAGGCAATGCCAATCTAATCAAAAAAATCTATTTCCCGCGCGAGATATTCCCCATAACAGCAGTCGTCACCAAGCTCGTTGAGCTTGGCATCAACTTTTTTATTCTGGCTGGGCTCATGATTTGGTTTCAATACATACCCAGCATATACATCCTATGGGTACCATTCATTATTCTATATACAATTCTGGCAGCTTTAAGCATCGCATTTGTCGGCGCTGCAATCAACGTTTACTATCGAGATGTAGGAGCCGCCCTGCCCGTGCTGCTTTCTCTACTCATGTACGCTTCTCCGGTGATTTACCCATTGCAGTTAGTAAAAAGTAAACTTTTAGAGCAACAAGCCGCCGGCGAGTGGTCCAATTTGCTTTATACCCTGTATACCCTTAACCCGTTGGCGGGCATCATTGACGCATTTCAAAGTGTTGTACTGAGAAATGAGCCTCCGGATTTGGCAGCTATGGTACCCGGCTTTATCTTGGTTGCAATCTTGCTCCCACTAAGCTACGCCTTCTTTAAGCGTGCGGAATCTTATTTCGCGGACGTAATTTAAGGATAGCGGATAGGCATTAAAGGGTGTCTCTACAATTTCGTCATTCCAGCGAAGGCGGTCATCCAGAACTTGGAAACAATTATGAACAGATACAGAAGCTGTCCAAGTCGCCTTCTGTACATGACACAACTGAGTTTATATTGATTTCCGAATGGAAGATATCAAGCGAGATCGTACAACTTATAGACTATCCACTAAAGACTAACCGCTATGGAAATCATCGAAGTTAATCACACCACCAAGAAATACAAGACCGGTCACAACGACGTCAATAAGTGTCAAACGCTCAAGTTTCTAGCCAAAGAGTCGAAATCGAAGTTTGTCACTATCAAACTTGAGATGACACTGCATGTTTGAGTAAGCTATAGGCTAATTCGCACCAAATTCAGGGAGCTTCTAAAATTCATTTTTCCAGATATGACAAAGCGCGAGGCTACTGTTCACGAAATTGCGATTTTTAAAGATACCCTAGTGCGAGCTTTACTTTGAGAAATAGAAGCCTATACATCGTACCCTATGTAGAAGCTCTGCTTAAGGAATACGCTGTCAGTGATTGAGCTTTAAACATTAAGGGCAATTGATAATGTCAGACAGAGGCACGATTTTATCTATTAATTTTCCAAAATGGCAGCCCTAGGAAATTTCGCAAAGGTGATAAAATCGCGATTTTTCCTGATCCAAAAGAAGAAAGTATTGTAAAAAACGTTTACCTATATTCTCAGACAGACTGCTCTAAGTAAGAAAGACTTTAAATAACTATGCCCATCATCGAAGTCAACCAAGTCACCAAAGAATATCAGCTCGGCCAATTACAAAATATGAAAACCACTGCTTTAAATCAGTGGCGGCGGCTTACAGGTCAACCGATTGAAGAACGTGCCCCGTTCAAGGCGCTGGATGACGTAAATTTCAGCATCGAAGCAGGCGAAGTTGTCGGCATAATTGGCCAGAATGGTGCCGGCAAGAGCACGATGCTCAAGCTGTTGGCCAATATTTCTAAACCCTCAAGTGGCAGCATCACAGTCAAGGGCAAGGTAGCGCCACTGATCGAGGTAGGCGCAGGCTTGGTGGGCGATCTCACTGGGCGCGAAAATATCTACCTCAACGGTGCCATCTTGGGCATCCCTAAAGCAGAAATAACACGCAAGTTCGATGATGTCGTAGCCTTCGCTGAACTTGAAGAGTTCATCGATACACCGGTTAAGCGTTACTCTTCCGGCATGCAGGTGCGACTGGGCTTTGCCATCGCTACCAGCGTGGAATCAGACATCCTTATCGTAGATGAAGTGCTGGCGGTGGGCGATCTGGCGTTTCAGAGGAAATGTTTTGACCGGATGGAGGATTTAATCAAGGGACAAGGAAAAACAGTTTTGTTGGTGTCACACAATATCCGACAGGTTGAGCGTATGTGCTCACGGGCAATCTTACTAGTCCATGGCAAAATCAATACTGATGGCAAGTCTTTGGATGTATGTGAAGATTTCTATCGCAAGAGTAACGAAAAAGTTCTCGCCAACCAACGAGATGGACACAAGGCACAGATTAATTCCTCGGGAGAAGTCGATATTCTCGATATTGAGGTTCTGAATGCAGATGGGCAGTCTATTCAGGAAATCGCATCCGGGGACAGTTTGCGCGTTCGTGTCCAGTTCGAGTTAAAGCGATCAATTGATCAGTTAGAGATAATCGTTGGCACCCATACAACCGACTTCCTTTACTTGAGTGCAGCGTCAACGATTATATTTGAGAATCGGCCACACTACGATGCTGGCCAACACGAAGTGGAGTACCTCGTTAAATCATTTCCATTGGTGAGTGGGGTATATTGCCTTAGGGTGGCCATGTTTGATGGTAATAAAAGGATGCTATTTTCTGGAGAAACGCTTAAGACATTTAGTGTCGCGCCATCAGCAATGGAAGTGCGGCAGCCACCAATGCGAAAGCTCAGTTTAGCTACAGAATGGAAATTGAACGGTCAATATTTTGGCGATGAAGAGTCGGATGGCGCGTGAAGTGTATAGCCGATGCCTCGAAATATAGAACTCAAAGCAGGTTTTGGTTTAAACAGCTTCAACGTCAATGGTTTTATGCCACTGGAGCTTACATCATAAAGAATTTGCAGTAGGGACTGCATAGCACAAAGCCCGGACGAACAACGACTAAACTTGGCAGGAAGCCGACAACGAAAAGCTTAATTTGAGGGGCTCTGGATCGATACTGATTAAGGTCTGGAATGGCGGCAACACTGCCCCTTAGAATCTCAAATGGACAATCTTGGTTAAAACTGTCGGCGTATTGCCTGATCCAAATATTTTTACCACATGAACTTAGGTAATTAAAACGTATGACTATTCTGAATTCAGGCCTAGATTTTGATCAGGGAGCCAACTTAGTGTTCGTAGGAGGAAGTCCTCGTTCGGGAACGACGATGCTTCAAAACATGCTCGATTGTCATCCTGATATTGCGGGTGGCCCAGAATTTGATCGAGTACCAGATGTGGTGGCATTGAGAAACATGCTCATGAATTCAATCGACAACGGTCGAATCTCTGTCTTTCTAACAAAAGACGAAGTGGATCGAGAAATTGGATATTTTATCGAAAGGCTATTCGCCCCTTATACAAGAAAGCGAAACCGCAGAATATTGAGTGAGAAGACTCCATGGAACGTGTTGCATTTCACGGCGCTGCTTGAGATATTTCCATCAGCAAAATTTATATTTTGTGTACGTGACCCACGCGCTGTAGTGTCCTCAATGCTACAAGTTGGAAAACGTGCTCAGTCATCAAAAACTGCGCCGGATTTTACTCGAAAAATTGGATGCGCCATCTCAATGGTGAAGCGTTGTAACCAGATGGGCTTTCGAGCGCTACGAGAAAATCCGGATCGTGTGTTGCTTGTTCAATATGAAGAGTTGGTGGCAGCTCCAGAGAAAATGACGCAGCAGATTTGTGGCTTTCTGGGAATTCTATGGAACAGTGAAATGCTCACTCCAGAGAAAAAAAAGCACGATGGTGAAGTGGGGGTCGATGGAGTTTGGTACAACAAAGAAATGTACTATCGTGCGCCTGAGTCTTCGCGAGTTGAGAGTTGGAGGAATGAAATTTCAACAATGCAGCATATCATTGTCGCTACTGCCTTCAAGGATGACGCAGACTTGAAAACGGCTGGATATGTTTTCTCTAGAGAGCAGCTGCCAACTTGGACCAAAATTCTAGAAAAGCTGGTGAGCCTTGTTTATGATGGCAGCAGATGGTTAAAATGGAGATTTAATCAAATTAGAAGTTTATCAAATCACACATCACGTAACTCTAAGGTATGAAAAACTAAGCAGCGCTGTAGGTTTACATGGGATTGCGGTTGAGGCTTGTTGGAGTCCTGACGTCTGCTAGCGATTCAGAAATCCTCAAGTGGTGCAGCTCAGCGAAATTTGTTTGATATACGGTGTGGTGAGGATTTAGGCTCTTATTTTCCGCGTTACGAAGTCATACAACTATGACAAATGCTTCTTCCCTGTTATTTTTTATGGGGCTACCGATATTTTTAATGGATAAATCAGAGTGCGGCTGGAATATTCAATTTCGTGATCAATTACCAGTTTAGTTCACAGCAAAGGTGTTACATTTTATGAAAAAGCGATCGGAGGACTACTACATTCATCCGAATGCAATTGTTGAAACACACAGTATTGGAAAGGGAAGTCGCATATGGGCGTTCACTCACATTCTGCCAAATGCTCAGATCGGCGAAGATTGCAATATATGTGACCACGTCTTTGTTGAAAATGACGTAGTAATTGGCAATCGAGTAACAATTAAGTGTGGTGTGCAATTGTGGGACGGGATTACGCTGGAGGATGACACTTTCGTTGGGCCAAACGCAACGTTTACCAATGATCGCTTTCCAAGGAGTAAACAATATCCTGAAAAATTCGCCAAGACACTCATCCGCAAAGGTGCGTCTATTGGTGCAAATGCCACTGTGTTGCCGGGTCTTACGGTTGGTGTGAATGCAATGATCGGTGCTGGCGCTGTCGTAACGAAAAGTGTACCTCCCAACGCGATTGTGGTGGGAAATCCAGCCAACATTGTCGGGTACGTTGAAACACCTCAGCACAGTTCAGAACAGCTAGTTTCTCTCCCAAGCGAACAGAAACTCAGCAAACTCTCCGTTAAAGATGCCGCGCTCTACAGAATGCCACTTATTGAAGATCTGCGCGGCGCGCTTTCGTTTGGTGATTTCAAATATCATTTTCCCTTTATCCCAAAGCGCTACTTTCTTGTCTTCGATGTGCCTAACAAAGAAATTCGTGGCGAACATGCACACAAGACTTTGCAAGAATTTCTGGTTTGTGTAAAGGGAAAGTGTGCGGTTACTTTAGACGATGGACAGTTGCGAGAAGAGGTGGAATTGAGTTCCCCGACTATAGGCTTATTTGTGCCAGCAATGCTGTGGAGAACTCACTACAAATACACGCCGGATGCAATGCTTCTAGTTTTTGCGTCTGACATTTATCGGCCAGAAGACTACATCCGTAACTATGACGAATTCCTCAGCTTGCTTAGTCAGGAAGACAAACCATGAATAACGTGCACTTCCTCGATCTCGGTGCCACTTACCACGAACTCAAGTCGGAAATAGATGCCGCTGTAGCGCGAGTGCTAGAAAGTGGCTGGTATCTACTCGGTGCTGAACTGGAGGCCTTTGAAGCGGAATACGCCGCCTACACCGGCGCACACTATTGTATCGGCGTTGGCAACGGATTAGAAGCCCTACACCTGACCCTACGCGCCATGGACATCGGCCCTGGTGACGAAGTCCTAGTGCCATCCAATACCTATATCGCAACCTGGCTAGCGGTAAGTCAAACCGGCGCAACCCCCGTGCCGGTAGAGCCGGACGAATACACCTACAACATAGATCCACAGCGGCTCGAAGAGGCCATTACCCCCCGCACCCGTGCCATACTGCCTGTCCACCTCTATGGTCAGCCAGCGAATATGGCTCCCATACTTGCCTGTGCCAAAATGCATGGTCTGAAAGTTTTGGCCGACGGAGCACAGGCCCACGGCGCACGCTATCATGGTGCAGCTATCGGAGGGCTGGGCGATGCGACTGCCTGGAGCTTCTACCCCGGCAAAAATCTTGGGGCCTTTGGTGACGCCGGTGCAGTTACCACCGACGACCAAGTACTCGCAGAACGTATCCGCATACTACGCAACTATGGCTCACGGGTTAAATATGTAAATGAGGTGCAGGGTTACAACAGCCGTCTGGACGAAATGCAAGCCGCAGTATTACGTGTGAAGTTGCGCCATATGGATACATGGAACGCTAGGCGTGTCCATGTTGCCGCAACTTACAAAGCAGCGCTGGCAGAGTGCGCACTCCTTCTACCCGTCGTTCCACCTGAAATCACACCGGTTTGGCACCTTTATGTGGTACGTCACCCACAGCGTGAAACACTGCAACGTGATTTACAAACTCGCGGCATTCAGACCCTTATCCACTACCCTATTCCACCCCATCGCCAAACCGCTTATGCCGACCTTGGTTGGCCAGCCGGTAGCTTCCCTGTGGCGGAATCCATGGCTGACAGCGTACTTAGCTTGCCCATCGGCCCACATTTAAGTGCTGCCCAGCAGGGACAAGTGATAGAAGCGATTGTTGAGCTTTGCAAAACATGACTGGGCAACCGCTCGTTACGGTCATAGCTGTTTGCTATAACCATGCGCGTTTTGTTATTGAATGCCTTGATAGCATTCGTCACCAGACCTATCCTCATGTGCAGATCATCATCATGGATGATTGCTCGCGCGACGATTCTGTAGAGCTTATCCATGAATGGATCGAGCGCTACGAGATCAAGTGCAAATTTATAGCCCACCAGAAAAATCAGGGCCTATGTCGCACCCTCAACGAGGCCTTGGAACTGACGCAAGGAAAATACATTTCGATTATTGCAACAGATGATGTGTGGATGCCAGAAAAGCTTTTTCATCAAGTCACACAGATGGAAAACCTCTCGGAAGAAGTTGGCGTCCTATATAGTGATGCTTACCAAATTGATGAGAGCGGCTGTCGACTCACCACGAAGTTTATAGAAGCACACCGCTCAAACAAGACGATGCCGGAAGGTGATATTTTTCCGATAATTCTCGCCGGTAACTTTATCCCGGCGATGTCCACACTGATTCGTGCAACGACTTACGCCAAGGTGGGAAAATATGATGAGCGTCTAGTTTATGAAGACTGGGATATGTGGTTGCGGATATCAAGGCATTTCAAATTTGCGTATTCCCCACACATAACAACTCAATACCGAGTTGTAGCATCATCCCTGACGCGCAAGATTCTATGGGCGCGGGACAGCACCAGATTTACCTCTGATTTTCTTATTGCAAAGAAACTGTTATCCGACCAAGGCATGACCAAGCAACAACAACTGATGCTACGTCAGCGCTTGGCTGATTGTGCGCATGACTTGTACAAAATTGGATATCCAAATGCCCGCCCCTATTTATGGGAAGCTCTGAAGATTGCTGCGGATAAGCGATCAATCATTACTTTCTTGCTAACAATTTGCAGGATTCCTCACTCAAGTCTGCGCAGCTGGCAAAGTTATTTAAAATGGCGATGGACTAGCATCAAAACATGGCGGCGTCCGGTTGATCACTTAGTGACAACACCAAATAAAACATCTGATTTTATTTCAAGTTCCATTGTGCCTAAAATCAGCATCTGCATACCCACATATAACGGCGCCAGATATTTGGAAGCCTGTTTGAACAGCGTATTGCAGCAAACCTACAAAGATATCGAGATACTTGTGGTTGATGATGGATCAACCGATGCCACTTTAGAGATCCTTGAGCATTTTGCAGCCAACGATGAGCGAATCCGGTTAGTGCATAATGAAAAAAATCTTGGGCTGGTAGGTAACTGGAACCGTTGTATTGAATTAGCCCAAGGTGAGTGGATCAAGTTTGTTTTTCAGGACGATTGGATTGAACCAACGTGTTTAGAAGCAATGCTTGATGCAAACACGCAGGATAGCTCCATTGTTGCGTGCCAGCGAAATTTTGCATTTGAGGAAGGCGTAAGTAATAGTACGCGGCAGTATTACCTGAACATCCCTACTCTTTCGACACTCTTTCCAGGCGCTGCAACAATCTCAGTTAAGGAATACAGCGAAGCTGTGGTAGACCACTTCGCGGTTAATTTTGTGGGTGAACCAACAGCTGTTATGTTCCACCGCAGCATATTCGACAAGTTTGGGGGGTTTAATTCGGCACTTATTCAGCTTTGTGATTTTGAGTTCTGGACACGGATTGCTGTACACACGGGGATTACCTACATTCCTCGATCGTTGGCAACGTTTCGCGTACACAACAACAGTACCACCGCCAAAAATGCTGAACACAACTATGGAATCGAGTTGGACATCCTTTCCATGTTGCATGATTTCGTTTTCTTGCCTGCCTATGCGCCATTGCGCCATTTAGCTATGAACCGCAATCCACCATTTGATCTGACACAGGAACTTGGAAAAAGGACACGCGGCACCCGTTGGTTGGCAATTGATGCTGCCAATCGCTTGGGGGATCAAAGTTTATTGCGTGAATGGGACACGTTTTCTCAGTCTTATCCCGCTTTGCTGCCATTCGTTGATGAGAAATCACGTGGGCAATTCTCCCTCTTCAAAAAAATACGCCGCATTCTAGGCGAAAATTTACTGCGGAGAGTCAAGTGACCGTGTTAAGCACTAAATTACATCTCGTGTTTGCTAACTTACCGTTGATGCACGTTTTAGACATTTAAGGCAGTAAACATGGCGAGTGTTACACCTATTTTTGATAAACCCTTGGTATCTATCATCATCCTCAATTGGAATGGATGGAAGGATACACTTGAATGTCTGCGGTCGGTCCAAAAAATAAATTATCCAAACTTTCGCATATTGGTTGTCGACAACGGCTCTAGCGATGAATCCGTAACCCAGATTCGGCACGCATTTCCCGATGTTGAACTGCTGGAAACAGGGAAAAATCTCGGTTACGCTGGCGGAAACAATGCTGGAATAGCTCATGCATTGAGCGAACAGCCCGCGTTCATTTTGCTGCTTAATAATGACACGATTGTGGACCCGGATATTTTAACCGCGTTTGTTGACGCAGCTTCATCTTGCCCGGCAACAGGTATTTTCGGCGCTAAAAGTTATTATTATTCTAAGCCGGACATCATTTGGACATTAGGCGGTAAATGGGATAGTAGCACCAGTGAGATCATGTTTATTTGTCAAGGGGAGCACGACTCTGCGGTGTCTTGTGTTCCGCCCTTTGAGGTGGAGTATGTCATTGGTTGTGCTTTGTTCTGTCGCGTCGACATGATTCAAAAAATTGGAATGATGGAAGAGTCATTTTTTCTGAACTTTGAAGAGATGGACTGGTGCTATCAGGCAAGAACGGCCGGTTATTCTTCATACGCCGTGCCTGACGCCAAGTTGTGGCACAAGGTTTCAGTATCGTTCGGTGGCGCAGAATCGCCGTTATGGAATTATTTTATGACGCGGAATGAATTGCTTTGGGCGCGCAGGCATCTTTCTCTGCGCGAGCGCATGCGGGTTGCGAAAAAAATTCTGCGGCGATGGTTGCCGGGCTTTTCAATAGGTGAACCGGGTCAACATGGTTTAGCTCAACGGTTATATTGGGAAACCACGCGCTATGTTCGTGAAATAAACCGGCGGCGACATCAGCCTTATTATCAGGCACAATTTTACGGCGTTATGGATTACGTTTGCCGCCGTTTTGGGGATTGCCCTTCCTCTATCAGAAAAAAGCTTATAGCGAAGCCGGATGAAATCGCAAGCTGAATCAGCTGACTCACCTCAACGGGCAGACGATTCTATGCCCCGTGTGAGCGTGCTGATGGCCGCCTATAACTGCGCGGCTTATGTTGGCGAAGCCATTGACAGCGTTCTGGCACAGACCATGACTGACTTGGAGCTCATCCTCGTCGACGATGGCAGCACCGACCAGTCACCAGAGATCATGAAACGTTACGCTGATCAAGATGCCCGTGTGGTTGTTTACCGACAGGAGAATCAGGGCATCGGCGGTGCCTCTAATCAGGCTTTGAAACTCGCTCGCGCACCTTATATTGCCATCCTTGACAGTGATGATGCCATGATGCCTGAGCGGCTTGCCATTCAGGCAGACTATCTGGATCAGCATGCAGACATTGCGGCTGTAGGCAGCCAATGGTTCACCATGAATATCCAAGGCGAAATTAAAGGGATAGACCGTCAACCCTCAGATCCGGATAGTCTGTTTACACTCATGTTCGCTTATTTCGCCATGCATCATCCAACTATCATGGCACGCAAAAAAACCATCCTGGCTTGTGGCGCTTATGACACCAAAATCAGGCGAGGGTGTATGGACTATGGGTTATTTTTTAATCTTCTGCTCGCTGGGCACCGTATGACCAACTTGCCTTATCTACTGACTCGTTGGCGATTGAATCCGAGTGGTGCCACACATGACAACGCGGGCCCGCAGACGGAAGATTGCTTGAGCATTCGGGCTAAAGGCTTCATGAAAATGACGAAACAGGACAACAATTGTGCAGACTCGCTTGCGTTGACCTTGGTTCGGACTTTTCCTGCTGGAAGCTGGTTTGACGAGAGAGTTTCGCATTTGATTCCTGATCCCACGCCTAGCCCTGCTTTGCTCAGATGGCGTGAGCTTGCAGCGCGTGGGCTCGTTTCTGATCTGGAGGCTGCTTGCGTGGACTGGTTATGCAATGAACGAGATTATGCAGAACAGTTGGCTGAGTTATTGCAGCGGGAAGGTCTGCCCTGGCTTGGGCAACTCACTCTTGGCAAGGCGGGCTGCATGATGATGGCTCCCAATAAAATCGTAAACCCTGTCCCGGCAATTGCCACTTCCTCTGAGCTGGTTTTGCTCATCCCTACCCAAGCAAGTGATGACGAACTAATAGACCGCATTCAGGCTAGCCTTGTAAGATTGCCAGAGAATGCCGAGATTATTGTTTTCTCTACGGATGGTACTGAGGCAAACGTACCTGCGTCACTGATGCACCCCAGGCTGCGCGTTTTGCCCACAGCCGCTGTCATTACACACGCTTGGCAGAAAGCTTTGTCAGAAACCCGCTGCGAATTCATTGCCTGTGCCGCAGCGGGATGCCGTCATCATCCTGAATTTCTTTCGCAAAGCCTGGCTGCTTTGCAATCAGACTCGAATTTGTCACTGGTCTACTCACCTTCGGATGTGTATTACCCGGATGCCCTTGATTGCAATGGGAACGCCGTCAAAGATCCCAGCCCGGAGCCGCACTGGACACGGCAGACCTTACTGGGAAAGGATAGAGGCAACTTGAGTTGCATGGTGTTTCGGCGCGGATTGATTGGTGCCATCCCGGTTGCCTTTGAGGAAATCGTGCCGGCAACTAGTTGGACAATTGCCCGCAGCCTGCTTGCTTGTTCTGAACCGCTGATATTGCCTATACGCAATATCGAGTTTGCCCCAAAAATTGGGCTCGCTAATAATATTATGGATACCCTGGTACAACGTTTGGTTACTTGGTATCTGGACACTGGCTTGGGCAGCGTTCCAGTCTCTTGGGCTTGGCCACAATTGTCGGCTATTCAAGGATTGGAACGAGTGCGCGAACTCGATGCCAGATTTCTGGAAAACAAACTGTGCATCCACCCAGGAAACGCCTCCCTGATCGCTGAGTTTATTGTCCGCTTCTCTCGCACGACGTTATTTCATCCCGTGTTTAAATATCTTCTTGTACACTATCCAGTCATCGCAATCGGTGAACTTCGCAAACGCAGCACCTTGACTGCTTCACTGTGTGGCCCTTGGCGACTATTGTTACGTGGTTATACTAAATTCCGTAAACCTATAAGATTGTACAAATGAAAATCTTGCATGTTTTTCATTATTCCAACCTAGTTAACGGTGTGGACCGCACTACCCTTACCCTGCTGAGCGCTTTGCGTCAACTCGGGGTAGATGTCAGTGCCTTGGTACCTGATCCGGGTGATGTTACACAAGCGTTGGATGAACTGGGCGTGCCTTACCGGGTTGCCTCTTTGGGATGTTGTACAGGGCCAAGCAAGCCTGCCGAGCTGGCCTATCTGGCCCACGCGGCTACCCGTGCGGAATTGATCGAGAGCTGGTTGCGCGAAGGGGATTTTGACCTCATTCACTTGAATACGGGTCATCTGCTCGATGGCGCTATCGCAGCCTGCAAGGCCAATGTGCCGGTGATCTGGCATATCCATGCCCCTTTTGAGATCGACTATGAGCGCTATATTCGTTTCATGGAGCCTGCTGCTTACGCGTGGTTGTTGGGCGAGCTGGGTAATCATGTCATAGGGGTCTCGGAGGATGTGCGAACCAGTTTGCTGGAATGGCTCCCTTCAGAAAAAATCAGCACGTTGTATAACGGTATCGATGTTGATGACTTGGATATTCGCGCGCAACAGCCGCGTAAGCCATTGCGGGAAGAATTAGGATTGCCCGCAAATATCCCGTTGGTGTTGGGTTTGGGGCGTATCTCGGCACAAAAAGATTTTGCCACGTTTGTTCGAGTGGCCAGGCGCGTTGCGGATACGCATTCAAGCGTTTGCTTTGTTATCGTTGGACCGGTCGAAGCACGTGAATTGGCGGAGGCGCTACCAAAGCAGATCAAAGAGTTGGGGCTCGATGGTCGGGTGTTTGTGTTAGGGGCAAGAAACGATGCACCTGCCCTGCTGGCGCAAAGCAATGTATTTCTCTCCACTGCAATATTTGAGGGACAAGGTTTAGCTGCGCTTGAGGCCATGTCATTAAACAAACCTGCGGTTGCAATGGATTGCGTGGGCTTACGCGAATGCATCGAGCACGAAGTAGATGGACTGCTGGTACCATTGGGGGATGAAGACGCCTGTGCACAGGCTGTGTTGCGCGTCCTACATGATGATGGCTTAGCTGAAAAATTGGGACAACGAGGCAGGCAAAGCGTGCTGGATAAGTATTCTGCACAGGCATATGCCAAAGGGTTTCTCGCTATAACCGAAAGCGTGCTGCACAATACTCCTCCAAATAACAAAACCGCCGTGGCTGATTTTGCATTGGGATTATTGAAAAAAATTCGTGAAGCCCATGAAAGAGCATCACAGTTAGATCAGCGTGCTCACTTTCAGACTCGGTTTAAAAACAAATTATTGCAATGGACCAACTATTTAAAATGAGTAAAATCAGGCGATGATTGATCCCATTTCTTTTAATCTGCATCGCAGTGCCGACCAGCAAGGTTCAGTTATTCTCAGAAAAAAAATTCTGGATTCGGCTTTTGCCTGTCTCTTTGTTGCGCGTCTGGAGCCAGCCCGATTTTTTCGAAGGAACGGGTTCGGTATTTACAGCCAAACGGTCTCTTGCTTCGCCTTACAGCTTACAGCAACGCGAATGCGCTTATAAACATCATGCATCCTACCGTTTCCATCATCATGCCCTGTTACAACGGCATGCAACATATTCAGGCCGCCATCGACAGCGTGCTGCAGCAGACATTTAACGATTTTGAACTCATCGTGGTAGATAACGGCTCTACTGATCGCACGCCTGAAATCCTCGACTCTGTGAATGACTCCCGCCTCAGGGTGTTTAACCTGTTGGAACGCGGTGTCAGCCGCGCGCGCAACTTGGGGCTGAAAGAAGCGCGTGGCACTTTTATCGCTTTTCTCGATAGCGACGATACTTGGAACGCAGCGTTCTTGGAGAAAATGCATACGGCGCTAGCTTCTGATTGCAAGGCCGTTCTCGCTTATTGCGGGTGGCAGAACCTGGGTTTGCCCGGACCGCGTGGAGAGCCATTCGTCCCATCTGATTACGAAAACCCAGATAAGGTGACCACCTTGCTGGAGGGTTGCCGCTGGCCCATTCATGCCTGCCTTACCAAAAGCAATGCTATTATCGGAGCAGGTGGGTTCGACACCAATTTCACCATTGCCGAGGATTATCTGCTCTGGTTGGAAGTATCCGTTACCGGCACTATCATCCGTGTGCCCGAGGTGCTTGCCCAGTATCATCACCACGACGGCGTGCAGGCCACACAGAACCAAGCGTTAGCTGCGCTTGACACCTTTAGGGCAAAACAGCTTTTTTTCCGTCGACATCCAGAAATTGCAAAACAGATCGGGCCGGATAAAATTAACTCTCTCACTTGGGGCAAGCTGATCCAGCAAGGTAATATCCTGCACTGGCAGGGCGACATCGAAAATGCGCGACCCATTTTCCGGAAAGCACTACTCGCTGGTCACGGCTCG
This sequence comes from Candidatus Nitrotoga sp. M5, assembly GCF_927904885.1. Lineage (GTDB taxonomy): Bacteria > Pseudomonadota > Gammaproteobacteria > Burkholderiales > Gallionellaceae > Nitrotoga. The sequence continues at coordinate 18,271 of NZ_CAKMNW010000017.1, forward strand.
CTTTCAGCAAAATTACGCATGCTGCCGTGCCTGCTGCCGTTAAGCATTCATCGCACCATTCTCGCAGCCAAAAAAAGTTGAATTTCTAATGAACACGGCTCAACGCATTCCCATTCTCATGTATCACCGCGTGGACGATGCCCATAATCAGTGGGAACGCAAGTATTGCATCAGCCCAAAGTGCTTTGCAGAACACATGAGTGCTTTGGCACAGTCTAATTGGCAAGCTGTTTCTGTTGACGACTTCATGGCTTGGCGGCAAGGTAAAAAAACTTTACCGGAAAAGGCATTTCTGATTAGTTTCGATGATGGTTTTAAAGGTGTGTATGAACATGCCTGGCCGATTTTGCGTCAATATCAGTGGCCAGCAGTCATGTTTCTGGTGAGCAATCTGATCGGGCAGGATGATGCGTGGTCTAAAAATGAAAATCCTGAAGGGCGTACGTATCCTCTTTTAAATCAGAATGAAATTGCCGAGATGGAGCAAGGAGGATTCAGTTTTCATGGCCATTCGCGTAACCACAAAGATCTCACCGCATTGAATGACATTGAACTGGTTAATGAAACAGCAGGTTGTAAGGCGGAACTAGAACTTCTTGGCATATCGTGCCGTTATTTCGCTTACCCTTATGGCCGTTTCAGCGAGCGGGAAGCGACCGCTGTAAAAATGGCAGGTTTTGAAGCAGCCTTTTCAGTACAGCCCGGCTTTAACCGATCCGATGTGGATCTCTTCCGTATCCGTCGCCTGGATATTTTCGGCACTGACACATCAGCCATGCTGCTTAGAAAAATTACGCTGGGCAGCAATGATGGTCGTCTTATAGCCTGGGCTGGATATTACCTCAATCAATTAAAACTTCGACTGGGACTGGGATGAAGTTGACATTATCCATTTGTACCCACAATCATCTGGCAGCTCTCAAACAAACGCTCATCGGGTTGCATGATTTGCATCCCCCCCAAGGATCCTGGGAACTTCTAATTGTAAATAATGCCAGCCCAGATGGCACTGGAGCATGGCTTGCTCAAGGTGACTGGCAACGGATAGATATCGACTGCCGGGTAGTGCAGGAAAATCAGTTGGGCGTAGCTCATGCCCGCAACCGTGCGCTCGCGGAAGCAAAAGGTGAATACGTGGTGTTTCTGGATGATGACGAAACTCCTGAGGCGGATTGGTTGGTAAATCTGGAGCAGACTATTGACTGTTATCGTCCTGCCGCCATTGGTGGTCGAATACGCGCTCTTTTGCCCACTGACTGTCCTGATTGGCTTACAGACGAGTTATTGGGATTCCTGGGTGAGTTGAATTATGGGTCTGTAGAACGAGAACTTACCGAAATTTCTACCCCGATTTTCACTGGTAATGCAGTTTTTCACCGGCAAACCATTCTGGACGCAGGTGGGTTTGATGGCAATTTGGGACGCCGCGGTAATATTCAATCTGGGGGTGAAGACACTGAACTCTACCAGCGCTTGATTAACCTGAAAAAGACAGTACGCTGGGCGCCTAAAGCAATGATTCATCATCGTATAGAGTCTTGGAAATTGCGTCGTACGTATTTCTTACAACTACACTTTCGCCAAGGACGCATGGAAGGCGCACGGAAGCGAGGCGTTGCCTCGCGTATTCCGCCGCTTTATCTCATTCCGCAATTAGCTCGCGCTCACGGGCGAGCAATCATGCAGCGTTTTAAACAAGGTGCACGCCATTCGTTACGGCAAGAAATGAACGCAGCATATTTCACCGGGTACTTTTGGGGTTGGTTGCGCGATCCAATATGAACGACGCGCTTACCATACTCATTTGTACCCACAACCGCGCAAATTTGCTGGAACTGGCTCTAACTTCACTAAATGCTGCACAGCGCCCCACCATGCGGGTGCAAATTTTGGTAGCAGCTAATGCCTGTACTGATGATACGGTGGTTCGCATGCTGGAATATCAGTCTCAACAGGCCAGTAAAGGTTGGCTGCCACTACGCTTGATTGAAGTTCCCACACCGGGTAAGTCGCATGCGCTCAATTGGACCATTCCGGAAATCGATACTGAGCTGACTGCTTTTGTCGATGATGACCATCGGGTCGATGGAAATTATCTGGTTGCAATTGCTCAGGCTGCGCAACGCTGGCCCGATGCAGGATTGTATTGTGGTCGCATCTTGCCTGATTGGAATGGCACTGAGCCTGCATGGGTACATGACGAAGGACCGTATCGAGTTTATCCGCTGCCAGTACCACGCTATAACCAAGGAGATACACCCAAAACAATAACGGCGGAAGAAGGTCCTATCCCAGGGGGGGGCAATCTCGTTGTGCGACGTCATGTGTTTGCCCTTGCCGGGCAGTTTTCAACCGAACTGGGGCCGCACGGTCACGATTTGGGTGGCGGCGAAGATAGCGAATATGTATTGCGTGCCATGATTCGCGGGGTACGTTGCCAGTACACGCCGGACATCGTGCAACATCATTATGTAGACCTTGATCGTCTGAAACTCAGCTATCTACTTAAAAAAAGTTTTCAGCGCACTCGCTCCACTTCACGCATTCAGGGCAACGGCCAAGTCCCACTCTATATGTGGCGAAAGCTGGCGGAATACGGACTTCACAGCATGTTCAGTCGATCATGGGCCAAGCGGCGCTTCTATTGGATGCGTACGGCTGCCGCCCTGGGAGAATTGCAAGGCCGCCGAGAATCGGGCCATCGTAGTAAAGACCTTTCGCTTCCCCCTGATCGTGGCATTTTGCTGATTGCAGCACTGGCAGTTTCGACAGTGACTTGTGGGTTGATCGCCTGGTTTGCCAGCGGCAATGAACGCTGGGCCGGGGGGGTACCTGCGTTATCTGTGGCAGGCGTGGGCTCTATGGTTTTGCTGGCAAAGTCTCTAATGGACTTTTCTCAAACCGGACCACGCATTCAGCAAGAAGTACTCACTCATTTCCGACGCTACACCCTGTTTGCGCTCGCCCGTCTATCTGTTTGGTCATTTTTTATCATGCTATTCACCGGCAGTGCAGGCGTATTGCTATATTACATGTTGACTGTAAGTCTGGACGGCGAATGGTCAAGAGATCTTGCAACACTCGCGGCAGTACTGGGTATTCTGGGCGCGATCAAACTGCAATTCATCCGCAAGCTACGCTTTAACCCAGGGCTGCTGGTTGCCTCCATGCATTACCGTATAAGCCGAATTTATGGGCTGTGGCGCTGGATGACACCGGAACGCATCTATTTGATGCAGCTTGTGTATATTTCAGCCACTTTGGTGTTGTTAATCACCACCACATTGCAATTGATCAAGCAGAAGCAGACGGCTGATCTAATTGCATTGTGGGCTGCGGTGCTATTCTTCGCAGGCACAATTACTTGGGCAGCCTGGCTGCCCGAGGCTCGCCCATCCCGCCGCACTCCCAAAAGCGCAGCCAACGCACCACCCAACATTTTAATGATCGGATCAGACACTTTGCGTGCAGATCGTCTGGGTAAACTGGGATATCGACGTGCCCTCACGCCCAATATCGATCAGCTGGCCGAATTGGGGGTACTGTTTGCCAACTGCTATGTGCCTTGCGCTCGAACCGCTCCTAGCCTGATCTCCCTGATGACAGGCACTTGGCCGCATACCCACGGTATTCGCGACAATTTCAATGCGGACGATGCTGCCAGACTGAAAGTCGATGCCCTGCCCCATCTGCTCAAGGCGCAGGGCTATCGCACTGCTGTAATTTCAGATTGGTGTGGCAGCGATATGGGAAAATTTTCTTTCGGTTTCGATCACACCGATCTACCAGAAGATCAGTGGAACCTAAAATATCTGATCCGGCAGGGGCCTAAAGATTTACGCCTTTTCGTATCACTGTTTACCCACAATCGATTGGGCCAACTGCTGCTGCCAGAAATTTATTATCTGGGAGGCGTGCCGCTGACCCAACCAATGGGTAAATATGCACGGCGCCTGGTTTCTCGTCTGGCAGATAGTACTCAACCATTCTTTCTCAATGTCTTTTATTCCACCACACACCCTCCATTTGCCACGGAATGGCCATGGTATTCGCGTTTTGCCGACCCTACTTATGACAGTGAATCTAAATTCGCCATGGCCAAGCTAAACGATCCATTCGATATTATTCGCCGCCAAGGAGCGCCAAAAGAGGAGTTCGACCTCGATCAAATCATTAATTTATACGATGGTTGCGTAGAAGAGTTTGATGATGAAGTGGGCAAGATGCTGCACCATCTCAACGTCAGCGGTCTGGCAGACAATACTATTGTCGTTGTCTATTCTGACCATGGTATGGAATTTTTCGAGCACGAAACTTGGGGTCAGGGTAACTCTGCGGTTGGTGACTTCAGTCCACGTATTCCGCTATTGATACACGACCCGCGTGAATCCACCTGCGGAAAAATCAATCAGGTAGTCCGCAGCATCGACGTTGCTCCAACCCTGCTGGCACTAACCGGGCTAACTATTCCGAAATCGATGGAAGGCGTATCTCTGGCAAATATAGTACGTGGTGAAAAACATGACCTGGGGTTGCCCGCCTTTAACGAAACCGGTATCTGGATGACCGACCTGCCAGGTATGCACGAAGACCACCTGCGCTACCCCGACTTACTGGAACTGCTGGAAATTCCAGACAAAGCTAGCGGCACGCTGGCGATCAAACTGCAGTACCACGACACGGTGATTGAAGCCAAGGACAGAATGATCCGTGTTGGGCGCTGGAAACTGGTTTACCAGCCTGTGGTAGGCGGTGTGTTATACAAATTGTTCGATCTGGAAACCGACCTGGCCTGCCAACATAACCGCATCGCTGACGAACCTGAGCTGACAGAAGCCATGAAACAACAGCTACTTGCCTGGATGGGGAAATGTTCTAAAACTAAACAGTAACTGGATTCAATGAATATATAGCCTCAAATACATTGTCAGTAACACGTGCGCAGATCTGTATTTTATTATTGTTACTCTGGCGGACAAAAACGGCAATATGGGTTACTAGGGGTACCAATCTTTACGGGCGCGACAACTGGCGGTGAAGCAGAAACAGCTGGCGTAGTGGTCGAATTAACTACGCTTGCCGCAGCAGCCTGCTCAACTGGCGTAGGTGGAGAATCGGTTTGTGTGGTCTGCTCGGCTGTAAGTGGGGGTGGTGTAAAAACTTTACCTGTCAGCCGGTTATATCTTCTTTGCAAGGATTTACTATGTGGTGCAATCTCTAACCCTTGTTCCAATACCGTAATAGATTTCGATTTTTGACTAGTATTCTTATAAAGATCACTGAGCGCAACATACGCTTGAATATAGTCTGGTTTTATTTGTAATGCGTGCTCAAATTCTTTTACAGCTTCGGCATTGCTGCGTGCGGCAGCAAACAACTTGCCTTTCTGAACATGCATCTCGGGGCGCATCCAGAAAGAAGGTGACGAATGGTCAAATATATATTTAAACTCACCCATTGCACTTTGAAAGTAAAATTTCTGGTCACCTTTGTTACCGTAAGCATTTTTATACCGATTACTGAATTTAAGTGCAAAGCAGTAATGGTGGATGTGCTGCCAATCCGGGCCAACCTTTCCAGCATAAAGTTTTATGTTGGCTTGAGTGGATTTGAGGCTGTAGCCTAATTTGACTTGGCATAAGATTGGTAGCCTGGATAATTCTGCCTCACTTGCCTCAAAGGGCAAAACCGCTATTGCTTGTTTCATTCCAAGCAATCCAAACACCACCAGTATTGTCAGTGTAAAAGAGTGCCGTAATTTTATTAGACTCATCCTGCTCTCCTTATTTTAAACGCGACTTCAATGCTGCAACTACGAACAGACAGGCATTATTTAGTTTGCAATTGTTGAGTTTTTTTAGCCACGATAGACCAGTCAAATTGTTGGATTGCTCTTGTTAATGCGCAGTTCCCAATCTGCTGTGCATATTGAGTGTTTTCGAGTATCCGCTGCATTGCTATGGTGACTGCAACGGTGTCCGTGCCATCCACTCTGAAACCTGTCACCTCATCCACCACCGCTGCCCCAGTGCCGCCAGCATTCCCAGCAATAGCAGGCTTGCCACATGCTGCTGCTTCGATAAACACCATGCCGAAACCTTCAGTATCACCATTGATCTCACGGTTAGGCATTATAAATACGTCACAAGCATTGTACCAACATGGCAAGTCTTCAACAGTGACGTGACCCAACAGGTGAACTCGGTCAGCCACATCATGCTTGCGTGCGAGATCAAATAAATATTCATAATCTTCGCCAATACCAATCAGCACATACTGAATATCCAATCCCGCATGAATCAGTGCAGGTAAAGCCTGTATCACTTTGTCAAACCCTTTACGTCGTGACAGACGACCCACCGACAAAACCAGCTTACTAGCATCTGTTACGCACACTGATTGACGCAACTCTGCACAAGGTAAACCTGGGCGAAAGCGGGTCACGTCCACACCAGGATAGATAAGTGTAATGCAGTCAGGATTCACGCCCATTTTGATGAGTGTGTCGCGAGTATATTCGCTGTTGGCAATGACCCGGTCAGCGTGGCGCAATGCAAAGCGCATAGCCTTGTACTTGCGGCCGTGCCCCCAAGTGGTAAGTTCCTCGCCATGAGCGTATATGACGACCGGATGCAAAGTAAGCCGTGCTACCAGCCAGGCTGTAATACCTTCTGGCAGGGCACGACCGGCATGAATAGCAGTGAAACGGTGGGTAAGTGCTAACCATAAGGATTTGATAAACAGGTTAGCATACATGCCCAAAGATTCCGGTCGAAGCCACGCCACCCGATGCATGCGGATACGATGTACTGTGTTGGAATGCATCGCGTCTACCGCCGCCGCACCCGGCACATCAGCAGTGACAATGTGGGTTTCCTTGCCTGACAAGCGCTGGTATACCTCGGCAAACCAGACAGCGGTGCCGCCTTTGGTAGGTAAAAATAATTCAGTAAGCACCAAGTAACGGGGCATATTTAGCCTCTAAGAATAGACAATAGATTACGCACACTGACTAGGCTAGGTGCTTCGATTAGCGAAGGCAATACAGCCCGCACCGCACTCACACGACTACCTGTTCTGCTCAACGCATAGCCAAGATTAAGCCGTGCCTGACGTAGTCGCGTGGTGTAACCACGGCGCACAACGGCGGGCAAGTTGGTGGCCTCTTCACCCAGAGCAATAAGGGTACGAACATTTTCGAACTGCGCACGTACCGGATCCGCACGGGTCGCACTGGCGGCGTGGATGGAATACACAGCCAATGGTTCGCACACCACGCCCACACGGCGGCTGCATGCTACCAGGCGGGTCAGAAGGTGCACGTCCTCACAGACTTTGAATCCCAATGGATAGCCGCCCAATTCCAGAAAAGTGGCACGTGGCAAGCTCAAGGTATGAGTATCGCCGAAATGATCGGCAACGAAGGCCTCAAACTCTTCCTCCTGCATAATAACTTCAGAATTATCTGCAGCCTTGGCCAACATGGCACGACCTGACGCCTTGCTTTCCATGGAGCAGCCCAGCAACTCGCCACTGGTATCACGATATTCATAATCACCAGTGAGAAAATCCAGGCCCACGTCACGGGAGATCCATTCACCATGCCGTTGTAGTCTGTTTGGATAGTACCAGTCATCAGCATCAAGAAAAGTCAGCCAATCGCCACTAGCTATGCGTGCACCATGGTTACGAGCGGCAGAAACGCCAGCATTGTCCTGGCGCAGATAACGAATTTTTTCACCATAGCTTGCAGCCACAGCAGCTGTAGCATCACTGGAGCCGTCGTCAATAACGATAATTTCAAACGCGGGCCAAATTTGTGCCAGCACTGAATCAAGTGCGCGCGCCAAAGTATCTTGCGCATTGTAAGCAGGAATAACGACAGAGAAACGCGGGGCGCTCATGCTGCCCATTTCCTTAACAACCACAGCGGCACGACTAATCCTGTGAGCCGCGCAAGCTTCCAAAAGCGCGATACTTTACTGATACGCGCGAGCCATGCATGTAAACGTACTCGCGGCACAATTGTGATCAGTGACGTATCCTGGCTTACAATTGCTTCAGCGATATCGTGCGTGGACAAAAACCGCAGCTTGCTATAGTGCGCTCGAGCTTCTACCAGTAGCCGGTTCAGTTCTGCCAATGCAGCCTTGGACTGAGCTGGATCACCAAGAAAATTGAAGCGGTGCGTTTCCAGCAAAGTCGGGCGACCACACTCGGTTTGCAACGCTAAAGCATCCAAGCCTTTTTCGGCACGATGGCCCAGTTTAGGTTCGAAATATTTGTCTCGTACCAGATACATCACACCACTTTCACCACGCTCGCCGTTCAATATTAACTTGCCATCTCCTTGCGGGCGCCCTTGCCCATCACGACTTTCAAAACGAGTGCCGGGAGTAATAACGCAGCTCACGCCCTGGGAAGCCCATGCACGCTCCACTACGTTATTCCAAACAAAAGTAGTGGGCACCGCAATGACTGGTTTTGCGCCGAAAATTTGCATGTACACTTTAACCTCTTCCACTACGGCCGCATAAATTTCTGCTTCTGGCAGCGGCTGCGAAGGAAGTGAAACAGCGTCAATCCAGCGGCTTTGCAAGCGAGAAGGCAGTTCTTCGCTATGCGCTATACCGATTTTTATGAGCCATGCAGCCACTTGAGCATCTATTCTTGCGGCTGCCATTACTGCAGGCGGCCAATAGTGCTCCATACCATGCAATTGAAGAGTGAATACGCCCTCATTGATACCCGCACGCATTGCTGCCAACACAGGCTCAAAACGCGCATGATCAAGTGAAAGCCGAATGTACTCTGCTTCTTTATCAGCGCGCATGGCTTCAGTATCCGCAATGCTCAGGATTACGCCTAAAGTCATCACTGAGTAATGACCAGACTGATCCCGATGACTCTTTAGTATCTGTCGCAGTGCATCTAGTGCTTGCGCCTGCTCCAGCGGCCCCGCGCCCCAATCGTCACCCTCGAAAACCAGTATCGGGTAACGGAACACTGGTTCCCGCCAATAAGCGACCAGTATATGGCGATAGGCAAGCAGCAACATAACTTGCACTAACAGCCAAGCTATTATTATTCCGCCCAACCAGATTTGTATCGTTACGTTAAAAATCAAAATAAATGAATTTCTGGGTATCACCACCGAACGATACCAGTACCAATACCAGTATCGCATATGCAAAACCACGCACGGGTGCAACTACCCGCCACCAACTAAGGGGGTTCTGCCGCTGAAACCATGCCACGATGTGTGGTTCTATCAACGCCAACAACAGCGCCGCAATGATCATAGCCTGTTCCGAGAGGCGGATAACAAGGATTGTCTCACTGGGCTGAGCCAGACCAAGCATAGTTGCACTAATATGCCAAGCATCGGGGAAAGAATTGGCGCGGAAAAACACCCAAGTAAAGCACACTAAAATGAACGTAAAAGGCCAGCCCAGCCAAGACAGAATGCGATCAATAACAGAACCCGCCGTAACGCCTGCCCAAGTGTAAGCGTGCAGCAACAAGCGATGAAGTATCAAATAGCTGCCATGCAAAAAACCCCAGAACACAAAGTTCCAGCCTGCGCCGTGCCACAAACCACCCAGCAACATTGTAATCATGAGATTGCCCATGTTGCGTGGGAAGGAGCAACGCGAACCGCCCAGCGAAATATAAAGGTAATCTCTAAGCCAAAGCGACAACGTAATGTGCCAGCGTTGCCAGAATTCCTTCACACTGCGGCTAACATAAGGGTAAAGAAAGTTACGCGGAAGGGTAACACCAAACATCCGAGCGAGACCAACGGCCATCTCGCTGTACCCGGAAAAATCGAAATAAATCTGCAAGGCGAAGGCCAGCGTGGCAAACCAAGCGGTGTAAAAAGTAAGTTGCTCAGGGTGAGCGTATAGCGGCTCTACAATGCCTGCCAGATTATCGGCAAATAACGTCTTTTTGATAAGCCCGCCAATAAAAATCAGCGCGCCCAATCGCACCTCATTCAGCTTAAGTGGTTCGAGTTTTTCCAGCTGATCCACCAGCTCGCTGGCACGCAGAATGGGGCCGGCAATCATGTGCGGGAAAAAGGTAACGTACATGCTCCATGCGCGAAAGCTGATTGGCCGTACCCAATCGCCCCGATAAACATCTATCATCACCGAGAGCATGTGAAAAGTATAGAAGCTCACTCCTAGTGGGAGTGCCCATTGCGCCCAACTAGGTGTATCGACGGGCGCAAGAATTTGGAAATAGCCACCCAAGGTCATGAGAGACTGGAAAAACAATCCCAAGTATTTGAAAAATATCAATACACTTAAATTAACCACCAAAGCCAGACTGAGCCAAGCGCGGGAACGCGTTTGCTGGAGGATACGGTAAAAGCCATAGTTGAGGGTAAGCGAGGCTGTCAGCAAAAGTAGGTAGGAAGGATTCCAGGATCCATAAAACACTAAACTCGCTACCAGAATGATGGCGGCACGCTGACGGTAGTTATTGGTGGCGGCATAAAGAAATAAAACCGCTACCAGAAACACCATGAAGCTCATGCTGCTGAAAATCATGCGCCCCCCTCTTGGGCATACAAGGTTGGCCATATGGCCCGTAATTGCCGTGCTAGCAAGCGACTGTGATAGTGCGCGCCGAGATCATTCAAGTGACCGGAGTTTACAAACATTTCCGGGTTACGCTGTGCAGCCGTCTCTAGTGTCAACTGCGGGACACCCTCAGCAGTCAAGCGTTCAGCTACAGCGAGATAAAGACGTGCTGCCGGCAACTGCGGCGTAAGGTACAAAAGCTCACGATTCAGCAACGGTGGGTATACCACTGCCACCTCTACACCATACCGTTGCAACAGAGCCACCGTAGCAAACAGAGCCTTGATTTGGTTTACGTCGGGTGGCTCATCAAAGCTTTCCTGCTGCCGGCGCACTTGGCCTGCATCCTGCAAGCCACCAAAACCAGCTCGATAGCCTAAATGCATTGCCGCACCGCCACCGACAGGTTCCATAGCGGCAAAGCTTGCCTGATAAAATCCCAATGCCTTGGCCGGTTCCCGCAATTGCTTCAAATTTGCAGAAAACCCCCACAGGCGTATGCTGTTCGCCAACATCCCGCGCCAGTCACGAGTCTGCCATAGCCATGCGGGGTCACTATAAAACACACCATACCCGAGGCTGTCCTCGGCTTGTAACAGATGCTCATCCAGGCCAATCAGCACAGCGCGTATACCTTTTGCGCCTAAATTGCCCTCATTCGCCAAACGTTTCACCACGCCGTAAAGAATGCCCGCATTAGCGCCCGGCATACCCATATTAAAGCCAGAGACGTCCGCAACACTGCCTTCCAGCAAGACTTGCGGGATAAAACCATTATCGATACGGCTATTTCCTAACACCAGCAAGGCCGGGGTATGCGAGCTCACATACTGCAGCTTATCCATGGCCCGACCTGTGGCAAATACTGAACGATAACGATACAGAAAATCATCTGAGTGTAGCCAGATTTCCACCAATGCCAACAATAGCAAACCGATTACACTGCCCCAGCCAAACAAATGAAATACTCGAGTGAAACGACTCAAAGCTTATACCCCATGGCACCAGCGGTAACTTCAATTTTGGCTAAAACTCGATCAATTTTTTCGCGATTGCGGCCATCTTTCCACTTATCCAGACGAATTTCGGAGAAAGCATTGTAAGGCGTATCTAAAACGTTCTCGCAATGCACCTGCAGTTGCGCATCAAAAGGTAAACTACTCGCCTCGAATAGTATGCGAAAACTCTCTACCGGTTGGCGCACTATATCTTCGTAGAATATTTCACTCCACTGTGCCGTTGGAATAACGCTCTTAGCATCAAGGATAGCCTGGTTGATAGCGTTGTACTGGAATGCACATACATCCTCTATAGAGGCGCTAATGTAATCACGCCAACCATTCGCAAGAAAAAAACACCATTGTGAATAACGTCCATCTTCTACAGTGACCTTTTCCGGTAATACATCGGACCAAGTGGCGAATTCTTCTGGCTTGCTCCAACCCTCAATCAGAGAGTTGATGTTGTCACCAGGATTGCGTTTTACATAAATAAAATGAGCATCAGGAAATAAGGAATATAGATAGGATACGCATAACCCATTCTGATTATTCTTATCTACAAAGCGGGATTGCCCCGTCCAAGCATAGAAATAACGCGAAACGTAGTCTTGGTCAGCGGTACTGGCATCAATTGCATCAAGACCATGCGTGTCCCAGTTTTTGTTGGAAAGCGGGTGCATGTCCACCCAGAAGTCATGAGTTTCACGATTCAGCGAGCCGATGGCGTTAGACTTGGAGAAGGTTTTGTACACTACGGTAGTGCCTGCACGGCTGCAACCAACAATAAAAATAGGTTTATGCGATCGAGTTTTCGCCAAGTCCCACCACGCACCACGCGCCGCACGCACCACTCGAGAAGAGTGAAATTCAAGGGTTTTTTTAACTTTACACCAAAATTCACTCAAAATTTTCTCTCATAATCAAAAGTGCAATAACTCAGGTCAGCATCTTAGAATAGTAGTATTAAAAAACCATATTTTTACTAAATAATCACTTCGCTACAAACAGCGATGAGTTTAAGGTATTCGTACAACTGGCTGAGACTTACAGCCAGCTTCGAAGAAAGGAGCTGTGAAGCAAATCCATAGAGATTAAAACTCATACTCTCTGTAACATGACACGTAGTCACCGTCTCGCCATAGAGTGAACAAAATGTTCAAGCTACTTTGATATATTTTGTTAGCGATTTACTTCAGGCCGCCTCTAAAAATTAAATTTTGCGGGCAGCGACTTAGCAGATTGTCTGCTTACCACTTTACTATGCTAAACAAGACGCGAGTAAAAATTTTAACGCTGCATATATTTGATATTTAAACGTTAAATTTTTTCGAATAACGCAGCATTGTGACGAAAATTGAATTTTCAGAGGTGCTCTTCAAAACATGGCCAGAGTTTTTTTATTTTATTGATGAGTCAGTAACAGTCCGCTCGTATTATTTTGAACAATATCCCACCCGGAATTTTGCAAACTTATAACTTCTACGTCTGAAAGTGGTAAATCTTTAGCGCTTACCCCGCCGCGACCAGGAAAAAAGCCAGCCCGGATTGATTTCCCTGCAAATTTATCTGACAAATTCAATATATCACTAACTAATGCATTACAACTCGCAGACCTTCCAATGATCGAAGACCCTGATCCGTCACATCGAAAATTAGCAGGCTCCATCTTTTGAACACGTGCAGCGCATTGAATACTAAACACATACTCCCAATTTGACACAAGAAAGTTGTTTTTTTCAGACACACAAAAATGTTTTTTTCCATTCTGATATGCACTCATGGCGTCATAACTTCTAAGCATATTTTGCTGATATTCTGCCCCTAATTTATATGCATAAAATGTGTGAAAAATCCCAAGAAAAAATACTAAGGCAAGCCCAGTTTTTCGTGCAAACAATAAAGATACATTATTACTAGAACCAGAAATCGCAGCAAGAGTAGCTGCTAAAAAAAATGGTGTGTACTGTAAGGTATGTCGTACATTAATCATCTCCCCCCACTCATAACGTGAGCGTGCAGCAATTACAACACATGCACCAATTATTGAATACGTGACACACAGGAATATTGTATTCTTTTTTTCCCCCGATAATTGCCCTCTCCATAGAGCCACAAGCATCCAGCTTCCGCCAATCAGTGCAGCCAAGAGAAATATTAATCCCTGAATAGACCACCCAACGAAAACTCCCAGACTGCGCAAGGCCGACACGTCATATATAAACTCTTGAACATACACTCGTATGTTTTGCAAGACAGTAACGGTTGATAGTTCCATCTCATAGGGATTTAGCGCACCAAAGAGCATTAAATTACGTAACAATAATGGCAATATAATTATCGACGCACCTACTACAAAAACTACAGCATGCTTTACTGTTTGACTACGTTGTGCTGGATTGCTAACCCACAGATATAAAAAATACACAGCGAGTGTCATGAGCAAAACTATATGTGCATTTCTAACTGCGTATGCAAATCCAGCAATTACTCCACTCACTAAGTAAAAAACGGTGGAACGCGCGTTCAATACTAATCCAATAACACCAACAGCAAGTATCAGAGAAAATATGTCGGTTAAACCCATTGGAGCATACAAAAGTACTCCCGGTGAAAAGACACTTAGACCAACCAATATAGCTGCGTATGAAGGACCAATTAGTTTTTTGAAACAAATATAGAGCAGTGCAGGCAATAAAATTGCAGAAAGCCACCCTACAGCAATTGCGGCCTCTCGTGCATCAAAGCCAAAAATGCTGAAAAGTGCTAATACAGCAGGGAATCCAATCGGGAACAACTTATTATGCACTCCATCCATTTCACCATGACCAGACGAAGTATTTAGCGCTAAACCCTCTAGAATTAAGGCTCGAGCTTGTTCAATATAATTTGCGCTATCTGGGGAAAATGGAAAAATTGGGGCACGTAAAAATAGGTGCGCAATCATCAAAACACTGATGATTACGACTGCGAGAATTGGTAGTCGAGCTGCTCGCATAAAGTTAGCAGAGATCAAATAAAAATAAAGCGCTCCGCTCCAAGCAGCGTGTGTCTACTGCACTGTTACAATTCGCAAATTTTTGACGACCCTTTGTCTTCAAGAAGGCCTGAATTAAGCTCGCAGAAATGCAAAAATCTAGAATCATAAACTTCTCAGCTCCGGCCAACTACAACAACACCCACACAAATGAGTGCGACTCCGATAGCGCGAGAGATTGTAATTTGTTCACCTATCAGTAGCCCAACAATGACAGTTAGCCCAAACCCCATGCCGACTAATGGATACGCCTTACTTACATCCCAACGCGAAAGGACTCCAAGCCATACTACAGCGCCTAAACCATACAAAACAAAACCACTAATCACGAATTTGTTTGTCAGTATTACAAGTATGGTGCGCAGAGTGGCTGGTTGAGATAGTGCCTCTTTTACTTCCATGCTGGACATACCGCTTTTTAGTGCAAATTGCGCTGCAACGGAAATAATAACACTGGTTATGGCCATTATTAGCGTACCCATAACCTATCCAATATTTACGGAATGAGCAACGAAAGTCGCCAGGATCATCACAATAATCGTCACACGACTACCCAAATCTTTGATCGCAAAAATCAATGGATCGTCATGCATTTCACCTCGAGCAGTCTTGATCCATAGTCGTGAAAGCCAATAGATTAAGCTGATGGCAACCAGCCATAAAAATTCAACATTTACATATCTTGCCTGTGTTTCCGCAGAGCTAAGAAACAATCCAAACACTACAACGGCGCAAAGAGCAGCTCCAATCCCTAATGGCCAAAGCACAATCAGATCCGTTACTCGGTAATCACGTCCACAGGCCGCCTCTCCACCTGACTGGTCGAGAGAAACAAGCTCAGAACAACGCTTTACTAGAGCAAGGCTGAAAAAGATGAAGACTGAAAATGCGAGCAACCAAGAGCTGGTTGATATGTTGGTGGCGATTGCTCCTGCAAGAATGCGAAATGTATAAAGTAAAGAAAGCGTCAGCACATCAATCAACACGTACTCTTTGAGCACCAAACTGTACACACTGGTAAGTGCAATATAAAGTAGGAGCATCAGGAGAAAGCCCTTCGAAATAAATGACGCCAATATTAACGCCACTATCAGGGTGCCACCGGCTACAGTGATGCCAGCCGGAATCGGTATAGTCCCGCTAGCAAAAGGGCGATTACGCTTTCGTGGGTGCGACCTATCATTTTCAATATCCCATAGGTCATTTACTACGTAAGTTGCAGATGCAGCGAGTGAGAAGGCAAAAAAGGCAACAATCGTTGTCGTCAGATTGACGGCGTCGAAGAAAGAAAAAGCCGTTAACAGCGGGACAAACAGTAAAAGGTTTTTTAGCCATTGATGAACCCGGAGCGCGCGAAACCAAATCATCAAACTTGGATTTACTCGCGGAAATTCTCGCTCAATTGGAGCTATAAGCCGAGCGGCCTTAGAGACTCGTGTCGATGCACCAACCAACACCGCAGCTTCGGCCTCCTTCCAGATGGGCAAATCGGCCACGCTATCGCCAGCATAGACAAACCGCTCACCGACCTTTTCGCGGATGGCTGCGAGCTTAACCGTACCTTTCAGATTTCGCCCCTCTTCACTTGCAAGCACACTGTCAAACAATCCAAGTTGTGCTGCTACAGATTCAGCAATGCTACGATGAGCAGCCGTGGCAAGGATAATCCGCCGACCTTTGTCTTTCTCGCTGCGTAGATATTCCACGAATGGCTGACGATAGGGCAGATTTTCAACTGAGAAATTAGCTCGCGAAGCTATATTTGACTTAAAAATAGCACGACCTTTTAGTATCCAAAATGGAAGTTTCAGCGCATCCAGCGGGTTATGCTTAACCAGCCGAATGATAGACTCAATTAGCGTATCCGTTGGCGTTAAAGTGCCGTCCAAGTCAACAATTAGCGGGGGATATTCAGACTCAGCATTTAAGAGTAGCGAGGAAGCCTGATTCACAGGGCGCTCTCGATGTTTATATTACTGATCAGCACTACCATTAACATAATGTAGATTGTGTGAAGTTATCCGCCTGGAGCACGCGATTATTATGGCGACGCAATAACTTTTAGCTTTATAAGTAGAGAAAGTCGATTGGATTTTAGCAGACTGCCAGATTTGTAGTTACAATTATTCGTTGCAAAAGCTTCAAGTAAAATATGTATAGACAAGCAAAGTAGTTCGAAATTTGTAATTCTGCTGTGACGTACGTTCAGTTCCTGCAAAATCTTTGCTGTAGAACCGCGTGGCATTATATTTTTATTAGGACTGACAATCCTCGTTGCCCATGTCTGTGCACCGCCTTTCATCATCGGTATATTTGCTGCGTATACGTCCTGTCAGCGCAAAGCGCGACACTCCTTAATTGCGCCACCAGTTCACCTTTGTATTATTACCAATGTCACTCCACATTCCCCATCAACAATGAGAGTCTTTGAACGTAACTGTATCAATAAGACTGCCTCATAATTAACTATTTAACTGGCGTTTAACAAAATGTTTCTGGGCCGAGGGCTTTTCGAAGCTAACACTCTACTTTCACCTAACCATCCAATCAAAATCGCTTGCATTTGAACAAACCTTTGCTTAAGCACATCAGATAAGAACTCCACCTATTCTGGTCGCCAACTGCAATCGCAGTTGTTCCGCATAAATCTTCGTGAAATCTTCGACTTATCCACTCCAATCTTTAGTGCTATCTAAGTATGACTCAAACCCGCTTGTTTCAACCCGTAAATCTGGTATCGTTGACCGCTGATGTACGGCGAATATTTTTTCAAAAGCGCTCTCGGTTTACTTGATAGTGCATGTGACCCCGATAATAACGCGGTTTGTCACCTAATAATCCGCATACAAAAACTGCATTTCAAATTTGAGCTGCACATTGCAATAGTATGAAAGCTTGTACTTTAAAACTTCAATGTCTTTCCGGCAAACGAGCAACCATTTCATAAATATTTATGTTTGAAAAATACTACAAGGAGATTGCATGAAGGGAATGTGTGGTTGGTACGGTGACGAAAAAGATCCCATTCTTGCTAAAACAATAACCGACGACATGGTGGATGCCATGACTGACGTAAAAATCGACTCAATACGAACACTGTATAGTCATAGTGATGGGATATCAGCCTGGTCAAAGATTGATCAAGCTAGCTGCCATGAAGAAGGCTCACTTAAGGTAGCGGTTGTAGGTAACGTATATTGGGAAAACGATGAATTAAATGAGCTGGCTAAGACGGAAACTTCAGCTGCTGCAATAGCTAAAGCCTATTCCCAGTCAGGGAAAGCGTTTCTCGAAGATATGCATGGAGCCTTTTGTGTTGCAGTCATTAATTCACAGGATGCTACGGCCGTTGTTGCCATTGATCGACTGGGTATTTATTCCATTTGCTATGCCGCACCACGCAACTATTTTATTTTTTCGACCAGCACAGATGGGGTTGTCGCTCATCCCGATATGGAGCGAGTGATTGATCCTCAATCGATATTCAATTATTTATTCTTTCATTCAGTACCTTCTCCAGGAAGTATATATAAAAATGTACGTAAGCTACTCCCCGGCCAGTATGCGTTATTCCAAAATGGAAGAGTTGAGACGAAATTTTATTGGCGCCTGCAGTATGCTGATTCCGGTCCAAGCCACTTTATACAGCGCCAGGAAAGTCTTAAAAAATTGCTCCAAACTACCCTTCAAAGGTCGGTAACTGATGAGCAAGTAGGTGCATTTCTAAGTGGTGGTACAGATAGCTCTACTATCGCTGGGCTACTCGCACAATCATCTACTAAACTGGCAAATACTTTTTCTATTGGGTTTGCAGCCGACGGCTACGATGAGATGGAATTTGCACGAATTACAAGCAAACATTTTGGCACTCGTTCTCACGAATACTATGTTACGGCGCAAGATGTAGTCGATACAATCCCGCTGGTTGCCCAAGCTTACGACGAACCTTTTGGAAATGCATCGGCAGTCCCTACATATTGCTGTGCCAAATTGGCCAAAGAGCAAGGCATTCGGCTGATGCTGGCGGGGGATGGCGGGGACGAAATTTTTGGTGGGAACACGCGCTATGCAAAACAAAAATTATTTGAAGCTTATTCTCTTGTACCTGCAATACTACGGCGTAGCATACTAGAACCGGCTATGTTTGGGGTGCCGGGCATTGAGCGCATCCCACTATTGAGAAAATTAAAAAGCTACATCGCACAAGCCAAAATTCCATTGCCAAGTCGCCTGGAATCTTATAATTTTTTACATCGCACTTCGCCGAACGAGATATTCACTGCTGACTTCTTGGCTCAAGTAAATACCCAAGAACCAGATGCACTACTGCACGCAGAATATGGGCGTACCGATTCCACTTCCACCACAAATCGCCTACTTAATCTAGATTTAAAGTTCACATTGGCTGACAATGACTTGCGCAAGGTTAACCGTATGTGTGAATTGGCAGGTGTAGCAGTTCATTACCCGCTGCTGGATGAAGATATTGTCGCGTTCGCAGCTCAACTGCCCCCCTCACTTAAAGTAAAGGGATTGAAACTCAGATATTTTTTCAAGGAAGCGCTCAAAGATTTTTTGCCTCATGAGACTCTCACAAAGAGCAAGCAAGGATTTGGTTTACCTTTTGGCGTCTGGATGCAAACTTATGTCCCATTACAAGAATTGACCTACGATAGCTTGAAATCTTTGCGAGGGCGCGGTTATATTAGACCAGAATATATTGATTCATTAATAGAACAACACCGCTCGGGACATGCATCTTATTACGGCGTGATGATTTGGGTGCTGATGATGCTGGAGCAATGGCTACAGCAGCATGAGAAGTAAGGGATATGAGAAAAATTTTCAATTAGCGACCTGAGGTGTGAAATCCCCCGCCTTTCATAACTGAGGCAGCCCCAACTCTAATAGTCGATTCTATCCCGGTAAGAGCTACGTACTAGCATCGGATATGCTGGCTGATTTTAAATGACTGCGCAAAACAGTATGCTCGATGCTAAAAAAACACGTTTCCCGGTAGACAGGATTTTGGTGTGTGTTCGTTGATACACTTCGTATCCATTAAGCTAGATTTAAGTACAGACGTATTTACTCGCGCGCAATATTCATTTTGCGGTGAATGCGACAGAACCAACTTGCCAACAAAAGCATGAGACATAAATAGCAATTCCCGTAACTAACAATGCTATTCAATTCCTATCCATTTCTGCTTTTGTTTCTACCTGTTACGGCGATCGTTTTTTTTCGCTTAGGTGCCTATAGCAGACAGCTTGCAGCTGCTTGGCTGGGTGCTGCTTCCCTAATTTTTTATGGGTATTGGAACCCCGCCTATGTAGGCTTGCTGCTGGTTTCAATTTGCTTCAACTATGGGATCGGTTACGCTCTAGCTCGGGCACACAATACGGATCAGAATCATCGTAAGAATTCTATTCTAGCGGTTGGCATTATTGCTGACTTGTTGCTATTAGGCTACTACAAATACGCCAATTTCTTTCTTGATACAGCCAACCTTATTCTAGATACGGGTTGGTCTCTACAAGACATACTTTTACCTTTAGGTATTTCGTTTTACACGTTTACACAGATTGCTTTTTTGGTAGACGCTTGGTCGGGTAAGGCACGGGAATACAACTTCATCCACTACCTGTTATTTGTCACTTACTTTCCGCATCTAATTGCCGGTCCCGTGCTGCATCATAAGGAAATGATGCCTCAATTCGCTCGTCCCGAGACATACCGTTTTTCCTGGGACAATATGACCATCGGCTTGACCATTTTCACGATAGGCTTGTTCAAAAAATCTGTATTGGCAGATGGCGTATCACCCTACGCCAATGTCGCTTTTCATGCTGCAGATTCTGGAGAAAAGTTGGATTTACTGGCCGCATGGGGTGGTGCATTGGCTTATACCCTACAGTTGTATTTCGATTTCTCCGGTTATTCAGATATGGCCATCGGGCTTTCAAGGATGTTTGGCATCGTGCTACCACTGAATTTCAATTCACCCTACAAAGCAGCCAATATCATCGACTTTTGGCGCCGTTGGCATATGACATTATCGCGTTTTTTGCGGGATTACCTATATATTCCCTTAGGAGGCAATCGCAAAGGCCCCATGCGGCGGCAGATTAATCTAATGGTTACCATGCTTCTAGGTGGGTTGTGGCATGGAGCGTCTTGGAACTTTGTGTTGTGGGGCGGACTGCACGGTTTGTATCTGGCTATCAACCATGGTTGGCGTTCCCTATGCAAAATATATTTTCCTAATCTTGGAGATACAGGGAAATGGGGAATGCTTATGGCATGGGCATCCACTTTCATTGCCGTTGTAGTGGCATGGGTGTTTTTCCGTGCAACCACGCTTGAAGGTGCATTGAGCATGCTTTCTGGCATGATTGGATTGCATGGTATCAGCTTGCCTGCAGCATTTCAGTCAAGTCTTGGTGGAGCCGCTGTAATGCTGGAAAATCTCGGCATTCAGTTTTCTCTCGGGGGCGGAAGCCGTTTCATATTTACTTGGGGATGGGTTATCTGCCTATTAGCTATCGCGTTATTTCTACCGAATACCCAAGAGCTTATGCGCCGCCATCGCCCAGGGCTCGAATTCGATCCAAAAGCAGTTACAGCACGTTTGGAATGGCGACCAACCATTACTTGGGGACTGGCGATGGCAATACTTGCAATAGCTGGTGTACTTTCGTTATCTCAAGCTACACAATTCCTCTATTACCAGTTTTGATTATGGCAACTTACTTGCGCATCTGGTTTCTTGCTTTACTAATCTTGCTCATCGGGGCTATGACACTTAATTACTGGGTCGACCCCTATGGACTTTATCGACCATATAACGACGGTGAATGGAAGCCTCATAGTGCGACTCAAGGCGGATTGGTGAAACCTTACCTAGTATTGAAACATTCACCGCGCACACTTATTTTGGGTAACTCTCGGGCAGAGGTAGGCTTCGACCCCGAAGATGAGGCTTGGCCAGAATCAGCTCAACCAGTATACAACTTGGCGCTGCCGGGCACGGGTACCCGTGTTGCCCGTCGTCTCTTAGAGCATGTCTTAACAACCCACTCCCCCGAGACAATCGTGCTGGGGGTAGATTTCATGGATTTCCTGGTGCCGCCCGATGCAAGCAATTGGGAGCCAGAAATTATTCATCGGCTTTTGCTTAAGCCAGATGGACAGATCAATAATAAACGCTGGTTTCAGATGATGCTTGATGGCGCAGTCACTCTGGCTTCTCTGGACGCTGTAGTGCATAGCATCAACACCATGCGTGTACAAGGCAAGCCAGGGATAGCACATTTAACTGCAGCTGGTTTTAATCCTATGCATGATTACTCGTGGATTGCGCGCAAGGAGGGATATTTCAACTTGTTCCGACAACGTGATATCGAGAATATGCGTGCCTATCAGAAGCGGCCAAAAAACTTATTTTCTCGGGACACTCATACCTCCCCTGCTTTCGAGGACGTGACCGCCATTCTGGAAGTTGCGCGAGACCATGAGGTCCAAGTTAAAGTGGTTATCTATCCCTATCATGCTCATTTACTAGAAATTTTCCGCATCACTAATAGCTGGGATTTGTTCGAAGACTGGAAGCGAAAGCTGGTGCACCTAGTCGCTGCTTATAACAATGATAAGGTAACCCTGTGGGATTTCAGCGGCTACCACCATTTTGCACGTGAGACTGTCCCACCTGCAGGCGATAAACAGACTATAGTCCATAATTATTGGGAAGCAGGGCACTTTAAGAAAGAATTAGGACACCAAATATTGGCCCGCTTGTCAGGAGAAGGTGAACCAGCTTTTGGCGTGGAACTGACACCAGAAAATATTAATTTTCATTTGTTAGCGATCCGTAAAAATGGCATGAAATATAGATTTAATCGACCTGCAGAGATGACTCAGCTCGAAGAGATAATTCAATAACCTAAGCCTTGTATTCAGAATGAATTAAAAGAGTGGTCGCGTCTCGTGCTCATAACATTATCACTACTTGAAATCACGATCTAAACCGAAATCACTATCTAAACCTTATTCGTTAGACATTTTATTTGCCCACCACATACTTTTTTAATATACTTAAAAATAGTCATTGATCTTAAATTAACGTAGAACTGATTCGGTGTAAGCCGAACAACTAATGACAATCGCAACAACTCAACTGGAGGAAACATAAATGTGGAAACTCTATCGGGCAGATTTGCTCGGCAAAGAACTTGAAACCAATCTGCAGCAAATCATCATCGATGCGCGCGCAAAGCGGCATAAAAGTCTCTCAGTGGAGCAATTGCTGCTTGCCATGTTGGATAATGCTTCGGCAGTAGAGGCATTGCAATCCCGCGGTGTAAACATTGAAGAGCTGCGCGGATTACTTATTGATTTTGTTAATAAAAACACACAAATCGTCCCTGGAAGTGACGAAATTAATACATTGCCTACACTTGCCTTTCACCGCGTAGTACAAAGCGCAATCTTGCATGTAAAATCAACTAATCAGAAAGAAGTACTCGGCAGAAACGTTCTGGCTTTCCTACTTAATGAGTATGATTCTTATGCTGTATCCCTCCTTAACGAACGCACCATATACACACTGGACGATGACACAGCAAAGAAAGATGGTAGCGCTGTTTCTAACGTTTATAACAATGCAGGCGTCGTTGATCCTAACGACGCACATCGTGCTGCCAAGAATAAATCGCTACTAGATGCTGGACTGTTGCCGAAGGTAAGTATCGATGAAACTGGCGAAAATTTGGGTTACTACAGTGCCGATTTAGGAGCTGACACGCTTGCCGCGCTGGCCAATGCAGCACGCTAATCATTGATTATCTTAGCTAATTAAAGAAGATATTTGCGTTGGAATCAATCTGACGCAAATACTTCGACTTACAAGTTAAGTTGAACCGCAATATTCTCAAAGACCATTCATTATTCCCAGATTTCAACGCCAAAGTTTTAGCATCAAGTTAAAACCATCTTCCCAGCCAACTCAGCGCTACATATTGTTTTTAATCAATTCGAATATCAAAGCACACCTGTCAAATCTCACATCGTGAACAAACTACACATGGGCGTCTCTGCAAATCATGTTTTTGAGCAAGACAAGGTACGATTAAAAAATAGAGTGCAACGTTATAGTTGATACATGTGAGTGATTATTTTTTAGAATAACGCTGTAATATGGCAAAACAGGTTAAGGAGGCAAGCCGCGAAATGGCTGTTGGAAAATTGCGATTTTAGGGGTACCTGAAATCATTCTGAGTTAGCGTAGCATTAAAAGTAGTCAGCTGCACGGAAGTTATTACACATACTGTAAACTTGATGCGTTGACTGAGCGCCTATCCAGAACATGCCTTTCTTCGAGCACTGAAGCAGCCAGAACATAGACAATACAATAGCAGATTGGACTGAGTAAGATTATGGATGAGACTACGCTTGAACCTTAAGCTCACTGGTCAAGCGCAGCTCCCACATAAATTACAACTGTTACAAAGTAAACAGCTGGCAGCTGAATCAAGTATTCAGGTAATTTTTTAAAATGATTGAGTTTTGAATTGACTATTCAAACTCTTAGAATCTCTAACATGCATTGCCAGCCATTTTTTTCAATGCAATATACAGCTTAAATAACTGTATGTGCATTTGGATCTACAAAAAGCTTGGGCAATCCAGCAATCTTACATCCTTGTTCCGCCGGACCTGAAGGAAACAAATCATATAAATACGGACTCTTGCCTTTTTCTTCGTTGAATTCTTCGCTGACTGCTTGAGTTAGTTCACGAATATTTGGAGTGCTTTGATGTTGTTTATAGTACGCGCGCAAGAATAGGATAATTTCCCAATGATTATTGGTCATTTCCAATTCTTCGGCCTGTGCAATGAATTTAGCGATGTCCACGTTCCATTCGTCATAATTGACGAGATAACCGTCTTTGTCGGTTTCATAGGTTTTTCCATTAACATCGATGGTGGGCATAATTTTTTCCTGTTTGACAATTTAAAATATAACAATTTAAAACAAGCATTGGCAATTTTGCTGATGGCAGCAAAGCCGTCGAAGTCTATGTAAAGTGGCACCCTCAGTCAAGACAATAAACAACAGATACCGATCCGAAAGGTCTCAATTTAAGTCATCCAGCCCTCATCCTTAATGTCACCCGTACCATGACACGATTTACTCAGACATGCCGCTGCTGTGCCCACTTGCCTTTAGCAATACCCAAACCGCGCCACTACCACCAGCATTTCTAGGCGCTTCGCAAAATGCCAGCACTTCTGAATATTGGGACAGCCAATGACGCACACGACTTTTCAACACTCCTTCTTTACCATCTGCTTGCCATCCTTTGCCGTGTATCACACACACATAGCGTAGATTATGCTGTATCGCATCACTCAAGAATTCAAGCAACAATTTACGTGCCGCATCACTGTGGAAACCATGTAAATCCAGGGTGTCCTGCATCGGCCATCGACCACGTCGCAAGTTACGCAGAGTCATGCGCGACATGCCCGAACGAACAAACTCGGTTGGAACATCTCCCCCTGTATCATTATCGGAGAGCATATCCTTAATTAAATTGGTGGTAGTTGCAGTACTACGTGACGGTACCCGACGTGGCGGTTGAGTCAAAGAGATACGATTGGATGGCGTCAATGGAATAACACCATCCAGTGCCTGCTGAAATAACTCCGAATTAATAAGTGCAGGCTGATCCGTCTCTTTCTTCATTGCTCATTTAATGGCTCTGTTCACTTAAATATTTATCCGCATCCAAGGCTGCCATGCATCCAGTAGCGGCGCTAGTTACAGCTTGGCGATAAATATAGTCCTGAACATCACCTGCTGCAAATATGCCGGGAATACTAGTGGCTGTAGCATTTCCATTCAATCCACTGCGCGTTATTATGTAGCCATTTTCCATATCTAACTGGCCGGTGAAAATGTCTGTATTAGGTTTATGGCCGATTGCAATAAATACACCGGCCAGCAAAATGTCTTGCATGTGACCGGTTTGCGTATGTTTAAGACGCATACCAGTTACACCACTGCCATCACCTAACACTTCGTCTAATACTTGATGCAATTGCAGCGTAATCTTGCCTTGCTCAACCTGCTTCATCAAGTGATCTATTGTGATGCGCTCAGCACGGAAACTATCACGTCTGTGTACCAGCGTGACATGACGCGCAATGTTGGAAAGATACAGCGCTTCTTCTACTGCAGTGTTGCCGCCCCCTATTACTGCCACATTCTGCCCGCGATAAAAGAATCCGTCACAGGTGGCGCAAGCAGACACACCCTTACCCATGAACTTTGTTTCAGAAGGCAAACCCAGATACTGTGCTGAAGCGCCAGTTGCGATAATAAGTGCATCACAAGTATAACTACCAGCATCGCCAATCAAAGTGAATGGTTTTTGTTGCAGCTTGGCGGTATGAATGTGGTCAAAAATAATTTGTGTTTCAAAGCGTTCAGCATGTTGCTGAAAGCGTGTCATCAGATCGGGACCTTGCACACCTATCGCATCGGCGGGCCAGTTGTCCACATCGGTGGTAGTCATAAGCTGTCCACCCTGCGCCATGCCGGTTATCAACACAGGATTTAGGTTGGCACGCGCCGCATAGACAGCGGCAGTATATCCAGCGGGTCCGGAGCCAAGAATGAGTAGGCGGTGATGCTGTGTTGGTTTTTCCATAAAAATAAAATATCCATTCAATGCAATCGGGAAGCGAAATTTAACAGTGGTGCACCTGATTGTCGAGGGCAAAATGCAAACATATAATAACCAAACAAACTATCTGAACTAGTAGCACACGACTTGTCCAACTTGATTCAGTCCTTCAGTGTGTTGGAATCTATTTTTTCACTTGAGAGCAAAAAGTACTATATTTCTATATATTACCCACATGACCGATGACGATAACTGAGATATAACTGTCAGCCTGGAAGGATTTAGTCAATGGTGAACTGGCCGCTTATGTCGTCAGGAGACGGATGACAAATAATCTGATCATGCACGCGATGTTCCGGGGCATTCCTGTCAAACGACTGGCAAGGGGATAATCCGCCTCCCAGATAGCGGCAGCCCAATATTACTGAAGTAGCATAAGTTAATTTACCCGTTGGAGTCCACTATCTTCAGTCAGCCTCATTGCTACAAACAGGGTAGAATAACTGACTATTATGACAACTTGGTTTTTTTAATCCACATAAACCGATTGCGCACATAATAATGGCAAAAAATGGGCTACCATAAATTGGATGTACTAACTCATTGCTCTAGTCGACTTCGACCATATGATCATATCGTCTATAGTTTTTTACTGATACCGAATAAATAATGGGGGCGATTCATAACCACTGAGACTGCGGGAACGGAAGGTGGATTTGCTGCCACCGCCTTAAGACGATTTTGGCACAATCCAAAATCCTTCCGAAAACTGATTCTGCTCGGATTTGCACTTGTTAGCCTGCCGCTCATTTTTGCGCTTATTAATAGTGCCGTATCCATCGACCGTTTAGCAGACCATAGTCGCAAGGCTGTTTATCAGTCAGTGCAAATCACGCTTGCCAGCCATACTTTAACAAAAGCAATTAATGTAATGGAACGAAGTGTGCGACAGACGCTTATTCTTGGAGATAAATCCTTGCTTGAGGGATATTTCCAAGCACACACTAAATTCGAAAAAACAACCACAAACCTATTTCAACTCTCATTACGTACTGAGCAGAAGCAGATGTTAGAGCAACTGCAATTGCTGGAAATCGAAATTTTCCAAAAAGTATCAGCTGCAAGTCAAGCGCCAGAGAAATTACGCGAGCTGGATCAAAGCTTCCAAAGCTTCGCATTGCTACTGGATTTTTCGCGCAGCTTTTCAGATTTCGGTTATGCATTAATAGAATTAGAGATGGATGGAATGCGGAAGATGGCGGAGGATGCACACACAGTTATGCTTTGGGAGTTGTTTGCTTTAATACCGTTCGCAGTTTTGCTGGTGCTTGGCTTCTCATGGCTGATTACACGACCAATACGTCAAATTGACGGAGCTATCCGCAACATGGGACAGGGTGAGTTATCAAAAACCATACTTGTCGATGGCCCACAGGATTTAATGTACCTTGGCGAACGTCTTGATTGGATGCGTCGGCGCTTGTTGAAATTGGAAGAGCAAAAAACCAGATTTCTTCAACACGTTTCTCATGAACTCAAAACACCCCTCACATCTATGCGTGAAGGAGCGAACTTGCTTGCGGAAGGTGTGGTTGGGGAACTGACAGTAAAACAACAGCAGATCGCTAATATCATCCACAGTAACAGTATACAATTGCAAAAGCGTATCGAAGATTTATTAAATTACAGTGCATTGCAGACCGAAAAATCTGCATTTATGAAGCATCAAGCGAACTTGACTGATATTTTAAGCGTCGTATTACAAGATCACAATCTCGCCATTATGAATAAAAACCTGAAAATCGATTTAGCTTGCACGAAATTGGTGATCGACTGTGACGAACAAAAAATCAGAATCATAATTGACAACCTTTTATCAAATGCCATTAAATTTTCACCACTTGGCAGCCGCATAAAAATATCGGCAACTCAACTTACCGATTCGGTACAACTAGACATAATAGATGCCGGTTCAGGTATAGATGATGTAGATCAGGACAAAGTATTTGAGCCATTTTATCAGGGCCGAATAATGCCAGACAGCCATGTTCAAGGGACGGGGTTAGGACTATCAATTGCGCGTGAATACGCTCTTTCTCATGGAGGTAATATTGATCTAGTGCAGACAACCAAGGAAGGCGCCCACTTCCGCCTTACCTTACCAATCCATGATCCTGAAAGTTACTCATGAACCTTAACCTCAAAAAATCATGGTATTTTCTAACAGTGATGTTGGTCACCCTGAATGCATGTTCAACCATACCATTACCACCTCCTCAACCTCTTGTTATTAAACCCAGCCAACTGGAAGTGTTAATGCGATATTATGATCACATCCGAAAAATGCCTGTAACAGAACTGATTAAAGAGCACAACAAAGTAAAACAAAATTTAGAATTGACCCAAAGCGATGCTGCTAGAGCAGAACTAGCACTACTTCTTGTACTGCCCGATACATCCTTCCGTGATACCAGCGCGGCACTTGATCTGCTCGATAAATTTCCGAAGGACGCAAAATTGTCGGTTAGCATGCTTAGCTTTAAACATCTACTGTCAGCACTGCTTGCTGAACAACAGCTTATTAACGAAAACGTGAAGGAGCTATCACAAAAGTTAAAGAATATGGATGAGCAAACGCAAAAACTGAAAAATGTTAAGGAGCTATCGCAAAAGCTTAAAGAAGAGCAAAAGCATTCTGAAGTTTTAGAAAAAAAAATTGATGACATCAAAAGTATGGAAAAAAGTCTCATACTGAGGGATAAGCCTTGAGCGCAATGATAAAAATGACTGAATCCAATCAAAAAATTCTCATAGTCGATGATGATACAGACCTGCTAGAGCTGCTTTCCATTCGTTTGACGGCCGCAGGATATAAAACAGAATTAGCACAAAGTGCCGAGATAGCTCTTAATTATTTAGACGTGTCACGTCCGCAACTGGTTATTAGCGATATGCAAATGAGCGGCATGGATGGAATGAAGTTGTTCGAGAATATTCACCGTACAATGCCTACTTTACCCGTAATCATTCTGACAGCACATGGCACTATACCTGATGCAGTTAACGCGACGCAGCGAGGTGTATTTGGCTACCTGACCAAGCCTTTCGATAGCAAAATTCTGCTGGATCAGGTTGATCAGGCTCTCAGACTGACACCAGGCACCACGCTCCAAAAAGTAGAATCTCAAGCGACTTGGCGCAAAGAAATTATCACCCAAAGCGCTGTAATGGAAGATATCCTCACCAAGGCAGAACTCGTTGCAAAGGGCGATGCCAGCGTGCTAATTTACGGAGAAAGTGGCGCCGGCAAGGAATTGTTTGCCCATGCCATTCACGATGCATCCAAACGCCATCATCGGCCGTTTGTAGCTGTCAATTGTGCAGCAATTCCCGAACAGTTATTGGAATCAGAATTATTTGGACACGTCAAAGGGGCATTTACCGGCGCTGTTCGAGATAACAAGGGCTTGTTTCAATTAGCTGAGGGGGGCACGCTGCTTCTTGACGAGATTGGTGATATGCCGCTTCCGCTACAGGTCAAATTATTACGCGTTCTCCAAGAAAAACAAGTACGCCCTGTAGGATCAGCGCAAACTATTCCGGTGGATGTACGCATCATTTCAGCTACCCACCGTGACCTTCTGGCTGAAATCGGTGCAGGCAGTTTTCGCGAAGATCTCTATTACCGACTAAAAGTCGTAGCGCTAACAATCCCAGCCTTGTCACAACGGCGTGAAGATATCCCTTTGCTGGCAAACCATTTTCTCAGCTTGCTTTGCGCAAAATATGATAAAGACATTAATGGATTTTCTCCAGATGCAATGGAAATATTAGTACGTGACTCTTGGCCTGGTAACGTGAGGCAACTGATGAATATTGTTGAACAATGCGTTGTTTTAAGCACCGCACCACTCATTTCTCCCGTACTGATACACGATGCCATGCAAAAAGAAGAGAAAGAAGGGTTAGTTTCGTTCGAAGATGCGCGTAAGCATTTCGAACGAGATTATCTGGTACGTGTGCTAAAAATTACGGCCGGCAATGTGACCAAAGCTGCAGGTTTAGCCAAACGCAATCGAACCGAGTTTTATAAACTACTTCAAAGACACCAGCTCGACCCCTCCATTTTCAAACAATCACAACATTAATTACTTTGCCGCTTGATATGACCTCAGAAAATAGAGAGATTGGGGCGCGAGTTGATTTACAGGGTATCGTTGAGTGAATACGTTTCTGTTCCGATGCCGATCTAATATAGCTACAAATCACCTTCTACCGCAGCAGATTTGAATCTGCCTCATGCTCATCCAGTCATGAAAATGGGTCACAAGCACACCAGATTTAATTGTTAAAACGCGTTTATAGACAGGCGAAACTTGACAAACAGGTAGCTGCGACTTAGCTATTAAATAACAAGCGTGACCCATAAATCTCTTCGGTTTGATAGTTTTTCGTGTGCCAGCAACCAGCGTTTTATATCCAGCGCAGCCCCCTTACGCTGGTGTATGAAGCCGCCGATACCCGATTTGCTAACTACGCGATGGCAGGGAATGACAATGGGTATGGGATTTGCACCGCACGCTTGACCAACCGCACGCGGACAGGAAGCGAGCAACTTGGCGAGCTCCCCGTAATTGCGTGTTTGCCCAGATGGAATTGCAGACATTGCTTGCCACACTTTTGTTTGGTGGGCAGTGCCATTTAGCTTGAGTGAAAGATTAAAATTGAAATTCGAATCAATGAAATAGGCCTGCAATTGTATGCACGCCTCTCGAGCGAACGCTTGGCTCGGTAATTGTGGCGAGGCATCCTGTTCAAGAAAGTCGATACCGATAAGCGCTTCTATATCACAACGGATACCAAGCATACCAAACGGCGTAGGTATCTTTGCCTGATAATTCATTTGATTTGCATATACGAACATTGGGCTGATTTAATGAGGTCAACCTCAACTTCGCTGGTTAGCTCACAGCTGGTTGACCTGCATGTCAGTTGTATTAAAACTTATTTGCCGATCCAAAAGCAAGAGCTTCAGGATAGAAAAGTGTCAGAGTCTAAACTAAACAAGATGAAAATGTGAATATCAAGTAGTTTATACCCCCAAGCGACGGGAACACGTAATATTTTTACATTGCGCAAGCATGGTATTCAGGAAAAATACTTCAGGAAGCGAGGCTACAAAGTAAGTGTTATGTTGTTGAATGGTATTTAATGTTTACACATGTTCATGTGGGCACCTCAAAAAATCCAATTTTACGACTTGCCATTTACGGCTTGCCTGCTTACCCCTCGGTTCAACACAACACTGGGATTATTCGAATAATTACCACTTATATATAAAGATTTAGTAATTAAAATTTATTTACTCACGTGTTGCCTGCCTAGAAACTAGAGCTTTGAGAGAGGTTCATTAGGTATTACTTCAAAAGCTAGAAAACAAACGTTACAACCAATACGATTTTGGCTTATACCGAATACCACTAAGAAATCAAGGGACTTCAACGCATCTAAAGATATAACATAATCTAGAACTGGCGTGGATTTTACAATGGCCCAACCTTGCTAATAAGCATAACTTAGTGCCATTCGGCTTAGCCTCTTTTAAGCGGATTATTGTTCACCAGAGCCTTGGACATACCTCCATCAATTAACCTCCGGCTTCACCGGAGGCAATCGACTTACCAATTCAAATTCTTAAATAGAAATGGGATTGACTAACTGCTGACTTTAGCCGCTTTACGGGCAGGAAGTTTTTCCTTGATGCGTGCGGATTTTCCGGAACGATCACGCAAATAATAGAGCTTGGCACGACGTACGTCGCCACGACGCTTTACTTCGATACTAGCGATGGCTGTTGAATAGGTTTGAAAGGTACGTTCTACGCCCTCACTAGCGGAAATTTTCCGCACGATGAAAGATGAATTCAGGCCACGATTGCGCTTTGCAATCACTACACCTTCATAAGCCTGCAACCGCTTTCGTTCACCTTCAACCACCTTGACACTAACGATAACAGTATCTCCAGGGGCGAAACTTGGAATTACTTTTCCCAGGCGGGCAATTTCTTCTTGTTCAAGTATTGCGATAAGATTCATTGTACTTCCTCTTGTTGTACGGACGCTTGTTCCTGCTGGTACTCTGCCAGTAGCCGAGCTTCCTGTTTTGTTAACTGACGTTGTGCCAGCAAATCTGGGCGGCGTTGCCAGGTCCGTCCTAGCGCCTGTTTCAACCGCCACTTCTCTATCTCAGCGTGGTGCCCGGAGAGTAAAACGTCCGGTACTCCCTCGCCTTCAAAAATTTCTGGCCGAGTATAATGCGGGTAATCCAGCAAGCCCTTTACAAACGAATCCTGCTGAGCTGATTCGGCATCTCCTAGCACACCAGGTAAATGCCGCACCAAACTGTCTATCAGGACCATTGCTGCCAGCTCGCCACCCGATAGCACATAATCCCCGATGGAAAGCTCTTCATCCACTTGCTGTCGTATTAGACGTTCATCTACACCCTCGTAACGGCTTGCCAGCAGAATCAATCCATCATTCCGCAACAAAAGCTCCTTCACCACTTCGTGAGTTAGTTGTCGTCCTTGTGGTGACATGTGTATTACGCAGCTTTTGACCACGCCAGCTTGGGCTTGGCTTTGTTTCGACGTTGCGATTGCCTGAGCTAGTGGCTCTGCCAACATTAACATCCCTGGACCGCCGCCATAAGGTCGATCATCCGCAGAGCGGTGCTTGTCGCTGGTAAAATCACGTGGATTCCACGTGCGAAGCACAAACTTACCTTGCTCCGCCGCACGCCTCGTCACCCCATATTGAGTAATTGCGTCGAACATTTCCGGGAATAACGTAATAGCATCAAAGCGCATCGCTGCAGTTCAATGCCTTGATGCCCAATCGGCTGACCAATCGACATGTATCACTTTATTAGTCAAGTCCACCTGCTTGATCGCGCTGGCTATGAACGGGATTAATAATTCCCCCCGATTTCCTTCGAGCGAGACTTCCCGCACGCACAGTACTTGATTAGCACCGGTATCCATCAGGTTGTCCACCATCCCCAAACATTCTCCTGCGAGATTGATTACCGTAAGTCCAATTAGATCCGACCAATAATATTCATCCTCAGGCTGCTGAGGCAGACTACTGCGCGGTACAGCCACCAGTAGGCCTTTATATTTTTCAGCGGTAGTTCTGTCGTTAATACCAGGGAATTTGGCGACTAAGCCTTTGCTATGCACAGCAAAAGTTTCAAAACTTACCTCCCGCCATGGATGCTTCTCGTCTCCCAGCCACCATACTGGGTAGTTGGCAAGACTATCCACGGATTCGGTGTAAGTTTTAATCTTCACCCAGCCGAGGATACCCTGCGCACCTATCACGCGCCCCATGACTATCATGGAGTCTGCTTGATTATGCTTTTGCTGCTGCACCAGCGCGCTTGATCAGCTTGGCGACGGCGTCGCTCAACTGCGCACCTTTTTCTTGCCAGAAAGCCACGCGATCCAGTTGAATTCGCATGCCTTCAGGGCCGTCAGGGGCAACCGGATTATAAAAACCAACGCGCTCGATGAATCGACCATCACGGCGATTACGAGAATCAGCTACAACCACATTGTAAAATGGGCGATTCCTAGAACCGCCACGTGCAAATCGTATAATAACCATAGTTTCTACTTTATCGTGAGCAAATGCCGAAGGGCGCAGATTCTACGACACTTCACAGAGTTATGGCAAGTAACATTAACGATGCAGCAACACTTCCAGCACGAATTGAGTGCCAAGATAAGCGAGCAGTAAGAAAACAAACCCGCTCATTGTCCACCGTACTGCAGTACGACCGCGCCAACCTTTATACTGATGACCCAGTAACAACACTGCGAACACACACCAGGAAATGAAACCGAACAGCATTTTGTGATTGAATTGCCACGGTTTGCCAAATAACTGATCGGAAAATACAACACCTGACATCAATGTCATAGTGAGTAAAACAAAGCCCGCGCCAATGATGCGAAATAACAAGGTTTCCATGGTGAGCAATGGAGGAAAGCCTTGCAGTACGAGTGGTAGTGTAGCCTGATGCAGGCGTTTTTCCACCAATGACATCAGGCCTGCATGCAGCACCGCGATGGTAAACAGACTGTATGCGGATATCGCTGCGAGAATATGCGCATCAAAGATAAATGAATGATTATTAGTTAAGGGATGGGCCGCAGGAAACAGCGCAGGTAGTACCACACCACCTGCTGCCAACGGCAACACTAACGATTGCAGGCTGGCAATCGGATAAAATAAATGTGCTACCCAATATACCAGCATGGTCAGCCACAATATCATCGATAACGCATTAATTAATCCCAAGTTCAGATTACCACCACTGAATAAATTGCTATACAGCAGGTATGCATGGAGTGCTAGCGGCAGCAATACGGCATGGCCAATCATGCCACGGTTTATAACATCTATTTTTCCCGCAGATTGTGCACGCCAAAAATAAACCGCTAACACGCTGTACGCAAGAAAAGTGATTACATAGAATGTAAGATTCGACATTTTTAGTCAGGATGTTTTAGACTTCACGGATTCTACACTATAGCCAATGCTGCGGAAAACAGGAGCAATATCATGCTAGACAACCTTACACAACGCCTTTCGGGCGTAATAAAAAACCTGCGGGGACAAGCGCGCTTATCTGAAAGCAACATCCAGGATGCCTTGCGTGATGTACGCTTGGCTCTATTGGAAGCTGACGTAGCACTGCCTGTAGTTAAAGAACTAACCTCCCAGGTAAAGCAGGCTGCGCTAGGACAGGAAGTGCTGGGCAGCCTGACGCCTGGACAAGCATTAATTGGTATCGTGCATCGCGAGCTGACCAAACTGATGGGCGAACACAACGATGCGTTGAATCTCACAGCCGTGCCGCCAGCCGTGATCCTAATGGCTGGCTTGCAGGGTGCAGGCAAGACAACTACGAGTGGAAAACTGGCAAAATTGCTGCGCGAGCAGATGAAGAAAAAAGTTTTGCTTGTTAGTTGCGACGTTTACCGTCCTGCTGCTATCGAGCAATTGTGCATCCTTGCGCAGCAACTGGAAGTCGATTTTTTCGACTCTGACATCAGCCAGAAGCCGCGCGATATAGCACTAGCGGCGCTTGATTACGCGCGCAAGCACCACCACGACGTGTTGATTGTGGATACTGCGGGTCGCCTTGCGATCAATGCCGCAATGATGGAAGAAATTCAGCAATTACACGCTGCCCTTAATCCGATTGAAACCTTGTTTGTTGTGGATGCCATGACCGGTCAGGATGCTGTGAATACCGCGAAGGCATTTGGTGAGGCGCTGCCACTAAGCGGCATTATCCTCACCAAGCTGGATGGCGATGCACGGGGTGGTGCGGCCCTGTCAGTACGGCATATCACCGGAAAACCAATCAAGTTTGTTGGCGTGAGTGAAAAACCCAATGGCTTGGAAGCCTTCCACCCAGAGCGTATGGCTTCGCGCGTGCTGGGCATGGGTGATGTATTGTCTCTAATTGAAGATGTTCACCGTGAAGTTGATCAGGCCGAGGCTGACAAACTAGCTAAAAAAATCAAAAGTGGCCAAGGGTTTGATCTCAATGATTTCAAAATGCAAATCGTGCAAATGCGAAAAATGGGCGGCATGTCTGCTTTGATGGATAAATTACCCGCACAACTTGGCCAGGCTGCGGCAGGCGCCAAGATGGACGACCGCGCCGTCGATCGCACTGAAGGCATCATTAATTCAATGACAATGCAAGAACGTTCCAACCCGATACTCATTAAAGCTTCGCGCAAACGCCGCATAGCCACCGGAGCGGGGGTGCAGGTGATGCACGTCAATCAGTTGTTAAGTCAGTTTGAACAAACGCAAAAGATGATGAAAATGTTCAGCAAAGGTGGCATGGGTAAATTGATGCGCGGCATGAAGGGTATGTTACCTGGCAAACGTTAATCTCTTGAATGGCACCTCTAAAATCTAGTCTTCGCCGCCATACCGCTTCACCTAAAAATAATCATTTACATATCAAAATATGCTGCGTTCAATTTTTACTCGCGCCTTGCCTTGCCTAGAAACGGGGTAAGCAGGCTAATCGTCAAATGGAGCAAAACGATTATGAATGACCGCAGCTCTATTCATGGTAAATGCCATATATTATTTTTTTAATATGTTTTTAAGGTCTGCGAAAGGATTAAAAGTGGCAAGCGATTCTGGGTTTTGAGCTGCGGAACGACCTGCTGAATCCTTAACTCGCGAATGCTCATTTTCATGGCAATAGGTACATAAAAGTTCCCAGTTACTACCATCTGTGGGATTATAATCATGGTTATGGTTTTTGTGATGAACTTCCAGTAATTGAAGGTTTTCACGGGAAAAGGTACGAGCGCAACGACCGCAAACCCAAGGATACATCTTAAGCGCTTGCTCTCGATATCCCATAGTACGTTTCTCTGCATTTATACGTGCATCAAGCACAATTTTATCTAATTTGCTATTTTTAATCGTCATAATTATTTCATTTAAATAATGATTCATGCATATCACGGTGAATTTAGTTTATTGCACTATAGTTTCTACTATGTAATTAACCGTTTCGTAAAATATTACTCGAGTGCTGTGCGGGATGCTCTGCTGAAAACGGGATACCGCAACCATGTTTAGCGCAGGGGTGCGCAACCACACATTTTAGGCATGAAAGGAAAAGCGGAATATCGCATTTCCAAAACCCGCACTCGAACTGAGTACATCTTTGCCCACATTGAGAAAATATGGCAGCCAGCAACGACCTCAAGTCGCCTAGTTTATTTCAAATGGTCTTAAATTGCGACTCTCTGACATTCTTAACAGGAAAACTTAAAAAGTGGAACCTATGGTCACAACGAGATGGAATAAGCAAAAATATGCAATCCATCTGAAAAAGCTGAACTAGCTTTGGCCGCATTCATAAAGTACAGGTCGAAAGGTTTAAATCTATTGGTTTTTAGAGGTGTCCAAGGTATTATTTGGCCAACGTGGCACACGTACTAATCATGTTTTGTATGCTGCAATATGAATAGAAAAGAGGGAGTACAGATGAAGGAAAAGAGGGAGTACAGATGAAGATTGCAAAAAATGTTCTAGAGCTGATAGGCAACACACCGTTAGTACAATTAAACCGCGTGACCCAAGGCATAGATGCCACTATCCTCGCCAAGTTGGAGTACTTTAACCCCGCGCTCAGCGTCAAAGATCGTATTGCCGCGTCAATGATCGAAGCTGCTGAACGAGAAGACATGATCAAACCAGACACCATTATTCTAGAAGCAACATCTGGAAATACCGGCATCGGCCTTGCTATGGTTTGCGCAGCTCGC
Organism: Candidatus Nitrotoga sp. M5; assembly: GCF_927904885.1. Taxonomy (GTDB): domain Bacteria; phylum Pseudomonadota; class Gammaproteobacteria; order Burkholderiales; family Gallionellaceae; genus Nitrotoga. The sequence goes on from NZ_CAKMNW010000017.1 coordinate 55,962, forward strand.
GGTTATAAGTGCACTTTCGTTATGCCGGAAGACATGAGTCGTGAGCGCCGTCTTTTGATGAAAGCCTATGGTGCAGAACTCATTCTAACTCCAAGCGCAGGCGGCATGCCCGGGGCAATGAAGAAAGCAAAAGAAATGGCTTTAGCCGACTCTCGCTACCTAAACTTGCAACAATTCTCAAATCGTGCCAATCCTGGCATCCATCGAGCTACCACTGCCGAAGAAATTATACGCGACACGGACGGTCTGATTGATATCTTTGTTGCTGGTGTAGGTACTGGGGGCACTATCACTGGTGTGGGTGAAGCATTGAGAGAAATATATGCGGTTGTGCAAGTCATTGCCGTGGAACCCGATGCCTCGCACGTACTTACTGGTGGTAAGCTTGCCCCGCACGCCATTCAAGGTATTGGGCCAGGTTTTATACCTGAAGTTCTCAACAGCAACATATTCCATGAAGCAGTACGTGTTACAGATGAAGATGCACTCAATATGGCACGGCGTCTGGCAAAGGAAGAAGGTCTGCTGGTCGGAATTTCCTCAGGTGCAGCTGTTTGGGCAGCTATTGAAGTTGCCAAGCGTCCGTTAAATGCTGGCAAGATGATCGTAGTGATGATTCCATCGTTTGGTGAACGTTATTTGTCCACTCAATTATTTTCTGATCTGGATGTGGATTAACCAGCTGTAGTGCAGGATGCTGTTCACTGAAAAGTGGTTGTCAATAATGGACAACCCCTCGAATGGGGCTTTAAATCTGCCTGATTTACTACTGTTGCTGCGAACGGTCAGTCACGATTTATTTACCTTAATATTTAAATCGAGCCTGACTCTCAATAGAGCTTTGACAAAAAAAAATTTAAATCATTAAGATATATACACTACGCTGAGGGCCGGGTCGATCCGGTCCAACATGCGGAAAATGCGCTCGACAAAGGTGTGAACAACACCCAGTCAAACATTATTGACTGGCTAGCTTGGTTGCCAAATATAACGTTCCCCAGAAATATTGCATATCGTCATAGAAGCCACCGACGTCTACCACGAATAAAGTGCCATGTTGCTGGTAGATGTTGATGTGACGGTTCATCAGCATCAATTCGACTCAGGTTAATCTTTGTACGTGGGGTAAAAAGACCGATAACGTGGACAACTTTGTGCTGACTCGTTATGGCACATTGACAACCCAAAGTTGAATGCCTCCTCAGGAGGTGCGGCTATAGTAAGCAATTATTAGCGCGCCATGAAGCCATACTCTACGATCCATCTCGAGCATCAACTATGAATTCTATGCATTATTTCCAAAAATGCCACCATGATTTTTTATTCTCAGAGGGTTGCTTGACTACTGACCTATCACCATTCTTTGCAAAATTTTTGTCTAGCACGCGTCGCGAATCGTCGCTCAAACTTTTCAGTCCCATCGCATCATAAGCCTGCACCATGATTCGCAGTGCGTCGCGTGTAGCCGGAGCATGCGGGTACTCAATGAGTACGCCATTTGCACGGTTGACAGCGGCCACATAGGCTCCACGGCGTAAATAATAACTCGCAATTTGCGTTTCATGGCGCGCCAACGCATTAGATAAGTATTGCATGCGTAATTTTGAATCGGCTGCATATTTACTATTAGGAAAGCGGGTAACCAGATCTTCAAATGCATCATAAGCCTCGCGTGGCGCCTTAGGATTACGCTCTGACAAGTCCGGGTGGAACCCCTCACCAAACAGACCGAGATCATCATCAAAATTGACCAATCCTTTCAAGTAATAAGCATAATCCACGTGAGAACTTTTTGGATACTGCTTAATAAATCGTTCCACCGCAGAAAGCGCTGCTTCGGGTTCACTTTGCTTATAATATGCGTATGCAATTTCCATCTGAGCTTGCTGCGCATAACGGCCGTAAGGATATCGGGATTGCAATTTCTCAAATAGCTTTATGGCACCTGCATAATTGGCATCACTCATCTGCTCTGTAGCCTGTGCGTAGATTCTCTCGGCGGACTCTCCTTTCCCAGCAGCAGATTTTTCGTCCTTCGAAGAAAAAATACTGCACGCAGTCAGCATAAGAAGCAGAATTAAAGTTAAACTATTGCGCATGACAGAATCCAAAAAAATATTTTCCGATTATACCGCAAACCTTTCTGCACCTAGTCCGCTTACATTGAAGACTGCACCACTTTTGTTCAAAATTCCCGACGAATGCGCGGGGATGCGTCTTGATCAGGTTTTAGCAAAGTTGCTACCAGAATATTCACGCAGCCGTCTGCAAGACTGGATCGCGCATCAGCAAGTTAAACTCGACGGTGCGACAATCACTTCCAAACAAAAGGTGTGGGGAGGCGAAGCGGTAAAAGTCATTTTGCAATCGAACCCTGCAGAACAACCTTATCAAGCTGAAGATATTGAGCTAAGCATCTGCTACGAAGATGACAGCATACTCATCATCAACAAGCGGGCAGGACTGGTGGTGCATCCAGGCAGCGGGAATTGGAATGGCACGCTGCTTAACGCCTTGCTCCATCATGCACCTCAACTTTCAGAAATACCACGTGCCGGCATTGTGCACAGGCTGGATAAGGATACCAGTGGACTGCTGGTCGTTGCAAAAACACTTACCGCACAAACTTCACTTGTGCGTCAACTGCAGGCACGCAGCGTGCACCGCGACTACTATGCACTGGTATATGACGAAGTGGTACACGCCGGCACAATAAATGCTTCTATTGGCCGTCATCCTACGCTGCGCACCAAGATGGCAGTAGTGGAAGGTGGCAAACCCGCAATCACACATTACACCATAGCGGAGCGCTTCCCTGGCTGCACCTTGCTTCGCTGCAAACTAGAAACTGGACGCACCCATCAGATCCGTGTTCACCTTGCCTATGTTCGCCATCCACTGGTTGGAGACTGTGTATATCTCAAGGGAGCACAGAAATGCGCGCCACATTTGCGCCACACTTTGGCCGCTTTTCCACGCCAGGCATTGCACGCAACGCAACTCGGACTAGAACATCCGATAACGAATGAATGGTTGGAATGGCAAGCCCCAATGCCAGACGACATGACGCAGCTACTAAAAACTATCAGGAGTGCATCAAATGAACCTGCTTGAACATTGCATCATCCCTGACTGGCCTGCCCCAAAAAATGTCAAGGCACTACAAACCACGCGCAACGGCGGAATTAGTGTTGCTCCCTATGACAGCCTCAATCTCAGCAGCAATGTAGGTGATGCGCCTTTAGCCGTGGCACGCAATCGAATGTTGCTGGCACCAATACTGCCAAGCGAGCCAGTGTGGCTCAAGCAAGTGCATGGTGTAGTGGTAGCTAATGCTACACAGGCAGAATGTTGGCCTGAGGCTGACGCCTGCATATCTACTCAACCCGGCGCGGTATGTGTCGCAACGACAGCTGATTGCCTGCCAATACTACTATGCAATGATAAAGGTAGCGTAATCAGTGCAGTGCATGCAGGGTGGCGTGGATTGTGTGACGGTGTAATTGAACATACCGTGCGTGCCATGGACGTGCCTCCTAATACGCTCATGGCTTGGTTGGGACCAGCAATAGGTGCGCAAGCCTTCGAAGTGGGCGATGAAGTGCGTACGGAGTTCGTTGTCAAGGATCCACACGCCACTGCTGCCTTCGTATCTGACACGGCTGGAAAATGGCTCGCTAATATCTATCAACTTGCAGGTCTGCGCCTGAATGCATTGGGTGTTACGCGAGTATACGGGGGTGGCTTGTGTACCTATACAGACAGCGTAAATTTCTTCTCTTATCGGCGTGATAATATAACGGGGAGGATGGGATCATTTATCTGGCTTGATAAATGATCCCTATACTGTTAGCCCTATTAAAGCAGGACAAAAAAATTTATAACGTGGAGGATGTTCATAAATTTTAACGCTTTTTACAATACCTCAGCCGTCCAACAACATCCAAAGTATTGAATGGGTTCACCAGCTAGTTGGTTGACAATAAATAAGCCAAACGGGCGATACTAATTCGCAGCAACTTTTTGACTTAACTCGTAATCCCCTGCCTCGTTTACTAAGCTCGCAAACAATTCTTTGACATCCAAGATCAATACAATCTCCCCCTCGCTCGACATTGTTACGCCTGCTACACCCTTGGGCCGGAAAGTATCCAAAGACTTGATCACCACATCATCATGCCCGGCAAAGCCATCTGCAGAAAGTATAAAACTGTTTTTTTCGATCTGCATCAGCACACCCACTTCAGGTTTGACAGTCTGCTCCCAGCCAATCAAGCTGGCCAATGAAATCACTGGCAGAACTTCACCGCGCACTACCATGGTAGCTTTGCCTGCTATTTGTTGCAGATCACTCGGTGGAACCGATAAAATCTCACGCACCAATGATAGTGGCACGGCAAATGATTGATTGCAGAGGCGCAGCAGTAGCACTGGCAGGATAGCTAAAGTGAGTGGCAGTGAAATTCTGAATTCACTACCCTTACCCGGAACAGAGATGATACTGATAGTGCCACTCAGTTTTTCAATGTTGGTTTTCACCACATCCATGCCGACCCCGCGACCTGAGACACTAGAAATCTCTTCTTTAGTTGAAAATCCTGGAAGCAAAATTAAGCCCAAACTCTCTTCATCATCCAGACCACTTGCAGATTCCGCGCTGATCAATCCCTTGACGATAGCCTTGTTGCGGATCAGCTCGGGACGCATGCCTTTGCCATCATCGGTTATTCTTAGGATGATGTGATCTCCCTCCTGCTCAGCACTTAAATGCACTAAGCTTTTCACTGTCTTACCTGCTGCCACACGCTGTTCAGAATTCTCCACTCCATGATCCACCGCATTGCGAATCAAATGTACCAACGGATCGTTAAGATCCTCAATCATGGTTTTATCGATCTCGGTGTCTTCACCGGACAACACTAACTCAACATCCTTACCAAGTTGGCGTGCCAAATCGCGCGTCAAACGAGGATATTTGTTAAAAAGACGACCGATAGGTTGCATACGCGTCTTCATAACAGCATTTTGCAAGTTCACCACCAGCGTATCGAGCTGACTGACTGACTCGTCTAATGCAAGTAATGTGGCAGCATCAAATCGTCCTTGAAGAATATCAGTGCGTAGATGGGTCAATCGATTTTTAGTCAATCCAATTTCGCCGGAAAGATTAAGCACTTGATCCAAACGATCAGTATCAACACGAATTGTATTATCCTTGCCCGCCTCAATTTCGCGGCGTCCGGCAGCTGGTGCTTTATTGCCTGGAATATCGCTAGCACGGCGGCCAAATAAACGAGGCTCTGGCTGAGACGTTTCCACGCCACTTGCAGGCGGCAATGGTAACTGTAATGCGGCTGGCGATGGAGCAGCAGATGAAACTGCTCTCGTATCGAACCCCGCCTGAACTTGAACAGGTGAAGGACTCACCAAGGCCTGATACAAAGCTTCCCAATCTAGGCTAGCTTCTGCTGAAGGTAGAGAATTATCTGCCGCAGATTCAAGCGTAGCCACCTGTGGTACAAGAGTCGAAACTACAGCAACGTCATCATTCAAAGCCGCGTGCAATGTGGCAATCAGGTGTGAAGGGGCGGCGTCTGGCTGTCTGTTTTGTGCCAATGACTCAAACATCTGCTTGACCTCTCCCGTCGCTGCAAATATTGCGTCCATAAGCACGGCATCCAGCACCAATTCACCAGTACGCAGATTGTCAAACAAATTTTCTGTGAGATGACATAACGTGACCAATTCCGTTGCATTGAGAAATCCAGCGCCACCCTTGATGGTATGGAAACCACGGAAGATTATATTTAGCAGCTCACGATCATGCGGATGCTTTTCCAATTCAATCAGCTTACTGTCTACCTCAGACAACAGCTCAGATGCTTCCGTCAAAAAATCCTGCATTAACTCTTCCATGCCCGTAAAATCATTCATTTCAGAAGCCCATGCTTTCAAGCAAATCGTCAACTTGATTTTGATTGGATACCACATCAGTGCGCCCTGACGCATTCACCTGCGGACCATTTAGTAGTCCGGCATGCATATCCACGTTTGTGGCAGAGGGAACGCTCTCGACCAGCAACTCCACCAATTGTGTTTCCATTTGCTGCGTCACATCCACAATTTTTTTGATAATCTGCCCGGTCAAGTCCTGAAAATCTTGTGCCATCATGATTTCCGTCAGGTAGGAATTAGTAACCTTTGCCTGCTTGGGAACCTCAAGCAAAAAAGCATGAGTTTGCGTGGCCAAGCTTTTGAATTGCTCAATATCAAGCTGTTTGTCAAAAAGCATCTGCCATTCCTGTGCCAGGCGTTGGGAATCGACTTCAATTTTTTCCACGATGGGTTGTGCTGCTTCAGTGGCATTCAGCACCCGTTCAGCAGCATTTTGAGTCATGGTGACGACATAACTCAGACGGTCACGAGTATCCGGAATAAACGATGCTACTTTCTCAAGATCCTCTCCATAACCAAGTTCATGGAGAGTGTCATGAAATTTGCGTGTCATTTGCCCAAGCTTGTTTATTACTCTGTCCGATGGGTTACTGTCATCGCCACTTTGCCCCCCTCCCTCATTACCCGAAAGGGCTGTAGAATTACCAATTTTTTTCTCACTACCATCGCTCGCTGAGACAATGCTGTCAAACAACGCTTCCAAATCTTCTGCTTCTTTTTCTGCAACTGTTTTCTTAATCATGGCATCACTCACTTTTGCATAGTCAGGAAAATTTTTTTCAGTTTTTCATCTAACGTAGCTGCAGTAAACGGTTTGACAACATATCCGCTAGCACCTGCCTGTGCCGCCGCAATAATGTTTTCGCGCTTGGCCTCAGCGGTCACCATCAATACCGGCAAATGTTTCAGCTTTGAATCAGCGCGAATGGCTATGAGCAGATCAATGCCAGTCATATTTGGCATATTCCAATCTGTCACTACAAAATCAAAACTTTCACTGCTTAGTTTTTTCAACGCACCGACACCATCTTCCGCCTCTTGCACATTGACGAAACCAAGCTCCTTAAGCAAGTTACGCACAATACGCCGCATTGTAGAAAAATCGTCCACTACCAAAAATTTCATGTTTGCATCTACCACAATATACCTCCAGTTGCTTTTAGTTCTTATGAAAACGGTGGACAGATAGCGATGTAAAACCATTCACTGCGTAACATCTTTCTATCTTTTGCTCTTATTCTTCACCCGTTACTAGCCGCCAGTCGAACTTAAAGGAAATCGACTAAAAACTTAGCTGAGCGGGGACTATTTCGCCATTTTTTTGGGCAATAGCACAACTATTACCCTGAAAAAAAATCATCAAGGGGGTAAGCAAGCATTTTGACGCAAGGTAAAAGCTCGCAAAATAGTCCCGCGATCAGCTAAACTTTCGCTACGACTCTTTATGTCCGACTGGCTGCCAAGTTCAGATATATCAAGCCAGCAAAGGTCGCAATGTATTGCTCAGCATCGCTGCATCAAATTTGGGCACGTAATAATCCACACCAACCCGCTTCCCCATATCGCGGTTGGCATCAGACGACAACGACGAATGCATAACTACCGGAATTCCTTCGAAACGCTTGTCAGCTTTGATATGCTGAGTCAACACGTAGCCATCCATCACCGGCATTTCCGCATCAACGAGTACCACTTGAAGTTGTTCATGTAGACTCACACCACTGCTCTGTGCAATATCGGCCAGCCCTTTCAAGCGTTCCCATCCTTCCAACCCATTTTTTGCCTGCAGATTTTTGACACCCATCTTATCCAGCACTTCGGTTATTTTTTTACGTGCAACTGCCGAGTCATCCACGAAAAAAATACATAATTCATGGCCATTGTCGATCTTATCCACGCTACCCACCACATTTTCACCAAATGCGCTGGCAAGAACTTGTTCAACATCCAGTATCGAAACGAGCTTGCCATTCGGCAGCTCAGTGATCGCAGTGATCATGTCTTTGTTGCCTGAAAACAGGTCGTCAGCAGGGCGTACCTTATCCCAGTCAACTCGAATAATACGATCAACGTCATGCACTAAAAAACCAAGAATATGTCGGCTATATTCAGCCACCATCATAGTGCTTTGCGCGCTAGACGTTGGTCCATCAAGCCCTATGAATTTAGCCAAGGTCAGTACGGGAAGAATATGTCCACGTAGCGACACAATACCGTCCACACCAACTGGCATATTGGGAGTTTTGGTAATCGCCATCGCTCGGCACACCTCCTTCACCTTAAATACATTGATACCAAAGGTTTCTGGTGTGCCCAGCGAGAACAACAGTATCTCCATCTTATTAGAACCGGCGAGGCCAGCTCTGGCATCTACGGTATCAAATAAACCATCAACGCTCTGCGATGAAGATATGTTGTCTGCTAATTGTGATTGATATTCAGCAATGGACATGTCAGCCCTTTCCGTGTCTGGTCAGTAAGCGCGCGAGCACCTGCGATAGCTTCTGTGGTTCAAATTTAGGTATGTATTCATCCACCCCGACTGCCTTGCCAAGCTGCTGATTGGACTCGCTTGAAAGTGACGAATGCATTAACACTGGGATGTTTGCAAAGCGCTTGTCTTCCTTGATGAAGCGCGTAAGCATGTAACCGTCCATTTCCGGCATTTCTACGTCGGTGAGGATAACCTGCACCATATCACTCACGAGAATCCCCTCTGACTCTGCGTAACCTGCAATTTTTTGTAGTTCTTCCCACGCCTTACGGCCATTAATAGCAGAAAGATGATTCACCTGCATTGCATCTAACGCACTGACAATTTGCCTACGTGCCACTGCGGAATCATCAGCAAAAAACACCGTGCAACCAGGCACTCCTAAGGGCTTCACAGCCTTCAATGCCAGGTCATCATTCATATGTCCAGTTTCAGCCAACACTTTTTCCACATCCATCATCATCACCAACCGCCCATCGGCCAGCTCAGTGACTGCCGTAACCAAGCCACCCATTTGGGCATTAACCATTTCTGGAGGCACCCTCATAGAAGCCCAATCGAGACGCAGAATGGTATCCACTGACGCAACCAAAAAACCCTGAGTGTGGCCATTGTATTCAGTGACTATCATTATTTCTGGCTTATTATTAGTCTGCACCCCGGCATATTTCGCCAGGTCGATCACTGGCACCAGCGCCCCACGCAGACTTACCATGCCTTCCACGGAACCAGGCATTTCTGGCGCATGAGTAATGTCAGGTACACGCATCACCTCACGTACTTTAAAAACATTAATACCAAAGATTTCGCAGCGACTGGTACGATTATCCAAGCCAAGTGTGAACATTAAAATTTCCAACTTGTTGGCACCTGCCAGCTTAGTACGCCCATCTATATTTCTAAGCAATTCAGACATGACTAACCTCGTTACTGTAAGCCCCTTGATCCTTGATACTTCGTCATTTCGATTTTGCTCTCACCGTCAACGTAAGAGATACACAAACTGGACGATGTAGCGCAGAAACCTGCGGCATTATTTGTTGGTAATTACACCTTAAAGTTGGCCACAGCAGCTTCCATTTCACCAGCCAGTTTCTCCAGGCGTACTATGTCCTGTCCAACATGCTCGATCGCCGCGTAGTTCTCTTCAGCCATTTGCGCAATACTTTCAACGTGACGAGCAATTTCATGGCTACCCTTGCTTTGCTCTTCCACCGATGCCGCAATATTACTCACGCCACTACTAACATTAGTTACCGAAGTTCCCGCCTCGATCAACATACTAGAAACAGCGCCAATCTGATGCTGAGTAGATTTCAATGACTGTAAACCATGCTCAATGGCTTTTTCCACATTGCCGGACTGCACGTCTAGCGTGTTGGTCACCTTATCGATTTCACGGGCCGATTGCGCAGATTTTTCAGCCAATTTGCGAACTTCGTCAGCCACCACCGCAAAACCTCGCCCTTGCTCACCCGCACGCGCCGCTTCAATTGCTGCATTCAGTGCCAACAAATTGGTTTGATCCGCGATATCCTTAACCTGTTGAGTCATACTGGCTATTGTGCGAGTGCTTTGTACGAAATCACCCACCGATGCCGCAATCTGACTCACTGCTTTTTCAATGCTGGCGATTTCGAGAATCATCACTTCTGCGCTTTGGTTGCCTTGCTTGGTTTGTTGCAGGCTTTGCTCAGAAAGCTTATGCACATCTGCAGCGGTCGCTGCAACTTCCGCAATGCTTACAGTCAACTGTTCCACCGATGCAGCTGTGGACGCTGCTGCTTCATTCTGTGACTGCGAGCTTCGTGTAATTTGCTGAGAAGCTGTAGAAAGCTGAGTAGCACTCTGGCGAACCTGCTTGGAACTTTCAATAACATTATTAATAATTCCCTGCATACTGCCAATTAGCAGATTGAAAGTATGACCCGTCGCCGCAATTTCATTCTCGCCATCCACTACGATGCGGTGTGTGAGATCATTATCACTCTGGATGAGGGCAATGGTTTTTTGTAAGGAATGCAATTCACCAACGATACTTCTGACTATTAACATTCCAGCTGCCACGGTCACCAAGATGGCCATCAATCCAAATATTGCACTGGCGATGAAAGACGTGCGGGCACTAGCTGCAGAGTTAGCAGAAAGCTCTTGTATTCGCTCCGCAAGAAGATTTTCAATATCTTTCATGTCATTAATCATGGATGTAATGCTGACAAACCACTTCATTGGTTCAATATCAAACCCACCCACTTCCATTTTTTCTATCACTGTCTTGCGCATGGCGTTCACTGTATCCACAGACGTACTAGACATCTTGCTTTTGTAAAATACGCGAGCTTCATCAGTCGCGTAATTAATAAAAGTCTCCAGATGCGTCTGCTGTGCGGAAATTTGACTAATTAAAGCCTGATACTGTGCTGGTTCAATTTTGTTAGCTGTAAATACAGGCACCATCAGCGCGCGCTCTTGTCCGGAACGCTCCTTAGCGTACAGAAAAGCAAGATACGCCGTCATTTGTTTGGCAACTTGCAAATCACTGGCCTGCGCGGTAATCACCGGAATTACTTCAAGCATAGCGGTTATGGCCTTGGTGTAATAACCGGCGGCTTCTTCAGCAGAGATTCTGAACTGCGAGGCTGCGTCGCGGTTATCTCCAAGAACATCTAATTTGCCTATTGCTGCAGCCATCGTCGTACGGAGTGACGTGGGTATATTGGCCGTATCCATATGTGAATAACTGCTCTTGAGTAACACTAATTGTTGATCCGTGTCGGTGCGATACCCCGGCAGTCCATTGGCAAATTTTTCGCCATGGGACTTTACAAAACCAGCCGTAGCACCACGTTCAATTTGCAAATTATGCGTAGCGTTACCTATAGCAATAGCAACGTTCATCAATTCATCGGTTTGCGTCATACTTCTCCACTGTCCATAGCTTTGCAGAGCATTGATGGCCGAGAACAGTATCAGCCCGGTAAGCGGCAGGGTCAGCAACAGTATCAATTTTTTTGATATAGAAATATTTTTCATGATTTGCCACATGCCTTAATATAAAAAGTAACTAATTATTTAGTCAGCAACGATTAACTAGCAGGGTCAAGGGTGGCTAAGCCGCGCCAAGTGTGGTGCTCGCCCTTGATGCCGCCAGAAGTATCTATCAAAATTAAGAAGGCAGTGAGAACACCTGTTGTAATCCGTGTTTCACTTCGAACTTGAATCTGCCATTCGAATTATTTTTTAATTTCAACCTGAATCACTTAATTCTTAATTGCCTATGCTATCTAATGA
>NZ_CAKMNW010000018.1 GCF_927904885.1 Candidatus Nitrotoga sp. M5
TTACAGTAATGAAAGAATTCATCAGGGCAAGGTTTGTGATGGCAGAACGCCGTTGGAAACCTTACTCAGTGGGAAGCATGTTTGGAGTGGAAAAAATCTAAACCAAATTTAATCTGACAGTTACCCTGAAATTCGGTAACCGTCAAATCAAATCTGAGCTAGTACAAGTAATTATTCCGAGCCAATAAACGATATGAGGCACTTAACGATAAACCTGCCCAAGCTGCCAATTCATGAACATTTCATTCGCCTGATCTTGTTGATCTTTAGTCAAAGTAATTGAATTTCTTAGTTTTTTTGCAATTTCTTTGCCGCCATATTCGGCAGCCAGATTTGACCACGCGTAGGCCAGCAATTCATTTTTATTCACGCCGTTACCAAAATGGTAAGCCAAAGCGAGGTTGTACTGTGCATCGACATATCCAAATTTAGCCGCTTTTTCCCATAGCTCCACTGCTTGGGCTAGATCTTTTGGTACACCTTCTCCAGAATGGTACATTGTTCCGAGATTGGACTGAGCGGGGTGGTATCCCTGCAGCGATGCCCTTGTCCACAATTCAACGGTTTTGGTAAGGTCCCTTGGCACGATTTCTCCTTTGTAGTAGATCATCCCAAGCATAAACTGTGCATGAGTAAAATCGCGCTCGGCGGCGTGCTGCCACCATTTCAATGCCTTGGCAGGGTCATCGGGTATCCCTCTTTTGTCAGCGTATAACCAGCCAAGCTCCAATTGCGCATTAGCATCACCCTGGTCAGCTGCCTTTTGTAGCCAATCCACACCAATAACATCATCTTTAGGCACACCATATCCGCTGATGAACATCTGCCCAAGAGCAGACTGCGCCTTGGCATGTCCCTGTAGGGCGGCTTTCTCATACCATTCTGCCGCTTTTCTGGTGTCCTTTGGCATGATGCCGTGATCAGTTCCAGTTTCGTTCATGTATCCCAGGTTGTATTGCGCATTCGGATCGCCAGCTTCTGCATGCTGCCTTAATTCAGCAAGTTGTGCTACTTGCTCTGATATTGCTGGCCATGGCTGAGCATACGCACTTGCCCCAACAGTAAATAGCATGGTTAAAAGTAATTGCGCTGCAATAATGTTCTTGAATTTATTTAGTAATGACATCTTTAGACCTCTTTCAAGTTAATATTTAATTTTGTGTCAATCGAAACTAACAGGGGAACTCAGAAATTGGCACGTACCCCCACCAGAAAGCCGCGTCCCGGTAGCGGTGCGATTTCTTTCAGGATTGATGTATGCGTTCGTGCTTCCTGGTTGAAAAGATTATTGCCCTTGATGTATGCATCCCAGTGAATCGACTGTGTCGTAAAGTGATAGTTCAGCTTGGCGTTGGTCAGTGTATAAGCACTGGTAGACAGTTCGTTCGCATCTATTCGATCCTGCTTGAAAGAATGGGCGACATCAAGCTTTGCACTGAATTTACCAAGTTGATAGTCGAGGCCCGCGCCGAGGCGCATTGGGGTAATGCGTGGCAATGGCTCCCCCGTGTCGCTATTCTTCGCCCGCACATAGTCAGCGCGCAAATTGAGATTGAGATTACCTTTTTTCTCATATATCCGGAATTTTCCTTCAGCCTCAAAGCCATGGAATTCAGCCTTCACCGCACTAAATACACCCTCCGGAAGCTCTTCCTGCTCCTGACCACTTCTGATCAACGCAATGTAGTTCTCAAAACGCGTATAAAAGCCGCTAATGCTCGCTGAATGCTGACCCGAACGCCAGCGCAGTTGCAGATCAACACCATTTGATTTCTCCTTCGAAAGCGTTGTGTCTCCCACCTCAAACTGGCCCGTTGCTACATGCCTTCCATTTGCAAATAACTCGGCATACGTCGGTACTCGCTGAGTATGCGAAAAATTTGCAGCCAGACCAAAATTCTGGTTGAAGGTGTAGAGTGCGCCTAATGCACCGCTATTAGCTGAAAACTTGCGTGCCTGGGCCGCGCCAAAGCGT
>NZ_CAKMNW010000019.1 GCF_927904885.1 Candidatus Nitrotoga sp. M5
AATAAAATAATGCAACATAACATCAATAGGTTATGTTTATTTCAGCGTCGACTACCTAGCAATGTACCCCATGTATAAACAACAACTCATTGAACCCATTCACCAGTAATTGGATCCGCTACATCATTTGACCAAACGTATCTAAGTGCACCATAAAAAATCCCCCTTTGCTTCAACACAAAGGGGGATTCCGTAGAACAAACATTATTATATATACGGATCAATAATATCTAGGTAACCTCATGATTGTTCATTCACACCATAGTTATGATACTTTTTAACATCAACAACCCTTGAGAGCCACATAAACGAATCAGCCTGCCAGTACTTTTTGCGCCGCAGCTACTGCCACGCCATGCTGAACCGGTGCTTTCAGCCTGCCTAATACGTCATCCAGCGCGCCGAGGCATATCAAAATATTGCTCTGATTGCTGGCGTAACCCATTAAGCCAAAGCGCCATACCTTGCCTGCCATTACGCCCAAGCCGGCACCAATTTCCAGTTGATAATCGTTTAGCAAAGTAGAACGTACTGCAGCATCGTCCACGCCATCTGGAATGGAAATGGCATTCAGTTGAGGCAGACGTTCAGATTCTGGCACCACAAATTTCAATCCCATTGCTTCCAAGCCGGCGCGCAGGGCGAGGTGGTTTTTCGTGTGGCGAGCCCATGAATTTTCCAGGCCTTCTTCTTGTAACATCACCAATGATTCATGCAAGCCATACAGCGCATTAATCGGCGCGGTGTGATGGTAGGCACGTTTGGCTGAACCGCCCCAATAGCTCATGACCAGATTCAGATCCATGAACCAGCTTTGCACTTTGTGCTTGCGGTTTTTGATTTTCTCCAGCGCGCGCGTACTGAAGCTAACAGGGGAAAGCCCAGGTGTGCAGGAGAGGCATTTTTGTGTGCCGGAATATATTGCGTCTATTTCCCACTCGTCGACCTTCAGTGGCGAACCGGCGAGAGACGTGACTGCGTCAACGATGACCAAACAACCATATTTGTGAGCAAGTGCCGTCAATGTTTTGGCGTCAGACATGGCGCCTGTAGAGGTTTCTGCATGTACAAACGCAACGACCTTGGCATCAGAGTTCGCTTTGAGTGCATCTTCCACTTTTTGCGGGTCAACTGCGCGTCCCCAATCGTCCTGCACCATCACTGCAATGCCGCCGCAACGCTCAACGTTTTCCTTCATTCGTCCACCGAACACACCGTTCTGACATACGATGACTTTATCACCGGGTTCGATCAGGTTGACGAAGCAGGTTTCCATTCCAGCCGAACCTGGGGCTGAAACGGGCATAGTCAATTCATTTTTAGTCTGAAAAGCGTACTTCAACAGCTCTTTCATTTCGTCCATCAAGCTAACAAACATTGGGTCAAGGTGGCCAATGGTAGGGCGCGCCAAGGCTCCCAGTACACGTGGGCTGACATCCGAAGGGCCTGGGCCCATCAAAATACGCTGCGGGGGATGGAACGATTTTACTGCCATACTTTTTCTCCTTGCGGGTTGCGATTCTTTAATTTTACATTTTAACTTTTTTCACTGCTGTCAGTCGCCCCTTGTTGGGAAATAATTGAAGTACACCTCTAAACATCCAATTTTGCGAGCAATCGCATTGCGGCTTGCCTGCTTACCCCGTTTCTTCAACACATTGCTTACTTGTAAAAAATATCGCTTTCATATCGAATATATGCTGCGCTCAAATTTTTTACTTATGCCTTGTCTTGCTTAGGAACTTGAATTTTTAGCGCCGCTCTGCAATAGCTCGATCCAATGTTTCACCGGCAAACGGGCTGCGCTTTCCAAATGTAGCTGGCAACCGATGTTGGCGGTAGCGATGACCTCAGCTGCGCCCTGTTGCAGCGCATTTAATTTATTTTCCAGTAGCTGCTGCGACAGCTCAGGTTGCATCAGGGTATATGTGCCCGCAGCGCCACAGCACAAATGGCTGTCAACGATAGGAGTCAGCGTGTAACCGCATTTTTGCAGGATAGCTTCAACAACGCCAGACAATTTTTGACCATGCTGCAAGGTGCAAGATGATTGGTAAGCGACGTGCACACCTTTGCCGACATCGGCCAAGGCACTCAAATCTTCGCAAATCAAAATTTCGCTCAAGTCGCGTGTCAGTTCGCTGATGCGTGCCGCCTTCGCGGCATAATCTGGATCGTGTTTCAGTGCTTCACCGTATTCTTTCACCATCAGCCCGCAACCACTGGCGCTCATAACAATAGCTTCTGCACCTTGCTCAATATATGGCCACCAGGCATCAATATTGCGGCGCATCATTTCATGCGCCCCATTTATATCAGCCAAGTGCTGGTTCAGCGCGCCACAGCAGCCAGCCTTGGTGGCGCTGATTAAAGATATACCCAGTTTATCCAGCACACGCGCAGCAGCAAGGTTGGTATTCGGCGCACTCAGCGATTGCACGCAACCTTCTAATACCAGCATGCTGCGTTGATGAATCGTTTGCGGACGAGCTGACTGTACCCGTCGTTGAGGCGGGATTTTACGTTGCAAAGTGAGTGGTAACAATGGACGCACCACACGGCTAAGGTTAAGCACCAGCGAAAAACGCTTGGGATACGGTAGCACTGCCAGCAGACTGCGCCGCATAATTTTTTGCCACAGCGGACGCGGTGCGCGTTCCTCAATTATCTGCCGTCCGATATCAATCAAACGGCCATACTGAACACCGGATGGACAAGTAGTTTCGCAGGCACGGCAGGTCAGGCAACGATCCAGATGCAATTGCGTCTTCTCGCTGGATTGATTGTCTTCCAGCATTTCCTTGATCAGATAAATACGTCCGCGCGGGCCATCCAGTTCGTTGCCGAGCAATTGATAGGTGGGACAGGTGGCGTTGCAAAATCCGCAATGCACGCAAGAACGCAGAATTTCATTGGCTTCGGCGATGTCCGGATTAACTAGGTGTTCAGGAGAAATGGCAGTTTGCATATGGTTTACAAATTGGCGTAAATGCGCCCCAGGTTAAAAATTCCGTGCGGATCAAAACTAGCCTTGAGGCGTTGATGAATGACAAGTAAGGGCGCGGCAAGCGGCTGAAATATTTCGCCATTGTTTGCTCCGCCTCGGAACTGGGTGACATGCCCGCCTACTGCAGCGACGCGTTCGCGTATCAACGCAATGGGTTCATCACTCACTAGCCAACGCTGTGCACCACCCCAATCAAGCAACCATTCGCCGGCAATTTCTAAAGGTGGCACGGCGGGCTTTACCATTACGCGATACAGCGGATTCGCAGAACCAAGAAATGGCAGCTGATGTTCGCGTAAGGCGTGCCAGAAAAGCTCTGACTTTTCTATGACTTCGCCGCCTAAATGCTCATGAGCATACTTGACTGCTTGTTCGCTGCCGGACAGGCGCAGGTAGAAATGTCCCGCATGATAACAGGCCGCATCCACCGGCACGGGCTGGGACAGCAAATGACTCATTTTGCTTATAGCTTCTGCTGGAGTGCATTCCTGCATCGAAGTGTGACTCGCCGCTGGGCGCGGCAGCACTTTCAAGCTGATTTCCAACAACACGCCCAGCGTGCCATATGCACCAACCATCAGGCGCGAAACATCGTAGCCCGCCACGTTTTTTATCACCTGACCACCAACACGCAATATCTCGCCCTTGCCATTGATCAGTTTGCAACCCAATACAAAATCACGGGCGGAACCATAAAAAGGACGACGCGGCCCGGATAAACCGCAGGCTATGGTGCCGCCCAAGGTGGCGTTGACACCAAAATGGGGGGGCTCGAATGCCAGCATTTGTCCAGATTCTGCCAACGCAGCTTCAATTTCTTTGAGCGGCGTGCCGCTACGTGCAGTCAAAACCAACTCACGCGGATCATGTTCAACAATGCCGCAATGGGCACTGATATCGAGAGTTTCGCCGTGCGACTCTCGTCCTAAAAATGCTTTGCTATTTCCGCATTCGATCTTGAGCAGTGTCTTATTACCAATAGCCTTTTGCACTTGCTGTTGCAGCGTCTCGCTGATATCGCGCTCTAACATCAGAAACGCTCCAGCTCGGGATGAGACAACTGACCGTGATGAACGTGCATGGCGCCAAATTCTGCACAGCGTTGCAAGGTGGGTATGGCTTTCCCGGGGTTGAGTAAACCGTCGGGATCGAAAGCGGCTTTAACCGCGTGAAACTGGCTAAGTTCAGCCGAATTAAATTGAATACACATCTGATTAATTTTTTCCATGCCGACGCCATGTTCACCGGTTATCGAACCGCCCATTTCAACGCACAGTTGCAAGATACGCTGACCGAATTCTTCGGTGCGTGCCAATTCGCCATCCTTATTGGCATCGAACAAAATCAACGGATGCAGATTTCCATCTCCTGCATGAAATACATTCGCCACCGGCAAGCCATACTCTTCCGACCATAAGCTGATCTGGCGCAATACATGCGGCAATTGACGACGTGGAATCGTCCCATCCATGCAGTAATAGTCTGGTGAAATGCGGCCCACTGCGGGAAAGGCTGATTTACGCCCCTTCCAGAACAGCTGTCTTTCTGCTTCGTTAACGGCAGTGCGCACCTCGGTCGCACCGTTCTGATGTAATATTTTGCGCACTTTCATGACGTGCTCGGAAACTTCCGCATTGGTGCCATCCAGCTCGCACAGCAAAATCGCTTCTGCGTTACAGGGATAACCGGCATGCGCAAAATCTTCTGCCGCTTGAATGGCTACTTTATCCATCATTTCCAGACCAGCCGGAATAATTCCAGCAGCGATTATGGCTCCGACCGCCTCCCCGGCTTTGAAGACATCATCAAATGCCGCCAGCAAAACTTGTGCGCGCTCCGGCTTGGCCAGTAACTTTACAGTAACCTCAACGATTACCGCCAGCATGCCCTCCGAACCAGACATCAATGCCAGCAGATCATAGCCAGAAGAATCCAGTGTTTCAGCACCGATAGTCAGCAATTCCCCCTCTATCGTCACCACTTTCAACATCAGGATGTTGTGAACGGTCAGGCCATATTTGAGGCAATGTACTCCGCCGGAGTTTTCCGCGACATTGCCACCAATGGTGCATGCAATTTGTGAGGAAGGATCAGGCGCATAATACAAGCCATACGCAGCAGCAGCCTCGGAAATTGCCAGATTGCGCACACCCGGTTGCAAAGTGGCCATCGCATTTTCTGGATCGATATGAAGTATGCGTTTAAATTTCGCCAGACTCAGCAGCACGCCATTAGATAAAGGTAGTGCCCCACCGGACAAACCGGTACCTGCGCCGCGCGCCACGACGGGCACCTGCAATGCATGACATAGGCGCATGATGGCCTGCACTTGCGCGACAGTTTCAGGCAACGCAACTACCAAGGGCAGTCGGCGATAAACCGATAGCCCGTCGCACTCGAACGGACGTAGATCTTCTTTGTCGGTGAGTACGGCTTCTGGCGGCAACAGCTTTCGCAGTTTACGGATCAGATCTTCATGCACGTCGCGATTACATGGCAATCCATCTTCTGATACTGACATGAACAATTAATATAAAAAATTAGCAAGATACGGGATTTCATCAGAGTTTGATTCGAAAAGCAACTGGCAAGCAGGTAGTTGTAACCAGATAAAACATTCAAGTGAGGAAGTTCATGAGTTCAGCGAACAACATTTTGCCGATGTTTATGACAGCCTTCGGAATAATGCCAGAACCGAATTCCGCCGTTCAAATAGAAGACACCCTCATTACTGTGGCATTTTGCGTCAATCATGGCTGTCAGCAGCTCGCCTCTCAATTAACCGGACAGTAGTGCTGGCACAATGTGCCCTCATGATATGATCGTTTGAAACATATAGGGGGTTGTATGGCTTGTACACATTTCGATAGTATTCACGAAGTTACACCCTCTGCAGAGGGCTGCGAAGATTGCTTGAAAACCGGAGATTCATGGGTGCAGCTTCGCCTATGTCGCCAGTGTGGCCATGTCGGCTGTTGTGATAGTTCGACAAACAAACATGCAACCAAACACTATCATGCGACCGGCCATCCGATCATGGAATCCTTCGACCCCCCGGAACCGTGGGGCTGGTGCTACATCGATCAGGAGAAGCTTGATCTCAGCGGAAATCAGACCGTACACTTCCACCCTTCTTCGGTTTCTTTCAAGACTCCCGTGATGAACGAAGGCTCTGACGATTTGCTCTCACCAGGGCTGGATCAAGTAGACGACATCTCATCCACCGCGGTAAATAAACCATTGTCTCCCAGCCTAGCATCGCGAAGCGAGCAAACGCATTTCAAACTTGTCCCCGCAGAAATTAATCGCTTACGACGATTTGGCACGGTGCACACTTTGCAGCCCGGCGAAATATTATTCGATCCCAGCACACCCAAACCGGGCATGTGTGTCTTGCTGAGTGGACGCGTTCTGATAACGCGCAAAAATGCCTTGGGTATTGAGATTCCCATAGTTGAAAACGGGCCGGGCAACTTCACGGGAGAAGTTGCCCATCTTTCGGGTCTTCCCGCGCTTGCTACTGGGCGCACCCTTGAGGTAGTCGAAGTATTGGCGATAGATCCGCCTTCCTTGCGCGCAATGGTCGTGGCTGAAGCCGAGCTTGGGGAACGTATTATGAGAGCCTTGATCCTGCGGCGCTTGGGTTTAATCGAAACCGGTGGAGGCGGACCGCTGCTGATTGGCGCCCCCGGCAGCGCCGGTATGGTGCGGTTGCAGGGCTTTCTTTCAAGAAACGGCCATCCTCATCTTGTATTGGATCCGGCACGAGATAGCATCGCGGAAGATGTGATGAAGCTCCACCAGCCGCGTCCAGACGAATTGCCGCTGGTTGTTTGTCCCGATGGAACGGTTGTTAAGTGCCCTACCGAAAGGGAGCTTGCACGTCACCTCGGCTTGTATGTCGAGCTGAGATCTGATCATGTCTACGACATAGCGATCGTTGGCGCCGGCCCCGCTGGCCTCGCCTGTGCGGTATATGCTGCATCTGAAGGGCTTTCCGTGCTTGTGCTCGACGCTCATGCGTTCGGTGGTCAGGCTGGCGCGAGCGCTAGAATTGAAAATTACTTCGGTTTCCCGACCGGAATTTCCGGCCAGGCGCTCGCCGGACGCGCTTATGTGCAGGCGCTGAAATTCGGAGCTGAAATGGTGGTACCCGTTGAAGTGATGTCGCTCGATTGCACACGCTTTCCTCGCGCGCTCCAGCTTGATTGTGGCGGACAGGTTTTGGCAAAAGCCGTGGTTATCGCGACAGGTGCAAAATATCGGCGTCCTGGCATACTCGAACTCAAGAAATACGAAGGTCGCGGCGTTTATTACTGGGCTTCGCCGATCGAAGCCGCGTTATGCGGACAGGAGGAAGTCGTGGTCGTGGGTGGCGGCAATTCGGCTGGTCAAGCCATCGTATTCCTGGCCAGCCACGCAGCACACGTTCATCATTTAATTCGCGGCTCCGACCTGGCAAAAAGCATGTCGAAATATCTCATTGACCGTATCGGATTGCTGGCGAACGTTACGCTACATACAGACTCAGAGATTGTGGCAATCGAAGGTTGTGATGAAGGCGTGAGCGGCGTGCAGTGGCTCAATCGTAAAGACGGCAGCAAACAGACTAAATCCATCCGGCGCATATTTCTGTTCGTGGGTGCCGATCCAAACACCAACTGGCTCGAGAATTGCGGTGTAAAACTTAATGATAAGGGATTCGTCTGTACCGGAATCGATCTATCGCCGGCCAACTACGCGCAGTCCCTGTCGCTTGAAACTTCGATAGCGGGAGTATTTGCAATCGGCGACGCACGTGCCAGCTCAACTAAACGTGTCGCTGCGGCCGTGGGTGAAGGTGCCGCAGTGATCGCCCAGATGCACGCCTGGCTTGCATCGCATGAAAGTGTTCCGGCGCAAGCCACCGAAGATGACAAACCCTTGAGGAGTATTAACTGAATTCAGCCCAGCTTGCTGAGCTGATTCGTTAGGAATTTTACTTGTGAGCTATTGGTTTATCCGTAAACAAATAATCTTTTAACTCTTTATCCAATCTAGGATCTTGTCTTCTGATCCATTCAAGCACCATTGCTGCATGTTCTTTTTCTTCGTCTCGATTATGAGCAAGAATCGCTTTCAAATCCTCATTTTTGCACGCATCAACTCTTTGGTTGTACCAGTCTACTGCTTCAAGCTCTTCCATGAGTGATGTAATTGCTCTGTGCATATCTCTCGTTTCATCTGTCAGTTCATTTATGGGTTCGTGATAGCCTTCATTAGACATTTTTATCTCCTTGAGAAATTATGTTGGGATTGCAATACATATTATATAAGCCATAGTCAGCATGCTGTGCAAGCTACGAGAAACAGTATTTGACACCAAACCAGCAGACTGTCGGGCTTAAAGGAAATCAGCGCCTCTAAACACTCAAGCTTCAAGGTACGTCACGAGTGAAAAATTTTAGCACGGCATATTATGCTGATATGTAGGTGTTAATTTTTTGGAGTAACGCCGTACCATGACAAATTAAAGCAATAAATAACTTATCGAGCAGCCAATCAATGCTAACAATCCCGACAGACACCAAAGTAGCTTGCCTTTGCCAGGCCGATATTGGATGGGAACATCTTTATTAAACATTGCCAGTGTATTCAATATAGCCAGAACGGGTGCCGCTACAAAGGCAATAACCGTTGCTATTTTTACCATTTCACCCATTGATGTCAGATAAAAAAATAATATTGACAGGGTTCCTGCGATAGTGACAAGCAACCAGACCAAATAGGTTGTTTGATTGTTACGATGTGCTACCCACTTGGGAAATAACAATTCAAAGGTTGTGCTAATCGTACGGGGAAAAGCATCTAGCAAAGTAATTGTCGTACTGAACATTGTTGCCAGTGCGGCAACTGCAATAATTGGATAAGCCCAGTTGCCAAGTATTTGTTGGTACATGCCTAAAAACTGTCCGGCAAATGCTGCGCCATCGGGTTCGAAAGATTCGCCGCTGCCATACATGACTAAAGCGCCTAATGTGAGAAAGCACATTGCCAATAAGGCCGTACCGATAAAACCCACTCTAAAATCAAATAATGCCGTCTGCATACTGGTTCGTTTGCCGTCACTTTCATTTTTGCTTTCTGACCATACAGAGTGCCAAACTGATACATCCATTGGTGCCGGCATCCAACCAAGAAACGCTACCAGAAATATCAAATGCGTGGTGTCAGAAAAGGAAAAATCAACAGTTCCTGATGCATAGTGCCCAGGATTGTCAAATAATAAGGTTATGATAGCGGCAACCGATGTAACCGTTAGTACTAAAATAATAAGCTTAACCAGTTTATCCAGCAAAATATAATGCCCACTAACCAATAACGTGAAGCAAAGCAGCAGTAAACCGCTACTGATAATTGCCGCAACAGTTTGAGGGCCATAGCCACCCAGTCCTTCCAACCCAAAGATATTAGTGACTAATCCTGCCGTGACAACGGTAACGGCCGCCTGAATAATGAACATGGTTGATAATGTCATTAACAGGTAAACCCACACGGCCCATTTACCCAATTTTCGGTAACCGTGCAGTATGTTTTTTCCAGTAGCAGCTGTATAACGCGGACCAAATTCAAAAAATGGGTATTTAATTAAATGGATAATGACGATAGCGATCATCAAATCGAATCCAAATATACCGCCAGCTCGTGTTGATTGGACTAAATGTGATACGCCAACGGCCGCACCTGCATACAATAACCCGGGCCCAAGACGGGGAAGCAAGTTATTAACAATATTATGATATATGCGCATCTTCTATTCTTTCGTCAGCTGGTAACATTCTTTTTGTAAGTCCAACCACTCACCACTGCCGACATGCCGACGCACTTCATTTTTTTCACAAGGGCTCACATTTCTGCCCCAGATGCACGGACGGGAATTTCATAAACTTTATTGGCAATACTTGAGAACACCTTGAACAGTTTCAGATCGAAGTAGATACCTGATTCAATCAGCGGGAGCGGGTTTTTGCAGGGGTGTTTTAACAATAGTCAGGTCATGCGGCATTAATCGCGCAAGCACGTCAGAAAATTGGCCCGGTTGCAATGAGGGATTAAATAGCTGAAGCGTCCCCACCTTCACTTGGCTCAAGGCAAAATAAAAGCGTTCGAATACACGTTCGCTATTTTAAAATCAAGCTTTCGCAAGGTTTGGTAAGTCTCTAGCACTTTGTCCTGCTGACCATTGCGGAAATAAGCTTCACCTAAGTTATACCAGACACTTGCATTTTCCGGTTCGATGCGAATAGCTTCTCGAAAGGCGGAAATCGCTTGTTTGTATTGCTTAAGATTGCCGTGAGCGATGCCCAAATTATTCCAGGCAGAGGCATGCTCTGGATCAATGCGTAGCGCCTCCTGATAGGCCTGAATTGCTTGACTGTGTTGTTTGATGTTGTTATGAATATTACCCAGATTATTCCAGGCATCGGCATATTCAGGCTGAATACGTAATGCTCTTCGATAGGCTTTAATTGCCTTCTCATATTGTTGAAGGTTTTTGTGAGCGATGCCCAAGCTAAACCAAGCGTCTGCACTTTCTGGTTCACTTTTAACCCACTTCTGCGAAAGCTTCAACATTCCGGACCAGTTTTGTTTGTCTTCCAAAGCAACCACCCGGTTGAGCCAAGCCAACCCGTTTTTTTTTCCCGCCTCCGGAACACCTTGAGCCCGTTTCGGCAGCTCCCCTATCCAATCTACAGGTAGGGCGAAGTTCAGATTCTGTCCATCCGCGTGATAAAACGTGGTGATACCGATTAATTGACCTTGATCATTGAATAACCCGCCACCACTGGAACCAAGAGAAATTGCGGCGGAGGTCTGGATGTATTCCGCGCCGTCATGAGGGCGCAAACTGGAGATAAGTCCTTCGCTCAAGGTTAGCTCCAGATCTTCCGGTGCACCAATTGCATAAACACGCTGGCCCACCTTGAGCTTTTTGGCAGTGCCCAGGACAGCGGGCGGCGCTTGTAAATCGGGCACATTTAACTGACACAGATCGCGACTTGGATCCGAATATTGCAAGGTGGCTGAGAATTTACTGCCGGATTGCCGTACTCGTTGACTTTTTCCTCTTTTCACAACATGACAATTGGTAATTACCTGGCCAGTGCTTATCACTACGCCACTGCCCTGTCCTATGACTTTATTCTTCGCATCGAAGATATCCACTACCACAACGGAAGGCGACACTTGTTCAAAAATTTGTTCTGGTGTTTTGGCAGCGGCAAGCGAAGAAAGCAAAGCAAGTGATACACCGGCAGTAATCACAGAGTAAAAATATTGAAATCTCATGATTTTCTCGTTTTAAATTCTAAACAATCACATATACAGGAATTGGGCCCAATGATCGCAGTTTGTTTACTTAGCATAAGTTCAGTTTTACCCCTGAAGTTTTTTCGTTTCAACAAATATTGTATAAATTACTAAATTTACGAGCACTCTTAATTATCAACAGCTTGTAGCATTCAGTTTTTTTTCATAGAGCCAAACTCTAATAATTAAAGGCTTAAAAATGAAGTCGTTATTTTAAGTTCATTAAGAGCACAGGCTCTCCCTACGATATATCACTTTAAGACTAAAAGACTCGGTGTTAGTTTAAGCACAACAGGTGGATAAACATTAACACAATCGAATCAGCCACAACCTTTGATTACAAGTCATTAATCATCCCTAATTTTGTCTCTTGCTGGGTATCGCTCAGTAATGCGGGGGCCTTAGCGAGGTTCAATTTTCCATAAATGCTGGGCGACGGACAGCCAAGCGCCTAACCAGCCAAGGTAAGCCGATAACAGCAATAATGTGGTGCTGTCGCCTACAGAGGGCAACAGCAGGGCAAAGTTGCTGGTATATAAATGCGTCAACTCTGAGAGGCTGCTATTAAGCAAATACAAGCTGACAGTAATGAGAACCCACGCTACGGCACCACCCATGAGCCCTTGCAGAAGACCGAAATACAGAAATGGTCGGCGAATGAAAGCGTTGGTAGCGCCAATCAATTTGGATACTTCGATTTCTTCGCGTTGAGTGAGAATTTGCAAACGGATGGTGTTGAAGGTAACGGCCACTAGTGCAACACTGAGCAGTACAGCTAGAAAAAGTACGGCCAACAAACCGAATTTGAGCATAGCTTCAAGTTTATATGCCCAAGCTGAATCCAATTGCACATGCTCAAAGTTAGGCCATTTTTGCAACTCATCGCGCAACGCTTCTAATGCCTCCGCATCAGATGTTTCAGGATAAATAATATAGGCATCCGGCAGCGGGTTCTGCTCCATTCCGCCGATTACATCAGTCAGTCCGGTGGTCTGTTTCAGCTGTTCCAGCGCTTGATCACGCGGCACAAATTTCACCTCATTGATGCCAACGTGCTGCTTTAATTGTTTGCCGATCTGGGTGACTTCGTTCCTACTGGCATCCATACTCAAGAATATGCTGATCTGCTGCGTCCCAACCTCTTGTTCAGCCAGACTTTGTACGCTTTTCAGCAGTAAATACATACCCGCCGGCAAGCTAAGTGCAATGCCGAAAACCAGAATATTCAGGAGGCTGGACAACGGTGTAGTGAGGAAACGGCGCAGAGTAAGCCGCAACACGTGAACATGCGATACCAGTAAGTTTTTCATGGGCACAACATCCCATTTTTTAATGCCAGCACGCGTCCTTTGAACTGGCGCAAAATACTTTCGTCATGAGAAGAAATCAACAGCGTAACGCCAACCTGATGAAACGAGTTGAAGATATTCATGATGTCTCGGGCATAGTCCACATCCAGATTACCGGTCGGTTCGTCTGCCAACAGGATAGAAGGACGGTTCACTATGGCGCGTGCGATGCACAAAAGTTGTTGTTCGCCGCCTGACAGAGCGATCGGGCTGGTTTTTTCATGTTTGAGCAAGCCTACCTTATCTAGCGCAGCTCGTACGCGTTTGGCGCTTTCGCGGTGATCGAAGCCGCAGATTTGCAGTGGCAGCATTACGTTGTCAAACACACTGCGGTCAAACAGTATTTTATGATCCTGGAAAATCAAGCCAAGGTTGCGACGCAAGTAAGGTAATGCCCCACCCTTGATCGAACTGACGTTCTGTCCTTTTACTACAATGCTGCCCGAGTTAGGTCGTTCAATGGCAGCAACAAGTTTGAGCAATGTGCTTTTTCCTGCGCCAGAGTGACCGGTGAGGAAGATCATTTCACCTTCGGTGATCTCAAAACTGACATTCTTGAGTGCTTCATAGCCTCCGGGGTAACGCTTGCATATTTTGCTGAACTGGATCATTCATCCAGCCCCAGTAGTGCCGTAACGAAGTCTTCCGCTACAAATGGGCGCAGGTCATCCAGCCCTTCACCCACGCCGATAAAGCGCACAGGGATGGGATGCGCTTTGGCGATGGCAGCAATTACGCCCCCTTTAGCAGTACCGTCCAGCTTGGTCAGTATCAGCCCAGTGACGGCCAACGCATCATCGAATGCCTTGACTTGGCTCAGTGCGTTTTGCCCGGTGTTTGCGTCCAGTACCAGCAGCACTTCGTGCGGTGCACCAGGTAACGCCTTGGCAATAACGCGCTTGACCTTTTTGATTTCTTCCATCAGATGAACCTGCGTAGACAGGCGGCCGGCGGTATCTGCCAGCACTATGTCTATTTTACGTGCCTGAGCTGCTTGTACAGCATCGAAAATCACCGCTGCGGCATCGCCGCTCTGCTGGGCGATAACCGTAACATTGTTGCGCGCACCCCATTCCATTAACTGTTCGCGTGCAGCGGCACGGAAGGTATCACCTGCAGCCAATAACACGGACTTACCTTGCCCTTGAAAATATTTTGCCAGCTTGCCAATAGAGGTTGTTTTGCCAGCGCCGTTTACCCCGGCCATCATAATGACACAGGGGTTATGTAAGTCGGTTTCCAAAGGCTGAGCCAGGGGTTTAAGCAGTTTAATCAGGTCATGAGCTAATGCGTTCTTTAGCTGAACCACTTCAGTGAGTCGCTGCGCTTTGACTTGCCTGCGCAACTCAGCCAGCAAAAATCGAGTGGCGTCCATTCCGACATCTGCGGTAATCAGGATGGTTTCCAGCTCTTCATACATCTCGTCGTCGATCTTGCCGCCACGGCTAAACAAATCAGACATCTGACTTGACGTACGCGCCAGCCCGCTCTTAAGCCGGCTGATCCAGCCACTTTTTTTAGGCGGCTCTTCGACAGGGTTGGATTTACTTTCGGAAGGGGATTTTTTTAGGAAGCCGAACATTGTAATGAAATTTTTGGAGGTGGCAGAAAGATAGCTAAATAGAGCATAATACACATTCAGTCGTAACGGCTTTAGCCGCCACCGATATTCTATTCTGATTGAGTTGTTTTGGGCTAAAAAAATGCGTATACAAATATCAAAATACCTGCTGACGATTACTATTTTATTGCCTGCGGCACTTTTATTCTCTGCTGAAGCACAAGCGGAGGTATTTGAGAAGACACTCGACAATGGCCTGAAGGTAATAGTGAAGGAAGATCACCGTGCTCCTGTTATCGTTCAACAATTATGGTATCGCGCCGGCAGCATGGACGAAAATGTTGGAATCACCGGGATCGCACATGTGCTGGAACATATGATGTTCAAAGGAACCAAAACCGTGCCGGTTGGGCAGTTTTCCAAGCGCATAGCCGCTGCGGGTGGACGCGAAAATGCCTTCACGAGCAACGATTACACGGCATATTTCCAACAGTTGCACAAATCCGAGTTACCTCTTGCTATGCAACTCGAATCCGATCGTATGGTCAATTTGTTTCTGACGGAGACTGAATTCAGCAAAGAAATTAAAGTCGTTATGGAAGAGCGGCGCATGCGCACGGATGATGAACCGCACGGCCTGATGAACGAAAAATTGATGGCCACGGCTTACCAGGAGCATCCCTACCGTACTCCAATAATTGGCTGGATGAACGATTTGCAGACACTTACAGTTAATGATGCCAAGACCTGGTATAAAAATTGGTATGCGCCAAATAATGCAACATTGGTAGTGGCAGGAGATATAAAGGCAAGCGAGGTATTCGCGTTGGCACAGCGTTTCTATGGCCGCATTCCATCGCGTAGCTTGCCCGCGCGCAAGCATTTCAGCGAACCGCCGCAGTTAGGCTTGAAGCGCATTGTAGTTAAAGCACCAGCAGAACTACCGCATCTGGTAATGGCTTATCACGCTCCTTCGCTACGCGACCCAGAGAATGATTGGCAACCGTATGCCTTGCAAATACTGTCCGGCATTCTCGATGGCAATGCTTCGGCGCGCTTGAACAAAATATTGGTGCGAGAAAAGCAACTGGCCAGTAATGTTGGCGCTGGATATGACGCCACCTCGCGTGGACCAGGCATGTTCGTGATAGAAGGCACCCCCAGCGAAGGCAAAACCGTGACAGAGTTGGAAGAGGGTTTGCGCGAGCAAATAGCGATTCTGAAACGAGACGGCGTGAACGACGAGGAGCTTAAGCGTGTCAAGGCACAGGTGACTGCCAGTGAAGTATACAAACTCGATTCACTGTTTTATCAGGCGATGCAAATTGGACAGCTTGAAAGTATAGGGCTGTCATACAAAGCTATTCCTACTATGCTCAAAAAAATACAAGCAGTAACCGCGCAGCAGGTGCAGGATGTGGCACGGAAATTTTTGCAGGACGACGAGCTGACCATTGCCGTGCTTGAACCACAGCCACTTTCCGGCAAACCGAAAAAAACGAATAAAGAGGTAACACATGCACACTAAATTCTTTGCCGCTGTGATGTTGTTGTTGGCTGGCATCACATCTGCACTCGCCGCACCTCAGATTCAGCATTGGCAATCGTCAAGTGGCGCACGTGTGTATTTCGTGGAAAACCATGATCTGCCAATGCTGGATTTAACCGTTACTTTTGGCGCAGGAAGTAGCTTTGATGTGGCGGAAAAATCCGGATTAGCAGGGCTGACTCATGCAATGCTGGACCTGGGTGCAGAAGGTTTGAGCGAGAACGACATCGCACGAAATCTGGCCGATATTGGTGCACAATTGGGAATGAGTTTCGATGCAGATAGTGCTGGTGTAAGTTTGCGCACATTGAGCAGTCATGCAGAACGCACTCAAGCGCTGGATATTCTGGCGAGTGTATTGCAACATCCGCTATTCCCAGAAAAAGTGTTGGCACGAGAAAAGGCGCGCTTGATCGCGGGTCTGAAAGAAGCTGAAACCAAGCCGGAAAGCATCGTTGCAAAAGCCTTCGGCAAGGCCGTCTTCGGTACCCACTCTTATGGTTTACCGGCGCCGGGTGAAGTCGCAACTGTGGGGAAAATTCAGCGTGCTGACATTGAGGCATTTTATCGTAAACATTATTTTGCCAAAAATTCCGTGATTGCCATTATGGGCGATGTGACGCGTGCCGAAGCTGAAGCTATCGCGCAAAAGCTCACCGAACAATTACCACAAGGCGTTGAGACGGCGCAAATTGCACCGGTGACTATGCAAATTAAAGCGAGTGAGCAGCGCATAGCTCACCCGGCTAGTCAGAGCCATATTCTGATGGGCGCACCCGGAATGGCACGTAAAGACCCGGATTACTTCGCCCTCTATGTGGGCAATCACATTCTCGGCGGAGGGGGGTTTGTGTCCCGACTGATGCACGAAATCCGCGAAAATCGTGGCCTTGCCTATAGTGTCTACAGTTATTTCATGCCGATGAAGCTGCCAGGCGCGTTTCAGATCGGGCTACAAACCAAAAAAAATCAAGCCGATGAGGCGCTGCAACTCGTGCGCGCTACGCTACGTGACTTTATTGAAAAAGGCGTGACAGAAAAAGAATTAAAAGCATCCAAGCAAAACATCATTGGCGGTTTCCCGCTGCGCATCGATAGCAATAAAAAAATCGTTAACTACCTGAGTGTTATTGGATTTTATAACTTACCTTTGACCTATCTAGATGATTTTGTCGAAAATGTTGATAAAGTTACCATCTCACAAATTCGTGCAGCCTTTAAACGTCGAGTCAATCCGGATGCGATGGCCACTGTCATCGTTGGTGCACCGGAAACCAAACAGCCAGATAATAAAGCAGGAGCGGTGCAATAAATCGGGTACGCATTATCGGCGGCAGCCATCGCAGTCGTTGGGTTGAGTTTCCGGACGAGGAAGGTTTACGCCCCACGCCGGATCGCGTGCGAGAAACTTTGTTCAACTGGCTGGGGCAAAATCTTAACGGCATGCGCTGCCTGGATCTGTTCGCTGGTAGCGGGGCATTAGGATTTGAAGCAATGTCACGTGGTGCGGCAGAGGTAGTAATGGTCGAACGTAATCGTACTATCATTCGCGCCTTGCAAAAAACCATCATAAAATTAGACTGTTCTAATGTGTTGCTGCGTTGTGAAGATGGGCTAGAATTCGCGCACCAAAAAAATGGGCTATTCGATGTGATTTTTCTGGATCCTCCATTTCAGAGTGATTATCTGCAAAAATTGCTTCCACTACTTACTGACAAACTAACACAAGACGGGTTGGTATTCGTTGAGAGCGGTCAGATCTTTGAACCTGACCAAACTTGGCAGGTGGTGAGGCATGCTAAATCGAGTACTGTGCATTATCAATTATTGAGATGCGAAAGTGCGCTAAAACATGATTAAAGTTGTTTATCCTGGTACTTTTGATCCAATCACGTGTGGACATGAAGATGTAGTCCGCCGTGCCGCAGGACTATTCGATGAAGTTGTAGTGGCTGTGGCCGAAAGTCGCAGCGTTACATTGTTCTCATTGGATGAACGTGTCGCCATGGCGCGTGAAATTTTCGCTGACTTTGTCAATGTACGAGTAGAAGGTTTTTCTGGATTATTGATGAATTATGTGCGAACGCAAAATGCACGCGTAGTATTGCGCGGTTTGCGCGCAGTATCAGATTTTGAATATGAATTTCAGATGGCGGGAATGAACCGCAGCCTGCATCCGGATGTCGAAACCCTGTTCTTGACGCCAGCGGAGCATTACACCTTTATCTCAGCAAGTATGGTGCGTGAGATTGCCCGCTATGGCGGCGACGTCAGTAAATTTGTGTCTCCATTGGTGGCGATCAAATTGACTGAGAAAAACTTAACTTAATTTTAAAGAGGAACAGTGTGGCTCTGATTATTACCGACGAATGTATTAACTGTGACGTATGCGAACCGGAATGCCCGAATGATGCTATTTCGCAAGGCGATACTATTTATTACATAAATCCTAACAAATGCACCGAGTGTGTAGGACATTATGAAACACCACAGTGTGTGGAAGTTTGCCCAGTAGACTGCATTCCGCTCGACCCAGACCATAAAGAAAGCGTGGAGCAACTTCAAGCTAAGTATGAAAAACTTATGGCGGCGAAGGGTGAGTAGTTGGCAGCCGCCAATAGTTTGTGTGTAACGCGGAAAAATACTAAGGATTAAAAATGAACCAGTTGAATGTATCCACGCTGAACCAGCAATTCGCCATTCCTGGACAACTTGAGTTTACTGAAGATGTAGGCGGATTAATTCTTGCGTGCATTACCAACAAACACGCAAAATCTACCATAGCATTACAGGGTGCGCATGTTATGACCTTTGAGCCGGTGGGCGAAAAACCAGTCATTTGGCTTAGCCCTGCAGCCAAATTAGCACCTGGAAAATCTATTCGTGGCGGCGTGCCAATTTGTTGGCCGTGGTTTGGTGCCCACGCAACCGACAGCACTTTCCCAAGTCATGGATTTGCCCGTACCGCTCCCTGGCAAGTTGTGGCCAGCGAAGCATTATCAGATGGCAGCACGCGTATCACCTTTGAATTTCCTCAGAGCTCAATTCCTCCTGCGCAATGGCCGCACGCTTGCCGAGTTCGAAACATCATTACGGTCGGCAAAGAGATGAGCGTGGAGCTGATCACTGAAAATACCGGCCAAACCATGTTCGAAATTGGCGAAGCGTTGCATACTTACTTCGTTATCAGCGATGTAGATCAAATTCACATCACCGGTTTGGAAGGCTGTACTTATCTTGACAAAGTAGGTGATTGGCAACGCAAAACACAATCGGGCGCAATTACGATAGCCGCAGAAGTAGACCGTCTCTATGTGGATACCGACTCGGACTGTTTGATTGATGACAGCGGCCATAAGCGCAATATTCGTATTGCCAAGCGCGGCAGTCGTTCCACAGTAGTGTGGAACCCATGGGTGGAAAAAGCCGCGAAAATGGGTGATTTCGGCAGCGACACAGGCTATCGCGGCATGGTCTGCGTGGAAAGCGCGAATGCAGCGGAGAATTGTGTTGAAGTCGCAGCAGGCGCAACCCACTCGTTGCAAGTAACCTACAGTATTGAGAAATCACAATAGACAAGATACTGTGATGGGGTCAAGCGATGAAGGCAGTTTATATAACAAATGCTAACTTTGTCCCCATCGATACTTTGTGACGGCGTAATATGATTGATCTTACGTGAATAGCCGACCACCTGAAAATTGTTTGACGTTAAAGACGGTACCTACCACGCTTTCCTTTCAATTCACTAAGTTTGCTCTGACCCGAATGCCACTAAGTTAAGCCCTTTTAGCAAGGTCAGACTATTGTGAAACCCGCGCCAATACTGGCTTAACTTATTGTTTTAGCAATGCCGAAGCCCCTTAACTTAGTGGCATTCGGTTCAGAGTAAATTTAAAGTTTTTGTTATGAAATCTTAAAATTAATCACTTCATTAAATTTACTCTGCCTCCAATTACACTGCGCTTTGTGATTGATAAGGAGCCAGTCCATGAAAATATTGATAACAGGCGGAACTGGGTTTATTGGCCAAACATTATGCCCAGCATTACTGACAGCAGGTCACTCATTAACGGTTTACAGCCGCCACCCTGATAAAGTCAATGCCGTACTTGGCGATCAAGTTACGCCACTCAATTCCTTGAAGACGCTATCTGAGTCTGATTCTTTCGAAGCCATTATTAATCTTGCTGGCGCACCGATTTTTGGTAAACGCTGGACGGATGAGCGCAAACAAGTCCTTCTACATAGCCGCATTGATGTTACTCAGGATCTGGTGAAATTTATTGCGTGTGCGCATATTAAGCCTGTTGTTTTCTTGAGTGGCTCAGCCATTGGCTTTTATGGTGACCAGGGCGACACAATAGTCGACGAAACATCACCTGGCCAAGATGATTTTGGCCGCCAGCTTTGTGTCGAATGGGAAAACGAGGCAGTGGAAGCCAAGGAGCATGGTGTTCGAGTATGTCAATTACGCACAGGCCTGGTGGTTGGCAAAAATGGCGGTTTCTTGCAACCGATGATACTGCCGTTCAAATTAGGGTTGGGTGGGCGACTGGGTAGTGGCAAACAATGGATGCCCTGGATTCATATCGACGACCATGTGGCCATTTGCTTGGCATTACTTAATAGCGCTGAGCTTAATGGCCCATTTAACCTGACCGCACCTAACCCAGTTACTAACCAGGTATTTGCCCAAACACTAGCAAAAACCCTTCATCGCCCCGCTTTTCTACCTGCACCAGCATGGGTTCTTAAGCTCTTACTGGGCGAAATGTCTGAATTGCTACTAGGCAGTCAACGTGTTATTCCCAAGCGGATGTCAGGTACTGGTTATCAATTCAAGTTTACTGAATTGGGTGCAGCGCTACATCAAGTTTTGTGTGAATAGATTATTAACCCAGATAAACCATTAGACCTGATTCGTGCGATGATTTCGCATTCCCCCCTTTAAGAAAGGGGGGCTAGGGGAGATTTGAGCATTGCAGGGACACAAAAACCCCCCTCAATCCCCCTTTTTCAAAGGGGGAGGCTGGTTAAATTGCCTAATGGATTATCCGGGATTAACACAGTGTGGGGGCAGGTTTTCACACAACAACATAACGTAAATCCACTGTGACGGTATCAAACGATGCAGGTAGTTTATATATGTAGGGCACCTCTAAAAAATCAATCCGGTAACGAAATTCAATTCTGTTATAATTCAATGAGTGGTGTTAGGTTCTAGTCTTCTTGCCGCTGTCCATACTGGTTTAAAAACCCATCTATCTGCCTAAGACTGGCGCCATCAACGGCGACAGGCCGATTTTTTTCTAGGAATAATTTATGAATTTTTCAGATCTCGGCTTGTCCGATGAACTCGTTCGCGCTGTTACCGAGCGTGGTTACACTGAGCCAACGCCCATTCAGGCGCAGGCTATCCCTGTTGTTCTGTCCGGCGGCGATCTGCTGGCTGGTGCACAAACCGGCACCGGCAAGACTGCCGGTTTCACCCTGCCTATCCTGCAACGACTTACTGCGCCTGCGAAAGCTGCAACCGGTAAGGCACCGATTCGCGCGTTAGTTCTTATCCCCACGCGCGAGCTTGCTGCGCAGGTAGAAGAAAGCGTGCGCGATTATGGCAAATACCTCAAACTTAATTCGATGACTATGATTGGTGGCGTTAACATCAATCCGCAAATTCAGCGTTTGAGAAGCCGTGTGGACATTTTGGTTGCCACACCTGGCCGACTGCTCGATCACTTGCAGCAGAAAACGGTGGATCTGTCGCATATTGAAATTCTGGTGCTGGATGAAGCCGACCGTATGCTAGACATGGGTTTCATCCGCGACATCAAAAAAATCCTGGCGATATTGCCCAAGCAACGGCAAAACCTGTTGTTTTCCGCCACCTTCTCCAATGAGATCAAGTTGTTGGCCGATGGGCTGCTCAACAAACCGGCGATGATAGAAGTGGCGCGCAGAAATGCGACTGCAGAACTGATTACGCAGAAAATTTACCCGGTGGATCGCGAAAGAAAGCGTGAGTTGCTCATCCATCTAATCAAGGAATACAACTGGCATCAGGTGCTGGTATTTACACGCACAAAACACGGAGCCAACAAGTTAGTTGAACAACTCAACAAGGATGACATTCCAGCGCTGGCCATTCATGGCAATAAGAGCCAAGCAGCGCGCACCCGTGCATTGGCAGAATTTAAAACCGGCAAACTGCAGGTGCTGGTGGCAACTGACATTGCTGCGCGTGGTATTGATATCTCCGAGTTACCGCACGTAGTTAACTTTGAGATGCCTAATATATCGGAAGATTATGTCCACCGCATTGGACGCACCGGGCGTGCGGGTAGCGAAGGTGAAGCAAGTTCTCTGGTATGTATTGACGAGCATAAGCTGCTGCATGACATTGAGCGATTGACCAAGCGTGAAATTCCAGTTGTGCAAGTGCCAGGTTTCGAACCTGATCCGCGCATTAAGGCAGAGCCTATTTTAAACGGCCAAAATCGTGGGCAAGGCAGTAGTAGTGGGCGCGGGCAAGGACAGGGACAAGGGCGTGGTGGTCAGAGCCGTACTCGTGCAGCACCGCGTACGGGCAATGCTCCAAGCCGCACTAATGGTAAGCCTGCAGCTCGCGCATCTGCATCGCACCGTTCCGGTGGATACGGTCGTTAAACAATGTATTCGCCAAGATCTGGAGCTAGCAGTCTGTCCAGCAATTAACCGACCCCGACCAGGCTGATCAATTTTTTTTAAGAAGTTATCAGCCGTATTGGAGAGCATGACTCAACTTTCTAGAACGCCTGAAATGAATATCACAACAGACGAAACAATCATAGCTGCAACCAAACTGTGGTTGGAGCGGGCCGTCATTGGTCTTAACCTGTGCCCGTTCGCCAAGAACGTTCACGTAAAAAATCAGATACGCTATGTAGTGAGCAATGCGACCACACATGAGGACTTACTAAGAGACCTCATGCGTGAACTGGAAGTGTTGGCCGAAACGCCAGCAGTCAAGATCGACACAACTTTGCTTATTCACCCCTATGTGCTGACTGATTTTTTTGAATACAACGATTTTCTCGATATAACTGATGCTGCGCTGGAAGACATGGATCTGGAAGGCGCGTTGCAAGTGGCCAGTTTTCACCCACAGTATCAGTTTGATGGGACGCAACCTGACGATATCGAAAACTACACCAACCGGTCGCCGTACCCCATGATGCATTTGCTGCGTGAAGCTAGTATGGTGCAGGCGGTGTCTGCTTTTCCTGAAGCCGAAAAAATATTCGACAAAAATATTGAAACACTACGATGTTTGGGTCACGCAGGCTGGAATGATTTGGGGCTGGTTCAGCCCACTCCTCCCCTAAAAAATAATGCCTGAAAAAAACAATTTGACGGTAGCATCACCCAATTTCTCTTTACTTACCCCCGATTGTGTCATGAACGCATTGGATAGCCTGAACTGCCGCAGCGATGGCCGTCTGCTCGCGCTTAACAGCTACGAGAACCGCGTCTATCAAGTAGGTATGGAAGAAGGTGCGCCGCTGGTCGCAAAATTTTATCGGCCAGAACGCTGGACAGACCTTGCCATACTCGAAGAGCACGCTTTCGTGCAAGAGTTGGTCGAACGCGAAATTCCAGTGGTACCTGCTTTGGTGCTGGACGGCAAAACACTGCACACCTTCGAAGGGTTCCGCTTCGCAGTTTTTTCCAAGCATGGCGGACGGGCACCTGAGCTTGAAGATCGAAACACGCTGGAATGGATGGGACGTTTTCTTGGTCGCATCCACGCCATTAGCGCGCTCAAACCGTTTCAGCATCGCCCTACCCTTGGTATAGACAGCTTTGGTGTAGAACCACTAGGTTATTTATTGACCAATAATTTTATCCCTGCTGATCTTGAGGCTGCCTATCAAAGCGTAGCCGAGCAGGCACTGGCGGGTGTGCGTCATTGCTATGAGCATGCGGGTAGCAATGTAAAATCACTACGCCTGCATGGAGATTGCCATGCAGGCAATGTACTGTGGACAGATGACGGCCCGCACTTCGTTGATTTTGACGATAGCCGCATGGGGCCTGCCGTGCAGGACTTGTGGATGTTGTTGTCGGGCGAACGTGCTGACATGACGCGACAGTTGAATGATGTGCTGGCAGGATATGAAGATTTTTACGATTTTGACTCACGTGAATTGCATCTGATTGAAGCACTGCGCACCTTGCGCCTGATTCATTATTCCGCTTGGCTGGCACAGCGGTGGGACGATCCAGCCTTCAAACAAGCCTTCCCGTGGTTTAATACTCAACACTATTGGCAAGATCGCATTCTAGAATTGCGTGAGCAGATCGCGCTGATGGAAGAACCGCCACTATTGTCGGCTTGATTGATATGCAAACTCATTGCGCTTGCGACAGCAATAAAAACTTCACAGACTGTTGTGGGTGTTATATCGAGGGCAACGCGTCTGCCCCCAGTGCTGAAGCATTAATGCGTTCCCGCTATGTTGCTTACACATTGGGACGCGAGGATTATTTACTAGCAACTTGGCACCCCTCTACACGCCCCACCACATTGGATATGGTTGATAATATAGAGACCAAGTGGCTGGGATTGAAGGTGAAGCGCCATGAGTACAATCCTCAGGAACCAGACCGCGCGGTAGTGGAGTTTGTGGCACGCTACAAAGTGGGTGGCCGCGCACATCGATTGCACGAAGTAAGTCGCTTCGTGCGGGAAGACGAACAATGGTTTTATGTGGATGGCGACATTCGCTAAATTCAGATTAAGCACCTAGTAGTCTGTCGGAATTGTTTATTTTTTGTAACACTATATTTTCACGAGAACATTCATCATGGAAACGGATTCTGTAACACAGCCTGTACTACAAGCGGTCGACGCACCTGCACCTGTCTCACGTGATTTAAACACGCGCGAAGTGGCGCGCCGTCGCACCTTTGGCATCATCTCCCACCCGGATGCGGGCAAAACCACGCTGACCGAAAAATTATTGTTATTTTCTGGCGCGATTCAATTGGCGGGTACCGTGAAGGCACGCAAGAGTGGTCGCCATGCAACTTCCGACTGGATGGAAATCGAGAAACAACGCGGCATCTCTGTAGCCAGCTCAGTGATGCAGTTCGAATATCGTAACCATGTGGTTAATCTCCTCGATACCCCCGGCCACCAAGATTTTTCCGAAGACACCTACCGCGTGCTCACCGCTGTAGATTCCGCGCTTATGGTTATCGACGCGGCCAAGGGTGTGGAAACACAAACCATAAAATTACTTAACGTGTGCCGCATGCGCGACACGCCCATCATAACTTTCATTAACAAGATGGACCGTGAAACACGCGACCCAGTGGAATTGCTGGATGAGGTTGAGTCTGTTCTTAATATCCAGTGCGCACCGGTGACTTGGCCGCTGGGGATGGGCAAGACTTTTCGTGGTGTCTATCATTTATTGCGCGATGAAATTCTGCTGTTCGCGGCGGGCGATGAACACGCCAATCAAGATGTTGAAATAATTAAGGGTATCGATAACCCACGCCTTGTAGAAATGTTCCCACTGGAAATAGAGCAACTTAAAGCAGAAGTTGAGCTACTGCATGGTGCTTCTCACCCTTTTGATCTTGCCGCGTTTCTGGCCGGCACTCAAACACCCGTATTCTTCGGCTCCGCCATTAACAACTTCGGCGTGCGCGAAATCCTCAACGCCCTCTTGGATTGGGCGCCAGCGCCGAGTGAACGCGATGCGACCGCGCGTGTTGTCGCACCTAACGAGGCGCCGTTTACTGGCTTCGTATTCAAGATACAAGCCAACATGGACGCGAATCATCGTGACCGCATCGCCTTCTTGCGTGTTTGCTCCGGGCACTTTGAACGTGGCATGAAGATCAAACACCTGCGTATTAACCGCGAAATTCGTGTGTCTAACGTTGTCACCTTCATGGCCTCCAACCGTGAGCAGGTAGAAGAAGCCTACGCTGGCGACATCATCGGTTTACCCAACCATGGCAACATGCAAATCGGCGACAGCTTTTCCGAAGGTGAGTTATTGCAGTTCACCGGCATTCCTTATTTCGCGCCAGATTTCTTCCGCTCCGTGCGCATCCGGAACCCAATCAAGGTTAAGCAGTTGCATAAAGGCTTGCAGCAACTTGGTGAAGAGGGTGCGGTACAAGTATTCAAGCCAGTTAGTGGAGGTGATTTAATTCTAGGCGCGGTCGGTGTACTGCAGTTCGATGTAGTTGCCAGCCGTTTGATGGGCGAATACGGCGTGGATGCCGTATTCGACGGTACCAATACCACGAGCGCACGTTGGGTTACTTGTAACGACAAAAGAATGCTCGCCGATTTTGAGAAAGCCTTATCGCACAACGTCGCCTACGATGCCGCTAACAATATGGCCTATCTCGCACCGAACAGCGTCAATCTCAAACTCACCCAGGAACGCTGGCCACAAGTGGTTTTCCACACTACCCGCGAACATGCGGTGAAACTGTAATTAATTTCCGACCATGACAACGTCCATACAACAATTTGAATTTAAACTTAACGGCGAATTTATTGAGCTAAACCAATTACTTAAAATAGTTGGCGTGTGCGATAGTGGCGGCGCGGGCAAGACGCTGGTCGCGGAAGGTGTCGTATCGGTGGACGGGCACTTGGAATTGCGCAAAACCTGCAAAATACGTGCAGGATCAGTGGTAACACTGGGCGATGTACGCATCACAGTGCTTACATAATTTTCATGCTGTATATCTCCCACAACGTTACTATTGCTGACCATGAGATCGAATTAACCGCCGTGCGTGCGCAGGGAGCGGGCGGACAGAACGTCAACAAAGTTTCCAGCGCTGTGCATCTGCGTTTCGACATCAATGCCTCATCGTTACCAGAATCCTTTAAAGCACGACTCCTTGAACTACACGATCACCGTATCACCAAAGACGGCGTGGTAATTATCAAGGCACAAGAATTTCGCAGTCAGGAGAAAAATCGATATGAGGCATTGCGACGCCTGAAAGGGTTGGTGCAGAGCATCGCGGTGTTGCCCACCGTCCGCCGTGCAACAAAACCTACTCGCAGTTCGCAGAGAAAGCGTATGGACAGAAAAGCCAAACATGGCGCAACTAAAAGAATGCGTGGTCGGGTAGTGGAATAATTTGACAGGAGCAAACATGACTCATTTCTGCGTGAGATGGATTCAGGAGTTATATGGCTATTAAAGCAACCATATTCAAAGCCAATCTGCAAATCGCAGACATGGAGCGTCACTATTACCAAGATCACGCGCTTACCCTTGCACAACACCCTTCTGAAACAGATGAACGGATGATGGTGCGGATGTTGGCCTTTGCACTGCATGCTCATGAATATCTGGAGTTTGGCCAAGGAATGACCGCTGATGATGAGGCGGATTTGTGGCGTAAAGATTTAACGGGGGCGATTGAATTGTGGATAGACGTCGGGCTGCCCGACGAAAAACTAATACGTAAAGCCTGTGGCCGCTCTAATCAGGTAATTGTTTACACCTATGGCGGCCACACCGCAGATATGTGGTTCGCGCAACACAGCAGACAATTCGAACGGCTCAAAAATTTGAGTGTAATTAACCTGCCCATTGAAAGTACGCGCGCTATCGCCAAACTGGCTCAGCGCAACATGCAGTTGCAATGCACAATTCAAGATGGACAAGTATGGTTGAGCGATGGGAATGACATCGCGCAGGTGGAACGGGTGCTGCTCAAAGTGCCGTCTACTCGTAAGCATTGAACGCAACTAACAGCCTGTTGGATTTAAAGACTGACTTAATATCAATCACTGCCGCCACAACACTGCACTTTCCCAACTCAACACGGCAAACTTAACCACGCCACCAATCATCAGCGCCAGTGCAAACTAGTGCTGAGCTTTAGGCACTCAGGTAGAAAACTTGACGCATTACCGACAAGCCAGCAACAGACCTGCCGAAAGCTACGTTGTATTGATTTAGGTGGACGGACTTTCATCGTTAGAACGATCGGGCGGATCTGAGGAAGGCGGGTTTTTCTCTTCTAATTTGCGTTGTTTTTTTTCTTCTTGCTTTTTTTTCTTAGCTAGTTCTTTTTGACGCTTTTCGAATTGAAAATTAGGTTTTGCCAATTTGTCGCCTTTTTAATAAGATTGATTTAAATGCCCAATTTACAGCCTCTATTTTCACACATTTACGACTATACATGGGAGTGCTTTTGGAAGTGCCGTGCAAACCGTAAAACTTGACCAAACAAATTTACGTAATAAGAGCGTTCTGCCACAAGCATCGCATGCTAAAAAACACTTCTAAACATTCAATTTTTTGTGCAAGACAAGGCGCGAAACAGTTGCCCACAAAATTGCGACTTGTAGAGGCACCCTGAATTTCAGGTACATTTTGCCTTTCACTCGCATATTGCACAGCGCGAATGCTCTCCAGGTATCAGGAACAAGAACTCAATGCCAGCGCTTGAAACCTGCTCACATTATTCAGCGCAAATGCCTGCGTCCTTCCTTAGGATGATCCAACATCTGGCAAGCGCGACGATAGGCGAGCAAAGTTTTCTGGGCACGGCCCAGTACGCTGTCATATGGATAATTGCCTGTTCCGTTCGCGATACCGATCGGGAAACCGGTAAGCAATTCTATGCCTTCGCTCGCGTGTTCTGCAGTGTAGATATGGAATAAGCCTTTAGCGACGGCCTCGATGACCTTGTGTTCCAGCATCAGGTGTCGGCGGTTACGGTGTGGAATCAACACGCCTTGGCTGCCATCCAGTCCGGCCGTTTCGCAGACACGAAAGTAACCTTCTATTTTTTCGTTAATACCACCGACTGGCAACACTTCTCCATGCTGGTCGACTGCGCCGGTAACCGCTATACCTTGCTTGAGAGGCAAGTTTGACAAGGATGAAAGTAAAACATAAAGTTCGGCACAGGAAGCAGAATCACCTTCTACACCGTAATAGTCCTGTTCGAAAACAATTGATGCATTAAGTGCAAGCGGTGCAAGATGGAAAAATAAGGCAGACACGTAGTTCTGCAAAATGAACACACCCTTGTCATGGATTGGCCCGGACATTTCTACTTCACGTCCAATATTGAGCAAACCGTCTTCACCGGCAAAGGTGCGCGCCGTGATTCGCAAAGGAAAGCCAAAACGGTAATCTCCCAGATCTATCTGGGAAAGACCATTAATTTGGCCTACTTTCTCGCCATGCACCGTAATCAACACATCACCTTCGGCAATGGATTCATGCAAGCGCTGGTCGGGATAATCGTGGCGTGAGATGCGCGCACGAAGTGCATCCTCCACATCCGCTGCCTCGACTATAAGAGCGGAACGAGCACGGCATAGCGCAGCACTTTCCATTACCAGCGCCTCGACACGAGAGAAAATTGCGCTTTGACGAAACTGATCGTCCGTTTCTCGGTGGGAATCCTCTAACAGACGAGCTACGGCAGCGGCGGAAAAATGAGGTAGCCCAAGTTCCAGGCATGTGTGGGCGATAAAAATTGACGAAGCGCGGCGGGTATCAGCACTGGCTATAAAGTTTTCAGCAAAATCGACCTTGACCCGAAAGCGGCGCGCAAACTCCGGGTCGCCCTCCTGTAACTCGTAATACTCTTCACGCGAACCGATCAAAATAATTTTGACGTTAACATTCACGGCTTCTGGTTCGAGTGAAATGGCCGCAATCGGTGTAAGCGCTGTGCTCGGCTCTTCCATTTGCAGCTTGCCACTACGCAACAAGCGCCGAAGCTTCGCCCACACCACTTCATCGGTCTGCAGATCGCGTAACTGCAGCATAAGGAAACCTCCATGCGCCTTGTGCAGGCTACCAGCGCGGATGCGGGTAAAATCAGTTACCAACATATCGTTTTCGGTCTGACATTCAATGCTGCCGAACAGTGAGCGGAATAGTGGATTATCTTCAACGATTATCGGTGCACCGCTCAGGCCACCATTGTCCACTATCAAATTGACCCGGTAACGGGATAATACTTTTCTTAACGCCTCCTGCCGACTTTCCTCATCGTTATTGGAAACCTTGAACAACTCCAGATTTTCGAGCACATCTTGCATGATCTGTTCCAGATATGCACTAAATTTGACGTGATCTTTAATCTCCTTGTTCAATCCATCTCTGATTCCTTGTAATTCATGATTCAATAGCGGCTTCACTACTTGACGCAATAACGCCGCCAAGGCATCGTTCATCACTCGCTCCAGCGGCCGGGTTTTCTCGAAATAGCTGGCAATCTTCTCACGCAATTCCTGCTCGGCCTGCTCTATCTCGGCACGGTGTTCTTTTGGCAAAACAAGCACTTCATCTTCGGTCAACAAGTGCTTTTTTTTACCCAGCAAAGTAAAAACCATGCGCCCGTCCTCACGCTGAATAGCGAACTTGCGGGCTTCGGCAAAGGCTTCAAGTTCAGCGTAACTTTTGCTTTCTTCTTCCTTGTAAGTTTTTTCAATGCGCTCGCTTTCGGCTTTAAAATCCTGACCCACCAAGCATTGCGGAATTTCCGTCTGCAGGGATTTCACCATCCGCAGCATGAGTTGGCGCAGCAGGCGTCCCTGCCCGGCAGGCAAATACAAAGCCTGCGGTTTTTCTGGCACATCAAAATTGTGCAGATAGCATAAGTCGGGTGGCACCGCTTTATTTGCAGCGGCCGCCTGCATTGCTTGCCTGAGCAGCGAAGAGCGGCCACTGCCGACTTCACCCAGCACAAACAGGTTGTAGTCTGGCTGATTCATTCCAAGACCAAAGCGGGCGGCCATTTCCGCACGCTCCTGACCGATCCAGGATAGCGGATACTGTAGCAATTCTGAAGTATCAGAGAACCCAAGCGAATCGGGATCGATAGTGAAGCGAAGATCGGCAGGAGACAGATTTGAGATCAGCATATTTTAACCAAAGAGTTACACAGGATTTCGAATTGTAACCATTAATCTAGTTTACTTAACGCCTGCGTCGAAGTGTTGTTCTGCCACTAACGTGGTTGACAATCTAGTTTAGTGTGGTTCCCGTTCCAGCGCTGTAGCTTCGCTGCTTTATAGACGATGGCGCGCTACTTTATCATCGAGATCAAATGTAGCGAGGTAAAGTAGAAAGCGGGCGAGAGTCTATACTGTACTCTACCCAATTATTATGTAACCACATTGATTAGGAAAGCGACTCGCGATGTAAAGCAAAGTCAGACGCGAGTCGCAGCTTACCGATTTCTTCCGATACTTTCAGCGCATTTTCGGCATGCGCAAAAACAAAATTGGCACGCCCTAATGCTGCCTCTTTCATCGTAACGCTACCCAAATCCGCTAACGTCGACAGGGATTTT
Source organism: Candidatus Nitrotoga sp. M5 (assembly GCF_927904885.1). Classification (GTDB taxonomy): domain Bacteria; phylum Pseudomonadota; class Gammaproteobacteria; order Burkholderiales; family Gallionellaceae; genus Nitrotoga. The sequence goes on from NZ_CAKMNW010000019.1 coordinate 31,173, forward strand.
TGTAATTTTATTACAACTTCAATGGTTCCTGCACCATCACGTGCAACAGGATTATACGCATCGTCAAACATGTCACTTAACGAAATTTCTGGAATAGCCACTCGGTCAAAATCTACTTGCTTTGGTTCAGCTTGCGTTGAATTCTGAGCGCATTGTGATAGCAACCGGACAAAAGCATCTACAATCCTGATTGCAGTTCCCGGGTCGTTAATGCCAGGTGACAAAGCTCGGCTCGCAATTTCTGACAATACAACAAATCCGAATCGAGGGTCTTCATCAAAAGTTCTGCTACTGCCTATAAAAAAACATTTGGAAATAGCTTTGGTATCAACTTTTTCTGCTAAAACTATCTGTGGCGGTCGGAGATAAGCTACTGGCTTATCCGGAGCTGCAAATTTACCTGGTAAGGATGCAACCTCAACAAATATATCATTTTCCTTAGCAATATTCTGTATTGCATCAACGTCAATTCGTTGAATATAACCAATAGTCTGCGCATATATCGCCACTCCGTCTATGCGACCTTCAGCCTTTAGGGCTCCCAAGGTTGGTTTATTTAAATGACGGCACAGTGCTTTTTCAGTAGCGTCTTCTGTTTTTTTGATAATGGTATCAAGACGCCCTAAGCGAGCAATCCTATCCACCCATCTTATAAAACTAAAAATGACTAACGCAAAAACAAAGATAGTCATAACAAACAAGGTCAATCGTCCGGCCCTTTCGTAGTAACCATTTGTTAAAGCAACTTGAGCAACGATACTAAAAATGAATGCACCAATAAAAGTGGAAAGCGCATTTTGTGATACATCGTCAGCTAGCACTAGCGTGAAAGCACGTGGTGTCGCAGCACTACTGGCCGACTGGTAAGACGACAACATAGCTCCAACGGCAAATACTGCTATCACTAACATGCTGGAGGAAATTGTCGACAACAACATCTTGATTGATTCTGAGGTTACTTCCGGAGCCTTGGGAAATAATCCCATTTGATCGGTTACTTGAGCTAAAAATGCAGCTGCAATGGAAAGCAAGCAAATAAACAGTGGCTTTACCCACAACTTCTCTTTGATACGACTTAGCATAAATCTAATCTGAGCTTGCATTTATCAACCTCCGTCTTCGTTAAATAACGCAATAGGTTTAGTGTGATGGATTAAAACTATGCCGCAATAAATTGTTTAATTTAGCCTTAAATATTACTAAACACCTATAAATCATGGGGTTGGATGTCCAATAGTTAACTAAAAGTCGTTCATAATTACATGATTACCAAGAATCAATAGATAACGACGACATAGCCTAATCTAATCCGTAATTATGAGTGTCAAAAAACTGCATATTATTCACTCCTGACTAACCACTCATCTTGTGAATGAACTACATTTCATAATTTAGATTATGTGGTTACAACAACAGAAGCACTTTCATAATTGATGAAAAATCACGCCACCCTATCTCGATTCTGAATTGACAGTCAAATTCAATCGTAATATCTTTATGCTGCGGGGGCAGCTCTCATGTTGCCCTCCTTTTTGGACTTTGTTGCCACAAAAAACCAAGCACCATATTGGAGGGAAGTTATCTTGAAATATAACTCAGGCCTCACAATTTCTCTTTAACTTCATCGAGTAATCTTAAATATTTTTTACTTAAACCCAGTCTTTAATTCTCATTAAAAAAGGCTGTGCGAAGATATATCAAGTGCAGATCAGGATTAGAAGAACTCCCAGCTTACCAAGTGGATATAATGTTGACTTGAGAATCCACAAGTCTGCCCATATATGTTATTTATGGATGTAATGAACATAATTTGGACATAGCATAATTAAATCTTAGACAAATTCATTAACTTTTAAACTGCTGATATTCGAACCGGATTTGCCTATCGATCAGCCACAAAGACAATAAACACTTATTAAAAAACAACGTTACTACTTCTAAATCAGATTACATGTCAACAATTCTTAACAGCCGTGCACAAGTTTTGCTTAAGACATTGGTGGATCGCTATATTAACAATGGTCAGCCGGTAGGTTCACGCGCGCTACTCGAGTTTTCTGGCTTGGAAATCAGCTCTGCCACTATTCGCAATGTAATGGCCGGTCTCGAAGAAATGGGGCTGGTGAGCAGTCCGCACACTTCCGCAGGACGCGTGCCTACAGCGCGAGGTTACCGTTTGTTTATCGACACATTGATGGTAGCGCAACCGCTGGACAGCGCACATGTGCAACAGCTCGAACACCAATTACAACCGGACAACCCTTCGCGCTTAATAACCCAGGCATCTAATTTGCTGTCAGAGCTCACCCATTTTGCCGGCGTGGTCGCCACGCCCAAGCGTGCCACAATCACAGTGAGCCATGTCGAATTTTTACGCCTATCCACAAAAAGAGTTCTGTTGATCATTGTGATGCCAAATGGCGAAGTGGAGAACCGCGTATTGCTGACTCACAAAGATTACACTCAATCTCAGCTCACTGAGGCCGGCAGTTTTTTAAGCCAGCACTATGTTGACTGCCCGCTCCAGGATATCCACCAACGCGTGCAGTCCGAATTACATCAATTGCAGCACGACCTGACATCGCTGATGAGCGCGGCGATGGCAGCAGGTGATGCGGTAATTGCTCGAAAAAATGAAGACTATGTGATCAGCGGCGAACGCAATCTTCTATATATAAATGATCTTTCTTCAAACATGCAACAGCTGCGTGGACTGTTCAAAGTGTTCGAACAAAAAACAGAGCTACTGCAGTTACTTGATGTCAGCCGTCATGCACCTGGTGTGCATATTTTTGTCGGTAACGAATCCGGGTTACCTGGATTGGGCGAGTGCAGCGTAGTTAGTGCACCTTATACTGCTGACGGTCAGGTTATTGGCACACTGGCGGTGGTCGGCCCCAAGCGCATGGATTACGAAAAAGTCGTCCCGATTGTGGACATTACCTCCAAATTGCTCAGCAATGCGCTGTCTCAAAATTAGCAAAAAACCTCAACATTAGAGGCACCACAGAGAAAAACAATCCAAAATTTTTCAATTGGTATTTTGTTTATTTTTTCTCAGTAGAAAATTTTTTGGATAAAACTTTATGACTTACTCAACTGAACCCACTTACACCCACGGCACTCCTGAAAAATGCGCTGTATTATTGTTTAATCTTGGCACGCCGGACGCGCCCACCGCCCAAGCAGTCAAACCTTACCTGCGTGAATTTTTGAGCGACCCGCGTGTAGTGGAAATTCCAAAAATTGTTTGGTGGTTTATTCTGAACGGCATTATTCTAAACACTAGACCAAAGAAATCTGCCGCTAAATATGCCAGCATTTGGATGCCGGAGGGCTCCCCCCTGAAAGTGCATACCGAACGTCAGACCAGTATGCTAAAAGATTGCCTGGAGGAACGCACCCAAGGTATACCACTGGTAGTGGACTACGCCATGCGCTATGGCAACCCCTCAATTCCCAGTGTGCTGGACAAACTCAAGAAGCAAAACTGTCAGCGTATTCTACTTGTTCCAATGTATCCACAATATGCCGCCAGTGCAACCGGCACTGCATGGGATGTAATTTGTAGTGAACTGACCAAACAACGCAACATGCCCGCACTACGCACTATTAAGCACTTCCACGACAACCCCGGCTATATTGCTGCCACTGTGCAAAACATACGCGATTATTGGACTCTGCATGGTCGTCCGGATAAGCTTGTGATGAGTTTTCACGGTTTACCGCAGTACACACTGGAAAAAGGCGACCCTTATCACTGTGAATGCCAAAAAAGCGGACGGCTGATAGCTGAGGCACTGCAACTTAATGCAGAACAATACGCTGTTTGCTTCCAGTCACGCTTCGGCCGCGCTGAATGGATCCAACCTTATACCACCTCCATACTTAAAGAATTAGGCATGAAAAAAACTAAGCGAGTTGATGTAGTCTGCCCTGGCTTTGTAGCAGACTGCCTGGAAACGCTAGAAGAAATTGCAATGGAAGGTAAAGACGATTTTAAGCATGCAGGCGGCGGCGAATATCACTACATTCCTTGTCTCAATGAACGGCCAGACTGGATACATGCCTTGGCGGATTTAGTGTTGGATAACCTGCATGGCTGGCTGGATAAACCGCAAACCTCTCAACTGGAGCAGAGTCGTTTAAGGGCACTGGCAATTGGCGCTAAGAATTAACTTGTAAGGATGCCTCTTAAAATTCAAGTTTCCAGAAAGGGCAAGGCACAAGAAAAAAATTTGTTCGCGGAATCTAATGCTGAGCTGTAGCGATAATTTTTTGGCGTTACGCACGCCGAATTATTGCGAAATTAAGGTTAGCTGCCAAACGGCTGCTGGCAAAACTGAATTTTAGAGGCGCTTTTTATAACTGGATAAAATGCTCGCGATAATACTTCATCTCATCGATTGATTCGTAAATATCGGCCAGCGCTTCATGCTTACCGTGTTTCTTTATTCCCTGAGCGACCTCAGGCTTCCAGCGTTTAGCAAGTTCCTTCAGGGTGCTTACATCCAAATTTCGGTAGTGAAAATAGCTTTCCAATTGCGGCATCCAGCGCGCGAGAAAGCGTCGATCCTGGCAGATGGAATTGCCGCACATCGGTGAAATACGAGCGGGCACATGTTCCGTGAGAAACGCCAGCATTTGAGCTTCCACTGCCGCAGCGTCCAGCGTAGACGCTTTTACCTTGTCGATGAGGCCAGATTTGCCATGAGTGGATGTATTCCAGCTATCCATACCCTCCAAGACGGTATCTGTTTGGTGAACTACCAAAACTGGTGCTTCAGCAATAGCATTCAAATCGCTATCAGTAATAACCAGCGCTACCTCAATGATGCTATCAGTTTCCGGAACCAGGCCGGTCATTTCCATGTCTATCCAAATCAGGTGGTTTTTATTTTGTGCCATAATTCGCTGCGTTTGTTTATTGATATAACTATCGGGCAGGTATTGTGCCATACCAATACTACAAGCCAATTATTTTTAATTAATAGTACATTTCCCGCACATGTTATAAAATACAATATAAGCAACTAATATCAATTAGTTATTTATATTTGTCTAAACAATCAGAATAAATGAATCCATTCCAATTTTCCGCGTTATTTATCAGTGCACTGTTGTTGACTACTGTCGCCCAAATGTGGCTGGCACGACGTCATCTTATCCACATCCACGCGCATCGTGCTGAAGTGCCTTCTAATTTTAGCAAGCAGATTGATCTTTCAGCACATCAAAAAGCGGCAGACTACACAAGCGCTAAAACGCGGTTAAGTTTGCTGAGCACTCCATTTAATGCGTTACTACTGCTCATATTTACTCTCGGTGGTGGGATACAGTGGATCGCTGACTTGTGGTTGAACATCTTCACCAATTCACTTTTACAAGGCTTAGCAACCATCCTAACGGTGCTGCTACTTTCATCACTGTTAGAAATGCCATTCAGCCTGTACCGTACATTTGTCATTGAAGCACGCTACGGCTTCAATAAAATGACATTGGCAATGTATCTGGCTGATGCCGCGAAAGGGTTGTTGATCGGCGCCATATTCGTCCTGCCATTATTATTCGGTGTACTGTGGCTGATGGATCGCATGGGCGAAAATTGGTGGCTGTATGTGTGGGGAGTATGGGTAACGTTCAATCTACTGCTGCTATTCATCTATCCCTCTTTCATCGCACCGCTGTTTAATAAATTCTCCCCTCTGCAAGATGAGACGCTTAAAATGCGTATTAAGACACTCCTACAGAAATGCGGATTCACCGCACAAGGGCTATTTGTAATGGATGGCTCCAAGCGTTCCTCACACGGGAACGCCTACTTCACGGGCTTCGGAAAATCAAAACGGATTGTATTCTTCGACACTCTGCTGGAACGCCTCGCGCCACCAGAAATTGAAGCGGTATTAGCGCATGAGCTGGGGCATTTCAAGCGTCACCACGTGCTGAAACGCATCGTTTTCACCTTTGCCTTAAGCCTGGGATTTTTATGGCTGCTAGCACTATTGATGGATGCAAACTGGTTCTATGGCGGACTCGGTGTTACCACTCCATCGACAGCACTGGCGTTATTACTGTTCTTTATGGTATTGCCGGTGTTTAGCTTTTTACTACATCCATTTATGAGCTACTACTCACGCAAACATGAATTTGAGGCCGATGCCTATGCCGCGCAACAAACCAGCGCGAATGATCTGTCCAGCGCACTGGTAAAAATGTATCAAGACAACGCTGCAACGCTTACACCGGACCCGTTGTATTCTACGTTTTACGACTCGCACCCACCTGCTCTGATGCGTATTGCACGTCTACAATCATTACAAGGAAATTAATCATGAAGATTTTTTTTGCTATATTTTTATTACTGTGCGGTACAGTACAAGCCAAACCATTTGCCGATGGCCAACCTGAAGCAGGTAAGAAACTGTTCGACAAACACCAATGCAACAGTTGCCACAGCGCCAAAATGGGCGGCGACGGCAATGTCATCTTCACGCGCCCCAGCCACAAAGTAAAAGATTCGCTGCAGCTAGAGGCACAAATTAATGCATGCAGTCTTAATGTAAGTGATGCTCTTTCCGCACAGGACAAACTAGACCTAGCAGCTTATCTCAACAAGCATTTTTATAAATTCAAATAAGCGATATGACAACACTCTGTGATTTAGCAATTAAGAAATGCAAACCTTGCGAAGGCGGTGTTCAACCGTTATCTCAAGATGAAATTAACGCTCTGCTAAAGCAGCTGGATAGCTGGGTGCAGCGCGATCAAACTATCGGTAAAATTTTCGAGTTCAAAAACTATTATCAGACCATGGCATTCGTAAATGCAGTTGCATGGATTGCGCACCGCGAAGACCATCATCCCGATCTGAACGTTAGTTACAACAAGTGCCATGTAGAGTTTTCCACGCATGCCATTCAGGGTCTATCAGAAAATGACTTCATCTGCGCCGCCAAGGTGGATGCCTGTTTTAAAGCTTGAACTCACCTATTCAAGGACAAGTAGTCGCTGCCTTCAGCCGCCAATATACGGTTGAATTGTCTGATGGAAAATTGCTGCCATGTCTTACACATGGCAAAAAAAGTGAAGTGGCATGTGGTGATATCGTACAAATTCAGCGTATAAGCGATGCGCAAGGGGTGATAAAACATATCCTGCCGCGGCAGACCCTGCTGTACCGTTCTGACGCCTACCGCCAGAAACTCATTGCTGCCAACATTACACAAATTATTGTGGTCGTAGCCAGTAGGCCTTCGTTCAGCGACGAACTTCTGGCACGCTGCCTCATCGCCGCGCACGACCAGCAACTTGAAACCCTAATAGTGCTGAATAAGAGTGACTTACTGGAAGCAGCAACGATTGCTCGTGCCCAACTAGCGCCCTACCGCGCCATCGGCTACCGCATACTTGAACTTTGTGCCCAAGAGAGCGCTGCCCCTCTGCGTCCCTTTCTACAAGACCACACCAGCATATTGGTAGGCCAATCTGGCATGGGTAAATCTACCCTGATCAATGCATTACTGCCAGATGCACAAGCACCCACACGCGAAATATCTACCGCACTTAATTCAGGAAAACATACCACCACGCATGCACGTCTTTATCACTTAAATACGGAAAGTCACCTAATCGACTGTCCTGGTGTACAAGCATTCGGGCTACACCATCTTGATTTTGGTGCCATCGAAGCTGGCTTTGTGGAATTTGCAGCATTTCTCGGCCAGTGTCGCTTCCATAATTGTCGTCACACGCACGAACCTGGTTGCGCACTAAAAGAAACAGAACAAAATGGAAAGATAAATACACGGAGACTAAAGCTGTTTCAGGAGATAAGCCAGAATAAGAGTTGACCTTCATCTTTGAAAAAACAGGAGAGGGTGTTTAGCTTATGGGTGCTTTTAAAATTCAAACTTCTAATAGTCTGTCGGACTCAAAAATTGAAGCTAAAATTGAGCTGAGCGAGGGATAATTTTGCGAGCTTTAACCTTGCGGTGAAATGCCTGCTTACCCTACTTGACGATTTAGCAGGGTAATAGTTGTTCTATTGTTAAAACAGTGGAAAACCGCTTTTCGCAAAACTGGATGTAGAGGCGCCCTTATGTGACATCTATCACAAAAAGAGCCAGTGTAGCGGATACGTCAGATCCTCCCTAACGTCGCCAATTGCAGGAGGAACAACAACGCGATCCAGAATACCAGTGCACGCCACACCAAACCTATAGTGCTTTGCATGAAGTCCTCGTCAGCCTCATCCCCTGTTCCCAACTCGGGACGGTCCAGCGGCAAATTTCCCTGCGAAATTGGCGATCCAAGTCTTACGCCAAGTGCGCCTGCGCCACTTGCCAACACAACGCCCGCTTCTGGATCAGGCCAAGTTTTTGCCTGTGTGCGCCAGCAATAAAGGGTGCCTTCAAAATCGCCGACAATAGCAAAAACCATAGCAGTAAGACGCTGTGGAAGCCATTCTATCCAATGATAGGCTTGTCGCGCGAACGCGCTGAATTCGCTGAGTTCGGCGTCATTCTGCTTATCCCAACTCGTATAAATGAACTGTGCCATACGATACAATATTGCGCCGATTGGCCCCAGCCCAAGTGCCATTGTAATCACAAACCACACTATTACACCGAACACATGACGATGCGAGGCCAGCAGTCCTTCTTCGATAGCGACCCGCGCAACTTCCTTGTCATTAAGTTCATCACATGGCATTTCACGCCATGTGGAAAGGATGCTACGCGCTTTGTCCAAATCATTATCAAGTAGCGCTTGATGAATGTCATTGTAGTAATGACTAAACTGGCGGAAACCCATGGTAAGGTACAGCACCAGCACACAGAATGCCCAGGCGAAAACCGGATAATAGAGAAGGGTCGACAACCAATACAGCGCAAATGTACCGCATAACGGTAATAACACCGCAAGTAGCCAAGCAATCTTGCCATGCTTATGCTCACCAGCGTTTAAGTGACGCTGAAAAAAATTGACATAGTCTGTTAGCCAGACGAACAAGGATTTGCGCGAAGTAAGCGGGTGTAATTGTTCCAGCAACAAAGCAGCGATCAAGGAAAACAGGCTCATGGCATCTCAGGGTGCGTAGGCTAAGTTAGCCTGCAAGATACCACACACAGGATTAAGCGACACAATTAACCCTACCGCTTCATTTATGGCACGTACACTTGCTGTCATTTGTTTGTCCGAAACATTTTGTTCAGTCTGATGTACATATCTACACTGCTTCTTTCTAGTATTGAATATCCAACAAATGAAATTCTCCAGAATGGATAGACAGGTTCCTTACCTGATTTTGGCAAGAGCAGCAACCTTTACTCCTTGGGACGGAATCATCGGGGTAGGCAAGGTGACCCGCGTGGATGCGGTCAAGCTTTGCTCTTTCCGCTTAGGGCAATGATGGCGCGGCAGCACGAGTGATACTGTCCCATATAGCTCAACCAGTTCGACCTGCCCAACAATGCCTATGCTGTAATAGATGCGTGTTCATGATCTGCTCTCCATTCCAAACTAACGAAGTAATTTTAGCGCGCTTCATACCCTATGTCGCGGCATTTCTACATGGTCAAACTCTCATCACACTTGATTAAGGCGAATGTTATTAAAATTACTCTAAATACAATTAGGCTGGTCAAATGGATGACAACGTAGATAGTTAAGGAGAGCCGTAAGATGTTGGGCTTCATTGCATTCAGCCAGGCCTACCGAACCTATGAAGACTCGAAATATTCTTAATCACAGATGTCCTACCTTAACAAAAATTACAGTCTCTTTTTCAACATAAGGATCGTGCTGACTCAAATGAGGGCTTCTGAGCCATGTCCCTGTTGGATATCGTCCATGTTCATCGATAAACTCCCCGCTAATTACATAAATTTCCTCTCCGCCAAAATGAGTATGTGGCTGAAAATGTTCTCCCGCTGGCCATTTAACTAGTGCCACTGATTCAGTACCAAATTGGTGGAGTGGCATGACCTGCAATCCACCAACTCCTGGTTGCCAAAGCGATTTATTTGTATCGATACAGACTCGCTGATCATCACCCTGTTGAAACTGATATAGTTTAACGAATATTACACAACCCGCTTTACTGAATGGCGCGTGGCTAAATCCTTCTGGATTTCTAAAGTAAGTACCCGCGGGATAGTCACCTGTTTCATCAGAAAAAATCCCCTCCAGAACAAAAATTTCCTCACCCTTTGGATGGTTATGGCTGCTAAAGTTGGCCCCAGGCATATAACGAACAATACTGGTCGCATGGCCATGTTCTGCATTTTCCCTAGCAAGAGGTTTACGTTCGACACCCGGCATAGGACTATTAACCCAAGGCACTTTAGCTGTATTGATTACTACATATTTTGAAAAATCCATGTTTAACATTATTTTTCCTGGCAGCCTGGCGGACTTAAAGAATCGTAGCAAAAAATGAGCTGAGCGCGGGCAGATTTTGTAATCATGCATTTTTGCAGCGAAGTTTTATCGAGCGCCCTGCTGACAGTGAAAAAATGCACCCCTAAATCGATTGTCGACATCTTTACACATCAGGCTGTCACACTTAGTATGCGCACAATACATACACATGATAGCCAGGGGACAGCTACCATGCTCCTGATTTTTGATGAAGCAGCTTCAAAAAAAGGCAAACAAAAGCTTATGCGGCAAGTGCTTAACAGCTTTGCTATACTTTAATTTTCATTAGCATAAGATAAATCAATATGAAAACAGACGAACAGCTAAAAAAAGACAATCCTGAGCTGTACAGAGTTGCTCGACAAGGAGGTACAGAGCCATCCGGCTCCAGCGACTTATTGCATGCAGACAAAGAAGGTGTGTTTCGCTGTGCTGTATGCAATGCAGCACTTTTTAGTGGAGACACTAAATTTGAGTCAGGCACAGGATGGCCGTCATTCACTGATCCGATCAGTAAAGATGCAGTGAAACTTATCAGCGATAACAGCCACGGTATGCGCCGCACTGAAGTACAGTGTGCAAGCTGCAATGCACACCTTGGACATGTTTTTCCGGACGGGCCAGACCGTAACAAAGATGGCGAGCGAGATTTGGGTCGACACGATCGCTACTGCATCAACGGTATTTGTCTTGACCACAAAGCCACATAGCGGTAGCTCACTAACGGTACATAACTATGCCTACACACAAAAAAGCAGTTCTAGCGGGAGGTTGTTTTTGGGGATTAGAAGACCTTATTCGAAAGCAGCCAGGAGTTGTCGATACTGAAGTCGGCTACACTGGCGGCCAGAATAAAAACCCGACCTATCATAACCATTCCGATCATGCCGAGGCGGTTGAAATCACGTACGATCCAACTCAAACAAACTACAAGAAATTGCTCGATTTCTTCTTTCAGATTCACAATCCAACGACGGTTAACCAACAAGGTAACGACCGCGGCCCTTCGTATCGATCAGCTATTTTTTTTGCTAATGATGAAGAAAAAGCGATCGCTAAAGAAATGATTGGCATTGTTGATAAATCTAAACGTTGGTCTAATCCTGTGGTTACTACTCTTGAACCACTCGAACTTTTCTGGATAGCTGAAGACTATCATCAAGACTATTTGGTTAATAATCCAGGTGGCTATACATGTCATGCGGTGTACTTCGATAGCTATTTAACCGCTGAAGAGACATAGGAAAAAAAAGCTCGGTTATTACCCGCTAGAGAGGAGGACTTGCAGTAACACATATTGCAATGCGCAAAGTTGCCCTTTCCGTTTATTACTGCGATAGATAACGAGCAAAGGCTGGTTGAGTAGATATAGGGGCGCATCTAAAAATTTAATTTTCTATGCAAGACAAGGCGCGAGTCAAAATTCAAGCTAAGAGTAACGCAATATTTTGACGAGACGGGGTAAGCAGGCGAGCCGCAAAGCGGCAGCTCGCAAAATTGGATTTTAGAGCTGCCCATAAGCGAAGACGAGCCATCCTGCAATTTCTGGCTCTGAGATGAAGTCAGTTCGTCAAATCAAATCGAATTCGACCAAAATTTATTTGATTAGAGAGGACTTTCAATAAAAACAAAATATTGTAAATAAATGTAGAGGATATTTACTTGACGCGGATACGCTCCCAGCCTCGAGCGTACATACATTGTTTGGCTAATTTGTTTCTGTTGTGTTTATTTACATCTTTGGTTGAAGTAACACCTGAGGCTCGCCGACCAGTCTTTGTGGTGCAGTTAGTTTGACTGTCGTCGTGGGTGTTTCCTGCGCTTTCGTAAGTCGTCTTGCTGCCGGAGCAGCTTGTGGTTGATGGACCAGAAGATGGTTGTTGTTGAACAATTTGTGTCGGATAAATCATGGCCGCCTCAGCTTGGCACTCGTAGTTATCTTGGTTTAACTCAAGTTGAGTACTGCCTGGTCTTTGCCACTGATGCTGAGCACACCCAGTAAAAAATTGACATAACGCAATACCAAAAACTAAATACGAGATTTTCATTTAACTATATCCTCCAGATGAGTATGGTGCATTGGCCTAACGACTTCAGTTGTATAGCAATATGACTCACGCTTCGCGCAGTATCATAATTTTTAAAATATTGTACAACTAGAGGAGTTAAGTCCTTTAAATATTCAATGACAATAGAAAGGCAGTATGATCCAGCGCGTAACAGCAGGCGTCACTCGTCAGGGCTGGGAATAGAACGCCCTCTGTAGCGTCCAGACAGTATCGAAGATGCCGATACTAAAGCCCAATTAAAATCGTTTGCCTGATACCACACTCATCATATAAATTACATTGAGCGAATGAGCTAATTTAACGTAAAAACTTATATAAATAAAGCAATACAATCAGCACTGTGTGCTTTTTTTTTACGCTGGAACTAATGGCAAATGCCAACAGGCTTGCTTCACTTTCTCAACAACAACGCAATTTGATCGACATGGCAAAAAGAAAAGAAAAAATTGAGGTGACTGAGAAAAAGAACATCCCGAATCCATCTGATGCGTTGGTTTTATTCGGTATGACAGGTGATCTCGTTTACAAAAAAATATTTCCGGCTCTCTATGCAATGGCGAAGCTTGGTGTCCTGAATACACCAGTGGTCGGCGTCGCATCCTCGAAATTGAGTCTGGCACAAATCCGAAAACGGGCAGCAGAGAGTATAAAAAAATCTGGCAAAATAGATGATAAGCAAGCTCTTAGCCATCTTCTCTCTCTGCTCAACTACGTAGTGGGTGACTATAACGATCCGGCCACGTACAAAGCTATCAAGTCGGCGCTGGGGTCCGCCAAACGTCCAACCCATTACCTGGCCATTCCACCCTCGCTATTCGCGGTAGTCATAAAAGGACTCGGTACAGCTGGCCTGGCTGAGAATGCACGCGTCATTGTGGAAAAGCCGTTCGGCCGTGATCTGGAATCTGCGAATAAGCTTAGCGCAATTGCAACATCAGTCTTTCCAGAAGATTCAATATTTCTGATCGACCACTACCTTGGAAAAGAGGCGATCATGAATATCCTTTATTTTCGCTTCGCCAATTCTTTCCTGGAACCAATCTGGAATCGCAACAATGTGGCTAGTGTGCAGATAACGCTAGCCGAAGACTTTGGCGTGGAGGGTCGTGGTGAATTTTACGAAAGTGCTGGATGTCTGCGCGATGTCATTCAGAATCACCTGTTTCAAGTCGTTGCACTGCTTGCAATGGAGCCCCCGGCCTACCAAGGTTTTGAAGCCGTACACATTGAGAAAGCAAAAGTCTTTAAAGCCATGCGCCCTCTAAAGCCCGACGACTTGGTGCGCGGCCAGTATGTTGGTTACCGAAAGGAGCCACGTGTGGCGAAGGACTCAGACGTTGAAACTTTCTGTTCTCTGCGGTTGTTCATTGATTCGTGGCGTTGGGCGGGTGTACCGTGGTACCTGCGATCCGGCAAATTTTTGGCTGCAACGGCGGCAGAAGTGCTGGTCCAGCTAAAACCACCGCCACAACAATTGTTCAACGATTCAGCCCCGACAAATGATCGAGCCAACTATCTGCGCTTTCGGCTCTCTCCTGGTTTCGCAATAGGCCTTGCTGCTCGCGTTAAAAGCGCAGGCAAGGGATTCGTCGGTAATCAGCACGAACTTGATTTGCATTGTAAAAGTCAGAAAGAAGAAACACCCTATTCGCGGCTCCTGACAGATGCCATGGCCGGCGACGGCACGTTGTTTACCCGCGAGGACGCGATTGAGTCCGCTTGGGCGGTGGTAGAGCCAGTTCTTAAAGAACATCACTCCGTACTCCCCTACCAATTAGGCAGCTGGGGTCCGAAACAGTCTGATGAACTGATCGCAGCAGACGGAGGTTGGTTAAATCCCATGCCAGGGCAGGCAGAAAACTGATCTCTGTGGACGAGTTAATTTGATTTTTGGGCTTGGCCTCACTGCCTCATCACGACAGCATCAGAGCTGATATTGAGGATGAGCTTGGCGATCAAAGCCAAGGGCAGTATGGAACTGCTTTGTAAGTTCTCGGCACAAAGCTTACTTTCGACTCCAAGCAAGTCTTTTGCGCGCCAACTGACATAAACGGTGCAATACATTGGCGATCTGACACTTTATATTGCCTCGCATTGCTCGGTGCGATCAATACAATCATACATCACAGGAGAAACCATGAAGCCTACACAACAGCTACATAATCTTGGTCAGCGACTTTGGCTCGACAACATCACTCGCGATCTTCTGACCAGCGGCACATTACGTCGCTATATTGACGAATTATCTGTAACGGGACTCACTTCTAACCCCACGATTTTTGATAAAGCCATAAATAAAGGCGCATTCTATGATGAGTCAATCCGGAAAAAAACACTAGCGGGTAAAACAGACGAGGCACTGTTTTTTGAGCTGGCCCTGGAAGATTTAACCCAGGCGGCCGATCTTTTTCGTCCGATTCACGATGCCACTGGCGGGGTTGATGGATGGGTATCGCTGGAAGTTTCTCCTTTGCTGGCCGGAGACACGACCGGCACCGTCAATGCAGCGATACAGCTCCATGCGCAAGCAAATCGTCCCAATCTTTTCATCAAGATTCCAGGCACTCGTGCAGGAATCCCAGCGATTGAAAAGGCCATTTTTGCGGGCGTACCAATCAATGTCACGTTGCTGTTCTCACGTGAGCAATACATCGCAGCAGCTGAAGCATATATGCGCGGTATAGAAAGACGCATCGCCAACGGCCTTGATCCTGTCGTTAATTCCGTAGCCTCACTTTTTGTCAGCCGCTGGGATGTCGCTATCAAAGAAAAAATTCAGCCTGGATTAAACAATCGACTAGGTATTGCAATTGCCATGCGCACCTACAAAGCCTATCGCGACTTGCTCGCATCACCGCGTTGGCAGAAGCTGGCCCATTCCGGAGCCCGACCGCAACGTCTGCTCTGGGCCAGCACCGGCACCAAAGACCCTGCTGCATCTGACATCCTTTACGTCGAAGCCCTAGCAGCACCGGACACCATCAATACCATACCCGAGAAGACGCTACTGGCTTTTGCCGAATATGGCACAGTGAATGACGCCCTGCCGGTTGATGGCGGCTATGCCGAAAGCGTACTCGACGAATTCACGGAAGAAGGTATTAACGACGAAACACTAGCCGCCGACCTTCAGCGCGAAGGCATCGAAGCTTTCTCCAATTCTTGGGGCGACCTGATGGCTTGCATCAAATCAAAAAGTGATATGTTGACAAAAGGTAGTTAAGCCTTCTGCACATTGCCCTGCGCGGATCATGTAACGAAGGCCTCGAGAGTTACCTGTCACTTACTATCCTGTGACAATTATGCTCATTGCAATTGAACGCTGTAAAAGTCGTTGAATATGGAGTAAGCCATGATCAAACAAACTCAACTCGACCAGCTTTGCATCAACACCATTCGTACACTTTCCATCGATTCCGTGCAAAAGGCACGATCAGGCCATCCGGGTACGCCGATGGGTGCAGCCCCAACAGCTTACTGTCTGTGGCAGCGTTTTCTGCGATACGACCCAGAAGATGCCGAGTGGCCAAACCGAGACCGCTTCGTTCTTTCCGCCGGCCACGCCTCGGCATTGCTCTACAGCCTGCTGTATTTATCCGGAGTCAAGGCAATCAGTCCGAGTTACGAACGGACAGATCGGCTTGCTGTGACACTCGATGACCTAAAAAATTTTCGCCAGGCCGAGAGCCGCTGCACCGGACACCCCGAGTACGGATGGACCTCCGGCGTGGAAACCACTACTGGTCCGCTCGGACAGGGCGTTGCGGTTAGCGTCGGCATGGCGATTGCCGAACGTTGGCTTGCTGCTACTTATAACCGTCCCACTTTCGAACTGTTCGAACATAACGTCTATGCGCTATGCAGCGACGGCGACATGATGGAAGGAATCAGCAGTGAAGCGGCGTCGCTGGCAGGACACCTTAAATTGGCCAACCTGTGCTGGATCTACGACGACAATAACATCTCGATCGAAGGATCGACCGACATAACCTTTACCGAAGATGTGGCAGCCCGATTTGCGGCTTACGGTTGGCTTACTCTGCACGTCAGTGATGCGAACGACCTGACATTACTCACTCATGCCTATGAAACCTTCCTTGCCACTCATGACCGCCCCACGCTAATTATTGTGCAATCTCACATCGGCTATGGGGCGCCGCACAAGCAGGATCGGCGAGAAGCTCACGGCGAGGCGCTAGGAACCGAAGAAGTAAGACTGGCGAAAGAATTTTATGGCTGGGACCCTGACTCACAATTTTATGTGCCTAAGGGTGTTTTGGCACATTTCAAGGCACAGCTTGGCAGTCGCGGAGCAACCACCCATGCCGCCTGGGAGCAGTTGTTTGCGACTTACCGCATGCAATATCCCGATCTGGCAAGACAGATCGACTGCATGCAATTGCGTGGCCTGCCTGAAAACTGGGATAGCGTGCTATCCACGTTTCCGGCTGACCCAAAAGGTATCGCAACGCGTGAATCATCGGGCAAGGTGTTAAATGCGATTGCCGGAAAAATCCCGTGGTTGCTTGGCGGCGCAGCAGATCTTGCACCTTCGACAAAAACAGAATTAAAAGACGAATTCTTTGGCAGTTTTCTAGCGCCCAGCCAAGATGACCATGAAGGGGGTAATTACAGCGGACGCAACTTTCATTTTGGCGTGCGAGAGCATGCGATGTGCGCCATTGCCAGTGGCATGAGCTTGTCAAAACTGCGCCCCTACGCTGCCAGTTTTTTCATTTTTACGGACTATTGCCGTGCGGCAATTCGGCTGAGCGCAATGATGCAAATTCCTGTCATTTATATCTGGACCCATGATTCGATTAGCTTGGGGGAAGATGGGCCGACGCACCAGCCAATTGAGCATCTTGCTTCTTTGCGCGCAATGCCCGGCATGATTGTATTACGGCCGGCGGATGCCAATGAAGTCGTCGAAGCGTGGCGTGTCATTATGCAACTCAAGGATAGTCCGGTTTGCCTCGTGCTGACTCGTCAAGCAATCGTCACTCTGGATCGCACCACTTATGCACTTGCGGATGGTTTAAAACGCGGTGCTTATGTGCTGGCTGATGCTCCAGACCACAAGCCCGACGTACTGCTGCTGGCTACCGGTAGCGAAGTCTCACTCTGTGTTTCTGCTTATGAGCAACTGAAATCTGAAGGGGTTAAAGCACGCGTAATCAGTATGCCGTCATGGGAGTTGTTCGAAAACCAAAATCGGGAATACCGCGACAGTGTGCTACCGCCCGCGATTACTGCGCGCGTTGCAGTCGAGGAGGCATCCACTTTTGGCTGGGAACGCTATACCGGCTTCGATGGAATCATCCTTGGTCTGCGCACATTCGGGCTGTCTGCACCGACCAAGATCGTCGAGCAGCACTTCGGCTTTGAGCCTGCTCAAGTTGTTGCGGCTGCAAAGGCTCAAATTACGCGTAACGCTTTGAAAAAGTAAGCATGGATCTCTTTGAGATAACCCTTAGTGGAATTTTTCCAGTACAGCAGAGACTAAATAAACAACCCAAACTTGTTACTGCCTATTTCAGCTATTGTTTTAGTTATGCTTAAGTCCCTTAACTTAGTTGCATTCGGATCAAACTCTCATAGCACTTGGTTAAGGCAATCATGTTTTTACTTATGGTATAAAAATTTGTAAACATAATTTAGCTGGTTAAATAAGTGATGAAATAGATCATTAAGGTGATCGATGAAATGTTGGGCTTCATTTCATTCAGTCCAATCTGCCGCGCTTTAACCCAATGAAAAGTGGAGTGTGATATAAACCTAAAAAATTATATCTCTAATCACTGTTGAGCATAGCAACTGAAACAATGATCAAATTATTTATGGAGTTATCAATCATGCAGAAAATAGCTTTGCTTGGCTCAATAGCATCAATATGTAGTTTCGTTGTAGCTTGTTCCCCCTTAAACGGAGAACCAGCTAATCAGACTATCAATTCGGGTGCGGGTAACGTTTCCGGCAACATTGTTGGCGACCCCAATAGCGGTATTCAGAATATTGATTCAAGCAATATAGATTCCATTGGTAGGAACATACAAAAAAATACTAATGAAATAATTCAAAGGCTTCCAGAAGATAAGAAAGAAGTGGCAATGGAAGTGTCGAATATTGCCGTACAGCTAATTGAAGCATCTGCAACACAGGATAATAAAGAAATTAAAAACAATATTATTAGCAAGCTTTCCAATATCGCCTTAATCCCATACAGGGTTAGTTCATCGCCATTTATTCCAGCAACTAACAAAACCCAATTGCTTTGTGAAAACGAATTTAATCTTATCTATCATGGAAAATATACTGCAAATAGAAATGATGCCATAGATTATATGGTAAACAATGTTGCGGCTCACCAGGATATTTTTCCTGGAGTAACTCGCTCATACCATAAAAAGACAATGACTTTAGATATTCTATATCTTGAATACGATAAAGAAAAAAAAGGACCAATATTGCATTACGAATGCCGAAAAAAAAGTGAAGGCGAAGTCTAACGAGACAGATTAGATTTTGATGGCGAAGCGAGCTGCAATTTAATCTGACTCCTTAGGTTTTTTCACCATTATTCACCCTGGCAAATGGAAAAGGGCGAACCCAAAACCAGCTCAGAAGAACCAACAAGCCAAATGTGGTGTAGCAAACTATAAAGACCCAAGCTGGCGCTTCAAAGTACAAAAGCTCCCCTAGCCAATGTGAGATAAAAGAACCTGTATACACAACATCACCAGCCTTTGAGCGGAATTCCATTTCCCATATTGTCAGCGGACAGATCAAACCTAGCCATGATTGAAGAACAACAACCACAATACCGGTCAGGTGGATCATTCGAAACCAAGGGTTTCTTACCCATGACCATGAAAGAAATCTGCCAGCCAAAATTAGCAAAAGACCGATAGTGACGAAAGCCACGAATAGAATATGGGTAAATAAAAGTGCATCTGCTGCTGCAAGGTAAATAGTTTTCGATGACACCATTACACCTGACGTCAAAGCTCGGCAGCGGCAATAAAGCGTAGCGGAATTGCCGTCTGGTGCAGCGCCTTGTTAGCCGATTTGTGCCTTAAGCTGCTGTTTTCTATGTTCACCGATTTCATCCCAATGTTTGTCAGTCAAAGCCCCTTCAAATGAATATAGATAGTAACAAACCGGCAATGTTTCATCAGGATGCCTCTCCTTGATCATGCGATGTGCGCCAACAGCGCCCACTCGCCTTAAATCGTCTGCGGAAAATATCCCTACTTCATTCAATCGATCGGCAATTTTCTTACCGATGTTTTTGAGATTTGTGACGTTTTTATTCCTCGACATAATCATCCTGATATTCTTCTGCTGGCTCAAAGGATTGAACGAAGATCCTTAACTGTAAATACGGGAGTTGAGCTTTTTCGTTCGCTTATGTGTAACCCCTCTTTTGTCAGCTAACGTCTCAATCAGCTGCGCGTTATTGAGTCGGCCAGATTGATTTTTTATAAACCCATTTCATTTTTTAAAAATACCCATTTTGATCATAAACACCAAAACCTAGACGAGCAGAAAAAAAGGGGCAGTACTGAGTGGCACTAATTTAGTGCCTTGCTAGCAAGGTTAGACTATTGTTGAACCCGCGCCAATAATGACTTAAGTTATATTGAAATTTATTTAGTGATATTCGGGGCAGTTTTCTTTAAATAATTGTTGCGACAAACCTGCTGAGAATAGCGCGGCAGAAATTGGCTTGACTGAGCTTCATCTGTAGTAAAAAATGTGCCTTTGCCGTAATTTAGCCATTTTCTAGACTGAACTCGCTTGCATAATAATGCTCACGACCTACGACGTGTTGTGGCCATAAATTGGCAGGGTAGTACATTGGAACTATTGAATATGTCGATAATATTTCAGTACAGAGCTTTATTGGTCGCCAGGGTGGTATGGGCCATCATTTTCACAGTGATCTTGTCGAGTGCGGTCAGGGCAGACGACACTGGGGAGTTTGAGGATGAGTATTGGGTGCTTCCAAATTTCATGGTAGGCGACAATACGACGTTGACCACTGAGCAGAGCGATCAATTTGAATTGATAACAGCGCAGATACTTCGCCGGCTTGAGGAAAAAGAATTTAAGGTGAAACGGTGTGTGCGTATTGTAGGTCACGCTTCTACCTGGAAAGATACCCCCGAAGATAAATATTGTCCGCGGTCAGTGGCCCGCGGTAAAGCAGCAGCAGAACATTTACAGAAATTCCTCAGTGCGCCTGAAGGGTATTTTTCCGGGAAAAAAATCAGAAGCAAAATAGTAAGCGAGGACACAGTTGGATTAGGAGAGACCGGAATCTGCGATGGAGCAGCCCAAACTGCTGTTTGCAACCCACTCGACGGTACCGATGTGACTATAGTTTATGGCGGGCGAGCCAATCACGAGCCGCTTTTTAATAACATGCCGACCAGTATATCAAAGGAAGCCCAAGCCAACCGCGCGAATAACAGGCGCGTTGAAATCACCCTACCTGTTGTTCCAATTAGTTGGTGTGAACGCCATAAGCCTTTAGGTAAACGATTGAGCCGGATCACGCTCAAGGGGGAATCTAGAGAACAAATTAGAAAACTAGAAGGCATTCGACGGACTTTAAGGTCTCATTATTTGTGCGATGAAGACTCGTTAGAGCGCGTAAAGCTGTTTAACTTTAACGACGAAGAGTTCAATGAATTTGAAGGTAAGCCGATTATTCGATTTTTCTCCCAAGATTTGTATGAGGCCTTTGAAAATCATGAGATCGCGGTCGCGCTCGACGACAAAGGAAAAGTTATTCCTCTTGGCAATACAGACCCGAAAATCGCTAAGATGGTCATACGCAAATGTAAAAACATCCGGGGAAAGCGCTTGGAATCCTGTCTTAAATGGATCAAAAGTCGAATAGACGGTCATTTGCAGATTCTTGAAAATGAAATTAGCGATTTCAACTTGGAAAGCAGTGGTACGCCTTGGCTACGGCGGAAAACGCTTGAGTGCAAGATCGCGAGAAGGATCTTGAAACAAGAGCATAAGGGAATGCGGACACCCTATGCCGGGTATAAAGCGGAATTGAAAAAGTTGCGTGGGTGGTGCTTCAAAGCCGACGATTAAAATTCCGTGTTGCCTGAGAAGTAGGGACCGTGCAAGTCTCAAGTTCTTCGCATGGGTGTTAGGAAATGAAGATTGAAAGGCTTCAGTGCCGAATGCCACTAAGTTAATGGAGCTTAGCATAGCTAAAGCAACAACTTAAGCCAGTATTGGCGCGGATTTACCAAGAGTCAAACCTTGCTAAAAGGGCTTAACTTAGTGGCATTCGGTACTGCCCCTCATGTCACTCGGTTAAGGGCTCGCTGAGTAGAAATGAAGTCTCTCGCAACTTGCCGGGGCACTGTTAGCCACGGCAGCTTCTTGGGTCATCGTTTTTTTTCGCGTGGCTCAATCCGGTCAGGTCTAAATGGTAACCGCATTGTCGCGATACAGGCAGTTACGGTTGCAATCAGTGTGCGAGTGGCCAGAACAGTAGCACTGACTTGCAGCAGCTGTCGACGTTTGAACTTAAGCATGATTGTATCCCTCGTTGCGGAAGTGCCGCGAATCTCGCGATTGGATCGAGCATCGTGAACGACTCGGGGCAGTCAGGTTGCGGCGACGAGAACGCTACAGCCGATGCCGACTTGCCATTAGCGAGTTTGACTTTCTCTTATCTCGACAAGTAATGTTGATGCCTTACAGGAGCTTTCTCATTCGAAGCGAGATGTCGTGGTTTTCGTAGAGAGCTTGAATAATTTCCGTATACAACGCGGTGAATTGTTTGTTGTGGATGAGATTGCCAAAAACGGGTTCGAGTTTAAGAAATGACAGCGTGTCATCTGGGGTTCTCTTCGCAGCTTGATGCAGTTCGTCTTTCATTGCATCGATAATATCGAGCCGCGCGCCGTGCCGGTCGACGCCCTTGTCGCTATAGAAACACCATGCGGCGATGACCAGGGTGGCATATTTGATGCTGCCGCCGCGCTCCAGATTTGCGGTGATCGTCGGGACCAGGAATACCGGCAGCTTGGCGGAACTTTCCAGGCAGATTCGCGCCAGGCTGTCCTTGATGTTCGGGTTGCCGAACCGCTCGATCAGACTGTCCTTGTAAGCGTCCAGATCGATTCCTTCCACCGGGTCGAGCACCGGGGTCGCCTCCACATCCATGAACCGGCGCAGATAGGTCGCAAACAGCGGATCGGCCACGCAGCCATCGATGGTTTTGTGTCCGTGAATCGACCCAAGCAACCCGAGGACGGAATGCCCAGCGTTGAGCAACCGTAGTTTCATTTTCTCGTACGGCGTGACGTCGGGAACAAACTGCGCGCCGACCTTTTCCCACGCGGGCCGGCCGTTGGAGAAACTGTCTTCGATGACCCATTGGGTGAACGGTTCGCAGGTGACCGGCCATTGGTCATTCAATCCCACTTCGCTACGGAGGTACGCGATATCCTCCGGCGTTGTTACGGGCGTGATCCGGTCCACCATGGCATTGGGGAAGCACACGTCGCTCTCGATCCACCGCGCGAGCTCGGGATCCTGCCTGCCCGCGAATGCCAGCACCATCTTGCGCGTCAGGTTGCCGTTGTGCTGGATGTTGTCGCATGACTGAATGGTGACGGCCGGGAGCCCCTGGGCGCGGCGTTTCTTGAGCGCAGCGGTCAGATAGCCAAACACCGTCTTCGGGGTCTCGGGATGTTCCAGATCATGCCGCACATCGGCATCGCCGAAATCGAACTCGCCCGTAGCGGGGTTGAAGTTGTAGCCCCCCTCGGTGATGGTCAGCGAAACGATCTTGGTGTCCGCGCTGGCCATCTTGTCGATGACGGCGCCGGGATCGTCGCAGCCCAGCTTGAAATCGATCAGGGAGCCGATGACGCAGGTTTCGACCTTTCCTTGGGGATGCTTCACGATCAACGTGTAGAGATAGTCCTGCGCTTTCAGAATATCCCCGATTTTGCGGTCGGCCTCTCGCAGACCCACGCCGCAGATGCCCCAGTCGGACGCCTCGGACTCGTTCATCAGCGCATCGGTGTAATACGCTTCGTGTGATCGGTGGAATCCGCCGACGCCGATATGGACGATGCCGGCTTTGACTTTGCTCCGGTCATAGGATGGACGAGCGATTTCGTCGGTGAGGAGGTGAAGGTTTTCCTGCTTGAGTTGAACGAGTTCCGTCATGACAAACTCCCTATGAACCTTATCGCTATTTTCTCCAGCTGTTTGTTGAGCGCTTTGGCCTGATGCATCACCCAGTGGGCGGAGATGAAGGCGTACTGGTAGAAATTGTCCCGGTTGGCTTCGCAAACCGCCATGTCCGCGATCCAGAACATCAATTTTATTCTATTACTTTTCTTTGTTGCTCACAATTTCTTCAGATGTTCGGGCAGGACCGGGGTTGCACCCTTCTGCGAGCAGACAAACGAGGCGACCCGGTTCGCAAACACATTCACCGTGCTCAGCGGCCAGCCCTTCAGCACGCCCATGCAGAGCGACGCCGTGAATGAATCCCCGGCTCCGACCGAGTCCACCGCAAGCCCCTCCACTCCCGGGGTGTCATCTACTTCAGCGCCCCCTACAAGCACGCTTCCGTCCGGACCGCGCGTGTAGGCTACCAGCCTCAGGTCAAACCGTTCACGCAACTCGTTGAGCTGATCCATTACATTGCCGCGCAGGCCGAAGTAGCCGGCCAGCACTGGAAGCTCTTCGTCGCTGAGCTTCAAAATCGAAGCGAGGCGTAGCGAGGCGTCGACTTGCTCCTTCGAAAAAAAAGACTGTCGCAAATTCACGTCGAAAATCTTCAGCGCCGCCTCCGGCATGTGCCGCAAGAACGTGTGGATGGTTTCGCGCGAAACCGGTGAGCGCTGCGAAAGCGATCCAAAACACACCGCATCCAGGGTCGCCGCCAGCGCCTTGAGCCCGCCGGTAAAAGCAATATGATCCCATGCCACATTCTCGAAAATCCGATAGGAAGGTTTGCCCTCTTCGTTCAGCGTCACCTGCACAGTTCCGGTAGGGAACGTGTCGCTTTCCAGGACATAGCTGGCATCCACCCCCATTTCCCGCAGCTTGTCGCGAATGCCCAGTCCCAGTTCATCGGTCCCCACGCAGCTTACTGGATAGGCCTTCGCGCCGAGCTGGTAGCAATGGAACGCAAAATTGGCCGGGGCGCCGCCGAGACGCTTGTGCTCTGGAAACACATCCCAAAGCAACTCGCCGATTCCCGCCACTGTAAAACCATTACTCATTCTTCATACCCCTCTCCTTAAACCATTCGTCCTCAACGCATCCAGGTGCCAGCGTCGACATTGAGGGGCGTGGTATCACCCCATCCCGGTCGCTGTGGTCACGCGTCCTTAAACTGCGGGCTCTGACGCCCCCCGCACCGCAGCTCTTTGCAGTGCCTTAGAACGCTTCAAATCCCAGTAGGCGAAGACAAAGTAGATCACCGTGCACCAGATGCTAACGTCGTAGAACCGCTCCAGATTGACATAGTAGACATAGATGTCAGGGCTGTGGAACAGAACCCTCCAGGCAAGAACGAATGGAACTGCCAGGCCAATGATGATGTAGATCGCCTTGATCACTTTGGAAAGAATGGAGGCGTCATTGACGGGCTCGTGACTCTCCGTTGCGGCTTGTTGCGCATGAAATTCGGCGACTCTCTCCTGGAACACCCGTTCCGCCTGCTCGCCCTCGGGATAGCTTTCAGCAGCACCGTATTTCTTCGCCAGCACGATATAGGCGGCGATCGAGACGAACCAGGTCGGCAGGAACAGGTAGTAGAACGGAATGATGTTGAGCGCGCCCAGACCAAAACCAAAAACCAGCGAGACCGCCCATGTGCCGATCGCCGGGACGCTGTACTGCAAGCCCTTGAAACGAGCCCAATAGCGGGTAAATCCGATTCTCGGGAAGATATGGTGTTCGGCGAAGACGATACCGCCCACCGGCACGAGAATGAGGCCGGCATAGGTCAAGAGGGGGAGCATGCTTTGGTAAATGAATGGAAAGGCACTCGCGACCACGACCGCCAGTCCAACGAGCAAGGTTACCTTCGTCCTGGGCACGTCGGGAAATACGGCCTGCGCGGCTAGACCGGCGCGGTAAAGGTTCGCATTGGCGGTTGTCCACCCGGCAACGACCACGATCACAAACCCCGATGCGCCCAGGGCATAGAAGGCCACTTCGCCCGGATCGACCACCATGATGCTGGATTTCGTCATCGCCGCGGTCGCCGCGCCCATGAGTCCCGCTGAAATCCAGGCCACGTAGTGTCCGAACATCATGCCCGTACTGGTCGCGAGACCATAACTTTTCTTCTTGGCATAGCGGAGCAGCGCCATGTCGATCAGCCCGAAGTGAGAGAAGGTGTTCGCGGCCCACGCGAAGCCGGCAACCTCGAGCATCCCGATGCCCGGTTTTCCCTCGGCGTTCAGGCCCGTCCAGACGGTTGCTCCGGCTATCTGCACGAAATCGGAAAAGCTGGTCAGGGTGGTGTAGCCAGTGATGAATTCCGAGAGCGCGGGAAGCAGAACCATGCCGCCGACGATGAACATCACCATCAGCCATGGTGCGCAGATGCTGGCAAATTCGGTGACCGCATTGAACCCGAAGACCGCAACCAGAACCACGATGACCGCAACCGCGATAGCCACGATGACGAACAGCACACTCGTCGGATACGGATGCACCTGTGGGGGAATATCGAACAATGCTCTGACAGCCGTTGCCGACACGGTGATCATGGCCGCCGATATGACGCCGAAGATCAAGACATTGGCCACGTTGTAGAGGCGCGACATCGAGTCGCCGGCAATGCGGTTCAAATAGGTGTAGAGGCTCAGCCGGGTATCGACCGCGATCGGCGCGGTGATCAGCCAGAAGCTCAGGATGGCCAGCGTGTTGCCGATCAGCAGACCGATGAGAATGTCCCATATCCCCGCACCCAGTGCCACAAAGGTGGCGCCGATCACGAATTCCGTCGCGGCAACGTGTTCGGCGGCATACAGGCCGGCAAAGCGCCCCCAGCCATGCAGCTTATGCGGTGGGATCGGAAGCTGCTCGTCGTCCATATCGGCTATGGACTGTCCTGGATCGAAAGCTTTATTGGTCATTTTTCGCTCCCCTACTACTGTGTCTTACGTCATTCCAATCAACGGGAAATTTGTCTGCAGAAGCAATAGGCGGTCGACTATCGCCCACCGTCCGCAGCCGGACATGCCGAGTGAGCTTAGCGGCGGATCGCGGGGGGTTCATAGAGCGGAATGACCTTGGAGGAAGCGGGCGCGCTCTATGACCTTCCCAGTCACCCACTGGGCGTTGCCAAGCGCTTCATCGATCGGGATCGTTCCCGACAGCGCCGCTGCGAACCTGTTACCCACCGCGGTGCCGATGCTCTGGAACTCCGGAATCGCGACAAACTGAATTCCGGTATAGGGCACGGGTTCGACGGTCGGATGGTTCGGATCGGCTGCCAGGATCGACGCGAGCGTTGTCCTGGCAAAGGGCGCCGCGTCGAGATACGCCCGGTTCTCATAGAGCGACCTGCGGGTGCCCGGAGGCACGTTCGGCCAGCCGTCCTTCGTCGCGACCAGTTCCAGGTAGTGCTTCGAGGTGGCCCAGGCCACGAACTTCTTCGCCGCATCTTTGTTGTGGGAACTCTCGGGAATTGCCAGCGCCCAGGCCCAGAGCCAGTTTGCGCTCTTGCCCAGGCCCTTGTCCGGTGCGAGCGCGAAACCCACACTGTTGGCCACATCAGAGTCCGCATTGGTCACAAACTGCCCAGCCGCAGTCGCGTCAATCCAGATCGCGCACTTGCCTGCCCGGAACAGGGCCAGGTTTTCTTTGTAGCCCTTGGCCGACGCGTCTGGCGGGCCGACTTCGTTCATCAGCTCGACGTAGTCGGTGATCGTCGCCTTCCAGGCTTCACCGTCGAACTGAGGTTTCCAGTTCATATCGAACCAGCGAGCACCGTAGGAGTTGGCCATGGCAGTCAGGAAGGCCATGTTCTCCCCCCAGCCTGGCTTGCCACGCAGGCAAATGCCATAAACCTCATTGCTTTTGTCGGTCAGCTTGCGGGCAGCGTCCTTGATGAAATCCCACGTGGGCTTCTCGGGCATATCGAGCCCGGCTTTCTTGAACAGATCGGTGCGGTACATGGTGAATGAAGACTCGCCATAGAACGGCACGGCGTACATCTTTCCCTTGAACGACAGGCCCTGGCGGATCGGCGGCAGGATATCCTCGACGTCGTAGTCTGCCGGCAAACCGTCGAGTGTCACAAGCCACCCTCGCTTGGCCCAGATGGGAGCCTCGTAGGTGCCAATTGACAGTACGTCGAACTGCCCACCTTTGGTCGCAATGTCGGTGGTGACGCGCTGGCGTAGCACGTTCTCTTCCAGCACGACCCAGTCGAGTTTGATCTCGGGATTGGCTTTCTCGAACGCCTCCGAGAGCCTCTGCATCCGGATCATGTCGCCGTTGTTGACCATGGCGATGGTCAGTTTGGTTTCCGCCTGCAGTCCCGTGCTTGCCAGGGCCAGAATCGCGGCGCCCGCCACTGAAATCATTCGTAGCTTCATCCTTCTCCCCTCAACGCTTGTCGTTTGTCGATTCTTTCAGCGAGCTGTCATTGGTGCAATTGTATGTTCAAACATGCCGAGCTGCTTTAGAAATTTAGACTGAGTTGCGCGCCTAGCACGGTGGCGTTCGCCACATTCGCCAAGCCATCCGGGTGACGCACATACTGGATGCTTGGCATCACTTCGATGCCTGGCGCCAGCGCAATGTTGTAGTTCAGTTCGACCACGTACTCGTAACGTTGCACACCCACTGCCGAAGCGCCCACGGGCCGCAACTGGTTGTACAGGCGCTGTGCCGCAGTCAGCTTGCTGCTGACTGCATTGCGACCAAGCGCAAGGCCGATACGGTCATGTGGTCGCGAGGCGAAGGGCCCGGTGATAAAGCCACCGATGGCGAGAACCTCGCCAACTTGGCTTATCCTTTTGTCCGGATGAATCATGCTTGCGAACATTCGCAGGCCGCCGCCGGAAGCAGTGCGATACACCTGTATCTCAAGATTGACGTAAAAGGCATGGCTTTCGCTCACGCTTGCGACGGGGGTTGTCGTCAGGCCAGCCGGAAAACCAGCCTCGTCATAAATTTTACTGGCGCTGCTATCGTTTCGAACGACGCCAACGCGATAGTCGCCGTCGATTCCGTTACCGTAATCTGCCTTGTATTCAACCTCGCCAACCAGCATGGTTCCAGTCCAACCACCTGAAGGCCAAAGCCTGAGTCCGTTAGACGTTGAAAGGGCGTCCTTATTGTTGTTGTAGCCACCGGCCTTGAAATACCAGTGCTTGTCCGGCGTGAATGTGACTTGCGCACCAAGCGCGCTCACCGGGTTGCTATACCAGCTGCTGTTGATGAAATTCGATGAACCGCCGCTACAGAAGGTCAGATTCTGAAAGGCGCAACTCATGGCAAAGAAGTCGGCGCTGGGATAAATGCGCCCCACCTTGACCGACAGATGATCGTCGAACAGCTTCTGGGTCAGCGAGAATTGCGTTAGGCGTGTGATGTTCCCGCGCCCGTAAATCTGCTGTGATTGCAACAGAAACGGCATCCCGGCTTCGTTGTTGATCAAGGTGCCGTTGCGATCGGTGATCTCCACCTTGAGCTCCGCGCCGCGCCAACCGATCAACTTATCGAGAACGAAATAGCCTCCCAGAAAAAACTGATCAGCGTATGCCGTCGTATGGCGCTTGCCGCCCGAGGTATTCTTGGCACCCTGGCTGAAGTAGCCGAGTTTGAACGTAACCCCTTCATCAGCGAGCTTCGCCCGCTCACCGCCCCAGTCGCCGGTAATGTACTGGTTGGCCGGAAAACCATCGGCATGTACAACTGTGCCTGTCATCGTTGCCAGGATTCCGAGTGTATACACAATTGACCTGTACTTTTTCATAGTAGACTTCCCCTTCTAAGGCCCAGGCTTTTCCCAAGACTGCGCTTGGGAAAAGAGGTTCTCCTGCGGAGAACAGCCGAGAACTGGGCTGACGGGATGGTGTGATGCATGATGCCCGGATCGGCATTGGATGGCCATGGCCTCGCCACTCGGATAGTGTACGGCAACAATCCATCAAACATGTGCCTTGATCCGTTCGAGCGCCGTATCGACCAGATCGGGGTCGTCGAGAAACGCTTCGTGTACCCGGAAGATGGCTGCGCAGGCAGCGGCGCTTCTTTCCTTCACTTCGTCGTGGAGCTCCCGCAACTGCACCTTGGCCGCCTCGATCGACTGCCGCAAGCAAATATCCTCGCGCGCCGGATCGGTGGCGGTCACTGTCGGCAGAGGCCAAGAAGTCGGCTGCGCCGGCATGGCGTCACCCCATCCCGGTCGCTGTGGTCACGCGTCCTTAAACTGCGGGCTCTGACGCCCCCCGCACCGCAGCTCTTTGCAGTGCCTTAGAACGCTTCAAATCCCAGTAGGCGAAGACAAAGTAGATCACCGTGCACCAGATGCTAACGTCGTAGAACCGCTCCAGATTGACATAGTAGACATAGATGTCAGGGCTGTGGAACAGAACCCTCCAGGCAAGAACGAATGGAACTGCCAGGCCAATGATGATGTAGATCGCCTTGATCACTTTGGAAAGAATGGAGGCGTCATTGACGGGCTCGTGACTCTCCGTTGCGGCTTGTTGCGCATGAAATTCGGCGACTCTCTCCTGGAACACCCGTTCCGCCTGCTCGCCCTCGGGATAGCTTTCAGCAGCACCGTATTTCTTCGCCAGCACGATATAGGCGGCGATCGAGACGAACCAGGTCGGCAGGAACAGGTAGTAGAACGGAATGATGTTGAGCGCGCCCAGACCAAAACCAAAAACCAGCGAGACCGCCCATGTGCCGATCGCCGGGACGCTGTACTGCAAGCCCTTGAAACGAGCCCAATAGCGGGTAAATCCGATTCTCGGGAAGATATGGTGTTCGGCGAAGACGATACCGCCCACCGGCACGAGAATGAGGCCGGCATAGGTCAAGAGGGGGAGCATGCTTTGGTAAATGAATGGAAAGGCACTCGCGACCACGACCGCCAGTCCAACGAGCAAGGTTACCTTCGTCCTGGGCACGTCGGGAAATACGGCCTGCGCGGCTAGACCGGCGCGGTAAAGGTTCGCATTGGCGGTTGTCCACCCGGCAACGACCACGATCACAAACCCCGATGCGCCCAGGGCATAGAAGGCCACTTCGCCCGGATCGACCACCATGATGCTGGATTTCGTCATCGCCGCGGTCGCCGCGCCCATGAGTCCCGCTGAAATCCAGGCCACGTAGTGTCCGAACATCATGCCCGTACTGGTCGCGAGACCATAACTTTAACTGCCTGTATCGCGACATTGCGGTTACCATTTAGACCTGACCGGATTGAGCCACGCGAAAAAATGACGACCCAAGAACTTGCCGTGGCTAACAGTGCCACGGCAAGTTGCGAGAGACTTCATTTTTACTCAGCGAGGCCTTAACCGAGTGGCATTCGGTACTGCCCCTTGTTCTCTGGATGGGTAGCCCTCGCCCCGGTGAGAAGGGAAGGCCGTCTGTATCTTCTGTATGCGACGTTAGGAGAAAATGTGAATGGGGGAGTGCTGACCTTTATTGAGCCCGAACCCTTTTCGCTCAGAGCGCGCCTTTAAACGCGAGACGCCGACCATCCCGACCAGGCCGGGAACCAACAACCAGAGCATGCCGGGAGTGGGTACTGTCGCTACTGCTACCGTTACCAATGGAGCCGAAACGGGATGATTGGCATCAGTACTACTGAATGTCTGGATATTCAGCGGGGCTGACAGATCAACTGTAAGAAATGCGCCCGCACCAAATGGATCATTGGTAGCGATCGGATTGAACGTACTGTCCAAGAGGTAAAACGAGAAATTATCCGCGAATCCTGAGCCAAATAAGTTACTCGGAATATCGATTGTGAAGCTTAGCAAATTTCCCGCTGTGAACGCCTGATCAAATGAATTGAAAAAAATCGTATCCATCAGGGTTACGGTGGAACTCATATCCCCTGATGCTCCTCCTGTGAGATTGGGTGGTGTACCGGTAATAGCCCCCCCACCGAACATAAAGTTGTTTAGGGTTACCGTGTTATTGATAGCACCGTCTCCGTCAATCAAGTCGTACACTAACGAATAAGTTCCGCCGCTGATAGAAGAAGTATCAAGCGTTACATCGTAAATAGCATTGGCATGGGATAGCGCGGTACTTAATCCAAGCCACAAACCAACACCTAGTTTTAGTGCGTGTATCAATCCGTTACTGGTCATAATTAAACCTCATTGTAAAGTTATTAACTCAAATTTATTTATTCTTCGCCAGTTACAGGGGCGGCCTCTTAAGGTTGCCCTTTTGTTGCGCCGTCCAGGACTAGCGAAGATACCTGCCCTTGCATTTTTATCCTGCATTCTGCATTACAACGTACCTGAAAAAACCGCAGGCTTGTATGTAATACTCTGGAACGTCGGATTACTGAATTGGAGCAGAATACTTGTACTTTCACCTGGAGCCAGACCATCACCTCCCGTATTCAAAGTTACGTAAGGAGCCCCGCCGGAATTGGTTCCGTCTAAGTTTGCAAGTGTTACATTCGAGCTCAGATTATCCAGCACAAGAGACACCGGGTCTGAAATAAAGCCTGCAGTGATGTTGGCTACAGTTACCTGTTGTACAAACTGCCCGGTGCGGCGGTCATATCTGATTCCTGTTTGGCTGATCTTGACGTTCGAGGTGACATCGACCACTGTTGGTGGAGCGATTGCAGCCAGTGCGGCATTCGCATCAACCAACCCGTAACCGGTTCCGTAGTCAAAGCCAATGTCAAACCCCGGTGTGCTCGGATCATTCATATCTATCGCCGTGTTTTGTAAAGCGGTATTGATAGCAGCAGGCGTTATTCCCGGTACCAGTTCATTCATCAGCGCGGCAACACCTGCAACATGCGGAGCAGCCGCCGAAGTCCCGAAGAAGTTGGGAAAGCCGTCGCCTTCAAAATCACTTCCGAAAAATGATGTATTGCCACCATCCGGCCCTGTGATCATAGGGTTCTGACGAACATTCGGTGTGGCAAGCCGATTTCCCGCGGTATCAAAGAGTATCGCAGTGCCACCGGCTGACGAGGATTCTTCAATCAGTGGCGGGGTCTGCCCGAACGCAGGCGTTTGCTGATAAAACGCCGCACCGACACCTGATGCGCCGACGGCCAGAGGGTGACCATAGGAGGCACCAGTCTTGGTATCGAATTCATCGTAGGTGAAATTTTCGGATGTAGCGATGGTTTTCATCAGCCCCGGATTAGGGCCACTATACTTCAGAATTACCAAATTGAACGTAGCCTCAGAACCCGGGTTATCAAAACTCAGTATTTCGACTGGATCTGCTCCAAAATTAGGGTTATCGGCAATAGCAAGCGGCGCCGATGTGTTACAGGATGCATCGGTCAGGAGAATATCCAGGTCACTCGCCGAGCCCGGCGCGCCGCTGACGGAAAAGAACGGCTCGTCCCATTGAAAGCTTATGGTTACGCTTGCTCCAGCCGGAATAGTGATCTGCTGGCAAATATCCACTCCGGGTCCCGGATCGAAATCATGCGCCTCCTGATCTCCGTTGCCACTGCCAAGGTTAACGGTCTGACCGCTGGGCCTGAACGGCGCCTCATAAGCCTTGCGGCCAGCATTTCCAGTAGAGGTGAAATAGGATACGCCCTGAGCGGCTACCATATCGATTGCCTGTGAGATGACGCCATCCTGGTAGAACGGCTCCGCATTGTAGCTGATGTCATCGTTGATTACCGTCGCACCATCGGCGGCAAGATCCAGGATGCCTTGGGCAAATCCTGCCTGACCACCAATGAAAGCCGAGCGGAAAGATAGTGCGGCACCAGGCGCGACATCATGAATAATTTCCATCATCGCGCGGCCTTCGTCAGACCCTGGACAGGGCCCCTCCTGAAGGACAGTGACGTCCACGGGCAATTCACCATTTGCCACACCCTCGGCCGCACCACCGAGACAGTTATAGCTGTCTGACAGGGTGCCGACCTTGACACCGGTGCCATCAACTTCGAAGGTCGTACGCGCCATTTCAGATTGCATCGAAAAATCACCCTGGCTAGTGACACCGGCACTGACGGGATGTTTTGTCATGTAAGAAGGACGAACAAGTTGCAGAGAAGGCAGGTTTTTGAGTGCCGGAATTGCCGACAGCGGCAGGCGGCCGGAAACCATGCGTCCGAATACGGTGACGTCTAGTGCACCAAGAGCTTTCAGATCATTTGCCAGAACCTCTGGATCGCCCGATGCTGCGGCGTCGAACACTACCGTATCCGCAGTTATCACCATCCTTGAATTGGGTGGGTTGAAAACGGTACTCAACTTTTGCACGCTTTTCTGTTCCTGATAGCCCTGATACTTCTCGTGCAAATTAAGAAGACTACCGCTCACTTTGCTCATATCCACCTTCGAAGGCCGCTTGTTCAGCGGTGACTCTACGCTTTGAGCCATGACGGGTAAGGCAGTCGCGGCAATTGCAAACGCTCCCGCCCCAAGGACTGAATAGTTAAAGCAAGCCATCCACTTACGATTTAATTTACTCATGACGAATTCCACCACTTTGTTGAAAAATTTTTTGAAATGTGAGAGGTCTACTGCTAGGCTTAAACGGCTTAACTTAGCCTCTACGACGGACTAAGCAATAATCTGACTATAGCAATAGTCAGCTCAGGAAATCAATAAGTATTTAAGTTTCTGCCGAAATATTTCGTAAAGTGCAAAGCCATAATTAGCGCAGATTTCTCAATAGTCTAACCGTGCTCAACGGGCTTAACTTAGTGGCATTCGGGTCAAAACCCTTAAGACTCTTTGCTTGATGGCAATTTGCCAATCTCAGAAAGCCGGTTTTTCGGATTCACGACGATCGGCCTGCCTAATAGCAGATTGTTAGGATAGACGATGACTTCGCGATTCTCTGTCACGAGTTTCATGCTGAACAAATTCAGCTCAGCTATATAGCCCTCGACATAGTTGTCGGTATCTATGATTCTTATGTAGTGGCCACGGCGGAACGAAGGTTGCAGCAGCAAGATGAAGTACGCCGTGACATTGCTAAGTAGCGACCAGCTTGCGAACAGAGCCACACCCAGAAGCGTGATTGTGGTCGACGCAAAAATAAATACAGAGCTGAAGTCCAGACCCCAGATCAGAAACAGAAACAACACGCCAAACATGCCTGTGATCGCGCGAGCAAGCTGAATAGCCTTGTTGGCAGAGCCTTCTTTGAAGCGGCTTTGATCCACGCCCTCCTCAATTTTCGGAGTATTGATTCTGTCGAGCACCAAGTAGGCGACGAATACTGCGAGGGTGACCAGAAGGCGAAAGCCGTGGTCCAGAACCCA
The DNA here is from genome assembly GCF_927904885.1 of Candidatus Nitrotoga sp. M5. GTDB lineage: Bacteria > Pseudomonadota > Gammaproteobacteria > Burkholderiales > Gallionellaceae > Nitrotoga. Next base: position 66,153 of record NZ_CAKMNW010000019.1, read on the forward strand.
ACCTAAAAAATCGTTTGTTAATGTTACAAAATTCATGGACTGCTTGTTGTCTCAGGATTACCGGGATTGGAGCGACGGCGAATGGCTACTCGAAGAGAATAATTGGGGTCAGATTAACATTAACAGGCGCTGAATGTTTTCTTTTGTGGTAGCCCTGCCTTTCTTGGTAAATAACTGGGGTCAGAATAAACTTAGTGCATTGATTCCTCAATTTTTCGCTCATCACATTTTTTCTTCGGCTTAACTCTACGAGCATTATATAAACGTTGCTGTAACTAATATGAAATACCCAAAAACCGCGAACCCCCATAGCGTTCCAGCTTTATTGTAACAAATGACAGCCACCACAAAAACGGCAATATCACATGGAAGCTTTGCGCACCAAATATTTTGTTCGTTCAGGAATCACGGGGGCAGGCCTTACATTTGACATTATCCATCCGATTTTCCGCTTGTTTCACTGCTCTGCTCACAGTGGCGTAACTCCCACCAAAATATTCACCCACTTGGGCGAGTGTATAAAAGGTGGTAAAAAATTTAGGCAACATTGTATATATCTCAAATGTCAGGACTGACCCAAATTTTTTGTTCCGCTCTGCTTATTTGGTTTTATCTTTTTCAGATTTTATTCGACCACTTCCCAAATCCCCACTAGATATAGGTGGAAGCTTCTTCTTCGGCTTTGCCGTTTCAGCTTTTATCCGACCACTTCCCAAATCGGTGGAAGATATTGATGAAGTCTCTTTTGCAATAGCAGTTGAATTTGAACATAGTACAAGTGAAGCAATACCCAAAATATTAATTAGTACAAGTTTAATTTTGTTGTACTTTAAAGTTCTCATCATGATTTCCTTTTTATATTGTCTGAAATTTCAGGATAAAAGATTGCAGAATATCATTCCGTGATATTAGTCACAGTTTCTACGTTTAAATTTATATTTTTATTAATTTTTTGGATAATTGGAGATAGTGCAACGAATTATTAATGTTCTTGCCTCACAGAGACTTAACGGGGCTGTAGAAAAATCCTGTTTCCAACGAAAAAATTATTAAATATTACTCTGACCCCAATAGTTTCAGAGAGCGGCGAGAAATATTGTGGTCATGAAATAATGGGCTAGTCTTGGCACAGCGTTAAGCCTGATGCGTGATGTCAAGACTTGACCCCGATATTCTCAATAGATAATTTCGCATATTCGTTTATTAGGCGATTCGAGCGAGTTCATCGGTCGTTTAGTAACCAGAACTCGCACTATCAATGTACCCCATGCACTATACAATGACTGTCACCTATTATGAGCGAAACATATTTGTAACTTAATAGACACCCCTTAAGGTAACTTCCAAGTTTACGTTCATGTTAAATGTCTTAAATTCAACTGATTTTCTAGTTCCATCAGTACTAATTATATAGGTTGTGGTAAATGTGTTATCCAAGCTCCCAAATTGATCATTAGTTGTATTTGAAATTACTAGTTTCGCATTACCATTTAACCCATCACTTAATTGCCACGTTATAGTCGAAACGAAACCATCTTTGTCAGTGTATATTCCGGATGTTCCAGAGTCGCCGATTTTGGCAGTGATTGGTATTGTATTTGTAGTTGCTGACACAGTGGCAACATCGCCATCAACACCAAGAAAGCGTCTGTCACTGGCATTTATTCCAAAATACTGGTTTTGCGTAACTGCAGCAAATCCACCATGTGAAACGGTGAAATTAATTTTTGACTCAATCGGTATTGTGTTTTTACCTAAGAAGGTGGATGTCGTTAATGTTTTATCAGAAGTGTTGCCAGTATAGGTATTGCCATGATTGTCTGAGCCGGTCAAAGTAGTGAATACATCATAAGTAGTGAAATAGTTAGCTGGAAAGAATTTGAATTCTATATTTGTGGGGGTGCTGCTTCCACTGGTGTTGTTTGTCGAATTATCTCCATCACTAGGGGGCGGGCAACTTGTTTCCCCTCCACTAGTCGTGCCGCTTGGCGCGCACATGACTACACCCTCATTGCTCCAGCCGCAAGCCTCCACCTGTTGAATGGATGTCAAGTTTGTCGTGATGCGGTGATTGCTATCAACACCACGAGTAAAACCATTATTATAGGCACGATAAACCGGCGTGGTTCCGCTGGGACAAGCTTGGTTTGTTGCCGGAGTTGAAACAAAATCCAGACTCTCAAAATTCCAGCTCTTCACGGTCAACTTTCGAGGATCACCAATGGCGATTTGTTGATCTTTCAGTCCCTGGCATTCCTCCGAATCAACCGTATAAAAATGCGAGTTGGGACCCGGCGACTGGCTACCGTAGAAACGGCAGACGGAGGCATTGCCACCTGACTCAAATGTATTTCCAGTGCGGCTCCAACCTGGCCCCGCACTTCCGTTGTCTATCGATGCCGATTCACCTGCATCGGAGGTGATGAAATAGTTATCCAGATTGGTGTTGTAAAACTCTACGACTGTGGCCGCCAAGACGAGGGAGGGGGAAATCAAACTCAACAGAATGAATAAACGGATGAAGAGTGAATGCATGAAAAGTCCTTTTTATTGTAGTAAAATCAATCGGCTGAAATATTAATTTACAAACAACACTTCCATTTTAAATTGCTATATCGCAATTAGATGTTGAATTTGGTTTGATAATCGACTAAGCATCTATAAATCATAGGGTTGAATATTTTTGCGATTAACCAAAAATATTTAATAATTAAATTTTTACCAAGAATGAACAGGTAACTACGACATAGCCTTTTTATATGCATGTGCTAACCACCAAGTCACAATCCGTTACACTGAGTCGGCTCTGTTCGAATTGTTTTGCAAATAATGCAGAATTTAATTTTCAATTGCAAGGTTTAATCCACCGGCTTTAGCGTTGCAGAACTAAAGGGGTCAAAGCCGAATGCCACTAAGTCAAGGATATTTAGCACTTATAAAACAATAACTTAATCAAGTATTGGCGTGGATTTCACCACAGCCTAATCGTGCTAAAAGGGCTTAGCTTAGTGACATTCGGGTCAAAGCCCTTTAGACTCGATTTAATCTCTCCATTTCAATTCCCCGCGACCCAATAAAACCCACCAATTAACGAGTCGGCAATAACATGAGCACTTTGCTATAGCCCGCCCAAAAACCATCTACCCAGACAATATATTTATTTCTATTCAACCACTAACCCCAGTCACGTAAGCCGCAGTCAAATCATGACTGGGTGAGTCGAATAACGATTGGCAGCGTCCGAATTCGATCAATTTTCCAACACGCTCTGTCATCCAAAAAAAAGCCGCGTAGTTGGCAACTCGACGCGCCTGAGCAAGATTATGGGTCACGATCACGACTGTATAGCGATTGCGAAGGCGTTGTATGAGTTCTTCAACGACAGCCGATGCAATTGGATCGAGTGCGCTGCACGGTTCATCCATCAACAGAATAGAAGGCTCCAATGCCAGCGCGCGGGCAATACACAAACGTTGCTGTTGTCCACCTGATAGTGCCAGTGCGGGCGCATCCAGTCGGTCGCGTACTTCTTCCCATAAACCAACGTCACGCAAGGCACGTTCGACCCGCTCGTCTATGGCGCTGCGCTGACGCAGTCCATGTTCGCGCAATGGCATTTCGATATTGCGCCGTATTGATAACGGAAACGGGTTGGGCTTTTGGAAGATCATGCCGACTTTACGCCGCAACGCCAATACATCCAGCTGGTGGTCGGTCACGTCCACCCCATCAATATTTATGCGCCCTTGCATGTGGCAGCCCGGAATCAGGTCGGTCAGGCGGTTCAAAGTGGAGAGAAAGCTGGTCTTGCCGCATCCGGAAGGACCGATCAGCGCGGTAATGCAGCCTTTGTTGATGTCAAGAGAGACACCTTCGAGCACCGACTTTCCGTGATATGAAACAGCAAGGTTTTCGACTTGGATGTGCGGAATTGGAACGCAGCATGCCGCGCCTTGTTCAATGTTGCTCAACGTATATGAGGTCGGTAAAACCGCAGAGTGCCATAATTTTTTTGTGTCATGCATCATGAGGTCGTAATCCTTTGGCTTAAGAAACGGTTTGCCAAACTGGTGGCGATGTTATTGATCACGACCAGCAAGATGATTAAAACCAGTGCTGAACCATAAGCCGACTGGTCGCCCCCGGTCACGTTCATGGATAAGTCGTAGATATGCACGGATAGTGCGCGCCCAGAGTCAGAGAGCGAGTCGGGCATACGATCCACATAGCCGCTGGTGAAGATGAGCGCAGCAGTCTCCGCCAGCGCACGTCCGATACTGAGCATCAGCCCCGCTGTGATGGCCGGTGCAGCAGCAGGTAGTAGCACATGCCAGAGTGCGGCCGCTTGGGTTAGTCCTAAAGCAGCTGCGCCGTGTCGCCACTCTGTCGCTACGGCAGACAATCCGGCTTCGGTCGAACGGATAAAGATCGGGAGCATCATGCAGGCCAGTGTCAGCCCGCCGGACAAGATCGAGAAGCCAAGCCCCAGCCAGATGCAGAAAAACGCATTGCCAAATAGCCCGAACACGATGGACGGCACACCGGCCAACACATTGAGGCTCATGCGAATATATCGCGCCATTGCGCCGCTGGTATATTCGCTTAAATATACCGCCGTGCCCAAGCCCAGCGGGATGGTCGCCAACAGAGCCACGCCCAGAATGAGCAGCGTCGAAACCAGGATAGGGCCGATACCGCCATCACGTCCCGCATTCTCCGGCGCACTGACCAGGAAAGACCAGTTGAGTTTAGCGATGCCATGCAAGGTCAAATCGCTCAACAGCCAGAGAAAAGCGCCGACCACCAGCGCAGCAGAAAGCCAAACGGTGATGGTCATCAGCAGGTCGTTCACACGGAAAGAGTTCTTAAGCATTTGAGTGTGTTCCGATCCGACCTGCCAGCCAGGCTAGCACAGTAACAATCAACATCAGCAGTAAACCAGAAGCGAATAGCGCGGCACGATGATCCCCTGCGGCATAAGGCATTTCCAACGCAATGTTCGCGGTCAACACCCTGACCGGATCAAACAGGCTGGACGGTGTTTGCACCACGTTTCCCGCGACCATTAACACGGCCATGGTTTCACCAAGGGCGCGCATCGCGGCAAGCAATGCCCCGGTAAGAATGCCGGCACGGGCCGCAGGCAAGGCCACGCCGAAGACAATACCTGTGCGACTGAGACCGAGTGCAGCCGCGCCCTGCAAGTGAGAAGTGGCGACAGCAGCCAGTGCTGATTCGCTGGTTAGCGCGACCGTGGGTAAAATCATCAGCGCGAGGATCAAGATTGCACTCAGTAAGCTGGCACCGGGCGGTTCCCAATGCGCAATCAGTGGCACCAGAACGGTCAACCCCCATAGTCCGTACACTACTGAAGGGATACCCGCCAGCAATACCATGACTCGGCGCAGTGGCATGACCAGCCAGCTGGGTGAGTAAAAGCGGCTGAACACTGCACTCAAAACGCCCAACGGTACGGCAATAAACAATGCGCCCAAACTTGCCGCCAGCGTGGCCCACAACATGGCGAGCAGATTGAATTGCCCGCTGGATGGAAACCAGCCATCGCCGACGAAGAAACGCGTCCAACCTCCATCAACCAGGACTGGCCAGGATTCCCGGACTAACAACATCAACACCAGAGCAAGCAAAATCACTACCGCCAGTGCGATGCCCCCGGTTACTCTGGCGAGCGTGACATCAGCGCGCGAGGGGGACGAAATATTGTGCCGTGACCAGATCATTGACTGCCGCCGATTGTGCAAACGTTATAAACCGCTTGGCCAAGCCAGTCGGCGCGCCTTTGCTGAGCAGGTTCAATGGGCGAGACAAAGGGAAAAGACCTGCGCCTACGTTGGCTACCGTGGCTGGCACACCGGCCATCGACAACAGTCGGATAGGTGTGCCGTATGCTTCCTCATATTCTGCCGTGCCAATCGAGACATAACCGATTGCACCGACATTGCCCGCCACCGTCTTGATACCCTGCTGGTTGTCACCAATCACAACATGAGCACGTATCTGCGGATTTTTGAGCTGAAAATGGTGCAGGAACAACTCCAGCGTAGAACGCCCCTCGGCCTTGTTGACCACGGTAATCTTGCGATCTTCGCCGCCCAATTGTTGCCAATTGGTGATTTTTCCGGTGAAAATTGCCTTGATCTGTTCATCTTTGAGCAACTTCACCGGATTCTTTTGATGCAGGATGATACCGATGCCATCTGTTGCGATGCGATGCGCCATCAAGCCACGTTCCTCCGGCTTCAACGCGCGTGATGCCATGCCGATGTCAGCCAAGCCCGCCCGTACATCGTTTACTCCGCGTGTCGAGCCGCCACTTTGCACATCAATACGCACGCCGGGGTTTAGTTTTTCAAAACGTTTGCCGATTTCCAACGCAAGCGGGGCAATGGTGCTGGAACCGGTCAACACCAGTTTTTGCATATCGGCCAACGCTGCACTGTTTAACCCCAGCACCATACAGAGCGTTAGTATCCAGCCCCATATTTTTTTAGGGTCACACACTTCGATTCCCATTTTCATTCACACTTAGCAGCAACTGGCAGCGGCAGTATTTTCAGATTGCGCGCTTTCAGATTGTGCAAAGGGCATGTCATTACCGCATCCGGCAAAAATTCCGTAGTGCTGGCTAAAGTCGCCGATGAATTCGAAGTGTTCCCTGAAGCGGGAGTCATGCAGCATGCGCCAGGTATTGCCACATACGGGAAATATTCGGCCGGCTTCTATATCGTGATGGCTGTCGAGAACAAAGCGATGCGGGTAATCGGGTATCGTGCCGCGATAAATTACCGCCTGGCCGTAATCCTCACAGGCGGGCTCCAGACCATCCAGTTTGAACAACCTGTAAGTGGCCGAGAAAAAGCGGATATTACCTACGCTCTTAGCCAGTTTGGCATCAGTAATGTCGAGCGGCTTGTCTTCAACCAGCCTGGGATCAGCAAATTGATGACGTTTGGCAAGATTAATGAAATCGTTCCAATACAACGCGCCACCCAGGCATTCTCCGTACAGCACCGGATCATTACGCACTGCGTCCGGTACTCTGCGGTCAGCATAAACATCCGAGAAATAGAATTCTCCGCCCGGCTTGAGCAAACGATGCACTTCACGCAGCACCGCATCCTTGTCCGGTGAAAGATTGATCACGCAATTCGACACGATGACATCAAAGCTGCCACTTTCCAATCCAAGTTCATCGAGCTTCTCGATGTAGCCTTGTTTGAAAATCACGTTGCCGAAACCGAACGCCTCGGCGTGATAGGCGCAATAACTTTCTGCAATGGCAAGCTGCTCCTCGGTCATATCCACACCGACCACCTGACCACTCTCTCCTACCAGTTGCGCCAGCGCATACACATCGCGGCCGGAGCCGCTGCCCAGATCGAGAATGCGGCAGCCTTCCAGCAGCGGCGGACAAACCAAGCCGCAGCCGTAGTAGCGTGACATCACTTCAGGGTGAATACGCGCCAGCAGTGGCTTGAGCCAGTCCGGCACGCTTGAAGCATCGCAGCAGGCAGAGGTTTTCAGGTCGCCGGTTGTTTGCAGTTGTTTGCCGTAATAGTCTTTAACGATTTCATACATGATCAATGCTCTTATATAAGTTGGGATAAGGTTTAATGCGACTCTAAAATTTCAAACTTCTAATCAAGGCAAGCATAAGTAAAAAATTTGAGCTCGGCATATGTATTATATGTAAGCAAAATTTTTTCGTGTAACGACGTATCGTGACACAACCTGAATTTTTAGAGCTACCCTTTAGTCTTATATTCCAAGCATTCCTTACACATATATTCAAAACACATGCATTCAAACGACATGAAGCAGGGCATTGGAAGAAGTACGTCTAGCTTTTTTCCTGATGCCCACCAAATTCATAGCGTAAGGCAGATAATAATTTATTGCCGTAGTCCGCTTCTCCGCGCGAATTAAAGCGATCAAACAATGCGGCGGTGAGAACAGGTGCGGGGGTACCCGACTCGATGGCGGCAATGCTGGTCCAGCGTCCTTCACCGGAGTCCGACACCTGACCGCCGAACCCATGCAGGTTTGGATCGGCTTGCAAAGCGTGTGCGGTCAAATCAAGTAACCATGAACCCACCACGCTGCCGCGCCGCCACAACTCGGCCACTTCAGCGACGTTGATATCATAGCGGAATGTTTCCGGCTCGCGTAACGGTGTAGTCTCAGCATCCTTCTCGTGCGACTCGCCACCTACATTGGCATGACGAAGCAGATTGAAGCCTTCGGCATAGGCGGCCATCATGCCGTACTCAATACCATTGTGAACCATCTTGACAAAGTGCCCAGCACCCTCGTGCCCACAGTGCAGATAACCGTTCTCGGCCGTGCTTGGTTGACCGCTGCGCCCTTCGGTACGCGGCGCGGATTCCACACCCGGCGCCAGTGCGGCAAAGATGGGTTCCAAGCGTGCAACCATTTGTTGCTCGGCTCCGATCATCAGGCAGTAACCGCGCTCCAACCCATAAGTTCCGCCACTGACGCCCACATCCACATAATGAATAGACTGTGCCGACAGGCTCTTTGCACGGATGATATCGTCCTTGTAATAGGAATTACCACCATCGATGATGACGTCGTCCGCGCTAAGCAGTGGGGTTAGTTCTGCGATGCTGGCATCAACTACCGCCGCAGGTAACATCAGCCAGACGGCACGCGGTGTACTTAATTTGTTTACAAAATCCTGCAAGCTGTCAGCGGGAGTCATACCTTCTTTTGCCAGTGCCTGCACCGCTTCGCTGCTGCGGTCGAACACCACACATTCGTGTCCGGCGCGTCTCAAACGACGAACCATGTTGGCACCCATACGTCCCAGCCCTATCATTCCGATTTGCATTATTCGCTCCTCCAATAAATAAATTTCTACGATGAGGGGTTTGATTCCCGGTTAATGTGATCCAACATACTGCATCCAGACATACGATTAGCGCCAAGATATTCGGCACGGTGAAAGTATTCAGATCAACTCTTTTCCCGTTGTTGTGCGGCGAACAATGCCGGACCATACAATGCTGCGCGATCATTCAATATCACCTTGACCGGCATCGCCGCCAGTACTGGCCGCATTCGTCCTTTATCGAGAAAAGCATCGAGGAATTCACCTGCCTGCATCAGTGGTAATATTTTCGGCGCAATGCCCCCGCCAATATACAAACCGCCACGGCTCATCACCTTGAGCGCCAGATTGCCAGCTTCCGCACCATACAAACTAACGAACAATTGCATCGTTTCCACACATATTTCATCACTGCCTGCCAATGCCGCAGCGGAAATAGCCGCTGCCGTATCCGTGACGCGCATTTCTTCCGCTAGCCATGCCGGTGTCGATACATGCCGGTAGTCAAGTAAAAATGCATACAGATCAAGCAATCCCATGCCGGAAACGGCCCGTTCCCAACTGACATGCCCCCTACCCTCCTGATGATGGTGTTGCTGCAAATAATTCAATAAGGCGAATTCCAGTGCATTGCGCGGACTGAACGTGGCATGTCCACCTTCCGTGGCAAAGGGGCGATGGGACAAGCCGTCCCAATACAAACCAGCCTCACCCAAACCTGTCCCGGCCGCGATCACCGCCTCATTACCCTTCGCACCAGGTGAGCCTGCTTGCAGCGTCAACAAATCTGCATCGTCTAGCGCGGCTAAACCGTAAGCCGTGGCTTCTAAATCGTTCAGTAGATTGCAGCGCAAAAATCCGAAGCGTTGGCGCAGTGCGGCGGCATCGATACACCAAGGTAAGTTAGTTGCTCGCACCACGTTACCCCGTACCGGCCCGGCAATGCCGAAAGCCGCATCATCAACGGTTTTATTTGATGACAAAAAATCATCCAGCAATAGTTCAAAAGCGTCATAGCGCTGGCTGACATAAGTACATTCACGGCAGATCTCAACGTGATTACCTTCCACCTCGACCAGGGCCAAACGGGTCTTGGTACCACCGATATCGCCGGTCAGGAGCTGTCGCATTTCAATAGGCATCGAGCTTGCCTCCTTCCGGATTCAAGGAATGTCGCCAGAACTGATCTTCACGATCGAACAGGCGGTAGGTGCCGCGCGGCCCCCAGCTGCCGGCGGGATAGGTGTTAATGAAGCTGCGCTCCATGGACCACACTTTGATCACCGGATCGACTACGCGCCAAGCCGCCTCGACTTCGTCGATGCGCAGGAACAACGAGTGGTCGCCAAGAATGACATCAAGAAGCAGTCCCTCGTAAGCCTCGAAGTCTTCCTCACCAGCTTTACGATAAGTCGCGTCCAGGCTGATGGTGCGCGTTTCCACATCCAGCCCCGGCACCTTGACCTGTAACTCCATTTTCAGGCAATCGTCTGGCTGGATTCCGAGCATGATCCAATTCGGCTTCGGCGGACCTTTACGGGTGTGGCGCAGCAAATCTTGCGGCGGCTCTTTGAAGCGAATGCAGATCGCCGAGCTACCCTCCGCCAAACGTTTGCCGGTGCGCAAATAGAATGGAACGCCCGCCCAGCGCCAGTTATCGATGAACAGTTTCATTGCGGCATACGTTTCGGTGGTGCTATCCGGTGCAACATTATTTTCTTCCAGATAACCGGGCACGGTCTTGCCATCGATCACACCACTGGCGTACTGGCCACGAAAAGCATGAGCGTGCACGGCGTTCTGGGTGATGGGACGGATGGCTTTCAGCACTTTCACTTTTTCGTCCCGCAAATGCTCCGCCGCCATGCTCAACGGTGGCTCCATCGCCACCAGCGCCAGCAATTGCATAAGATGGCTCTGCACCATGTCGCGCAGCGCGCCTGCGCCTTCGTAATAATCGGCGCGTCCTTCCACACCCAGTGTCTCAGAATGGGTGATCTGCACATGATCGATGTAATGGTTTCGCCACAACGGTTCCAGCAGCAGGTTTGCGAAGCGGAATACCATAATGTTCTGCACCGTGCCCTTGCCGAGGTAGTGATCAATACGATATATCTGCTGCTCATCGAGATGGCGATAGAGACTGGCTTGTAAGATCTGAGCGGAAAGCAAGTCGTAACCAAATGGTTTTTCAATCACCACGCGACGCCAGCCGTTGTGTTGTTTCAACAACCCGACGTTGCCTAGTTTTTCCACAATGCCGGGATAATCGGCGGGGCGCACCGCCATGTAATACACCACGTTTGGTGGAAATTTAGGGTCGTCGTTCAATAAGGTTTGTAGTCGCGTATAAGCATCATCATCACCGACCGGGATGGCGAAATAATACAGGCGTGCACAAAACCGTTGCAGTGCCGCTTCGTCAATTTTCGCACCATGCACTTCACGCAAGATGTCACGTACAAAATCCAACCATTGTTCAGAGGTGTGGTGGGTGATATCGCAACCCATGATGATCAGATGCTCAGGCAGACGTTTCAGAATTTCCAGATGAAATAAAGCTGGAATCAGTTTGCGTCGGCTCAGGTTACCACCGGCACCAAAAAAAACCAGCGTACAAGGATCCAGAGTTTTCATGTAGCCTATCCTTTCATGTGATACGACTTGTAAATCCGGCATGCCGGAACGGGTGATACTGCGCTTCCCTAAAGTTTTTCTGCCAGTTTTTGTTCCAGTTTGATCTGATCCGCGGTGAAACCGCGTATGCCTTCCGCCAGCTTTTCTGTAGCCATGGCATCCTCGTTTATATCCCAGCGGAATGTCGCTTCAGTAATGGCTGGCGGCTGCGGTTCAGTCGCGCCGGTATCATTTAATTGGCGTACCAGCTTACCTTGCGTGGCCTGCAGCTCTTCCAATAAAGGGGGCGCGATGGTGAGGCGGTCGCATCCGGCAAGCGCCACTATCTCGCCCATATTGCGGAACGAAGCACCCATGACAATGGTCTTGTAACCGTGCGTTTTGTAGTACGCATAAATCTTGCGTACCGACAGCACGCCAGGATCTTCTTCTGCCGTAAAGTCACGCCCGCTTTTAGCCTTGTGCCAATCAAGAATTCGTCCGACGAACGGGGATATCAAAGTTACGCCCGCCTCAGCGCAGGCGCGTGCCTGAGCGAAACCAAACAGCAGGGTGAGGTTGCAGTTAATGCCTTCGCGTTCAAGAATTTCCGCAGCGCGAATACCTTCCCAAGTGGAAGCGATCTTGATAAATACGCGGTCATTGGGTATGCCTGCTGCATTGTAAAAACTGATCAGCTTGCGAGCCTTGTTCACCGTGGCTGTGGTATCGAAGGAGAGCCGCGCATTCACTTCGGTCGAAATACGTCCCGGAATGTATTTGAGTACTTCCACACCGACATCTACTGCCAGCCTGTCCATGGCATCCAACGCCTGCTGCTCACGATCATTGCTTTGCGATTTACCCCAGGCGATGGCATTTTCGATGAGCGGAACGTATTCCGGCAGTGAGGCAGCCTTGAGCAACAATGACGGATTAGTAGTGGCATCTTGCGGCTGGTGATGGTGAATCGCCTCGATATCACCGGTATCCGCCACGATAGTGGTCATGGATTTGAGTTGTTCCAGTAAATTGCTCATGTTATTCCTCCTGGTAAGTATTAGAGTGGAATGGATTATTTGTGGCCTGTTGTTGGTCACAATTTATATGGGTCAGAACTTGCTTGCAACATGCTCTGCAAAACATGTCGACTCTTTTTCAATAAACTTAAAATCAGCAAAGCCGGCATGAGCGTTTTCTCCCGTGTTGTCTGTGTCGGATGCGACGGAAAGCTGGACCAACTGCGCCTGCTCTGATCCGAACTCAGTAATCATATCCTGCCGTACATCGTGCCGTGCAACGACCCATTTTCCTGCATTAGTAGCACCAGATTCGGCCACAATCATGCGGGTGCGGTCAGTATAGGCATTTGGCTTGCGCGTACCCACTGGATAACGATTGTCCCACACATAATTTATTGCGGCATCGGGCACCGCATCGCCGTAAATACTGCGCGCCAGCTTGAGTTTGACGCGTGTCATAAAACTCAGCGCAGATGCAGGCATGGCAAATGAGACATACACACGTGCGGCATAATCATCTCCTTCTTTGGTGGCCATGTCGGCCTGGGCTAACGGGGCATCCACGCGCCAGCGCCAGCACAACACTGGCGTGCGGTTCAAGTCGACTTCGACCGGCCGTGCCAGCAGCGCCATACTGTGCTCGGCAGTGGCTTCGATGGCCAATACATCATCCCATCGAGTAACGCTGTATCGAGTGGGCGATACTTTGCTATCGAGTTGCACCACTTGCCACGGAGATGGGACATCCACAGACTCTTTGGTGAAATGATCGAGCCTGACTTCATTGCTCGCTTGAGTTTGTAAAGAGAAAATCGATCCTACCAGCAGTACTAAGTACCGTAATGTCATACAACCTCCATTGTTGGTGATAAATATTTCAAATCCTGCGGCACATCCACATCATGCAACACCTGCCCGATATGCAACGACCAGCCAAGCTGCCCAATGCGCAGGATAGTGGCGCAGGCAACCGTATCAGTGCTCCACGGTATATCGCTGAATAGCGCTGCACGGTAGTGTTTGAGTCCCAGCAGCGCATAGCCGCCATCGGCGGTGCAGTGGATGACTGCATCGTGTTCGACCATTGATTTAGCAGCCTTACGCAGCAAAGCGGCGGACATTTCTACGCAATCTGTACCTATCAATAAAACTGATTCTGTATTTTCGATTGCGCGCTCTGATGCACGTGCCAGTCGCGCACCAAGATCCCCCTTGCCCTGATCGGTAATTTCAATGCCCAGCGGAAGTGTTATATCTTGCCAAGCGACATCGTCAATTTTGGGCGTGATGCATAATTCGACCGTGCCGATGTCAGCGGCCAGCGCTTCGAACAAAGTATTGAACAACATTTTCTGCGCCAGTTCGGCTGCACCTTCTGCCCCCAATGCGGGGATCAGACGCGTCTTGGCGAAACCAGGTTGCGGTGCTTTAGCAAAGACAATGATGCGGATAGATATCATCGATATAACCTCACCAACTCACTTGCATTTGTGCCGCGCCAATACGCCCAGCGCAAACGCCACATCAACAGGATGGTGCGCCACACCCCATGCATCTCCCAACGCCGACCGGAAGTCGTCACGCATTGCTCGATACAGGCCGGACGCGAGAATGCCAGCAATCGTTTGCTTAGTTCTACGTCCTCCATTAGCGGTTGATCAGGAAATCCACGCAGGCTCTCAAACACGGCACGCTGCACAAATATTGCCTGATCACCGGTGGCGATTCCGGTCAGGCGCGAACGCCAATTCATCAAATAACCGACTACGCGCAACATAAAGGGGCGACCTGTAATACACACATCGAAGCGCCCCCAGCAGTTCTTTTTATTGGCCAAAGCTTGCTCGATGTGGCGAGCTGCCCCCTGTGGCAAGCGCGTGTCGGCATGCAGGAACAACAACACATCACCGTTGGCCTGTAATGCACCGACATTCATTTGATTAGCTCGGCCACGAGCAGTGCATAACGCAGTGAATCCGGCCACCTCAGACAGCATTGCTGATCCATCAGTACTGCCGCCGTCGACAAATATAACCTCGCAACCGGCGCGCTGGTATGGCAGCACGTGCGCGAACAATTCATGTAATTGCTCCGCTTCATTGAGCACTGGCACGATGATGGACAGATGCATCGTTCAGCCTCGTTTCCAGGTGTGATAGCGCTTCAGCCAGGCCAGCACTTTTTTCGGCGCATGGGCGCGTTTCCATTCCCCAGCCGCGTATTTGTTCGCTTCAGCCAGAGTTGGATAAATGTGGATGGTGCTGAGTATCTTGTTCAGCCCCAACCCGTGTCTCATGGCTAACACGAACTCGATTAACAAATCGCCAGCATGCTCGCCAACGATGGTGACGCCAAGGATTTTGTCCTTGCCGGGCACGGTCAAGACCTTGACGAAGCCGTACGCTGTGCCATCGGCAATGGCGCGATCGAGATCGTCTAACCCGTATTTCACGACTTCGTAAGCGATGTCTTGCTCGCTTGCTTCCTGTTCGTTTAGCCCGACACGCGCGACTTCTGGGTCAATAAAAGTTGACCAAGGCACCACCGAGTAATCCGCCTTGAATTTCCAGAAGTCACCAAACAGCGCGTTCACTGTCGCATACCATCCTTGATGGGCGGCGGTATGAGTAAACTGGTAAGGTCCGGCCACATCGCCCGCTGCAAAGATGTTGGGGTAAATGGTTTCCAGATAGTCATTAGTAACCACGGTGCGCTGAGTTTCAATCCCCAGCTCTTCAAGGCCATAGCCTTTCAGTCGCGCCACTCGGCCTACAGCACACAACAACGCGTCGAATTCGATACGGCGCGATTTGCCATCCTGTTCAACCACGATGTATTTGTGTCCGCCTTCTTGCTCGCAGCGTACGGCTTTATGGTCGGTCAGCACGGTCACCCCATCTGCAGTGAGCGACGCGCGTGCCAACTCGGAAATCTCGCTATCTTCGCGAATCATGATGCGCGGAGCCATCTCGACCTGGGTGACGTGCGAGCCCAACCGAGCGAAACTCTGTGCTAATTCACACCCAATCGGGCCGCCACCCAACACCACAAGGCGCGCAGGTGCCGTGTTCAGCTTGGCAAACTCGTCCCACAGTGTGTCGCTTGTAAGGTAGCCCACATCATCCAAGCCGGGCAGAGGCGGCACGAAAGGTCGCGCGCCGGTGGCAATGATGATGCTACGCGTGGTGAGTACTTGAGTCGTGCCATCGTTCAACTTTATTTCTACCGTCCACGGGTCGGTAATCCGCGCATAGCCTTGCAACACTTCCACGCCCAGGTCGGTATAGCGTTCTACGCTATCGTGCGGCGCTATGGTACGGATGACCTCATGCACACGCGCCATTACTTTTTTAAAACTGAACCTTGCTTCGCTCGTCTCCAGCCCATAATGATCGGCGTGACGTATTTGATGCGCCAGCTTGGCACTTTTGATCAAAGCCTTACTCGGCACGCAGCCGTAGTTGAGGCAATCTCCCCCCATCTTGTTCGCCTCGATCAACGTCACCTTGGCATTGACTACCGACGCAATGTAGGCGGATACCAGCCCACCCGCTCCGCCGCCGATCACAATCAGATTACGGTCGAATCGTGCGGGGGGACTCCAGTTGGCATAAATGCGACGACGTTGCAGCCAGGACGTAATTTTTTTGGCGATCATCGGAAAAACTCCCAATAGTACAAACGAAAACAATATTCCCGGCGACAGGATGCCGGACAGGCTTTGTAATTGCGCGAGTTGTGTCCCCGCGTTCACAAATACCAATGTGCCCGCCAGCATCCCCAGCTGACTAACCCAATAGAAGGTGCGGGTGCGCATCGGCGTAAGCCCCATCAGCAAATTGACGACAAAAAACGGAAATACGGGAATCAAACGCAGAGTAAACAGGTACAAAGCTCCGTCTTTGGCCACTCCGTCGTTAATCGCTTTCAACTTGTCGCCAAAGCGGCGTTGAACGGTATCGCGCAACATAAAGCGCGAGGCGAGGAAGGCCAGCGTCGCACCAATGCTGGAAGCAAATGACACCATCAACGTACCCATCATCAACCCAAACATCGCACCCATGGCCAAGGTCATGATCAATGCGCCCGGCAAGGAAAGCGCAGCGACGATTACATACAAACCAAAACCGACTGCCGCGACCAGCCAAGGGGACTGCGCCTTGAGGGCAGCAAAATCTTCCTGGCTCTGCTTGAGCGATTCCAGCGTTAAAAAGCGTCCCAGATCGAAGGCAAAGAAGCTGACAATCAGCACGAGAACCAGGAGGGCAAGCAACAAGCGTTTCATTTGGCAAGGCTTTCTTCTTTCAATGCGCCACCACAACTGCTGCCTTGTCCGGCAGTGCAGCCGTAGCAATGTCCGGCAACCTGGATAGGATGATCTTGTAATTCTTGCTGCAGCAGATCACGCAGATGCGGTCGACCTTGGCCGGGGATGGGCAGTTCCAGTTGCTGGTTGAAATCGCAGTCATAAAGAAATCCCTGCCAATCTACGCTAACCAGGTTGCGACACATCACCGTGTCGAGATTGGCAGCAGCAAAGTTTTCTTTCAGTAGGCGCAGGTAATCGTTGAACTGACCTTTGGAGATCAACATTGAACCAAAACGCTGAATCGGCATATTGGTGATGGCAAACAGCTGGTTGAACACGATGCCAAAATGCTCGAACAGCTCGCGCTGATAATCGGCTTGCAACGAAGCCTGATCTGGCGGCAGCGCGGCACCCTGAGGATTGAACACCAGGTTCAACGTCAGGCCGCTGTCAGGCTGCCCGTAACCCAGTGCATTGAGCTTTTGCATGGCGGCGATACTCTTGTCGAACGTGCCCTTGCCGCGCTGCTTGTCCACATTGTCCAGCGAGTAACAGGGCAGCGAGGCGACGATCTCGACCTGCTGTGTGGCGAGAAATTCGGCGAGATCTTCCTGCCCCGGCTCGAACAGTATGGTGAGGTTGCAACGGTCAATCACCTTGCAGCCTTGCGCGCGAGCGGCGCGAACCAGATCACGAAAGCCCTCATGCATTTCCGGTGCGCCGCCCGTCAGGTCGAGCGTGTGCAAATCGCGCGCCGCCAACACCTGTGGAATCAGCGTTAGCGTTTCACTATCCATCATCTCGGTACGATTCGGTCCCGCATTCACATGGCAATGCACGCATGTCTGGTTGCACTTATAACCCAGACTAACCTGCAAAACCTCCAGCGCACGACGACGCAAGGCGGGGAATTCAGTGGCTTGTAACAAAGGCAGGGTGGCGTGCATGAGTTTTTCCTGTTAAATATTTTATCCATCACAACTGCACCAGATCGACAGTGCAATGCGTTCCTGAGTGGTAGTCGTTACAAAAACCAGATTACTTACAAGTAAAACTTTGCAACCTGGCAGGTTAGGCTGAATGATATGAAGCCCAACATTACAGGAGGGTGGGTGAACAGATGCGTTACCGATGTGCAGATGTAGAGGAAAGCACATAAGGCCGGGTACACGCAGCGACTGAAAAGACAAACACTTACCGTGCCTGCCATCAGGTCAAGTGTAAGTGAGACATGCTACGCTCTCAATTGACGGTCGTCATCTGCAAATTCAATGGTAGACCCCATTGAATTTCCTACATTCCTCAACTCTTCCCGTTGCTTCTTATTCTGTAGTGTCGGCTCATCTGGTGCGCTGCCGCGCAGAGAAGATATATGTGGGATGGCGTCACTTGTGTCACTTTACGCAATTTACTTATTGGGAAAGTTTTTTATTTTTTTGTGAATTATAAGTTACAATTTATTTAATGAACACCATCGAACATTATCGCGACAACGCTGGTCATGTGCCTTTTCAAGTATGGCTTGATTCCATTAAGGACAAACAGACCAAGGCAAGAATTGCTTTTCGTCTGGCAAAAGTTGCAGCAGGAAATTTTGGCGACTGCAAACCTTGTCGCGAAGGTGTATGGGAACTGCGCGAGGATTTCGGTCCCGGCTACCGCGTGTATTACGCTCGCAACGGCAAGTCTGTCTTACTGCTGCTGTGCGGCGGAGATAAGCGTAACCAAGCCGTGGACATCAGCCGCGCAGTCGAGTGTTGGAAAGATTACCAACGGAGGAATGCAATATGAAAACGCAAAAATCACATGCCGCCTCAGTTTCACATGAGGAATGGATTCTCGATGCCTTGCGCTCAGACCCGGAGTTCGCGGTTGAATATCTTAAGCAAGCTATGTCGGAAATGAACGAGCCTGATGGTCGAGGTGCTGCGCTGGTGGCCTTGCGCCAGATTGCTGAATCCTGCGGCGGCATTGCCAAGGTTGCCGAAGCGGCGGGAGTCCAGCGTGAAAGCCTGTATCGGGCGCTGTCACCGAAGGGCAACCCGACACTAAACACCTTGCTGGCGGTACTCCAATCAGTCGGCATGAGGCTTTCCGTAGAACCGGAAGATAAAGCGCACGCTTGAATTCTTGTTTCAGCAGCAGTTCACCTAACTTCTCTGCCATGCCAGAGAAGTATGTGGGGTGGTGTCACTTGCGCATTGCACATAGCAGAAAGGGGGTTTAGGTCTCAATACTGTTTGGTTAACCGTTCGTGGTGGGCTTATCGAATCACAAGTCGCTCACCCAGAACCCTTCAACTAGCTCAGGACGAATGGAATTTCTTTAACCGAACAGTATTAAGTTAGGTCTTGCAAACATGCATTTTGCGTTGTCTCGCGAAGTCACATGATACAAACCGCTGGCTAAATCTATTCTGCGTGGTCTTGCCATTAGTGCCAGTATCGCAATTCCTGCCCCTGAAACCTTCTGTGTACCGAAAGATCGAAGACCGGTTTTTTTCTAATCATTAGCAAATGGGCACTCCCACAACCATAACAACTAAGGGGCACCTCGAAAAACCCATTCTCATGAAGCACTTTTGATAAAATTCACCT
>NZ_CAKMNW010000020.1 GCF_927904885.1 Candidatus Nitrotoga sp. M5
GACAGTCACTTCGATCAAATCGGGTAACTGTCAGATGATGTCGCGATTACTACATCTGATGAGAACGAAAGACTTATTTCAGCATGGAATAATTTTTCTGAGCTTGTGAAGCATAGCTCAAGATATGTATTCTTGAAAAAAGTAGATAATGCTTCGCCGTATGATGAAATGGTCCCAGTAGAGATATTAAATTCTTTAACCGAAATCATCACACGCTTAGGTCTTGTAAAAACAATTGATCAAGAAGATGATATTTATCGTGTTAGGGTTGTTGATAAAGGTAAGGAGCTTAAGAGTGCAAAAGAGTTAGGTTCACCCCCAAAAGATAAAGCATTGCTTGCTAACCGTATGAGCCCTGCAGGCATCTCAATGTTTTATGGTTCTTTTGAGATAGAAACTGCTATTTCTGAAACATATGAACCTGAAAAGCAAGCCAACAAAGAAATTGTATGCGGAACTTTTAACCCAGCTAGAATTCTTTGGGTCATAGATTTATCTGAAAAGATCCAAATCCCTAGCTTATTTGATGAAATAAAAAGAGAAGATAGGTTTTTGTTAAAATTCCTGAAAGATTTTATAAGCGACTTTTCTAAGCCAATAGAAAGAATAGATCGTGCTCATGTTGATTATGTTCCAACTCAGGTTGTAACTGAATACATTAAGCATATATTTCCGCACACTAGATTAGGAAATGAAATAGATGGGATTGTTTATCCAAGCTCTAAATCTAAAGAACAAAAATGTGTAGTTATTTTTGCTAGCTCTGAACAATGCGTAGATACTATTAGTAGTGGAAAGGAAATGCTTGTTCTCAAAAAAGTAGAAGTAATAAAAATCTAACAAGGCAAATCAACACGGACGCAATGCTCGCTGGCGCTCACATTGCTCCGGTTATTTGCGACGTTGAGGCTGTAGAAAAACCACTTTATGAGAAATTGGAATAGTGATGTGCAAAATTCGACCTTTCAAAATGCGCTGTAATCGACGATCGTCTAGTCTGGAAGGGTTTGAAGACCCTCAAACAATGATACGCTCGACCTCTCAAGTAGTTTTTCTACAGCGTCGTTAGGCTTACATTTTTCACACGTGGGGAAATTACAATGAATTATTTGAAATTGGCAATGATCGTTACTTTGTTTGCGGCCGCGCCTATATGGGCGGAAAGTCTGACTGGACCTCAGAAAAATGCAGTTAGGTCTGCGAAACAGTACCTCAGCGTGCTGAGCTTCTCACGGGACGGACTCATTCAGCAGCTTTCATCAGATGTTGGGGATGGTTATAAGGTTGCCGATGCAACCGTAGCAGTAGATAGCCTGAACATTGATTGGAACAAGGAAGCGGTTAGGTCTGCGAAGAAGTACCTCAGCGTGATGGGCTTCTCGTGCAAGGGCCTCATTCAACAACTTTCATCGAGTGCCGGAAACAAATACACCGTGAGCCAAGCAACCTACGGGGCACGGCAGGCAGGTGCTTGCCAATAGACAAGGGGCCCAGCCTAACAAGGCAAATCAACACGGACGCAATATTCGCTGCCGCTCACATTGCGTCGGTTATTTGCGACGTTATGCATGAAAGATTCTTATGAGTGTTGATGCGAAAATCACAGAGCGATTAAATGCCTTGCTTGAGCTGGGTCAAAAAGTACGAGGAACGCGTCGTTCACCATCCCCCGGTCATATCACGAGTGATTTTGTAGATGTTCAACTGGCCAACCAATGGCTGACGAGCTCGCTAAATCTAATTCAAAGGGTTTTCGGTGAATCCAGTGTCCATTATCAAAGCCTAAAAAAGCATTTTAAAGATTATCCTAAGTGGCCTGACATCGATCAATCTTATGGTGTGCTGTTGTCGGCAAAAGATGACTTTGAGAATGGGGCACTTTTTGAGGTCAAAAAATTAATTGAAGCAGACTTGTTTGATGAGTTCCTAGAGCAGGCAGAGCACCTTTTGGAGGCCAACTACTATCAGGCCTCGGCGGTCATTGCCGGTAGTGTGCTTGAAGATGGGTTGAGAAAGCTCTGTGTTGGAAGCGCTATTACGCTCCCAGATAAACCTAAACTTGATTGGATGAATGCGCAACTTGCAAAATCAGGGGCGTACAACAAGTTAACACAAAAGAAAATTACTGCACTTGCAGATTTAAGAAATAGCGCCGCTCATGGGAATTGGAATGAGTTTGAAAGTAGTGATGTCATTTCAATGATTAAGGATGTCCGGGATTTCATGGAGCGCAATTTTGCATAACACGGCGCTCAAAATGGACGCCAATTCCGCTGCGCTCCATTGGCGCCCTTTAGCTCGACGTTATGTTCTTAATCAATTAGCAGGTGCAATTTCATGAATCTAACGATTGTAGGACTGATATTCGATATAGTCGGAACGTGGTGCATAGCATACGAAATCCTGCGAGGCTACCCTAAAAGGAACCGCGCGAATCTATTGCGTGGTCATCAAAAGCAGCGCCTAGAATTTGCAAAGCATATGAAGAATACGTATCTAAACCTGCCTTCCGATGTATATAGTGAGGAAGAGAAAAGAAAAATGTCAGACGGTGTAACAAAGAAATATTATGACAACGCAAATAAATTAGAGAGAGAAATAGAAAATGAGTTAGAGCCACATATGCATTTGTCATTTTTTTGGGGAGTAATTGGAGTTATTTGCCTTACCATAGGTTTTCTCCTTCAAATTGAGGCGGCTAGCGGCAGCATTGGAACATAACAAGACCATGAACCATCGCCAGCAAAGCTGGCTGGACCTCCACACTGCGTGTCGGCCGGTTATGGCAGCGTTATAAAGCAGGATTAGAATAATCATGAAACTAGGAATTGAGGCAATTGGAGGCACCGTAGCGGCATTTATAATTCCCCCTATTACAAGTCTAATTTTCAAGCTCGGAAATTTAGGTTCAATAGGGCCAACTGTTTTCTTCTATTCAATTCTTTGTTTACTATTATTGATCATACTTTATTACAAGTTTCTGGCGACACGATTCAGTAACGTAGTAGCTATACCTATAGCAGCAGCAGGAGGAACAGTTATGGCAGTGCTCATACTAAATTACTTCATGTTGGTAACTTTTTTATTCGGAATTAAGGATTTCCATGCAATGTAAACTGCTTTATAACAATCGGATGCAGTCGGACGCGGCAGAGCCGCGCCGCTGATGCGAAGCGTTATGCCTAAAGAATGAATCCAAAAGAAATCATCGTAAACGACCGCATGCAGCAAGGATATAAATATCTGCTGACTAAACCCACAGGGCGTTGTTTCCATCCGGACTTTTCTCCTGAACTCACACCGAAGCAAATGTTACATTTGGGAGTCTTCGGCGGGAAGTACATGACCGATTGCCAGCAGGAGTTTCCGACATCGTGGTTTGCAAGAGCGAAGTTGTCACCATCGCGCACAAACCCCAACTTAAATTTTTTCAAGGTGAGCGCCTCCAAACCACTCCTCTATTGGATTGAAAAGGGATGGATTTGGCACCATGATCCCAGAGGATGGTTTCAGTGGTACTGTCGATACTATATGGGTAGACGTACAGATGATGACGAACGCCAGATCAAGAGATGGAAAGCCATGCAGCGCCACGTTGCCCAGCTTAAGAAACACTGTCGTAAAGGAGACTTGGCGTGCAGACCCGTCCAGAGACAGGCTCTCTTGCATTGGTCATATGACAGCAAAAATATTTGATTGCGTAACAATCTCCTGCAGGCGACGCCCAAAAGGTCGCGCCTGAGGAGTAACGTTGAAGGTCTGATTTCCGGAAAGTCGGATGGCCGGTATGTGTCGAAAGCAGTCGATCAATGAATAGAAGAAGGATCAAGTCTCCACATAACACTTTTATTTTTAATGGCGTAGTCTCCATTTGCGAATAAAAGGGGCGGTACCGACTGCCACTAAGTTAATCCTTTTTTAGCAAAGTTAGACTATTGTAAAACACACGCCAATACGGGCTTAACTTATTGCTTTAAATATGCCGAACTTCCTTAACTTAGTGGCATGCTGATCAGTACCTTTGTATTCCTGCCCCTTATTTTCTCAGAAGCAGTACGTTTTTTCTGGACTTGCTTTTCTGCTGATACGTCGTAAAATATGACTATTATTTTAGTCATAAAGGATTTGCATATGCATGCAATGAGTTTGGCTCAAGCTAAAGCGCACTTGAGCGAGTTGCTTAATACCGTTGAATCCGGCGAGGAGGTTGTTATTACTCGTCACGGACGTCCAGTTGCAAGGGTGGTGCCTGCCAGCCCTCTCAAGCAGCCTTTGCCGGTGCAACGTCTAGCAGAGCTTCGCCAACAGATGCCAGGGTGGAAAAATAGCAGTGCCGAGTCGCTACGCGAATTGCGTGACGCAGAATGATTTATCTGGACACCAGTTTTCTGACACCGCTGTTTCGGGAGGAGGCCACTTCGGCGAAGATTGCTGATTTTCTATCTCGTCAAACGGCGGGAACGCTGGCAGTCAGCAAATGGGCATCTGTCGAATTTGCTAGCCTGATTTCTCGCGATGTACGCATGAAAACGCTAACCGCAAACCAAGGGAAGCATTTAATTGCGGAGTTTTATTCGATAGTTGCTGCATCTCTAGTCGTCCTCATTCCTAGTGCCAATGATTTCGATCTGGCACAGGAATATGTCGCTCACTTTGCCACTCAGCTACGCGGTCCGGATGCCTTGCACTTGGCCGTGGCGCAAAACAACGGGGTAGCGTTTACCGCCACTCTGGACGAAGGAATGCTCTTCGCTGCAAAAAGATTGAAGATTCCGGCAAGGCGGGTGATTCGTTAGGCTTTCCCACCTTGCGGTCTCTGACTTGGGCGCATACCATGCTATTCAAGCAGATTGCTGTAATGCCTCCCAATGGACCACCTATCAAAAATACCGCCATTCCCGCCGGGAATATACTTGTCCCCAAATGCAGCACGAGCAGGTTCATGACTTCGATAATATGCCGTTCACAAATGCCGCCTGATGATGACGGTAGTCGACTTTGTGTTGTTGGTATCCTAGCCCGAAGACGATGTAAAAGAATCCAGAAATAGTAGTAATGCATTCATACCGACTTTGCTCCTTACACAGACAAAGAGTTCATCATGACGCAGGCCTGAGACGGCTTGTGTTTTGGAAGGTAGTCTCTATGGCTTTAGTATAGGGTTTGTATTCGGGCAATAATTTCTGTGATGGATTAGCGTAGAGACATCGGTTTGACGACGGCACGGGATCAGCTATTCGGCAAGCTTTCGAACGGTTTGGTTAGAACGGGGCCTACCAACTTTTGCTGGCTGCGTTGCTCGGAGGGCTGTTACGCGCTATAACGTGCGCATCGCCTATGGTTGGAACATCGACACATTCCGTTCCGCTGTTTCTTTCACCAGAAGTGTGGCTGGCATTAGCTCATAGATCGAAGCGGGTTATGTTGGTTGTCGTTAAATGGGTTGCTTTCTATGCTCATTTAAACAATATTTTCCCCATGCGATATATTGCATTACTACAAGTTAATCGAAGGCCATACAGAAATATATTTTAGAAAGTTTAGTCACTTTAGAGATGCCATTTAAGTTATTTCACTAGTATATGAAGTATGCTATTTCTTGATTTCTGATAGGCGAATTTAAGTTTTACCCAGTATTTTTCAGGCATCAAGGGCTTAAGTTTTTGTATTGCCGTTGTTTTAATTTTTCTGATAATGAGATACAAGGTAATTGCACGATGATCTTTATTTGGTAGGTACCTCCATACGGAATAACGATTTATTGCTAACTCCCATAACTTGATTCTTGAAAAATATGGCAAGGGGATTTGATCAGGGTATGCGAAATTTACCGGATAAGGATGCTGCAATGTATTCCCATTCGAAAAAAATTTTTTAATTTGAATGGCGGGGTCATCACCGATGAATTTTGAGAAATCAACCCAAGCGGTAGGCCTCATATCTGCTTCAATAAAATATATTTTTTTATCGTGATCTGATTGGATACAAGCAATATTCACAAAGCCATTTGCGCCAAGTGCCTTGCCTAAAGATTCTAATTCATCAAAAATATTTTTTTGTAGATGTGCGATTTGTACATACGTTCTTAGTACAGATGCACCAAATTTGCCATTGACTCTCTCTATCCTTGAATAGCTGAAATGTATCAATTTGCAATTTTGATAAAAACCACTTAAATCTAACTCAACACCTTGAATTTTTTTTTGTAACAGCACAGGGTATATTTGTAATTTCTTTAATAATATTTCAATATCGCCATTATTCGAGCATTCAAATACGCCGAAACCTCCGCCTGAGGAATCTACCTTGACGAACACTGGGTATCCTAAAGATTTAACGGATTGTTTTAATTCTGATTTATCGTTGATAATGCGAAATTCGGGCGTGTTTATTCCAAATTCCCGGAGTACTCTGGACAATCCAATTTTGGAATAAATGTGATCAAGATTTTTTATTGACTGAATCGGCAGTAACGCTATTATTTCTTCAACTGATAAATCTGAATTCAAGATTCTTTTTAATGTGTGGTCGTCGCCAATAACAATTAACGAGTAATTATTTTTGTTTTTTTCAGAAGCGACTTTAGCCATGTCCTCAGAATTGGCTACAAATTCAAAATTTCTGATAGCTGGATGTTTTTTAAAAATATAGCTATTTGATATGACGTCCACAGCAAAACCTGCCCTACTCAATAAAGTTGGTACAGCTATCATTAATTCAACATTTTCGCCCACTATCAAAGCTTGTAAATTTTGCATTTTATTTCTATTTCATAAAGCATTAAAAATATTAAAATACAAAGCGTTGCATAGATTCGAAAATGATTTTCTGGATTGCATTAATGGGGTGTACAGCTATTTGCGGTAATTGTACAGTTATTCATTGGAATCAAAGAGAACACAATCACAAACATCGGCACCTCAGGTTGGGGCTGATTTCGCGTGCAACTATGCTGAATTTTTAGCTTGTTTTTTTGGATGGAGCCGTCGGCTTTGGCTATCTTGGTTGGATTCGCTGGAGGGGTAGGATCTACTATCCTATATGTGTTGGCGCATGAAAATAGCCGCTGGTGGTGGGATGCGTGCCGTACACTGATGTCTTTAACGGCTGACACGATGTGCATCATACTAGTTGCCTGTCGGACTTAAAGGATATCGGTTGGAAATTTAGCTGATCAGTGTATATTGCGCTGCAAGGTGAAAGCTCGCAAAAACTACTCTTAATCAGCTAAATTTTAACCACGATTCTTTACGTTTTACAGACTGCTAGCGCGTGAACTTGTGAATTTGCAGGTTATGCAATCATTCCCGCCGCTACGGTGTTATTCGTCGCCTCATCAATGACAATAAAGCTGCCTGTAAAACGGTTTTTGATGTAGCTATCAAATACCAGCGGCAGCTGCACCTTCATTGCCACGCGAGCAATGTCGTTCATATTGAGTGCGCTGCTGCTGTGCTGTTCCAGCGTATTAACATCTACACGATATCCAAGGCGCGCAAACGAACACTTCACTACACGCGTGGTGTGCTTGATAATGTATTTACGGTTCAGATCAAGCGGCGACTCAGACAGCCAGCACAGCATCGCCTCAAACTCCTTGGAAACTTGCGGCATAGTTTCAGACTTTACGAACATATCGCCGCGCGAGATATCGATCTCATCCGTCAGGGTTAATGTAACCGACTGTGGCGCGCGCGCACTTTGCAAGTTGCCATCGTAGGTGACGATCTCCTTTACCTTAGTGGTGCGGCCGGAAGGCTGGATCGTAATTTCATCGCCCACTGTGATTACGCCCGACTCAATACGCCCCATATAACCGCGGAAATCGTGATATTCCTGCGTCTGCGGACGGCACACCCATTGCACTGGATAGCGGAAATCGGTTGTGTTGATGTCATAGTCAATTACCACATTTTCCAGCAGTTCCAATAGTGGGCTGCCTTGATACCAGTTTAAGTTTTCGCCGCGCTCCACCACCATGTCGCCATTCAATGCCGACATTGGAATGCAGGTCATGTCATGCAGTCCGAGCTGCGCGGCAAATGCGCGGTACTCTGTGCAAATCGCATCGAACTTTTCTTGTGAATAATCCACCATATCCATTTTGTTGACGGCCAGCACAACGTGCGGCACACCCACCAGGCTGGCGATAAAAGTATGGCGGCGCGTTTGCGTCAGCACGCCCTTACGTGCATCAATCAATATGACCGCAAGGTTTGCTGTGCTAGCCGCAGTAACCATGTTGCGTGTGTACTGCTCATGCCCAGGCGTGTCGCCAATTATAAATTTGCGCTTAGGCGTGGCAAAGTAGCGATAAGCTACGTCAATGGTAATTCCCTGCTCGCGTTCCGCCTGCAAACCATCAGTGAGCAGTGACAAATCCACTGAGCCCAAGCCGCCTCGCCGCTCGCTGGTTTTGGTAATGGCAGAAAGTTGATCTTCAAAAATGGACTTGGAGTCGTGTAACAAGCGACCAATTAACGTACTTTTGCCATCGTCAACGCTGCCGGCAGTAATAAAACGAAGAAGTTGTGTGGTATTGCTCATAATTAAAAGTAACCTTCTTTTTTGCGCAGTTCCATGGATGCCTCTGAAGTTTGATCGTCCATACGTGTCGCACCGCGCTCGGTAATGCGTGTGATAGCTGTTTCTTCAATAATTTCTTGCGCGTTGCGTGCATTTGATTCTACTGGACAGGTACAAGTCATATCACCCACAGTGCGGAAACGTACCGTCATTTTTTCTATTTTTTCACCTGACTTTGGTTGTACCAGATGCGACACGGGCAAGATACCATTATCACGGCGAATTACATCGCGTTCATGTGCGTAATAAATTTCAGGGATGTATAAGTTCTCGCGAGCTATGTATTCCCAAATATCCATTTCCGTCCAATTGCTGATCGGAAACACGCGAATATTTTCCCCGGCATGCACTCGAGTGTTGTACGTGTCCCACAATTCGGGACGCTGATTTTTCGGATCCCACTGACCGAACTCGTCGCGGAAAGAAAAGATGCGCTCTTTGGCGCGTGCCTTCTCTTCGTCACGACGTGCACCGCCAATACAAGCATCGAATTCAAACTCGGCAATTGTTTCCAGTAAGGTTACAGATTGGAAAACATTTCGTCCCTGATCGGCATTCTTCAGCACAATCGTTCCTTTTTTGATTGAGTCATCCAAAGAACGTACGATTAGCCGCTCACCCAAATCAGATGCCAGCTTATCGCGACAAGCGATTACTTCTGGAAAATTATGCTCAGTGTCGATATGCACCAGTGGAAAAGGCAGGCGTGCTGGGCGAAAAGCCTTTTCAGCCAATCGCAGCATAACGATGGAATCCTTGCCGCCGGAGAATAGCAACGCAGGATTTTTACATTCTGCCGCTACCTCTCGCATGATGTGTATAGACTCACTCTCCAGCACATCCAGATGGGTAAAAGATTGATTACTCATTTTTCCTCAACTTCTAAAAATTCAAATTCAAAATAACTGAATTTATGGTTCAACAAATAAAATGCCGCGAGTGGATAAGGCACACCTTTTCTGACATCTGCCGAAATACAGAACAGACTATACCTGCTTGATCGGACTAATTTTGTTCACGTGCAAACCACACTCCTTATTTTGCGCATTCTCCCACCACCAGCGCCCAGAGCGGATATCCTCGCCTGGCGTGATAGCACGGGTACAGGGCGCGCAACCAATGCTGGGATAAAAACGGTCATGCAATTCGTTGTAAGGCACCTCATATTGCTTGAGGTATTTCCACACATCTGCATTACTCCAGTCGAGCAGCGGATTGAATTTCTGCAATCCATTATCGGCATCTAATCCCGATACCTGTAAAACACCCCGCGTGGCCGCCTGCTCACGACGCATACCAGTGATCCAGGCGCGTTTGCCAGCTAGGGCGCGGCTCAACGGTTCCACCTTGCGCATATGGCAGCAGCTCTTACGCAGCTCGACGCTGTCGTAAAAGCCGTTCACTCCATTCAGGGCGACGTACTTTTCAACCGTTTGAGTCGCTGGAAAAAAAATTTTCAGCGGCACGCTGTAATGTGCACGAACCTTCTGCATCAGGTCATAAGTTTCTTGTGGCAAACGCCCAGTGTCCAAGCTAAACATTTCGATGCTGGGCTGATATTTGTTGATCAAATCAGTCAGCACCATATCTTCCGCTCCCAAACTGTTAGCAAAAATAACGGGAGCGTAGTCATGTACGGCATTGGCCAACACAGAGCACACTTGATCAATTTTTTTCTGCAACTCAATCATTTGTTGAGCCTGTGGTTGCAATTCCATCGCGTTGCACACGGCGGAACAGTGGTAACTTTTGATCCAACGAAATTTGATAGGTTTCTGAAAAGTCAGTCAGACCCTTTAACGCATCATGGATATTTTTGTCTGGGCGTGGTGCAAAAGCATCAAAGCCGACGCGCTGCATGTAGAACATTTGGTCACGCAACACATCACCGATAGCGCGTAATTCGCCAACATAGCCGAGACGCGCGCGTAAATTGTAAGCAATGGAATAACCTCGGCCATCTCCGAATTTAGGAAAATCAACAGCGATGACGTTAAACTTCTCCACTTCACCTTTCAGCTCTTCCGGCCGCTCATCACTGGCAAGCCAGACACCCAAATCAGCACGAGCTTGCAGTTCGGCCTTTTGCGCCTGCCACACTTTGAGAGGAACAATGATTTTTCCGGCAGGAACGGTGATTGATTCTGGCGTTTCATTTTCACACAGCCGGAGGACAGTCCAATCATCACTGACAATGGCTTTATTTTTAATAATCATGTTTTAAAACCTCGATTTACGTTGAACTGTATAATTATCAGGCTTATCTACAAATCCATAAGCATCTTTATCAATCGCACCTTCTGTATTTATCGGTGTTGCATACACATATTCTTTAAATGGCGCTATGCCTATCCTGCGTACCGTCTCAATAAAAGGCTCTTCTTCAAAGCGCTCACGTACATAAACTTGCAGCAGCCGGTCAATTACCTCAGGCATTTGTTGAAAGTTGAAAGAGGGGCCAATTATTTTACCGATTGCTGTATTGTTACCCTGCGCACCACCAACCGACACTTGATACCACTCACCACCATCCTTCTTGTCGACGCCGATAACGCCAATATTACCAATGTGATTGTGTCCGCAAGCGTTGACGCAACCTGAGATATTAAGCTCGATGTCACCAATGTCATGAAGAAAATCGAGGTTATCGAAACGTTCTGAAATTATTCTTGCAAGCGGGATCGATCTGGCAAATGCCAGGGTGCAAAAATCTGCACCGGGGCAGCAGATGACATCGGTCAGCAAGCCAATATTCGGCGACGCCATGCCATGCTCTGTTGCTTCTTTCCAAAGGCGGATAAGGTCTGATTGTTTAACGTCGGCCAGCACCAAATTTTGCTTATGAGTGACTCGCAACTCGCCGAAGCTGAAACGATCTGCTAAATCTGCAACAACATCCATTTGCTCTGCACTCGCATCTCCCGGCGCTATACCCGATTTTTTGAGTGACAGCAGCACAGCTGCATAGCCTGGAATCTTGTGCGGCTTTACGTTACGCTGTAACCAGTTTGCAAAAGCTTTGTTCTCAGCCTTGTAAGTCTCCACGCCGGGATCATTTGCCGGTAATGTTTCATAAGCGGGCGCTGTAAAGTAGGCTGCGACACGGTTCAGTTCTTCAATTGTCAAAACGCCTGAACCGTCTTTTAGATCAGCCCAATCCTCTTCGACCTGACGTCTGAATTCTTCAATTCCGATGGCTTTAACCAGTATTTTGATTCGTGACTTGTACATATTGTCACGGCGGCCATATTGGTTATAGACACGCATGATGGATTCAATGTACGTTAACAAATGCTGCCACGGCAAAAAGGCGCATATCTCGCTACCGACAATAGGTGTGCGTGCCGTGCCGCCACCTACTAATACACGGAAACCAATTTCCCCTTGCTCATTCTTGAGCACGGACAGCCCGATATCATGCACCGCGATCGCGGCACGATCTTCGGTTGCACCATTTATTGCAATCTTGAATTTGCGCGGCAAGTAGGCAAACTCGGGATGGAAAGTGCTCCACTGGCGTAGAATTTCGGCGTATGGACGCGGGTCAACAATCTCATCTGCCGCAACGCCTGCATATTCATCGGAAGTTATATTCCGGATGCAGTTGCCTGAGGTCTGAATTCCGTGCATTTCAACTGTGGCAAGATCAGCTAATAAATCCGGTGTTTCTTCCAGCTTGATCCAATTAAATTGGATATTTTGACGAGTTGTGAAGTGACCATAGCCACGATCATATTTGCGTGCTATGTGCGCAAACATGCGCATCTGTGTAGAAGACAGCATGCCATAGGGCACAGCGATACGCAGCATATAAGCATGAATTTGCATATATAGTCCGTTCTGCAATCGCAGCATACGAAATTCATCTTCTGTCAGTTCACCTGACAAACGGCGGCGCACTTGGTCACGATACTGAGCCACGCGTTCATTAACTATTTGATGGTCATAAACATCGTATTTATACATTTTTTAATTTCCTTACATTAACGGCGCATTATAATGCCAAGTTAAGCAAACGTGTCTCTGCAGCCCATTTTTAAAACTCACTCTATCAAGATATAATCTTCAGTACAGCATCAGCTTGACACCAATAATAGCCAACATAGTCGCCAGAATCGGGCGCAATACTTTGTCTGGGATCTTGATGCCAATATGGCTGCCCAGATAAATACCAGGCAACGAACCCAATAACAGACAACCCAACAGCCCGTAATCTACCGTACCCAAGGCAGCGTGCCCCAACCCGGCAACCAGAGTAAGCGGTACCGCGTGTGCAATGTCAGTGCCGACGATCTTGGCCATAGATACACGTGGATACAGAAACAGCAACACCACCACGCCCAGCGCACCCGCACCAACAGATGAAATCGTTACCAGCACACCTAAAATCGCACCGGTTAAAATAGTCGCTCCGGTTAAATGATGCGCATGTAGTTCAAACATTACACCATCCGGACGTCTCCCAAGCTTTGCCAAATAGGGCTTGAACAGCAGTGCCGACGCGGTCAGCAGTAATGCAACACTTAATACGCTGGTAATAAGCGACTTTAAATATTTCTCGTCCAGCGCTAAATAATGAAGCAGTGCCATACTGAGCAACGATGCGGGCAAGCTGCCCATAGCCAGTAGCTTAACCACCTTCCAATCTACGGTGCCGCGGCGCCCATGCACCCAAATGCCGCCCATCTTTGTCAGTGCCGCATACAGCAAATCAGTGCCGACTGCCGTGGCCGGGGCAATGCCGAACACAAGCACTAGTAACGGTGTCATTAAGGAGCCGCCGCCAACGCCGGTCACGCCGACCACAAAGCCGACCACAAAACCAGATAATGTATACAGCCAATCCATCTAAACTCCTTAAATCGGCGCGCATGGTAGCGCACCCCCATATAGTTATCAAATAATATTATGTTAGTATTTTATAATTAATAGTTATAAGAGAGGTCGCCATGAATTTACAGCAATTGCGCTACCTGCATAAGATTGTTCAGCATGAATTAAATATTTCTGATGCAGCTAAAGCTCTGTATACCTCGCAACCCGGGCTGAGTAAGCAGATAAAATCTTTAGAAGAAGAGTTGGGAATCGAGATATTTGTGCGCAATGGCAAACGCCTCACCGGAATCACTGAACCCGGCAAGGCTGTGCTCGAAATTGCACAGCGCATGCTTCATGATGTAGATAATTTAAAACAAGTGGGACAGGAGTTTCGTAGCCAGGATAGTGGTTCACTGACTATCGCTACCACCCATACCCAAGCGCGTTACGCCTTGCCACCGGTGGTCAAACAATTTATTAAGCGTTATCCCAATGTCAAGCTCAGCCTGCATCAAGGAAGCCCCACCCAAATTGCGCAACAGGTACTGGATGGAGAAGCAGACGTCGCCATCGCCACCGAAAGTCTAATCATGTACGGAGAGCTGACAACTTTGCCATGCTATGAATGGCACCACTGCATCGTAGTGCCAATAGGGCACCCGCTATTGGTGGAAAAAAAACTGACGTTGAAAAAAATTGCTCAATATCCCATCATTACTTACGACTTCGCATTTAGTGGTCGCGGCAAGATTAACGCTGCCTTCAATGCTAACAACATAACGCCGAACATCGTACTCACTGCTATTGATGCGGACGTAATTAAAACTTACGTAGAGTTAGGTTTGGGAATCGGCATAGTCGCCCAAATGGCGTTCATTCCAGAACGCGATACACTTTTACGCATGATAGATACGGTCAACCTGTTTCAATCCAGCACTACGCGCATAGCCATCCGTCGCAATGAATTTCTGCGCGGCTTTACGTATCACTTCATCGAGCTATTTGCCCCTCATCTTACCCGCGAGGTAGTGACTAAAGGCATACGCATCTAAAGGCATTTTTTATTAATCAAAATCCTGAACGAGATCGAGATAAAGCAATCACGCATGACGCTTTCATCCACATGAATGGGGTGGCGATGAAATCGATAATTTACTTGAGTCACACCGTATTGTACGAAGCGAGGTAAGCAAGCAAGCCGCAAAGCGGCTGCTCGCAAAAATAAATTTTTAGGAGATGTGTCGAATAAAAAAATAGTACTTTTATGCTGGCTCTTGGTCCAAATCAAATACCTTATGCAACACGCGCACAGCCAGCTCCAGGTATTTTTCATCAATAACAACGGAGATTTTAATTTCCGAAGTGGAAATCATTTGAATATTAATTCCCTCTTCCGCTAAGGAGCGAAACATTTTGCTGGCGATGCCGACGTGCGAACGCATTCCGACTCCAACTACCGATACTTTGGCAGTTTTATTGTCACCTACTACACTTAGTGCGCCAATGTGACCTTGCACTTTGTTTTTTAAAATTTCCATCGCTTTATCGAATTCATTGCGATGCACGGTGAATGAAAAATCAGTAGAACCATCTACACCGAGGTTCTGAATTATCATGTCCACGTCAACATTGGCTTCACTTATGGGCCCCAGTATCTGGTAAGCAATGCCCGGTTTATCTGGCACACCACGTACGGTGATCTTGGCTTCGTCACGGTTGAAGGCTATACCTGAAATAATCGCCTGTTCCATCTTATTGTTTTCCTCAAAAGTAATCAGCGTACCTTCGCAATCTTCCTCGAAGCTTGATAACACACGCAACTTAACCTTGTATTTTCCGGCAAATTCCACTGCGCGGATTTGCAATACCTTCGACCCGAGGCTAGCCATCTCTAGCATCTCTTCAAAGGTAATAGTCTTAAGACGGCGAGCTTCCGGCACTAGGCGAGGATCAGTTGTGTATACGCCATCAACATCGGTATAAATCTGGCATTCGTCAGCGTGAAGCGCTGCAGCAATAGCCACTCCAGTAGTATCAGAACCACCCCGTCCTAAAGTGGTGATGTTTCCAGTTTGATCTATGCCTTGAAACCCAGCCACTACAATCACATATCCGTTAGCTAAATCATTGCTGATGTTTTGCTCATCTATGCTAAGGATACGTGCCTTCGTGAATGCACTGTCGGTGAGAATTCTGACTTGCGCACCTGTGTAGCTTTTAGCTTTCAGTCCCGCTTGCATTAGCCCCATCGACACCAACCCGATTGTCACCTGTTCGCCGGTAGAAACCACCGTATCAAGTTCGCGCGGATCTGGATATGCTTGCATTTCTTTCGCCAATGCAATCAGGCGATTGGTTTCACCGCTCATGGCAGAAACCACAACGACTATTTGATGTCCGAGTGCTTTGAATTTCGCCACGCGTCGCACCACGTTTTTAATGCGTTCCGGATTGCTTACCGAAGTGCCACCATATTTCTGAACAATTAATGCCACAACTTCCTATACCCAGATAAAAAAATGGAGTGAATTCTAACCTAAAATCTGAATGCAACCCAAGTTTCAGATGCTTCTGACACAACAATAAGTCAATAAGTACTTTGCCATGTTAAATACTTCATTTTAGAAAGACTGGAATAATTTCGTTACAATTGTTTTTTACAATTGGCAAGTCAAAACAATTGCAAAAATGTAAATTCGAGTTTGTATATCAGTAAAATTGTTAGACCATGTTTTTATGAGCGATGTTGATGAATACTAGGTAAGAAATATCACATAATAAAGAAGGAAGCCTATAAAATGCATCAAGAAACAACTCAGTACGCCACAGCCTAAATATTTATGTTGGATATACGATTGTTATACTAGGGCGTCTTTAAGAATTGAATTTTCGAGCAGCAACTTGGCAACTTGCCTGCTTACCCCATTGCTCGACATGACATGGCGCGAGTAAAAAATTGAACGCAGCATATGTTTGATATGCCAGTGATAATTTTTTCGAGTAACGCGGTATTGTGACGAAGGTTGGATTTTTAGAGGTGCCCAATACTTAACAACAGCTTTTAAACTACAGGGGCATTGTAATGCGTAATCAACTCATTTTAATTCTGTCGTTATCCGCTCTAAATGCTACGCCAGCGCTAGCACTTACTAATCAGGTTGCGCCCACTTCATGTCAGTCGCAACGTGTGCAACTGCAAATGCTGGGCACGCGCGGACCTGAATTTCTAGATGAGAGTGCATCTACAGGTTATCTGATCTGGTTGGATAACAAAGCGCGTGTGATTGTTGATGCAGGACCAGGAAGTCTACAACGCTTCAAACAAAGCAAAGCTAATTATGAGGACGTAGAATTGATGCTGTTCAGTCATTTTCACGCTGACCATAGTGCGGATTTCCCAGCTTATGTAAAAGGCGGATTTTTTACAGGTCGAACTAAAACTCTGGACGTAATAGGGCCAAGTGGAGCTGAATTTGTTTCCTCAGCGGAACAATTTGTAGAGCGCGCTGTTGGAAAAAAAACGGGAATGTACCCCTACCTTGGTGATTTTATTGATCCCGATGGATCAAGCGCTTACAAAATACAAACAAGCAATATACCTTGGTCATCGAAAAATTTAAGTATCAAAGAAGTCTTTCATAAAAATGGAGTAAGCGTTAAAACCGTGCCAACTTATCATGGGCCTTTTCCATCAGTAGGTTATCGCGTAGAACTGGCTGGTTGTGTAATCAGCTTTACAGGTGATATGAGTGGCCGTTTAGCTGCGATGCCTAACCTTGCAAAAGATTCCGATATTCTAGTTGCGCACAACGCTATCCCGGAGAATGCCACTGGCATTGCAGCGAATTTGCATATGACCCCTTCGTATATTGGAAAAATGGCAAAAGAAGCAAACGTTAAGAAATTACTCCTGACACATATGATGAAACGGAGTTTTGCAGCGAAACCAGAAACTCAAAAGATTATTGAGGAACTGTATAAAGGTGAGGTTGTTTTTCCGAACGATTTAGATGTTTTTAATCCTTAAGCTGTCAGTGCTGTAGAAAAAAATAACAAGCCGATAGAACAAAAACAACGTCATTAAGTAAGCGTATCTTTAACCAGGCGTATTACCAAACACTATCCTTAAGCTTTTCAATTTCTCTTCGGTCGCGCTTGGTTGGCCTTCCTTTGAGAAAAGTGGGTGTCGGTTGTGCTTTTAACTCTTCAGATAGAGCTTGTCTCTTCAGAAGACTGTCTTCTGTCTCACGGTAAAGCAACTGTGCCTGGGGAGCGGGCCCTCGTTTACTGGATAGAGCTAACACCTCTACTATGAATTGGTATGGCCCAAGGCGGATAGAAATCATATCGCCGACAACAACTGATTTTGCAGGCTTAACACGCACGCCATTGCACAATACCTTGCCGCACGCTAAAGCATCCACAGATAAAGATCGTGTTTTGAAGAAGCGCGCAGCCCACAGCCATTGGTCTATGCGAAACTTGGCATTTTCAATTTTTTTGTCCATGGTATTCATCAGTTAGAGTCATGATGGATAGAAAACTAGGGCAGCATTCGAAATAATGATTTTGTTATTAACTCAGGTTATAAAATAGAGATCTTTTATAAAATTCAATTGGTTGCCTGATTTAAAATCAACTAGCGGTGACAAAGCCTAGTTATCTGGAAAAAACTATAACATAGCATAATATCCAGGCACAACAATTCAAAGCGCGCAGTATGCTTTTGGTCTTTAATCTGACTGCTTTCACAAAAACCAGAGGTTCAGGTACATCGCTGATTCGGATGGTGCAGCAGCTATATTCTAGGGGCCGAGGATGGGGCTGACTGCGATGCTTAAAGATGTGTGCTTGTGAAACGACAGGTTCTTCGCAAGCTATTTGTAGTGGTTCAATACAATGAAAAGTTTAAAGCTGATAATTTTTAAGATTGAAAAAATACAACAATTTATATGTTGCCGGACACGTTAATATTCACCAAATACAGGGTCTGAAATCAGAAAAAATTTGACAATTTCGCTAGTCTGCCTACAATTCGCCCCTCAGATTTTTCTATTGGGTTGTTAGCTCAGTTGGTAGAGCATCGGACTCTTAATCCGTTGGTCGAGCGTTCGAGTCGCTCACAACCCACCAAATATATTAAAGGCCGGCTCTATTGCAGGCCTTTTTTCACGTGTAACGTATAATGCTGGAGGGCAGGTCTAATTAATATAGCAAATATTAGCTCTGTTTCTCTTGTCATATCTCGCTCTATCTGAATCAATTTTTTCGTGCTCACTACCATGTTACCCGTGGAGGATGTTGCATTGTTAAATCTGACCGTTCTCAGTAGTCCTTGCGATTAGATGGCTTGAACGTAGGGGGTACGATGACACTTTCAGTAAGGCGTGCGGAAAACATTCTGGACCCTTTTAAGTCGAGTTCAGAAGCCATGTCCGTTTGTATCATTGATACTTTGCTCAAGTCTTAACTATGGACAATTACAATATTTAAAATTTGATCCGTTAAGCCAGCTGATGAAGACGCGGTTATTTTGATGGAAAACGAGTAATATTTAGCTATGATGGCCTTTCTGCGCAAATCCGAACTGAGCTTTACACGGCAGCATAAGCGACAACTTTTTTCAACGGGCAAAATCGTTGTTATAGTTTTTCTCGTTTTATGCACACTCCTTTTTTTTGTCGGTCCGCCAGTCGTCAAGTCATTTGTAGCCAAAAAAGTTGGCGACGAAATAGGACGAAAGGTTGATTTCGGCGAGGTCAACATTAACCCCTTTACGCTTTCAGCAACGATACGTGACATCTCCATCTATGAAGCGGGTCAGCAACAAGAAAAGACTCTGGCGATAAATGAACTTTATGTAAATGCGTCATTGGCTAGCGTTAGACGTTTGGCACCTGTAATCAATGAAATTCGAGTTACAAAACCAATTGTTCGAATCATCCGCATAGAAGAAAACAGCTTCAATTTCTCAGACATAGTTAACAAAATTTTGGCTAAGCCAAAATCTGACGATGCGCCTGCACGTTTCTCGCTAAACAATATTCACATCCAGCAAGGCCGCATTGATTACGACGACCGTGTGCTGCAATCTCGTCACACCATTTCAGATGTCGATCTATCGATTCCATTTCTTTCAAACCTGCCGCACGATGTCGAAATTTTTACTTTTCCGGCGTTTAGCGCAAAACTAAATGGCACTCCACTCGCTATCGAGGCTAAAGCCAAGCCGTTTGCCACGTCACATGAAGCTTCAGCACAGATCAACCTCGATGGCCTGTCGCTGGCAACTTATATGCCATTTGTACCGGTGCAATTAAATTTCAAATTGGTCTCCGGTTTGTTGGATACACGCCTTAATGTCGATTTTAAAACAAGCGATAGTTCGCAAACTATCGTCATCAGTGGTGATGCCAGCATTCGTAAATTGCAGCTGCAGGAAAAATCAGGCGCACCGTTGGTGCAATGGGACAAACTTTCGGTTGTGCTGGATAGTGTGGAGCCGTTTAACAGTGTGGTGCGTTTGCGAGAAATAAAACTGGAAAGGCCAGATTTGCAAGTGAATCGTCTGCAGGATGGTTCGCTTAATCTTTTGCATGCATTTACATCGCCTTCGACAGTTCAGAAAAACAAAGCCAGCAATAGCACCGGCATACCGTCAAGCAAACAGCCAGCCACTACTACCGAGTCCAAGCCATTTGAATTTTCGCTCGCCAGTGCCGAAATTGTGAACGGGCGCTTAAATTGGCAAGATGACACGACTGACCCTGCGTTTGGCCCTGCTGCACTGTCGATCAAGCGACTGGATGCCAGCCTGTCTAAATTCAGCACGGAAGGAAATACGCCAGCACTTCTACATGTCAAATTAGAAACCGACGCAGGTGAATCCTTGAGCCATCAGGGATCTCTCATGCTTAACGGTAAATCTTTACAAGGCGATTTGGAAATCACGTCTCTGCTGCCGCAACACTTGCGGCCATACTTTGCACCAGTTTTTGCCGCTGAACTGGAAGATACTCTGCTGGATGCCAAATTACCTTATCAACTTATGTGGCCTGAAACCGGTGTTAATCTGCTGCTCACCAATGCCAGTGCCCACCTGCGTAATCTGCAAGTGAAGCTGCCCAAAGAGATGGGCAGCAGCATCACTGCCAAAGACGTCAAGCTTGATGGCTTTCAGTTTGATCTCGAGAAGCAAATCGCCGTGCTTGATGGCCTGATCGTTAATACTGCCAATATAAAAATTAAGCGAAGCACAAAAGGTGAAATCAATTTAATGGCGATGCTTGCAGACAACCGCCAGGCAACAAAAGAAGCCACGACTGACCCTGATGCGATAGCCAAGCCCAGCGCTTGGGAGTCATCATTGAAAAAGCTGAAAATTGAGCAATCCGATATTTACTTTAGCGATGCAATGGTGGCACCTCAAAACAAAGGCAAGCCTGCAGTGCAGCATTTAAGTAACCTGAGTCTCATACTTGAAAATATTGACTTGACGAGTGAAGCTGCCACTTCAACTCCCTCGCCGTTGACCCTCAAACTTAGACACAACAAACGGGGTATTCTGAAAGCCAATGGCACCCTGACATTACGCCCGCTAAACGTTAACCTTAAAATTGCCAGTAAAAAGATTGGCGTCAAAGCATTTCAGCCTTATTTTGCAGACCAGATCAACGCCAATTTTATCAACGGTACTCTTAATGCTAATGGCAAGCTGATGGTGCAGCTACCTGAGCATCGGCCACTGCGTGCTAGCTATGTCGGCTCTATCGATCTGGCCGATATTCACATGTTGGACAATATCAATGGTGATGACTTCATGCTTTGGGATTCGTTGAATATCAGCGATATAAATGCACAAATCAACACGCAGAAAAATCCACTCGCAGTATCGCTTGGCAATATTATGCTTTCTGATTTTTACGCACGGATTATTGTTAATACCGACGGGCACCTTAATCTTCAGGATATCGCAACAAAAAATGAACAGGGACAACTCACCCCTACCAGTCTGACGCAATCTACACCTTCAAAAGACAATTCCACAGAAGTGGCTGCAGTTGAATTGCCTTCACAAAAGATTGCTGCTACAGAAAATTCAGCTACGTCGAATGGCTCTTCTGCTGATGTCCCAACTCACGAAGCTGACACAGCACAGGCTATTAATAATGAAAGTGTCAGACCATTAATACGAATTGGGAAAATTACATTGGAAGGCGGCAATATTTATTTTTCCGACAACTTCATCAAGCCCAGCTACAGTGCTAACCTGAGCAGTCTGACCGGTTCGGTTTCAAAGGTCGCGTCTGACGATTTTACGCCTGCCGATCTCGTCATGAATGGCAAAATTAACGATGATGGTAACTTGGAAATAATCGGCAAGATTAACCCGCTTGGCGCTCAGCTATTTCTAGACTTGGCAGCTAAAGCTCATAACATCGAATTAACTCGCTTAACGCCTTATGCGACCAAATATGCTGGTTATACCATCAAAAATGGCAAGCTGTCAGTAGATGTAACCTACCATATTGATGATGGCAAGCTGAAGGCCAATAACAGTATATTTCTCGATCAGTTAACCTTCGGCGAAAAGGTGGATAGCCCTGATGCGCTTAAATTACCTGTGTTACTTGCGGTTTCACTGCTGAAAAATAGCCGTGGGGAGATTGACATTAATTTGCCGATTTCTGGTTCGCTATCTGACCCTGCATTCAGCATCGGCGGCACCATTTTCAAAGTCTTTGTTAATCTGATTACCAAGGCCATCATCTCGCCGTTCTCGTTGCTGGCCTCAGCTTTTGGCGGCGGCGATGAACTGGGTTATGTAGGATTCGCACCCGGTTTAAGCAACTTGACACCGGAGGCACAGGCCAAGCTAGCTACACTGGCCAAAGCGCTTAATGGTCGCCCTGCGCTTAAGTTGGAAATCACTGGCCGTGTCGATCCTGCCACCGATCATGAGGGTGCCCGCCGTGCCTATGTCACACAAAAAATAAAAGTGCAAAAAATTCTTAGTATGAAATCTGATGACGTTCCCGCCAATCTGGAGGAAGTGACTATCAGTCCTGAGGAATATCCGGAATTCCTGGAGCGAGCCTACAAAGAAGAAAATTTCTCAAGGCCGCGTAATTTTTTCGGCTTTCTCAAATCTCTGCCGCCAGAAGAAATGGAAAGTCTGATGATTGCAAATGCACCTATCGGCGAAAATGAACTAAAGGCACTCGCTGAGCGCCGCGCATTGTTGGTCAAGCGACATCTGGAAGAGCAGGGCAAAGTGGCGAACGAGCGGATGTTCCTGCTGGCACCCAAATTGACGGCAGAAGGCATCAAGGATCAGGGCAAGCCTAGCCGAGTCGATTTCACGTTGAAGTGAAAAGTGTCATGTGCCGCATTGAGCGTTATCTAAATTGTAGTAATCGCGACATCATCTGACAGTTACCCGATTTGATCGAAGTGACTG
>NZ_CAKMNW010000021.1 GCF_927904885.1 Candidatus Nitrotoga sp. M5
AACTTTCAACCCGGAAAGGATTACAAAAAATGCTTGACACGAACAATAGAATCTCAGGGCGAACGGAACTCAAAAATCCGTCCGTCTTAAACTTAAGAACAAATAGAATTCAAAAATCCGTTCGTCCTGAGCTTGTCGAAGGATAAAAGGATTTTGAGCTGATTTTTCATCTTGAGCTTATCGAAGGGTTGCCCACTACGCATCACTTAGAGCCTTATACATCAATCAGAATCCCGAAAGCGCCCATAACTATAATGCGCGGCACACGCGCCTTCCGATGACACCATGCAGGAACCGATCGGGTTGTCCGGCGTGCACACTGTGCCGAAAATCTTGCATTCC
Organism: Candidatus Nitrotoga sp. M5; assembly: GCF_927904885.1. Classification (GTDB taxonomy): domain Bacteria; phylum Pseudomonadota; class Gammaproteobacteria; order Burkholderiales; family Gallionellaceae; genus Nitrotoga. Next base: position 343 of record NZ_CAKMNW010000021.1, read on the forward strand.
TGCGGACGTTTATCGCCGCGCAAAACAGCGGCGCATTCACACGCCTTGTGATCGTGGACGGCTACATAATCAATGCTGAATTTCAACTCTGCGTCGAATTCAGCGAACGCAGACCGCAGTTTCAAAGCGCTGTGAGGCAGACTGCCCAAGCCTCGCCACTCGAACACCTCACGCAACTCGAACACCTCTTCAACCAATGCCTGTGCCTTAAGATTACCTTCGCGAGTTACCGCACGTGTAAATTCGTTTTCTACTGTTGCACGCCCTCCGTTGATCTGGCGTATTAACATAAGTATTGCCTGCATCACATCAAGCGGTTCAAATCCGGCAATCACCACCGGCTTACCGTAATCATTTGCGAACACTTCATACGGCTTGCTGCCAATAATGGTAGATACATGCGCCGGACCTATGAACCCGTCCAGTTCCACCCTGCCATTCACAGTCAGGATCGCGTGCATCGCCGCCGGAGTAAGCACATGGTTGCATAGAATGCTGAAATTCTTGAGCCTCTCGACTGCTGCCTGTTTGACCGCCACCGCCGTAGGCGGGGTGGTAGTCTCGAAGCCGATAGCGAAAAATACGACCTGTCGATTCGGGTTATCCCGCGCGATCTTCAGCGCGTCCTGTGTCGAGTAGATCATGCGCACGTCCGCTCCGCCAGACTTCGCGCGCATCAGGGTAAAATTATCGGAACACGGCACACGCATGGTGTCAGCATAGGTGCACAAGATCACGCCATGCTCACGCGCCAGCCGAATCGCCTGATCCACACGACCGATCGGCAGCACGCAGACAGGACAACCCGGGCCATGGATCATTCGCACACTGGCTGGAAGCAAGTCCGCAATACCATAGCGGGACAGAGCGTGGGTATGGCCGCCGCAGAATTCCATCAGGCGATAACCGGATGCAGCTGTCGCTTCGAAGGCGATGTTGGCGGCAATATTCATGCCCAATTCACCGCCACGAAATTCATCTACATATTTCATGCTTCACCACCATATAAGTCATCCATAGTGCTTATCTCGGCAAACAATGCCAGCGTTTGTGCAGCTTCTTCCTGGTCAAGCTTTTGCAACGCATAGCCAACATGCACAATGACATAATCTCCCACCGCGATATTTTCCACCAAGGCAAGTGAGATTTCCTTGCGCATCCCGCCCAGATTAATGATAGCGCTGTTTTCAGCGATTAATTGTTCGATACGAGCGGGAATGGCGAGGCACATATTCAGACTCCTTGTTTGATCAAAAAAACTATTAAATCTGCTTTCAACCATGGACAAAGCCCTGCTTTCCTTCACTAAAAGAATTCTTGGGAGCGGGTGCATCACCTCCATATTTTCAAGCAATAAAACACCAAGTTATCAACGAACTCGTTCTTAACGGGCAGGCGTTATTATTATCCCTTTTGAATTAAGAACCAACGAGCGGCACAGCTCGCAGGCTTTAAAATTCGTGCTTAGGGACAATTTTGTAAACACAGATCGAACCATTGAGAAATTGAATATATATCATTATGCCTTTCTGAATTGTATCCGACGGCACACTTTTTAAATTAATGTTGGTTTCTACAGTTCCAGCCACTGATCTAGTATTCAGTTACAACCGAACGCATTTTTTCCCAAAGCTTCAAGACAATTGAGTCAGAACTCTTCATTAACAAAGACCTCCCTGTTCGAATTTTCCTGCATAACACCAAATCAAGCCGACAAACCTGATAGGCTAAATGCGTGAATAAATATATGGCATGCTGAGTTCCAAGCAAAAGTATTCGGCGTATGCCAAGTATGTTGTGCAGGGTAACAACGAACAGCTGACTCGATTTTATAACCGAAATAACACCGCTTTGCTTATCGCTACGACAGAATTCGTTAACTGGTTAAGCCGAGAAAAATACAACATTTTAAAGAAAGCATAATGGCGAGTTTAATCATCCATTCTGGCCTGTCGATTGAACAGATTGTCAAAACTACCGCTGCTTATTATCATAAACCGGTAGCGTTGCTCAGACAATTAAAGAAGAAACGAAATAGCAATCCAACAGAACGAAGAATTGCCATTTATTTATGGACGTCTCTAAAAATTAATCACTCCCACTTTCGCGTCAGTAACTTAAAATTGAATTTTTAGAGGTGCCCATGTGTCAACATGATCGTGAACATCGATTAAATGCAATTGCTGACTACTTTGGACTTGAGTTCAGGCTCAGTTAGCCATATCACCTGCTTAGCGAGAATGCAATTAAGCAAAGAGATCGAGTTGACGATTAAAATAAGAAAGTCTGTAAATTCATTATTAATGAAGAAAATTCTGTCGGTGGGCTACAAAAACCAGTGATCATCAAAATTTTTCAGGATGGGAAATTATGTTAAAGAAAGTATTATATTCACCCGAAGAGCTGCAAAAATTGGCTGACGAAGACAATGCCGTCATTATCGATGTACGTGATGCCGAGGAGTATGCCAAAGAACATATCCCTGGCGCAGTTAATATGCCAGATATGTTTTATGAACTATCCATGACCACCGAAGAAGGTTTACGCGAAATGACTGATAAATTTAAGCGTTTGTTTTCGAAAGTTGGCATTTCAAAGGATAAAATTGCTGTTCTCTATGAAGACAATTTGAGTACCCGTTATGGCGGATCCTGTCGTGGTTATTACCAGCTATCATATATGGGCCAGGAAAATGTAGGTATTCTGGAAGGAGGCCTTGCTAAATGGAAGAAAGAAGGCTTACCAACGAATGATGAAGTGGTCACACCTGTACCAACTATTTTCGTACCAAAAATTAATGACTCGATAATGGCCACCAAAGATACGATGAAGCATGCGCTGGATAATCCAGATATTAAATTACTGGACAACCGCGACAAGGTGGAATGGATCGGCGAAAGCTCATCACCTTACGGCGTCGACTTTGCTCCACGGAAAGGTCGTATCCCTGGTGCAAAATGGATCGAGTGGTATGACTTTATGGAAAAAGATAATAGTGACTCTATCTCACACTTTAGATCACCAGAGGCTATTCAAGAGATCTGTGCGAAGCGTGGCTTATATCCGGATGATGACATCATCATCTATTGCTTCAAAGGCGCTCGTGCTTCGAATACCTTGGTCGCTATGAAAATGGCTGGTTTTAAGAAAATTCGTAACTACTATGGATCATGGAATGAATGGTCACGTGATATGTCTTTGCCTATTGATGACAAGGTTCTTGTTGCCTGATAATCATTAGCGGAAATGGTAAAAAGGTAAAACTGCCGAGGTGTTTTAAGGCCAATCACCTCGGCAGCTCTTGCAGCATAACAATAGCGGGGCGCGCCTCTTGATCAACACATGTAAGAGAAGATATCGAATGGACGAATGAAGCAAAAGAGGTTTTCAAATTTATCATTTATCAAGCAATTTGACACATCATTCAACATTTTTTCATTGCGCCAAATACCTTTAATCCCAGCTTCTTTAGTAATTTTGCCATTGGACAGAAGTGGCTAAAAGATACCTGAAAAAGGATTGCACCGACAAAGGCTGTAGGGCGTCTCTAAAAATTCAATTTTTTATGCCAAACAAGACACCAGTAAAAAACTTGTGCGCAGCATATGCTTGATATGTATGCGATAAATTTTTTCGAGCAACGCAGTATTGTATCGAAGCGGGATGAGCAGGCAAGCCGCAATGCGGCGGCTCGCAAAATTGGATTTTTAGAGGTGCCCTGTAAGCCAAAACCAAAGTACAGAGTGTAGTTGTGATAACAACAGGCTGCTAACAATCATACTGCCTGCGAATACCATTACCATACGATCAATATTCTTGGTTATTGCTCCTTATTGCCTATTTGAGTTTATTAATACCCAATGCCTTTAATATGTAACGTTCATAGATAGGTTCCGTCGTTCCTTTTCTAACTTTGTGCAAAAAATATTTTTCATAGGCTATCTTGGCGTAATGCACCCATTTACCAGACTTTGCCCAAGTAACATTGCGTGGTGGTATTTGTGGGATAGCCACGAAAGCGGCACCTGTATCCCCCATATCTGCCAGACAAATGGCATTCCATGTCGCTTCCGTGGATGGCGCTTTGCCATTGAGGGCATCACGAATATTATGCGCGGCTGCGGTCGCCATTGATTCAATCATATATCCAGTCTTCGGGACTCCGACTGGCACTGGCGTTTTCTCTAGTGGTGCAATCGCAACACATACTCCAATCGCATAAATATTTTCATAACTAGGGTTGCGTTGGTACTTATCAATTTTAATAAAACCACGTGGATTAGACAGGCCTTCGATATTGCTGACGGCCTCGATGCCGGTGAATGCCGGTAACATCATTGAATAACTAAAGGGGAGTTCGTGACGTTGTTTTTCAGAGCCGTCTTCATTATGTTCAAGCACGTGCATCATGCCATCTTCAACGCGTTCTACTTTTGCATTGGTAATCCATTTGATGTGACGCTCGCGTAGCAAACCTTCCATCATGGATTTTGAATCGCCGACACCGCCCAATCCCAAATGACCAATATAAGGCTCTGGTGTCACGTAGACCATGGGTACTTGATCCCGCAAGCGTCGTTTGCGCAGATCTGCATCCATAATGAATGCGAATTCATAGGCTGGCCCGTAACAGGAAGCGCCTTGCGCCGCACCAACGACAACTGGGCCTGGTTTCTGTATGAAATTATCCCAGGCTGCCGCTGCATTATTAGCATGATCAACATGACAAATGGAATGTGTAAAGCCTTCTGGCCCCAAACCTTCGACCTCTTCGAATGCTAAACGTGGTCCGGTGGCAATTACCAGATAATCATAGATTAAATCGGATCCGTCACACAATTCCAAGCGGTTTTCTTCTGGGTGCACACGTTTGACCCCCACGGCGCTAAAAGAAATATCTTTCTTATTTAGATAGGGAGCAAGTTCAACTTTAATATCTGCTGGTTTGCGCCAATTGACAGCGACCCACGGATTTGACGGAACAAAATGAAAAGTTTCGCTATCAGAGACCACCATAACTTCGTCTTCCTTGCCAGCAAGACAGCGCATTTCATAAGCCATGGATATACCACCGATGCCGCCGCCGATAATAATGATTTTTGACATTATTCAACCCTCCTTAGTATTTTCACACTGATTGATTATTCATTTTTTTTCACAATAGATGCCATACAGAACTTCAATTACACGCCGCGCGCTTTCATCCTTCAAGGAATAATAGGCACTCTGTCCTTCACGTCTACATTCCACGATTTCTTCATGGCGCAAGCGCGACAAATGTTGTGACAACGCTGATTGACTCAAACCGATCAGTTTTTCCAGTTCACCGACTGTGCGCTCTTGCTTGATAATGTTGCACAACACCATCAAGCGAGCTGGGTTCGCCAACGACTTTAATAACTTTGATGCGGCGAAAGCATTTCCTTGCATATCTTCCATATTAGTATTAGTTGATTATTATATTAAGATATACTAATATTATGCCAAGGTTTTCTTTATGTCAATTCAAAACGGAGTATTAAGTGACGCAAAATAAATTTGCAGAAAGCGTTATCCGTTTTTCCTTGGATAGACCTCGAACAATCATTTCGGCAGTAGTTGTGTTGACTCTATTGCTCGTTACGCTGGCGACCTTGCCTAGCATCTGGCCGCAGCAATTTCCTGCTTTGCAGAGTCTTCAAATAGATACCGACCCCGAAAATATGTTGCCTGAAACGGAGCCGGCGCGTATTTTCCATAATCATGCCAAGAAGGAATTCTCGTTGTATGACATGGTTGTTGTCGGAATCATCAATGACAAACACCCGAATGGCGTATTTAACGTCGCCTCTCTCACCCGAATTTTCAAATTAACAGAATTCGCCCGACAGATAAACTGGCCTGATTCCCAGGATCCCAATAAAGTGGAAGGTGTCATCGAAGTCGACATGATTGCGCCGTCCATGGTCGACAATATCGAACAAGGTGGTTTGGGTGCAGTAAATTTCAGCTGGCTGATGCCGCAACCTCCCGCCAGTGAGGAAGAGGCGGTTGCTGTACGCGATCGTGCTGCGCGTATTCCCTTTTTGCACGATACGCTGGTCAGCGGTGACGGCAAAGCGATCGCCTTATATCTGCCACTGACCAATAAGCATATTTCCTATCAAGTCAGGGAAGCGTTACTGAAATATGTTGAAGATTGGAAGGGGTCGGGTGACCAGATCTTCATCACGGGTTTGCCGGTAGCTGAAGACACCTTCGGTGTTGAGATGTTTGTCCAAATGGCTATATCGGCACCGATGGCCATGCTGGTGATCTTTTGTCTGCTTTGGAGGTTTTTTAGAAATCTCGTCTTAATCAGCTCGCCGATGATTCTAGCTGTGGTTTGCTCTTTATCTACCATGGCAATGTTGGTGATTTCTGGTAATACCGTGCATATCATGAGTTCGATGATTCCAATTTTCATTATGCCTATTGCGGTTTTGGATTCAGTGCATATTCTGTCAGAATTTTTTGATCGTTATCCGCAAATTAAAGACCGTCGGCGCACCATAGAACAGGTTATGAAACATCTATTCAAACCGATGTTATTCACTTCACTGACAACCATCGCTGGTTTTGCTTCATTAGCGCTGACACCTATCCCACCCGTACAGGTATTTGGCATCTTCATAGCTATTGGTGTCTTCCTGGCCTGGTTATGGACTATTATTTTTATACCCGCATTTATCATGCTAATTCCGGAACATAAACTGTCAAATTTCGGACATGCTTCCGGTAATGTAGAAGATTCAACACCTATGAGCCGGACGCTTCACAAGGTCGGCGTGTGGACCTATGATCATTCACGAAAAATCAGCGCGGGCACATTTGCGCTAGTGCTCATCGCAGCCTGGGGTATCAGCCTGATCCAGATTAACGACAATCCAATCAAGTGGTTTACTACCTCACATCCCATACGTGTTGCCGACAAGGTGTTAAACGAGCATTTCGGTGGCACCTATATGGCTTATCTTCAATTTGAGCAATCATCCAATATTGTGCCGCTCACGGATTATGCGCAGCTTTTGAAACAAAGGCTGCAAGTACGCAAGACACAATCTATAGGCAATAAATTCTTATTTTCCGGGAAAGTATTCGATCAAGCCATCAACAAATTAAAGGCCGAATTGCCCTCTGCGGAATCCAAAGACAAGCTGTTGTCCGTTTTGATCGTAATGGCGCAAACCTCACTTGATAAAGCGCCCGATGATGAATATTACGCGTGGGATGATCTATTGTTATTTTTTGATGAAGAACGCCAGCGTGATGAGATTTTCAAACAACCGGAAGTTCTGAATTATCTGGATAAATTGCAGCAACACCTGCTGACGACCGGAATTGTCGGCAAATCTAATTCTGTGGTAGATGTGGTTAAGACTGTGCATAGAGAGTTGCTGCTTGGCAAAGTTGAGGCGTTCCGCATACCAGACACGGCCAGTGCGGTGGCGCAAACGCTCATTACGTATCAGAACAGCCATCGCCCACAGGATCTCTGGCATTTTGTCACGCCAGATTACCGTAAAGCGGTGCTTTGGTTGCAACTGAACAGTGGTGACAATCAGGATATGGAAACCGTCATCGAATCTGTCGAAACTTTTGTTGTTGATAACCCGCCACCACATGCACTTGAACCACATTGGTTTGGCTTAACCTATATCAATACCGTGTGGCAAAACAAGATGGTGTCGGGAATGCTGGAAGCATTTGCCGGTAGTTTCGTAATCGTATTGCTGATGATGGTGTTCTTGTTTCGCTCGCTGTTGTGGGGGATATTAGCCATGATCCCGTTAACAGTCTCAGTTGGCTTAATCTACGGTATTGTCGGACTTACAGGCAAAAACTATGATATGCCCGTAGCAGTGTTGAGCTCACTGAGTCTGGGTCTGGCGGTGGATTATGCGATCCATTTTCTGGCTCGAGCCCGCGAAGCTGGCAAAAATCATGCTTCATGGCAGGAAACAATTCCCGAAATGTTTGGCGAACCAGCGCGTGCAATTACCCGCAATGCAATTGTTCTTGGCGCAGGTTTTTTGCCTTTACTGGCAGCACCGCTCATTCCCTATAAAACAGTGGGTGTATTTATCGCCGCGATTATCGTCTGTGCCGGCATCGCTTCATTGCTGATTTTACCGGCAACAATCCGGATATTGGAAAAATGGCTTTTTCGGTAATGGATACTGTTAAATTAAATTTATCAATATGATGGAGGCTACATGAAAGGCAAACTATTAAATCTAATCGCTGCGTGCCTTATGGTTGTAGGAGGCCAAGCTATTGCAAAATCTCCATCTGTCGAAGAGATTGTCCATCGCGCCAACAAGGTATCTTATTACGCGGGACAAGACGGACGTGCTCAAGTAGAGATGACAATAACTGATAATCAGCACCGTGAGCGTAATCGGCGTATGACAATTCTGCGTAAAGATGTGCCTGAAACGGACGCGCTGGAGAAAGGTGCTTATCGAGGTAAGCAAAAATTCTACGTCTATTTCACGCGTCCTGCCGATGTCAATAAAATGGCTTTTCTGGTCTGGAAGGAACTTGATTCCGATGATGAACGCTGGTTGTATTTACCTGCGCTGGACCTGGTAAAACGTATTGCTGCATCAGATAAACGTACCAGTTTCGTTGGTTCCGATTTCTACTATGAAGATGTATCTGGTCGAGATATTGATGAAGATAGCCACGAATTGATTGAGACAACTGACAATTATTACGTACTCAAAAACACGCCGATTGATCGATCATCGGTAGAATTTGATCACTACAAGATGTACATCCATAAGGGCACATTCATTCCGGTACAAGTTGAATATTATGATGCACAAGGCAGCAAGTACCGCGTTGCCACAGCACTTAAGTTAGATACCATTCAAGGGCATCCGACAGTCACCAAAGCCAGCATGGAAAACCTGAAAACTGGAAGCAAAACAGTGATGAACTATAGTGACGTGAAATACGATATTGGTCTAACCGATGATATCTTTAGCGAACGTTATCTACGCAAACCCCCAATAAAATTTCTGCGTTAATGAAATTATCCGTCACTCTAGTTTTCTTATATTGGCTGATTATTTTACCGGTCATGGCAAAAGAACCGGCCCTGCCAGCTGGACTCGACAAAGACAATAGCAATGAGCCAGATCTGCCCGCTGGTTTCACCATTAAGAAGTCAGCGTTACCTGAAGTTCATAATGACGAACCGGCTTTGCCCAGCGGGTTGAACAGTGCACCAGCACCAGCATTACTAGAAATACCAAGTGTGAAAAATGATGCCAAGTCTTTGTTGGGTTCCTCAACAGATGTGAAATTACCGTTTGCATTATCGGGTTTTTGGGAAGCACGGGGCGGTACACGCATCGTTAATGATGCGCATGAACGTAGCACATCAATCTCAGAAACCCGCTTGCAATTGGAGCTTGAAAAAAATTTTAGAGCTGCGTCTTTCAATCTGACGACCGATCTTATTTATGACAATGTGGCCAATAATCACAGAATTGATCTAGATACAGGCCGTGGCTGGATTGATTTGCGTAACGCAAACTTAACTTTTTCTCCAACGGGTTTTATGGACATAAAAGCGGGTAGACAGATACTCACTTGGGGTACGGGCGATCTGTTGTTTATTAATGACCTCTTTCCCAAGGATTGGAACGCATTCTTTATCGGTCGTGACGTAGAGTATTTGAAGGCGCCATCGGATACGTTCAAGACTTCATTGTTTAGTGATTTGGCCAATCTTGATATTGCTTACACACCGGAATTTGATGCGGATCGATTTATCGATGGTCGTCGCATTTCGTTTTTTGCACCGCAACTGGGCGCAATCGCTGGCCGTAATGCCATTGTCCATAGCAATAAACCAAACGACGGTGAACTGGCTTTACGTCTGTATCGCAACCTGGGTAGTTATGAAGCTGCAGTGTATTTCTATGATGGTCACTGGAAAAGTCCTGGCGGATTTGATTCAGTTAATGGCCTTGCGTTGTTTCCAAAACTGCGTGTAACGGGAAGCAGCATTCGTGGTCCATTGGGTAAGGGTATCGGCAATATTGAAGTTGGTTACTATGATTCACGTGATGATAGCAGTGGGAACAATACATTTATCAACAATAGTGAGTTTAGACTACTGGCTGGCTATGAACAGGAAATCGACAAGAATTTGACGCTGGGTACCCAATACTACCTTGAGCATATTGTTGACTATAATACCTACCTGCGTTCCTTACCCACCGGGCTTTCTGCCCGTGATGAGAATCGACATCTATTAACGGTACGGTTAACACAACTAACACATAATCAGAATGTAACCTGGTCAGTATTTAGCTATTACTCGCCTTCGGATGCAGATTTTTATTTACGACCAAAGGTTAACTACCGGGTTGATGATCACTGGACAACAGAGCTAGGTGGCAATATGTTTGGCGGCAAAAATGTTCATACTTTCTTCGGTCAATTTCAGGACAATAGCAATGTTTATCTGGCGCTTCGTTACGGCTTTTGATCGCTGATTTTAAGTGTGAATGGTAAATTAGAGAACAAGTTTTCGCCTGCCCTCCCCTCATCAGCAGGGCGTGCCCTGGCGCGTTAACTCAGTCAGTCAGACATATACAATCGCGCCACTCTGTCACGTTCCAGCACCCTGCGGCACGCAAGAATTTTGTATGAATAAGTCGAGTCAATCAACGTTAACGCTATGCCTCGCCTGGGAGCGCCCGATATACTATGTATCGTCGTCGGCCTTATTGTCCTCCGTAACCAACTGTTTCAACGTGGTAGCCCCTAGCAGCTGCGATAAGTTCGTATCCACAGAGGCGAACACTTTCTCGATTTCAGGTTCCAGGCGGACTTGTCTACGATGCAGCTCATTGTTCTCGTATGCATATCTCACCGCGTCGAGCACCGTTTTTACGGTCATATTTTCTACTGGGCTGGCAGGCAAGTATTTTGGATGGTCATCGTTCGACTGTGTGAGCAACTGACCTTGCTCTAACGTATCTAACACCTGCAACATAATATCTTCAGACACATTCAACACAACAGACAGCTCTCCCGCCGTGCTCATGGCGTTACCAGCGTAAAAATCCTTAGTGATTTTGAGCATGATAGCCAGCGCAATTTTTTCTCTTTGGTCGAGGCTAAGGTTCAGTTGGCCTCGCGGCGTCAAAGCGTAGTCCGGATGTTGAACGTAGAATGCGATGCTCGCTCCAGTAAGTAAGACCAGCCAGCCTAGATAGAGCCATATCAAGAAGAACATCAGTGACGCAAACGCCGAGTAAATCGCCGTATAGTTCGCCGAGGTAACCACAAATGATGCAAAAACCCAGCCCAGCGTTTCCCAAAGTATGCCAGATACTACGCCACCGGCCAGCGCCGCCTTAAAATGAACCTTGGTGTTTGGAATGAACGAATAGATAAATGTAAAAGCAGCAATAATGAGCAGATAAGGCAGTAGGGTAGTCGCAAGATGTACAGCACTGCCCAGTGGCCCAATTTCCGACAAGCGCTGCACAACGCTATTGTTCAACATTGAACCGGTGACGCCAAGCGCTGCAAAAACCAGCACTGGTCCGATCATCAGAACTGATAGATAGTCACTAAATCGCTGTGCAAAATTGCGTGACTGTGTGACACGCCAAGTATAGTTGAACGATGTTTCCACCTTCTGCATTAAGGACACAACCGTGTAAAACAAAAGGGCCAAGCCCATGGAGCCGAGCACACCGACCTGGATATTCTCCACGAAATTTACAATATTAGTAGTAATCTCCACGCCTTTATTGCCCAGTGGTTCAAGCATGTTTTGTATTGCAGGCTCCAGTTGATTGTGTACACCGAACGCTTTAAGCACGGAAAAGCTCACCGCAATCAGCGGTGCCAACGACAGTAAAGAAGAATAAACCAGGCTCATCGCCCGTAGCGTCAATTGGCCTTCAATCAGGTCACGCACTACCGCGTAAGCAATTAGCGCAGCACGTGCAAATACATGCCGCCACAGGGGTAATTGTTGCGCCTCAGACTGCCACAGCTTGAGTCGCAGTTGTGCTATATATCGTTCGAAACGTTCAAGCATGAATAGATGCCGCTAGATAACAAATGGCAAGATCGGCAAAAAATTACGGATTATGACTATCCAGCCGAGAGGGATGGTACTAATAAACCGCTTATTACTCTAACGGAGATTGTGTGTATAGCAATCGATACTAGCACACCGGAGCCTTGGTCAATAACTTAAACCTGCAGCTGGTGTTGGCCTCAGCAATCAACGAGGACAAAGCGCTTTACAGAATAATCACACATCATCTCGATGTTAACAAAGCTACGCCCAGCACCGATGGATGCTGAAATCGTTGAACCAAATTCAGACCAAGACATCAATCAACCCACTGCGAGGGTGGCAGCGAGTTTTGTGAAAGAACTGGCTGCATTGATTACGTGAGCATACATACGCTTCATAAATCAAAAACGGCCAGCCAAGCAATTCCAATTCGCATGACTGGCCGCCTCTCCCCTCTCAATCCGCGCGGGCAATACTTAGAGATCCCCCCCCCGCACGGAGGCCGCAACTATTTTCGCCAGACAGCGATATAGCGGTGATTGGATTGAGCACCGTCATAGCCGGAAACAGCGCGTGTCAGGAGCCCGCCTTTCAGAGCGGAATTATATTCAGTCTGATATTGAGCAGATGTCAAACCGTGACGATCCTTGCGCTGGCCCGTTGGCTTCTGCGAAAAGATCACGGTGTAGAACGGATTACCATCGTGCATATAAGCATTGACGTAAGACGGCCGCCGTCCGGCTTTCGCATTCTCGTTGTAAAGCGCCTGATAGCTCGCCTCCGAAATCTGCGACTTGACCTGCCACGTGCCGATATTCTCCGACCGGTAGAGTACGGTGTAACGGCGCTGCCCGCCAACCGAGACCACCGAGACATTGACTGGATTAAGTTTTTTGCTCTTTGCTTCATCCATGACTGACATATGCTGATTGTAGGTCAGCCCGTGACGCGCCAGAAAACCACTTGGTTTGTCTTTGACGAGGATCATCGAATAACGAACCTGTCCTTTCACCAACGAACTCTCGACCTGAACCGGATAATATTTCTGCCCGGTCGCTTCGGAAAATTTCGCTTGATATGCTGCAGGCGTCAGCAGGTGATAGGCTTTCCATGAGCCATTTGCAGGACGCCAAACATGATTGATATACGCTTTTCCGCCTACAGAATACGTATCAATCCACTCCAGCCAATATCCAGACTCCGCCAGCCAATCGAATACTCGCTGGTAGGTGCCAGCGGGCATACCGTGACGCGCATACTCATTACCAAGCGACAACGGCGGCCAGATGAGCGTCGGTCCAGGCGGGATCATGTTGCCCTTGAACGATGTCCATTTGTTGATGTCTGCCTTGCCGTCTGTCACAGGTGTGGCAAGCCCGCGCTTGAACCGCAGCTGCGCAGGCTGGTCATCAACATCTTGTTTATGCACATGTAGATGTGGCCCAGACGAGTTACCGTTATTCCCGGCGTAGCCCAGAAAATCACCGGCTTTGATGCTTTTTTGTTGGGCAGCCGGGACATCAGCCTCGCTCGAAGCACCGGGAGTCGAATACAATGTTGCGTTATTCGGACACAAGCTTGTCGGCGGCGAACCCGTCTTCAAGTGTGCATAAAGAATGACAGAGCCATCGGCTTCTTCAACCAGAAAATGATTGCCGCCGCCAGACATGCGGTCATCGCGCCATGCCTGGTGTAACCACTTACGGTCAGCGAAGGGCTGATCAAACTCGTCCCCCAGTGCAGAACTGAAAGGACGCGGATTTTCCGGCGCATTTCGCCAACATCTGATAATTTTTCCCGACCCCATCGCATAGACTGGCTTGCCAAAAATATAATAGTCGGAATTTTTTGGATCCTTCGCATCATAGCCAGATTTTACCGAGGTCCAGACATTGTTACGCAGCTTCAGTGCACCAAGATCATAACCCCATTTTTGCGTTCCACTGTCAGAGTGGATTTTCTTGCCGCGATAATATCGCTCTCCAGCATTAAGATCCTCTCCTTTGAACGGCAGATCGTAGAGCGGGACGACGGTTCCTCTCTTGGCTTGAACGCCGCTGCGTTGTGGCATTATGATCGGAACATCGCCAATACGTTGCAAATCGTCATCGCTTTTTCTTATTGCAATCTTATTGACTGCTGCGCGATTTGGTTGTGCCTGAACCCGCTGTGGCGCCACGCGCTTCAGTTCTGCTTCAGACTGTTCTAAAAGAATCCGCCGGGGCTCACTTTGAGTCAAGCTATCGGCGACACTCATTGTTGATGCGGCAAACGCCGCCGCGCCGACTAGGATGCAGAGCATTGCGTGTTGTAATCTTCCTTTACTATTCATGGCCTTCTCTCCGTTTTAAGGGCGCAAACTACGCCCGCTACCACAGAAATAGTTTCTGTGCGTCTATCGCGACGTGAAGTGGATCACACCGCGCCAGCGTTCGTGAATTCTCTTCCATGCGTTTATTCCAACATAAAGCACGAAATACAATAGAGGCAGTTAAATTGGAAACACCACTATTATTACTCTGCACTGTGTAATCAAGTACCAAGCACACTCTGTGCCATGATTTAATAATTAATTAACAAATTGATTATAAGTTAATATATTATTTAACTTAGCGTAAGTAGTGGGTCATATTTGACTCACTAAAGTGAGTCAAATATGACATTAATGTACTGTAAAACCGCTACAGCAACTGGAGCGCACTCGTTTGACCCACTTCTGGGTCATATTTGACCCAGACAGGATATAAAGAGCCCCATATAGGCTGCGCGTCTTAATACCTCTGTGTTGCCCAGCTTTTGATACAAATTATGCGGGATCACAAGATCGTCTTTCTCTCCCTGTCCATTCCTATGAATACTTGGCCATTGATATTGCTCTGGCGTAAACACCATATTAGCGCGTACTGGATTCAGTTCTATATAACGCATACAGGTTAATAGATAACTTTCTTCCTGGACTAGATTAGCCTTATAACGTCCTTCCCAAATCGATCAACTTCCTCCATAGGTAGCGTTAATGTAGGGAACGTAATGGCGTCCTGTATGTTGCATCATCCTCGTAATACTCTGAGCATCTGATGGCGTAGCCAACAAATGAATATGATTTGTCATCAATACATAAGCGTGAATTTGGCATTGATATTTTTCTGCCGCTTCTTTTAATCGACTGAGATAAACCAGGTAGTCTGCATCATCATAAAATACAGGCTCTCGGCTTTAACACCTTTCTATTACAGTGACGAAAAGAATAGCAACCAAATAATAATATTTAAACGCCTTTAACCTGAATGCCACTAAGTTAAGGATATTTATCACTTACAAAACAATAACTTAATCAAGTATTGGCGTGGATTTCACCACAGCCTAATCGTGCTAAAAGGGCTTAACTTAGTGACATTCGCCTTTGCCCCCTTTAGTTTGTAGTTATGTGCGACCAAACACACCCCAAGTTTTAATTCCAAAGAGAACGGCGCTCTACACCAGAAAATAAAATGCCCCGCAAGGAGCAGGGCACTTTATATGTTAGCTGTAGGC
>NZ_CAKMNW010000022.1 GCF_927904885.1 Candidatus Nitrotoga sp. M5
CCCCACCCTTTGGCAAGACTTTACTGTCAGATTAAGTCTGAACTACTACATTTTATATACGATGCATAGTTCATTGCGGTTATGTAATGTTCTGCCTACTAAACAGTTGAATGAAGTATCACCCCCAAGGCGATATTACTAAAAAAAATAATTTAATATCTGTTGGATTATTGAACCGCGGATTCAAGTTCGAAGTGCAACAGCCAGAGGTTGTTTGGTGTAGCGTAATTCCACCCCGAATAATACCTCATGCGGGGTTCTAAATCCGAGTACTTTTCGAGGTCGGTGGTTGATCCGCTCTACCGCCTCCTGCACTTGTTCCTCGGTGATGTCTGCCAGCTTCATGCTCTTGGGGAAGTACTGCCTCAAGAGCCCGTTACTGTTTTCGTTCAATCCCCGCTCCCAGGAGTGATTGGGATTGGCAAAATAAATGTCTGCTTTTAGTTCCACTGCCATTTTCTCATGCTCCGCAAACTCCTTGCCATTATCGAAAGTGATGGAATGGCACTTATCCTTGTAAGGCGTCAGCAGGCGCGTTGTCACAGCTGTGACCCCAGCAGCATGCTTACTTGCTGCGTATATGCCCCGCTAATACATAGCGCGATTTCTTTTCGGCCAGTGTAACCAGTCCACCTTTGTGATTCTTGCCGATGACGGTATCACCCTCCCAATCACCCATGCGCGTCTTTTGGTCAACGATTTCCGGACGTTCATCAATGCTGACACGATTCGTAATCATGCCTCGCCGCTCTTGCCCACTTGCATATCGCTTGCGGCGTGGTTTATGACTGCGCAAATGTCGGTGCAGGTCTCCACCATTTCGTTTGTCCGTGTAGAGGTGTTGGTAAATGATCTCATGGCTAATCTGCAAGCCACCTTCTAATTCAAGCCGATTTGCGGCCTGTTCCGGGCTGAGGTCTTCCCGGATCAACCGCTCGACTTCCCCCCATTCATCCGATGAGAAGCACTTGCCGTTCGCCAAGGCTTGCCGGCGCTCATCTCTGAACGACTGCGCCTGCTTGGGTCGCCAGCCGCGTTGACCTTTGTTTCGCCTGAACTCTCGTGAAATCGTCGACTTGTCCACACCTATCTTTTGGGCAATCTGAGTTTGATTCAAAACAGCTTGTTTCAATCCGTAAATCTGATATCGTTGCCCGATGGTGAGCTGCTTATATTTCTTCATCTGTGCTCCTTTTACTTGGTCGTTTAAGTGGCTCCGATATTAACGCAGCTCGCCACCTAAGTTCGCTTACAAAAGTTGCACTTCAGAGTTGAATCCGCCTTTTTATTTAGACCGTGATGGTTGCGATGCAATAGACCAATTGCGCCGTTTGCTGGCTGATGTCAGTATTGGCCGTGTGGGATTGTAGGGCACATCAAAAATCCAATTTTCGTCACAACATGACGTTATTCGAAATTATTTATTTTCCTAGATATCAAATATATGCTGCGTTCAATTTTTTAATGCGCTTTTTTCCTTGGCAACGAGGTAAGCAGGCAAGCAAGCTTCTAAGCGGCTGCTCGCAAAATTGAATCTTTAGAGGCGCCCTGTAGACAATCGGCATTGTGACTCTCAATATACATAGCGTTCATGGGCCAATTTTCCAACGACTCAATGGTTCTCTGCTTGTAAGCAGTCTGATCGTGATAGCAGTTTTTATCAAGCATCGTATCGGCAGTTCTGAAGTGACTCATCTTTGCTGTCCAGCTAAAGTGATGCCCAGAATGTCCAGTTTTTATTTGCTGTTGCTAGTATTTGTATACTTAAAACCAGTGGCTTTGCAGCAGAAATGTTATAGACTATCATCGTAATGACTACCCATTCTGGTTTGGGTGTTGCTATATTATTTGGGGCGATTCTAGACGCAGATTATTTGCTGTCCTTTGTCCGCCTTGTTTTCTTTGAACCAATTGTTCATGTTTAATTATTTAAGAGTAGGGACTGTGTCCTCGAGAATTTTGACGTTATCGTTATATATACCGGCATAATTGATACTGTTTTGGAGAGCTCTGTCCTGATCTGGATATCTATGAAATTGCTGCTAAATCTTTATCAGGTAGGCTGGTTCATTTAAAACAAATTCTCTTTGGACAGCGAGTGCCGCTGACAAAAGCTTTACCGCTATTTTGACAAAGGATCTTTCAAAAGATTACTGTCTGAGTTGGCGTTTTATATATTGATTTAAGGATGATCAAAATGGATCCACTAAAAATAGTAGTTGCCATGCCAGCCGAAGAAGAGTTTATGCCAAGTATTTCGAGGTGGGGGCATGAGTATGTCTGGACCAAAAAGGTGGTATATTTTGTTCATGTTGTCAGGGAAGATGTTTATATTAGCGATAGGGGCGTTGAAAAAATCCTTAGCAAGGAAGAGAAAGAAAATATGAGGCAACATACGCTTGATTTCATTAAAAATAAAGCAAGTGAGATGATACCTTTATCGGTGTTTAAAAAAGCACAGTTTGAAGTTATATTTGCGCAAAATCCCGCAGATAGGCTGGCTAAATATGCTAAAGAAATTCATGCAGGTATGATTGTAGTAGCAACAAGAAATAAGAAAGGTTTTGCTGGATTTTTCCTTAGCTCTTTTGCAGACCGCATTATAAGCCTGTCACCTTGTGATGTATTGGTTTTAAGACCAAAATAAAACAACTGCAGTTAGCTATGAGATATCATTTCACTCTTAACAATTCGCTAGCTTTCATCCACGCTTTTCCCCAAGTGTCGTGAGTTTAACGCGATGCTATTTACATAAAATTTTGGAAACGAAATAATGCCTCAGCTACCTGTCACACACTATTTTCGACACCTAAAGGATGATTTGCCTGCAGGTATCGTGGTATTTTTAGTGGCTCTTCCGCTATGTCTTGGTATTGCTCTGGCGTCTGGAGCGCCTCTATTCGCAGGTCTGATAGCAGGATTGGTCGGTGGTCTGATTGTTTCTTGGCTAAGCGGTTCACAACTGAGTGTCTCAGGCCCAGCAGCCGGTTTAACTGTGATTGTTTTTAATGGTATTGAAACTTTGGGTAGTTTCCAAGGATTTTTGCTTGCCGTGCTGCTCTCGGGCATTATTCAGCTGATAGCTGGTTACCTCAAAGCAGGAATCATAGGTGCTTTTTTTCCTTCAGCTGTCATTAAGGGAATGTTGGCTGCCATTGGCTTGATTTTAATTATTAAGCAGATCCCTCATGCTACTGGTTATAGTGAACAATTTGGGGGCCCTGAAGCCTATAGAAATGTAGATGTACATGAACTTTTTTTTCCAATATTAGATGCATTTAACTCCATATCGTATGGTGTATTACTGACATCTGTAGTTGCCTTACTGATACTAATAATTTGGGAAAGGCCATGGATTAAAAATCAGAGATTTTTAAAATTGATTCCTGGCGCATTAGTCGCGATAGCATGGGGAATTCTCTATAATTTAGCTGCTGAGAGATGGTTTCAGGATTTGGCAGTAGGTTCAATTCACTTAGTGAATATTCCTGTCTCAAATAGTACTAGCGAGTTCTTAGATAACTTCTTACTCCCAGATTTCAGTTATTGGACTAATCCTCAAGTCTATGTTGTTGCAGCAACATTAGCTATTGTTGGTAGTCTCGAAACATTGTTAAGTCTGGAAGCAGTAGAT
The DNA here is from genome assembly GCF_927904885.1 of Candidatus Nitrotoga sp. M5. Classification (GTDB taxonomy): domain Bacteria; phylum Pseudomonadota; class Gammaproteobacteria; order Burkholderiales; family Gallionellaceae; genus Nitrotoga. The sequence continues at coordinate 3,635 of NZ_CAKMNW010000022.1, forward strand.
AAGCTGGATCCTTTAAAACGCACTGCACCTACAAACAGAGAGCTTAAAGCGCAAGGAGTTGGAAATATGATTTCCGGATTTATCGGCGGTTTACCAATTACTGCTGTTATTGTGCGGAGTTCAGCCAATATTAACGCGGGTGGTAAAACTCCTCTATCTTCTTTTATTCATGGTTTAGGTCTATTGCTGAGTGTCATGTTCTTTGCGAACTACATAAATTATTTCCCACTTGGCTGTTTGTCAGCCATTCTGCTGCATACGGGTTTTAAATTAGCTAAACCTGCTTTATTCAAGGAGTTTTATCGAAAGGGCTGGAGTCAACTATTGCCGTTCATTATTACAATAACAGCGATTTTAACAACCGATTTATTAATAGGCATGTCAGTCGGCATAGTATTTGGTTTGTTCTTCGTTATTAAAGCTAATTACCGAGATGCCATTACTCTGATTCAAGATGATTCACACTATATATTAACGTTTCATAAAGATGTTTCCTTCCTCAATAAGTCGTTATTGAGGAAGCTACTTGCGTATGTCAAACCAAACAGTAAGCTCGTAATTGATGCAAGCAAATCTCATTTTATTGATCATGACATTGTGGAAACTATTGATAGCTTTTTAGTATCAGCACCCAGTCAGAATATTTCAGTTGAGGTTTGTGATATATACGGCAAGGAGAAATTAATAAAACGCGATGAGTTCGTTATATTACATGACCACCATGATATAAGCCCATCTGGAAAGAAGGTTCTGCTCCAGAAGAAGACAAGCGAATAATGAAAAAGCTACGGTTTTCATTTCGGTAGTAATACGCATAGTTTTTTACTGGTAGTTCAACTTGAGGAGGCGATTTATAAGGACATATGTTTAGTCATCCTCTAGTTGCATCACTCGAACGGTGGCACAATCAGTGGGGCCAATAAGTGAGGCTTAGGACAAATGTCACTAAGTTATGCTTTTATAGACAGTGAAGAAGCTGACAATTGGTGAGCAAATAGAATAATTTGCTATGCAAAATACCACACCTCTATCTCCTTGGCTCTCATCTCCAGGCACTCCGTAGAAAACCTCGTTCAGTTAGCCAATACTGTCAGTATGAAAAAGCAAGGTTAAAGCAATAATCCATTAGTCAAACAAGTGAATGCTTTCAAAATTTTATTCCCAATCAGTATCTGCATCTCTCAGAGTCTGTTGCTCTTAGTCGTCCACGTTTCTTCAGTAAATGAGCGTTTTCTGGCTGGGTATTTTTAGATGTAAAGCGATGATGATGGATGTCAGGAAGTGACACGCAAGTTCTTGGCCTTAGCCGCGATAAAATCAAATCCTTTACCCTCGATCTACTGTGGCCTACTGCCAAGCACGCTGTAAAATATATGTAGTTTGAAAATAGTTAAAACGGCATCAACAACGGCATCTAAAGGCAGGCTATGATTTTTGCAAATAGGTATACTCGTTACTAAAATTTTTTAATTGTGCGTACTTTTGCATAAAAACTTGAATTGTCAGAGGTGCCGTTAAGAAATTCCAGTTATGAGTTCACAGACAAATACCGAATTTGCAGAAAACAAACCTCATTTACAAGTATTGACTGGGCTTCGCGGGTGGGCGGCTTTATGGGTACTGATTTTTCACGTTTATGAAACATCACAACAAGGCCATGTTATTTTTCCAGTTGGAACATGGAATATTGATTTAACACCTTTCTTTTCGTTAGGTTGGTCGGGGGTACAAATTTTCTTTGTACTGTCCGGATTTTTGCTTAGCTTGCCGTTCGCTCAATGGCAGGCAGGATTACGGGAGAAGCCAAATCTAAAACGTTATTTGTTCCGACGGGCCGTCAGGGTATTTCCAGCTTATTACTTTCAGTTAGCTGTCTTGCTTGGAGTGGCTTATTTACTGGGCCAAGCTAATCCAATTGCAAATATGGAATCATTTTTGCGACATTTGTTAATATTATTTGTGCCACCTCCCATAGGTATGGATCCGATCAATAGCGTGTGGTGGACTTTGCCTATTGAGTTCATGTTTTATCTGGCGCTGCCATTTTTGGCAGGGCTGATCAATCCAAGGCGCTTGTTGTTATTGCTGGTTTTTATGTTGACAAGTATGTGGTTATGGCGCGCTGGAACAATTCTATACACTGGCCCTGGTAATTTTTTGATGTCATCGCAGTTGCCTGGCTCCATGGATTCATTTGGCATGGGAATGCTCGGGGCAATGTTACACGTAAATAAAAATATCGTATCTACATGGTTGTCAAGGCACCATAACTTGATAGCAATGGCGGGCTTGGCTATCTTGCTCCTATGCCTGTATTGGATGCATTATGGGTGGTTGGATTATTGGAACCACAGCTTGATTTTTTATACTTGGACAACGGTATACAGCTTTGCAGCAATTTTGGTGGTAATCGCGGGCATAAATAGCAATCGGTTGATAGGTTGGTTGTTTGGAAATTCAGCTATCGTTTTTGCTGGTGTTGTTAGCTATAGCATTTATTTATGGCATGTTCCCCTGCTCAGGTGGCTTGCGGAGATTGGGGTATTTAACGCGCTTCAGGGTAGCAGGTTGTTCTTACTGCTGCTGGTTACTACGGTGGGGACGATTTTTGTAGCGTCAGGGTCATATGCGCTTATCGAACGGCCATTTATCCGTATGCGACGTTAAGACACCCAAAATACATTTTAAATAACAATAATAGTTTCAGTTCTAATATAAGGAGTAGTTTAAAGGCTAGTCTCTTGCTGGTCCTTTCTCACAAAGCTGTGTATGTGCTATAAAACGCATACGATTTTGCAATGTTCTTCCCGCCACAGCATACACATTTATCGTTGCCCCTGGTTTACAGATGAGACGGGGGGAGGTCGTACCTGCGCACTCAACCTCGAGCGCGGATGAAAAACGACAACTAGCATGACAGAGGAGGGGGCCTAAGCGTTGGAATACTACCCTTAAGCTGATTCGGCGCATTTGTTCACCGAGCTTTTTTGTTGCCCCAACCATGAGATAAATTTGAAGAAGTTCGCTTACGCACCAAGGTAGCCAAATCAAAATTTGATGGAATTTTTCTGATTGATTGGCATGCTAACGAAGTGCTAATGGTATTCAGTTATAACCACTTATCAACTCAAAAGCGTTACGTTTTTTGCCGTCCTATTACAAATTAGTAAATGTGTAATTCAATTGATCAAAAAGAGAGCCGCAAGACCAAGGAAAATGAAGAAACCACCACTGTCGGTAATAGCGGTAAGCAATACACTGGAACCGATGGCAGGGTCACGCCCCATACGCTGCATGAACAGTGGAATTAGTAAACCAGCCAATGCACCGAGGACTAGATTGAGCACCATGGCACCTGTCAAAATCACACCAAGCAGTACGCTTTTATAAAGGAGGTAAGCAAACAATCCGGCTATACCACCCCAAATCAAGCCGTTTAGTCCACCGATAGTAAGCTCCTTGCCAATCAAGCGACCTGTATTGGCTTGATTAAGTTGCCCCAGCGCTAGCGAGCGGATAATGATAGTGGCGGTCTGGTTTGCCGAGTTGCCAGCAACGCCTGCCACGATAGGCATCAGTGTCGCGAGCGCGACAAGTTTTTCAATGGTGTTTTCGAATTCGCTTATCACGCGTGAGGCAAAGAATGCAGTACAAAGATTGAGCGCTAACCACATCCAGCGATTTTTTACACTCTTCCAGACCGAAGCAAAAATATCTTCTTCTTCGCGCAAACCAGCCGTATTCAAAATGTCACTTTCTGATTCTGAACGGATATAGTCTAGTACCGCGTTCACGGTAACACGACCAACCAGTTTTCCATCTTCTTCTACCACTGGCGCAGAAACTAAGTCATAACGCTCAAATGAGTGCGCCGCTTGCTCCGCCTTGTCATCCGAATGTAATTTGATAGTGCTCGTTAGCATGAGTTTGCTTACGAGCACTTCAGGTTCGTTCACCAGCAAGCGATTAAGGGGCAACACACCCTTAAAAATATCATTTCTATCCACCACAAATAGTTGGTCAGTATGATCTGGCATCTCGTCGAAACGGCGCAGATAACGCGACACAACTTCCAGAGTGACGTCCTCGCGGATTGTCACCATATCGAAATCCATCAGTGCCCCTACAGCATCTTCCGGATAGGACATCGCCGCGCGCAATTGCTCGCGCTCTTCAATGGCGAGAGACATAAATATGTCGCGCAGCACCGAATGCGGCAAATCATGCGCCAAATCAGCGATTTCGTCAGTATCAAGCTGTTCCGCAGCCTCGCGCAGCTCCTTGGGACTCATGGTGGCAATTAATGATTCACGCACTGAATCGGAAACTTCGATCAAGATTTCACCGTCACAATCGACATTGACCAGATCCCATACCAGCAAGCGCTGCTCGATAGGTAGAGCCTCCAAGATAAAGGCGATATCGGAGGAATGTAGTTTGCTCAGTTTATTTTGCAGTTCTGCCAAGTGTTGCTTGTGCAGGATATTTCTCAACAGCTCGTGACGTTTTTGGCGTGGCACTACCTGTTTGCGTGCCAGCATTTCGACCAGAGCGTGCTTATCCAGCAGGCTTTGTACCTGATGTAGGTGTTCCTGTACGTTTTCAGCGTAATGGTGTTCGCGGTTTTGGGTCATGATGCGCTATATGAAAGTCAGCGACTATTGTAAAGAGGTTGGATGATGGATGTGTGAATAATATCGGTTGTACTATGTTCATACTACCAATCTGAACTTAGTGAATTTCAGCGAAAGTTACCAATGTAATCGAAACTTTGCGTGATGCATTGTCTCCAAAAGAAAAATTTGATTCGATTACATTTCGCTTTCAGCACTGTTTAACGTGAAAGTCCACGATTTCCTTGCAAGCAAAAGGTTGACTGTCGTCATTCATCGAATTTTATAGAACTCTGATCAATCGAATTTTGGGATGTAGGTAAATCTAATCAATATCTTATCCGTTGTGGTGTTCTACGTTGAGCGGAAAGCGCTTCATAATTCAGCAGCGCTATCTCGGTAGTGTTCAGCTGAGCAAGGATTGCGACACATGGTGCATTACCGTTTGTGTGCGATAGTGACAATAATGGATCGCATGCGACTGTGGCACATGAGTCATGCTTGAAATTTCGAGTGAAATACGGATTGGGTGTGACTGGCGGTATAGACGAATTCGAAAGCAAGCGGCGGATAAAAAAAATTGCCTTTTGTACGCATCCAAATTTACAGCTGGCTTGTCGATTCAGCTACGCGGAAATTATCTAGAAGGTCTGATCCATTTCGTGTGCCGTAAATGTCTCGTAGATACATATTTTGAGTATATTTTTACGTGTAGTTCGGATTCCGCTGTGGTTGTATGTTTCGTTTTAAATCAATATATTGAGTTGCATAATATTTATTTAAATTAATGCTTATATTAAAATATCAACGATTATTAAAATTAAATCAATATGTTGTATTTCAGAGTGAGCGCTATTTAGGTAGTATTGAGTCTGTAGCGTATCGTCTAGGTAGCGCACGAAATAGGGTATTGAATCAATCATGAAAATTCACGAATATCAGGCCAAGGAAATCCTCCGTCAGTATGGCGTGCCGACCCCACAAGGATCGGTGTGCTTCAGCGTGGAAGAGGCCATTGCCGTCGCGCAGCAGCTGGGTGGCTCAATGTGGGTGGTGAAGGCGCAAATTCATGCTGGTGGGCGTGGCCAAGGTGGTGGAGTTAAGGTGGCAAGGTCGGTGTCGGATGTTGGTATGCATGCTGCACAGATTCTTGGCATGAAGTTGGTTACGCACCAGACAGATGTTGATGGACAATTAGTTAAATGCTTGCTAATTGAGGAGGGGGTGCGGATTTTCAAAGAGTATTACGTAGGGATGGTAATAGATCGTAGCAAACAGTGTGTCGTGCTTATGGCCAGTAGTGAGGGAGGAATGGAAATCGAGACAGTTGCTGCACATTCGCCTGAGAAAATTCACAAGATATGGATAAACCCTGTGACAGGACTGATCGATACTGAGGCAAACTCTGTAGCGCGACTGATTGGCATCCCGAATGCAGCGCTTGCTCAGGCTCGAGCTTGTTTGCAAGGCTTATACCAGACATTCGTGGAAAAAGATGCAATATTGGCGGAGATCAATCCGCTGGTGTTGACGGTGGATCAGAATTTACTGGCGCTGGATGCGAAAATTAATTTCGATAGTAACGCGCTATTTCGTCATCCAGAGATTATGGCGCTACGCGATCTGAATGAAGAAGACCCAGCCGAAGTTGAAGCTTCAAAATTCGACCTTAGCTATATTCCACTGGATGGCAACATCGGTTGCCTGGTGAATGGTGCCGGGCTAGCCATGGCGACTATGGATATCATCAAGCTGTATGGCGGCCTACCAGCAAATTTTCTTGACGTAGGTGGTGGGGCCAGTAAGGAAAAAGTAGCTGAAGCGTTCAAATTGATGCTGAAAAACCCGAAATTGCGCGCAATTTTGGTAAATATATTCGGTGGAATTATGAAATGCGATGTCATTGCCGAAGGCGTGGTGGCTGCAGCCCGCGAAGTGTATTTAAAAGTACCATTAGTGGTACGTCTGGAAGGCACTAATGTGGATCTTGGAAAAAAAATTCTGGCTGAATCTGGCTTGCCAATTATTTCAGCCGGTGATATGGCAGAAGCGGCAGCAAAGGTTGTTGCTGCGGCAGCAGAAGCAGAGAGGGCATAATGTCCATTTTAATTAACAAAGATACGAAAGTAATGACACAAGGTATGACTGGTAAAGTCGGCCAGTTTCATACTTTGCATTGTAAGAATTATGCAAATGGAGCGAATTGTTTTGTCGCAGGCGTGACGCCCGGCAAGGCCGGACAAAGTTATGAGGGCATTCCAATATTCAACAGTGTAATGGAAGCAAGCTCGCAAACCGGAGCAACAGTCTCAGTGATTTATGTGCCACCTCGCTATGCAGCAGCAGCGATAGATGAGGCGGTGGAAGCTGGGCTAGAGTTGGTGATCTGCATCACAGAAGGCATTCCAGAGCATGACATGCTACGTACTCGTTACAAAATGCAGGGTAAGAAAACGTTACTGATAGGTCCTAATTGCCCAGGACTGATTACACCGGACGAAATAAAAATTGGCATTATGCCTGGGCATATTCACCGTAAGGGCCGCATTGGCGTGGTATCCCGCTCGGGAACGTTGACTTATGAGGCAGTCTGGCAGCTGACCGAGCTGGGCTTCGGGCAGTCGTCCTGTGTCGGGATAGGTGGCGATCCGATCAATGGCATGAAGCACTTGCAGATAATGAAGTTGTTTAACGATGATCCAGAGACCGACGCTGTGGTGATGGTGGGTGAAATTGGTGGTAGTGATGAAGAGGAGTGTGCGCGCTGGATCAAGAGCAACATGAAAAAACCCGTGGTTGGCTTCATTGCGGGGCTTACTGCGCCGTCCGGTAAGCGTATGGGCCATGCTGGCGCTATTATTTCTGGGGGGCAGGGCGGGGCCGAGTACAAGCTGGCAGTAATGGAAGAATGTGGTATACACATCACACGTAACCCCGCTGAAATGGGCAAAATGATGAAACATGTTTTAAAAGGATAAGTCTCTGATCATGGATCAGTTATCCATTTCGTATTTTTGGGTGGGTGTCATAATAAAATAATCACTCCATATTTGGTCTTTTTGACAGCGAAATTTAAGAAGTTACGATACTCATGTAGCTTGCCTCACAAGCAAATTTGTAAAACTTTCTCATCAAAATACCTCTAAAATTCCAATTTTCGTCACAATACCGCGTTACTCGAAAAATGTTATCACTTCAATGTTAAATATATGCTGAGTTAAATTTTTTTACTCGAGCTTTGTCTTGCCTGGCAGTGGGATAAGCAGGCAAGCGGCGAAGCGGCTGCTCGCAAAATTGACTTTCTTTAGCCGCCCTTCAATCTGGAATCTTGCCACTGATAAAAAGGAAGAAGAATGATTTTAGTAACAGGTGGGACCGGCTATATCGGCTCGCATACGGTTGTTGAGCTGATGCTCGCTGGGTTCGATATTCTGATTGTTGATAATTTCAGTAACAGTAAGGCAACGGTTCTTGATCGTATTGAACGTATTGTTAGGCGTCGGCCAGGATTTGTTGAGGCTGATATTCGTGATCGGCAAGCTATGCAGTCACTGTTTGCAATGCATAAATTTGATGCGGTGATTCATTTTGCTGGTTTGAAAGCGGTAGGAGAATCTGTGGCACAACCATTACGCTACTATGACAATAACGTCTATGGTAGTTTGGTGTTGTTTGAGATGATGGCCGAGGCACAGATAAAAACGCTTGTTTTTTCTTCTTCTGCCACAGTTTACGGTGATCCTGCTACAGTTCCAATTTTGGAGAGCTTTCCGCTTGGTGCGACCAATCCATACGGTAGAAGTAAGTTGATGGTAGAGGAAATGCTTCGTGATCTTGCGATAGCTGACCCGTCATGGCGAATTGCGTTGCTTCGTTATTTCAATCCTGTAGGCGCGCATGCAAGCGGTTTAATTGGCGAGGATCCCTCTGATATTCCGAATAATTTGCTCCCTTATATTGCTCAAGTGGCGCAAGGTCAGCGAGATGTGTTGTCGATTTATGGGGATGACTATCCAACCATTGATGGCACAGGTATGAGAGATTATATTCATGTTGTTGATCTTGCCATTGGCCATGTCAAGACTCTTGAAAAGCTGGCTGATCAGACTGGGGTGACCGCCTATAATTTGGGCACGGGGCAGAGTAATAGCGTCTTGGAGATGGTGCGCGCCTTCGAGCAAGCCAGCGGAAGGGACATACCCTATAAAATAGTAGGGCGTCGTCCAGGTGATATCGCTACATGTTACGCAGACCCTACGCTGGCAGAGCGCGAACTGGGTTGGAAAGCTGAGCGAAGTATAGAGCAGATGTGTACTGACTCGTGGAGATGGCAGTCTTTAGGGAACCTCAATATATCTTAAATTTACCCTGTCGCTTTCGGTATTCTTTGCTGGATTGGACACTTCCATTTCAAGTTTAACGAAACGCTGGTGCCCATTCTCCCAATTTACAACAATATCGTGGATAGCTTAATGTGAAATATTATCAGGCGACTTGTCTTTCGCGAATCTCATCCAGCGTTTTGCAGTCTATGCAAAGTGTGGCGGTCGGTCGTGCTTCTAAACGGTTAAGTCCAATTTCTATGCCACAGTTTTCGCAATATCCATAATCTCCGCTATTTATTTTGGCCAGTATTTCGTTAATTTTCTTAATCAGTTTGCTTTCACGGTCACGATTACGCAGCTCTAAAGTCATTTCTGATTCTTGACTTGCGCGATCATTTGGATCGGCAAACACAGTGGCATCATCCTGCATGGAGTGTACCGTACGGTCAATTTCTTCACCTAACCCAAGCTTGATGCTGTTCAGAATGTTGCGAAAATGATCCAGTTGCTTAGGGTTCATATAAGTCTCACCCTTCTTGGCTTTGTATGGGGTAACGGGCTTTGTGGGTTGTGCCGACATCAAAATATCTCCAGAAACATACAAACAAAATTTAAAACTCGCTTTAATATCAGAAATACAGCACTACTGCAACTCAATTTTCCATTCTTGCTGCATGAATAAAGGCCTGTAAACCAAGCTAAATAACCAATAGCAGTTTGTAAAGAGTACTTCTAAAGTGAGTCATTTTTTCTGATTTATCAATAAGTAAGGTTCCAGTTAAATCAATTCGTTCAGCGCCTAAAGTAAAGCATAGTAACGAATCACATAAGCCGGATTGCAAGGCTCAATGTTAAATAAGGTAATTACAAGATTGAAACTCCCTGAGTTCTAAGCATGGACACCAATAAAATAAGTGGCAGTCCGATTAGAGCGGTAGGATCGTCACCATCCATCCGACTAATAAGTGCGATGCCCAAACCCTCTGATTTCGCACTACCTGCACAGTGATAAGGCTGCTCTTTGCGTAAATAGGATTCGATCTCGTCATCGCTGAAATTGCGAAAGCTTACGCAATTTGTCGCAATTTCAGTTTGAGTTTCGTCATTACGCGCATTCAACAGGGTCAGTGCAGTATAAAAATTCACGCTGTGTCCACGCATTGTACGCAATTGGCGTACAGCATTTTCATGCGTGAGCGGTTTGCCTAGTTGTTGCTCACCCAGTAATGCGACTTGATCTGAGCCTATTATCAGCGCATGTGGATAATGGGTCGCCACTGCGCGCGCCTTTTCTCGCGAAAGTCGCCATGCGACTTGTTTAGCACTTTCACCAGGTAAAGCAGTTTCGTCTATGTCAGGGGCAGCAATTTGAAATGGGATTTTCAGGCGTCCCAATAGCTCACTGCGATAAATCGATGTAGAAGCAAGAATAAGCGGCTGACGATTCAAAAATTCTCCTTGGTGGAGGGGCGTTTCTAATATGAGAAGTACTCCTGCAAAAAATTGATTATAACCCGCGCAGCATGTTATCACTATCTGCTAAGGCATTGCAGAGTGACTGATGGCTTCAGGTTTCTTGCAGCTGAGAGATTTTTGAGGAGGTTTGTCAAAAGTAAAAATTAGCGGCGAATCGGAATGAATGCGCATCCTGCCGCGCATTTGTGGGGCATTGTCGACATTCTGTAAGAATGCACTCGAAATAAAGTGCCGTCGATTTTTAGGCAAAATAATAGGGGCACAAAAATCGTGCCCCAATATTTTATGCTATACACCCACCCACAAAATACAAGCAGACGGCGTACATTTCACAACACTTACATAGGAAACTAGAAATTCATTGATCCATACAACCAGAACTTATCAACATCAGGAGTGCCAGAACTGGCGGTATAAGATGATTTTGCATTAAAGAATGCAGCTCTGGTTCCGATGGAATAAGTCTTGTTAAACGCTTTCTCCGCGATTAAATCTATTTCTGTTCCATATTTGCTATTGCCACTATCCGCTCTGAAGTCATGATAGTCGGCACCTAAAACAACGCCGTATAATTCTGTCCTTGCAGATACGTAGATATCTTGAAGGCCTTTGCCTGGTGTTACGAGAAACTGATCAGCCCATCCATTGTGTGCAAATAATGTAGCCAATGGAGTCTGGACCGATCGTCCATTATCGCTACCGAGTAATTCATAGCCTACTTTGAATTTGGCAACATTTACATCTACGCCACCCTCTAGGAGATAGTAGTCAGCACGGTAGTTATTGGGGTTGTTTTTATAGTCACTCTGAGTCGCATATTCTGCTGTATATAGAACCTTATATCCACCTATTGGAGCATCGCCTTTAAGCCTGATACCTAATGTTTTCGTTGAGTTAGCCAGACCAAAACCTGCGGCAGAGGAATCATAATCCAGGAAATAACCATAAGCAGTGATATCAGCAAAGCCTAACCCCGAGTAATTTACGTTAATGAGGGGGGACTGCATGTGATGGTTACCGCTGGGGTTGTCATCACCGAAGACACGGTTGACATTGGTAAGGTAAGCTGCCGAGATTGTTGTGTCTTGGAGTGTTTGGTTAACAGCTGTATAGCCATCATAAGTTTGCCAGTTTTGACGCCAAACGACGTTACCAATCCAACGGTGGTTGTCATATGTTATGACCTGACGACCAAGCTTTAATTTTGTTTGAGGCAAACCACTGTAACTAAAGTAAGCTTGATTGATTTCAGTGACTTTTGGATCGGCCACAACAGAATAATTGGTTCTGCCGTTAATCGTACTGTTGTAAGCGTTGTTAGCTGAAATATGCTCCATTTCAACCTTGGCACCGAATCCCATAAACTCTGCTGTCTCATAGCCCAAACGTAACCGGATAGTTGAAGCATTTGCGGTTTTCAGGTTATTCTTTTGATTAACATTCTCATAGCGGTATTGCAAATTGGCAGTAACTTTACCACCCGTTACGGCTTCAGTGAAACTGTCTGCAGAATATGCTGCAGGAGCCATAGCTAGTAATGCCAGTGGAGTAATGACTAATGACATTTTCTTTAATAATGTTTTATTTTTAAGCTTCATTATGGTTGCCTCCCTAATATATTATAGTGTTCGTTTAATTTACAAAACCTTCGCAAATTTTACAATGTCGCATGTTCCCGGTACGTTAAATTCAACAGATTTAATTAAACTTCTCAAGTTTTAACTGAAGTTACAAAAATGAAATAAATATGTAACAATTTGAATTATATAGAAATTCATAAAATCACAAACAATTTCTCGTAGCTTAGCGTAAGACAGTATATATCGTTAATATTGCTATTTGTTCTTAATTTGTAAGAATAAAATAAATATTAGAAGAAAGTTTGTTTTGTTAATTGCTGTAAGTTGTTTCCTGAACTACCTCAAAATCGTGTGTAATGTCCGCCGTCTTGTTCAGCATAATGGAGGCTGAGCAATATTTTTCCGCAGAGAGTTGGATGGCGCGACCGACTTGTTCGATCTTGAGATCTTTGCCGGTCACGATAAAGTGAAAGTGGATTCTGGTAAACACTTTAGGGTCTTCCGCAGCACGTTCGGCTTCTATTTTTACTACACAATTGGTTACTTGCTGGCGACTTTTCTTCAGGATGTGCATGACGTCGTATGTTGTGCAGCCACCTGTACCGAGCAGCACGAGTTCCATTGGGCGCGGCCCAACATTTCGACCTCCCCCTTCGGGAGGTCCGTCCATCAGAATGGTATGGCCACTATCAGTTTCGCCTAAGAAGGAAACATGCTCTACCCATTTGATACTCGCTTTCATATCGCTATTACCTTTTTGAAAATTTTCAGTTGGACATTACCATTTTCGTAAGTCATAAATTATCGAATATTTTAGGGCGTTCCTTGAAATATTCGCATACTTCTTAACCGATACCATAGCAGCCTTCTACATGATATAGAACTGGTAGCGTGTCCAATTGGAAGATGGAAGATTAGGGGGGGTTAGTCGTTTGCAATGCTCTGAAATAAAGAATTTCTAAATTCAGGTTGTGGAACAGGGTGATATTTTGGTAGAATCTCGCCCTTAATTTTTGTTGAAGGTGTTTGTTTATGACGACTGTGCGTGTTAAGGAAAATGAGCCGTTTGAAGTGGCTATGCGCCGTTTCAAACGATCAGTAGAAAAAACTGGTTTGTTAACTGAATTACGCGCTCGCGAATTCTATGAGAAACCTACTGCAGAACGAAAACGCAAGCTGGCTGCTGCCGTAAAACGGCATTACAAGCGCCTGCGAGGCCAAGTTCTTCCACCAAAGCTATATTGATCCTCAATTGTTAGCGGTTACGTGTTAATGCGGAGCCTGCTGTTGAATTTCCCCGCGAGATCGAACTCAACATGAATTTGACACAGCAAATCAGAGAAGATATGAAGACGGCCATGCGCGCCAAGGACACTGTGCGCCTTGGTGCTATACGTTTGTTGTTAGCCGCAATCAAACAACGGGAGGTCGATGAGCGCATCGAATTATCAGATGCTGACGTAATTGCAGTCATTAATAAAATGATCAAGCAACGGCGCGATTCCATTGCCCAGTTTGAAGCAGCAGCTAGGCATGAGTTGGCTGATATCGAGAAGTTCGAAATCAGTATATTGCAGATATACATGCCGCAGCCGATGACTGAAGCCGAAGTGGAAATTGCAGTCAACAATGCTATTGCCAGTAGCGGTGTTCAGAGCGCTCAAGAAATGGGTAAGGTGATTGCGTTGCTCAGGACAGAACTGGCAGGTCGCGTAGACATGAGCCAGGTCTCAGCGCTTGTGAAGGCGCGCTTATCTCCAAACATTGTAAATTAAACACTTAACGTATTGCTTGCTTTGAAGTAATGCGAATATATGTTGAATTCGCATCATAAAGATTTCGTTCACTACCTAATATCTACAGTCATTCACTCATCATAAAGATGATAGCTGCAGTGAAAATGAATCTGTCACGAATTACGTATTAATCCACAATTACATATTTTTCAGTGTATATAACGCATTGGTAAAATGCGAGGCGGAGCTAGGATGATTCCAAAAAACTTCATTCATGATTTGCTCAATCGTCTCGATATTGTGGATATCATTGAACGTTACGTTCCGCTTAAAAAATCAGGCGCAAATTATGTTGCCTGCTGTCCTTTTCATAACGAAAAATCTCCCTCATTTACCGTTAGCCAAAGTAAGCAGTTTTATCATTGCTTTGGTTGCGGCGCGCATGGCACGGCTATTGGGTTTGTAATGGAGCATGGTGGGTTGGGTTTTGTTGACGCTGTAGAAGAATTGGCGCGCAATGCTGGCGTGACGGTGCCGAGCGAAGTGCCTATGCAGGAACAAGCTCAGGAATATAAGTTTACACCTGATTTGTACGAAATAATGCTGTCTGCAAAACGGTATTATCGCGATCAACTCAAACTGTCGTCACCCGCAATCGACTATCTCAAGCGCCGCGGTTTAAGTGGCGAAGTGGCATTACGATTTGGTATTGGCTATGCGCCCGGAGGTTGGCAAAATTTGGGAAGTGTTTTTGCTAACTATCAGGACAATAGCCTCTTGAAGACGGGTCTTGTAATAGAAAACGAGGATGGTAAACGGTATGACCGTTTTCGAGACCGTATCATGTTTCCCATTGTGAACATGCGCAGCCAAGTGATCGGCTTTGGTGGGCGAGTGCTGGATTCGGGTGATCCCAAGTACCTGAACTCGCCGGAGACTACGCTTTTTGAAAAAGGACGTGAGTTATATGGCCTGTTCCAAGCGCTGAAAGCAATACGCACCAGGCGCATGGTATTGGTAGTAGAAGGCTATATGGATGTGGTAGCGCTTGCCCAGCATGGCATTGAATACGCCGTCGCAACATTGGGAACGGCAACTACGCCCTACCATGTGCAAAAAATGCTGCGCTTGTCCGATAAAGTGATGTTCTGTTTTGATGGTGATGCAGCTGGGCAGCGTGCGGCGTGGCGCGCGATGGAGAATGCACTGCCAAAACTGGTAGATGGTAAGCATATTGGATTCTTATTTTTGCCTTCGAGACACGATCCAGATAGTTTTGTGCGAGAGCATGGTGCATTGGCGTTTGAGCAACTTCTGAATGAGGCTTTGCCGCTGTCTAGTTATGTGTTGCGTGAATTATCCGCGAAAGTTGACCTGCATACTCAAGAGGGGCGCACTGCTTTGTTGCAACACGCCAAACCTTTGGTGACAGTTATTTCAGCGCCCACTACTGCGCTTTTGCTGCGAAAAGAAATAGCAACGCTGGCAGGAATTACTCAAGCGGAATTGGAAGCACTGTATGCGATTAAGCCGATAGGTGCTTCGACACGTCGCGCGCCACCAAAAGCAGCTCGCCCTGTGACATCGAACTTGCGCGTGTTACTGCGTTGTTTATTATTTCAACCCGATTTGGCGCGAGAGGTGCCAGAGAGTGGGATAGCCGTGGGATCGGAAGAAGCTGCAACGATTACTGCGCTTTCTGAATGGGCACGCACGCAAGAAGGCGCGATAAGCAGTGCAGCCATGATCCAGAATTTTCAAGGTACGGTGCATGAGTCATTATTGGCAGCAGAGCAAGCTGAAATTTTGCAATGGGGCGAAACTTTTGATGTGGTAGCAGAGTTCCAAGATGTATTAACCAGATTACGCAATGAGCAGCGAAAGCAGCAACTGCAGGCTTTGCATGTAAAAATGCATGGAACAGGGGTGAGAGGTTTAGACGAACAAGAACGATTGCTTTATTTGCAGCTTTTACAACGAAGTGAACTTAAATGAAGCTATTGTGAAATTGGTGCGAGGAAAATTTTCGCAAAATCGGGTATAATTCGCTCCCCTTTCAAACGCATTGCTTTAACCTGCAATGTTTTAACTCATTTAATTAAATGGGAATCCATCGAATATGGCAACTCAGCAAGACAAAAAAACACCTAATTCAGTCAAACAGGCATCAACTGGAAAACAGACTGTTGATCCTGCAGTGCTGTTGCAGGATATAGAAGCACGGCGCACGCGCCTGAAAGCGCTGATTATTCTAGGCAAGGAGCGCGGTTATTTGACTTCTGGCGAAATCAATGATCATTTGCCAGAAATGTTAGAAGCCGAGCAGATTGAAGGCGTTGTCAGCATGATCAACGACATGGGCATAACCGTGTGTGATGAGGCTCCTGATGCTGAAAATCAAATTATGTCGGACGCGCCGCCTGTGGTGGCCGACGAAGATGCGGTGGAAGCTGCTGAGGCAGCGCTTTCTACAGTAGACTCGGAATTTGGCCGCACCACTGACCCGGTGCGCATGTATATGCGCGAAATGGGCATAGTGGGTTTACTCACGCGTGAAGATGAAATAGTCATTGCCAAACGCATTGAGGAAGGTCTGAAGCACATGATACAGGCGATTTCTGCCTGTCCAACCACCATTGCCGAAATTCTCGCGCTAGTTGATAAAGTCACACGCGAAGAATTGCGTATTGATGAGATAGTCGATGGTTTCATTGAGTCTGAAGCTGAGACTATAATCGCTGAAGAGAAGCCCAGCGCTGAAGAGAAGCCCAGCGCTGAAGAGAAGTCCAGCGCTGAAGAGAAGTCCAGCACTGCAGGGAAGCACAGCGATGAAGAGAAGTCTAACGATGAAGGTATGGAGGATGACGAAGAGGATGTAGAGGATGCTGAGGCTGTTGCCGCAGCCAATCTGGCAAAACTCAAGGTAGACGCGCTGGAAAGTTTCGCAATTATTCGCGATCTCTTTATCAAGATCGGTAAAGCGTATGAGAAGCATGGTTACCGAAGCGCACAATACAATAAGTTACAAGAGCAAATTACCAATGAGCTCACGCAATTCCGTTTTTCTGCTAAGCAGGTAGATGCACTTTGCGAAACTATGCGCCGTTTGGTGGAAGAAGTGCGCAGCCATGAGCGTATTATTCAGGTGCTATGCGTTACCAAGGCGCGTATGCCGCGTCCACATTTTATTTCGACCTTTCCAGGCAACGAAGAACGGTTAGATTGGGTCGCGCGCGAAGTGGCTGCAAAAAAACCTTACAGTGAAACACTGTCACGTTTCGAAGCCGCCATCGTAGAGCAACAACAGAAGCTGCTTGATTTGCAGCAAAGTGTGGGCATTCCCATTCGCGATCTGAAAGAAATCAATAAGCAAATGACCAACGGCGAAGCCAAAGCTCGCCGCGCCAAGCGCGACATGATTGAAGCTAACCTTCGTCTGGTGATTTCCATCGCCAAAAAATATACAAACCGTGGCTTGCAATTTTTAGATTTGATTCAGGAAGGCAACATCGGCCTGATGAAAGCAGTAGATAAATTCGAATATCGCCGTGGTTACAAGTTTTCAACTTATGCCACTTGGTGGATTCGTCAAGCCATTACGCGTTCTATCGCCGACCAAGCTCGCACCATACGTATCCCGGTGCACATGATTGAAACAATCAATAAAATGAATCGCATTTCGCGCCAAATTTTGCAAGAATCTGGGCAGGAAGCGGATGCTGCAATTATGGCGCTAAAGATGGAAATGCCCGAAGACAAAATTCGCAAGATATTGAAGATTGCCAAAGAACCAATATCAATGGAAACCCCAGTAGGCGATGATGACGATTCGCATCTGGGTGATTTTATTGAGGATGCAAATACTCTGGCACCCATTGAAGCAGCGGTATACGATAGCTTGCGCAATGTCACCAAAGACATTCTCGATTCGCTCACACCACGCGAAGCCAAGGTGCTGCGCATGCGCTTCGGTATAGAAATGAATACTGACCACACCCTTGAAGAGGTAGGTAAACAATTCGATGTGACACGCGAACGTATCCGCCAGATTGAGGCTAAGGCATTGCGCAAGCTTCGTCATCCATCTCGCTCAGACAAGCTAAAAAGTTTCCTCGACGGGGAGAGTTAATTATAATGAACGCACTTTGAAAAGAGGTTCAAACAGTATTGGGTCGTTAGCTCAGTTGGTTAGAGCAGAGGACTCATAATCCTTTGGTCCGGGGTTCAAGTCCCTGACGACCCACCATATAGAATAAGGCTTGCAGCGATGCAGGCCTTTTTTCTTGCTGGCTAACCTTGCACCATGTCACAAATATGCCACTACGCTTTATCAATTACCCTGAAACCGGACGTTTACGGACCTAAACAGTGGCCAGTTAACACTGACGAGGATAGATTGCACGGGACGAGACAGCTAAACAGTATAGTTAGCTGTAATTGGCGATTTCGGTGACATGATGAAGGATTCCAGACCAAAAAAATGAACGTTTAGTGTTGTACTGAGGGGCGATTCAATGCAGCCCATTTTCCTTTGGAAATTGACAGCTATCTTTGAAGGAATAGACTTGGACTATAATAAAGCAGGCTGCTAGCCATTGACACTGTGTGACTTCGGGAAAAGAAACAGCTATGACTGAAGCGGATAGACCATCCCAGCCGGGCCGTATCGAGCATCAAGCTCAAGGGGTGCTGTGTTTTTCCGGTGATTGGACTCTACCGCACTACGCTATGCTACGCCGTCAAGTTGAGCGCTTTACCGATCGACGGAGCACAGACCGCGACGTGGTTGACCTCTCGCGGCTCGGTGCTTTGGACACTGCAGGCGCGGTGCTGCTTGTGGAGCTGATTGGAACCGAGCAGCTGGCACATCTCCAAACGTGGGCTCCCAAATTACCAGCAGAGCGGCAGGCACTGTTGTGCAGCGTTGCCGATGCGGTAGCCGCAAGCAGCCCCCTTGAGTCAGGCCGTGCCCTGCCGGTAAGGGATTTTCTCGGCGCTACTGGCCAGCAGGTTGAGTCTTTGTGGCAGCAGCAACGGTTATTGCTGGGCTTTATCGGCCAGGTACTGGTAGTCTTGGCGCGGCTTATTTGGCACCCTAGCCGCTGGCGTTTGACCGCGTTGGTTTCTCAGATTCACCGCACTGGTCTAAATGCGTTGCCCATCGTGGCTCTGCTGACCTTTCTGGTTGGCGCAGTAGTTGCTTTTCTCGGCACCACCGTACTGCGCGACTTTGGCGCTACTATTTATACGGTTAATCTGGTCGCTTTCGCTTTTCTACGTGAATTCGGAGTGCTGCTAGCCGCTATCCTGCTTGCTGGCCGCACGGCCAGTGCTTTCACTGCTCAGCTCGGTGCGATGAAAGCCAATGAAGAACTTGATGCCATCCGCACCTTAGGGCTTGATCCGATCGAACTGCTGGTGCTGCCTAGAGTGCTGGCGATGATAGTAACCCTGCCTATTCTTACGTTTGTTGGCATGCTTAGCGGCATGCTGGGAGGAGCCATGGTCTGCAGTTTGGCGCTGGATATTTCAGCGTTCCATTTTCTGTCGATTTTGCAGCGGGATATACCTCTTGAGCACTTGCTTGTTGGAATTAGCAAAGCACCGCTGTTTGCCTTTTTGGTCGGGGTTATAGGTTGTCTGGAGGGTTTTAAGGTCAGCGGCAGTGCACAATCTGTTGGGGAACACACCACGTCCAGTGTGGTACAGTCGATTTTCATGGTAATCCTGCTGGATGCATTAGCGGCGTTGTTTTTTATGGAAATGGGCTGGTGACGGCGCCAGCGCTTATTCGAGTGCGTGAGTTGGTCAACCGCTTTGGCAGCCAACGTGTGCATGAAAACCTCGATCTGGATCTTTACCGTGGCGAAATTCTCGGCGTAGTGGGAGGCTCAGGCAGCGGTAAGTCGGTGCTATTGCGCAGTATAATCGGACTGTTGCGGCCCACCAGCGGGAGCATTGAAGTGTTCGGACAAGATTTTCAGCATCTGTCGTCAGTACAGCGTGCACAGATAGAGCGCCGTTTTGGGGTGTTGTTTCAGCGCGGCGCGCTCTTTTCTTCGCTAACTCTGCAGGAAAACGTTGCGCTGGCGCTAATAGAGCATGCTGGGCTGACACGCGATGATGCCGAACACTTAGCCAGAAGTAAGCTTGCGTTGGCTGGATTGCCCGGCGAAGCGGCGCTCAAGTATCCTGCCGAGATTTCTGGGGGGATGATTAAACGGGCGGCTTTGGCTCGATCCTTGGCGCTGGATCCCGAAATACTATTTCTCGACGAGCCGACTGCCGGATTGGATCCCATCGGGGCGGCCGCCTTTGATCGGCTACTACTGACCTTACGTGATGCGCTCGGTTTGACTGTCTTTCTGGTGACGCATGACCTGGATACGCTCTATACTGTTTGCGATCGGGTCGCTGTGTTGGCTCGGCGGCGGGTACTGGTCGCCGATCGGCTTGAGGTTGTCGAAGCTACTGACGACGATTGGATTCGCGATTATTTTCATGGCCCACGGGGCCGCGCCGCCAGTGAGGCTGCGCATTACAAAGAGGAGTCCTGAGTATGGAACCCCGTGCGCATCATGTGCTGATTGGCTTGTTTACCGTGATCTCCCTGATCGGTGCGCTGTTATTTACGCTGTGGCTTGGTAAATCTAGTGTAGACCGTAGCTACGCATACTACGAGGTGGGTTTCAACCGTGATGTGAGCGGTTTGGCCGAAGGCAATGCGGTGCAGTACAGCGGCATCGTGGTTGGTGATGTAGTTAAATTACATCTCGATCCGCAGGACCCACGCCGAGTGACAGCCTTGATCCGCGTTTACGGCGACACGCCTATCAAAGAGGACACACGTGCAGCTTTGGCGCTGGCCAACATTACCGGTAGCATGAATATTCAGTTGCATGGTGGTACGCCTTCTAGCCCACGACTGCAAGGAGATCGCCAGAACCCGCCGCTGATCGAGGCAGAGCCTTCTGCGCTACGCTCGCTAGTAAATAACAGCGAAGCACTTTTTATTAAATTAGATCAATTGCTTAGCAGATCTAATGTGTTGCTCTCCGCTGAGAATGTCGACAACCTAGAACGGATTATTAATAACATAGCCCAAGTTACTGAGTCGCTGGCGGATCAGCATAACGGACTTGCTCAGGCCATGACCCGTATCGATGATGTCAGCAAACAAGCCGAAAAAACTTTGTTGACTTTCGCTCGATTTGGAGAAAACGCCAATACACTACTCGATGAGCAGGGCCAAGACATACTCGATGCGGCTCGGCAAGCGATGCGTTCGCTGGAATCAACCACAGCGCGTCTTGATACACTCACTGCTGAGCATGAAGGCGCACTGGCGCAGGGGCTGCAAGGCGTCGGCGATCTCGCCCCAGTGATGCGCGAGCTACGGGTAGCGCTAAAGACGCTGCACCAGCTCCTCCGCCGCCTAAAAGAGAATCCCAGCGATGTACTGCGCGGGCGTGAAATAGTGCCGGAGTTTACCCCTTGAGATCAGTCTTGCCTGTTGCCGCCTTGGCAATTATTGCGACCCTTCTGTTAGGCTCGATAACCGGGTGCAGCGTGTTTCCTAAGCCGCAAGTACAACGTACTTTTCTATTTTCACCACTACCGCCGCTTCCGGCGGTGCAGGTGGCTGTTGAGACAATGCTTCCCGTTACGCTCCGACTTGCCACGCCAGATGCCAGCGCGCCCTTGAGCGGGTCGAACATTCTGGTCATGCCTGCACCCCAGGAATATAACGCCTACGCGGGCGTTCGTTGGCGCGACCAAGTTCCGACGTTGCTGCATGATCGGCTGGTCCAGCGCTTTCGCCAGCAGGGTCGCTGGACGGCAGTGGTGGATGAACAAAGCCGTGTGCGCAGCGATATTCTCCTGACCAGTTATCTGACAGCCTTCGAGAGCCGATATACGCAAGGCAACTCGGTGGTTGTAATAGGCCTGAATGTTCAGCTGATCAACGAGGCTCGTCAAGAAGTGCTTGCCGAACGCCAATTCGAAATACAGCAGCCTAGCTCTGACCAGCGGATCGAAGCCATTGTAGAGACCTTCGGGCGAGCGACAGATGAGCTTATCCACGAACTCATTGACTGGACCTTGAAGCATATGAGCGAAAAGTAGTTAAGCGGTGTCCGTTAGCGAGTCCAGGAACATTGCCCTGTTAGCTTTGACTAGCCCAATGTCTGGTAAATTATTAGCGATATCTTGATATGTTTTACTGTATTTAAGCACTTCAATAATCACGGATAGTGGTTCTGTCAAAATTTCAGGCAAATCAGAATCTCCTTGCGTTACCATCGGAAAAGCCAATTTTTCGACTGGCGGGCAAAATTCAGCGGCTATTCCTTCCTGATTACCTCTCGCATCAACACGATACCAGCCAAAATGCTCAAGATATACAGCATAAAGCCCATGAAGACAAAATGGAGGAGAATCTTTAATGGTTAAACGTTGATAGCATAAGCCAGCAGCAATTTTATTTGCGCGTAATAGTGCAGCCAACAGATGACTTTTGGCATAACAGAAACCAGTGCCATGTTAAAGAACATCTGATGCTTTGCAAGTTACGGGATTTTGTTTGTAGTCCCAACTATGCCTTATCTCATCGCGAACGAATTCAAAGCATCTACGAGAAATTTCTTCTGGATTAGAAGCTCCCTCCGAAAGTATATTTGCTTGATCTAATACTTCTGGTATGTTCCAGTCTATATATTCTGTAGACGCTAACTATTTGTTCATATGTTTAATTTCGTAAAATGGCTAAGAGTAAATCTCTACCGCAACGCTTTTTGGGGTCTGGTGGAGCGCCGTGCAAGCGAGGCAATCGGGCCAACGACGAAAATCGCCCGAAGGTCACTTAATTTATTAGATAAAACAATTGCTTGTGTATTTTCTTAAGAGCCATCCCCTGCTGGAATTTCAATCAATTGCCTTTTAGGTCGTGCTGGCGAAACCAGCCTAGGTGGATTGCCAAATAGCAGGTGGCTATACCGCAGAACTTGTAGACCCAGAATTGCAAACGGTTGTAGTATGCATTGACGTTCTGCACAAGCCAAGCAACGTCGACACCGACAGATAGGTTACTGGCATGATGTTCCTCACCCAGTTTACGTGCTGCGTCGTCTGGTACTTTGCAGCCGCCGGTACAGAGTAGGAATATCTGTCGTCAAGAAAGGTTTCAGCACAACAGACAACGTTGCCATGTCCAATGTCTCCAGTACACAATTCATCGTCGCGCCAGCACAATCACGAGCAACCATCACCTACATATTCGTGCGAGAGGCCACGCTAAGTGGCTTTCCTGCTACGTATCCGTGCATTACGAACACAGACTTTTCGACATATTCATTTGCCACTTTTTAACACATTAAACCTGAATCAGTGGCGCAGCGTAGCCTCGACCGACTGCGTGCGATTGTTAACCTTCTAGTACGCACCCTGTGAATAGATCAATTCATAACTGTGAGAATATACCTCAAAGATGAGGCCGAATGGATCTTCGACGTAGCACATCCTATAGGGCTTTTTTCCTGGATAGTATTCGCGTATAGGCATCCTCTGCTTGCCGCCGTGTTCAACGATTTTTGCTACGAGACCTTCAATGTCCGGATCCTGAACGCAAAAGTGAAAGGTGCTCGTCTTCCAGTACTCAAAATCTTTTAGCGTTTCATTGTTTTTGAATTCAAACATTTCAACGCCAATTTTATCGCCTGTAGACATATGCGCGATTTTGAAAGAGCCCCAGCCTTGGCCAAATACATCAATACACATTTGTCCTATTGGCGTGTTTGACTCTTCGGTAATGACGGTGGGTTCCATAATGTGATACCAGCCCATAACTTCACTGTAAAAATTGGCCGCTTTCTCTACATCTGGGACGGAAATACCGATGTGCGAGAACGTTCTTGGATATGTGCTCATATTAATTCCTTATTTTTAAAGTTAACGTTTGAGTTATGGAGCAGTGGAGCGTCCCATCCTTGTTACAGGCTACGAGCAAAATGTGTAAGTGATGTTCTTTAGTTGTAACTGGAAAATACGCCAAATAAGCCTGTTTGGTATTCTTCGGTCAGTCAGGGGTTTTGATCCAGGGTCTCCTCTAAAATTGAGTTACGCGGATTTTAACTTTTTTGATTCTGGCTTAATGAATAGTAGGGCTTGCCAACTTTTTGCGACGATGCCGCAATTTATGCAATAGACCAATGTCGTTCATCCAGTCGAAACATTCGTTGATCAACTGGCGCATTGATAATGCAGGTTCTACATACCATACACGGATTGCGAAAAAGCCGTGTGGTCATTTTTTAGGGAATTGTCGTTGAGCCATTTGCTTGGTTTGAAATTTCAAATGAACTTCTTGCCAAAATGCTGCCTAAAAAAATTATCTTGATCAAGAAAAGCGAAATAGAAGGGATTGTGAGGGGTGTTGAGCATAGTAATTCCAATGTGCCAGATAAAAATGTTCGTAGTAAAGAGAAATATTATTGGCAAAGTAGATATAATCCTTGCAGTTTCCTCAGACGAATATAACAATGCGTCCCTAATTACTAGAACGGAGATTCCATGAAGTCAGCTTATATTTTGTTTCTGTTAATTACATCTCTCGGGGTATCAGCTAATACATACGCGGCCCGAGCCATGTCGAGCATCAATGCATACGCAGCCGGATCGTTGTTGATCGTCAATTGCAAAGGTGAGGATGTGGGGGCAGAAGTGTTTGTTAACGGCGAATTTAAAGGTGAATGTCCATTAGAGGTAAAGGTGCCTGCTGGTAGATTGAGTTTGAGGGTACAAAAGGAGGTTGATTCCTTTAATGACCGAATATTTGAACAAGCAATGCGTTTGGGTGATGATGTTATAAAAAATATCGATGTAAAATTGGGCGAGGCTCAACTTAATCTCAAAGGCAAACAGCAGAAATCTAAGTTGTCAGCTGTAGATGGTAAGGCAAAAAAATTGCCGGGTGAAAACATAAAATGCATTGAATGCCCCGAAATGGTACCGATTCCAGGTACAAATTTTGCGATGGCAAAATATACTGTTACGTTCCAAGACTGGGATGCCTGTGTGGTTGATGGTGGCTGTAACGGTTATCGTCCTTCAGATAAGGAATGGGGGCATGGCAAGCGTCCTGTGATCAATGTTAGCTGGAATGATGCTCAGGCTTACATTCAATGGCTATCGAACAAAACTGGTAATACTTACCGTCTGCCGACAGAGGAGGAATGGGAAATCGCTGCGCGAGCTGGCACTACTACTGAATATTATTGGGGGATTTTTCCTTTTGGAGATTCGGCCTCAAGTGTTAATGCTAACTGCAATGGTTGCGGAAGCAAGTGGGACAATACATCAACCTCACCGGTTGGTAGTTTTAAGCCAAACGGCTTTGGTCTGTACGACATGTCTGGCAATGTTTGGCAATGGACGGATAGTTGCTGGGAAGGCGACTGTTCGAAGCGAGTGCTTCGTGGTGGCTCTTGGAATGACACTACGTCAAACATTCGCATAGCTACTCGTTTTAAGGACGATGTGGATGGGTATTATCATATCAGCGGATTTAGACTTGCTATGACGCTGGAATAAAAAATTTGTGGGTTAGTATTTTGTTCTTGTCTTTTTTATAATGTGCATAATGGAAGAAAATATATAAAAGGCGTTTATTGTGTGGAGATAGTATGGGAAACCGGATTAAGTTTAAGCTGGGACCCTCATTACAAATCTTGTGCATTGATGAAAAACCTCAGTTGAAGAGGTTGGGAATGCTTAAAGAGTCTGCTTTTTTTATTTTTTAACGGAGATTTCATGAAATTAATTTATTTTTTGTCCTTGTTGGTACTGGCTGCATCATCTTCTAACGTTTACGCCGATAGCTCCATATTGAGAGTCGTCTGCACCGGTGATGATGTAGGTGCTGAGGTTTCGGTTAATGGAAAATTTAAGGGCGAATGTCCGTTGGATGTAAAGGTGCCTATGGGCACGTTGAAGTTGAAGGTGCAAAAAAAAGTTGATGCATTTAATGACCGCATATTCGAGCAAGAAATCGGAGTGGATTATGCAGTAGTAAAAAGAGTTGTTGTGTTATTGGGTGCGCCACAACTTAATGCCGAAGGCCAGCGGGTTCAATCTGAGCAATTGAAAATTGCCAAGACTAATGAAAAGCAAGTAGATGAAAAGCTTAAGGCTTGTACCTTCTGTCCTGAAATGGTGCCGATTCCAGGTACAGATTTTGAGATCGGGAAATATACTGTCACGTTTGATGAATGGGATGCATGTGTGGCAGATGGTGGTTGTGATGGTTATGTACCAGCTCAGGAAGAGATAGGACGCGGCTTGCAACCTGTAATTAATGTGAGTTGGAATGATGCTCAGAACTATATTGAATGGTTGTCGAATAAGACTGGTAAAACCTACCGTTTGCCGAGCGAACGTGAATGGCAAATTGCCGCCCGGGCTGGCACTACCACTCAGTATTACTGGGGAAATGAACTTGGTTCTAAGAATGCCAATTGTCGTGGGTGTGATAACGATTATGCCAAGAAAAAATATACCACAACTCAAGTAGGAAGTTATCCGCCTAATCCTTACGGTCTGTATGACATGTTGGGTAACGTCTGGGAATGGACGGACGGTTGCCGGGAAGGCGATTGTGCGAAACTGGTTCTTCGTGGCGGATCTTTTGAATACGAACCTGAGTATCTAACCGCAAGATATCGCGAGGGGATTGAAGCTACGGAACGAATCAACAATCTTGGGTTCCGCCTTGCCAGGACTCTGCCGTAAGTGAGAAATCTTAAATATTGAGCCGGCCATTGAATAGGTAAGTGACAAAGAGTGGTTGTTGAGATTGAGTAAATTCAGCAACCATGCTTATTCAAAGGTGCTGATATTTAATAGGTTTAATCTATGGTCTACCAATTGTGCTACGGTCAATGGCCGAATATTTTACGGGTGCCACGTTAGAGCGTAGTTGCAAAATGTTGATCGAGTACATTGCTTGACGTTGAGTCTGGACTACCCTCAGAGACTTAAGGGCACCTCTAAAATCTAATATTGCAAGCCGCATTATTAGATTTTAGAGGTGCCCTTAAGCTTTGGGTAATACGGGAGACTGGCGGAGAAATTAAGTTTGTTGTAGTCGATATTGTTGTTGACCTTGAGATGCTACGCCATCTGGATCCATTGAAATGCTAGTATTTAGCATGGGGTGATGGTGAAAGTTGTGCAAACCCCATTCTTCATATTGACCAAGTCCAAAGTTCTGATTCAAATCATGATAGTGCCGCTCAATGCACCAAACACCTTGTTGACGAATACCATTTGTTTTAGCCTGAACTCGATGGTGAGGAGCCAAATATTTTGCGGGCTCACCTCCGTGCCTTCGGACAACTTGATCAGAAGCCTCTTCGCAGGGCTCATTTTGGCGACCGCCATGTGAACATATGCAACGCTTGTAACCAACGTCTTGCTGTCCCGTTTTTGCTGGCTTACGATGTAGCTTGGCCAGTCGTAGCCACAACCATGCTTTGGCGGTAAGTGGAAATGACTCTGGAATCTATACAGTTTAATCCAAAGCTGAAGTCGAAATTGCCGTCGGCCACAATCAACTCCATCAAATTCGTGCTGGAGAAATAATCATCCTCGGGCAACACTGTGCTGTCCTCATTTCGATGCTATTAGAACGGAGACCCAAAGCGAAAAGCACTTATGCGCTTAAACCCAACCCCCAGCGAAGTCGTCACGGGTCGTGTGGCTAGCTCGGAAGGGATTAGGTGTTATTCTGGGGTAGAATCGGCAGTAGCGCGCGTAAAGGTAGTAAATGTAAGGTTTTGTCGGTGGCTCAAATTATATAAAATAGTTACTGTATTATTCGCTATCTTTATGAAAAATTCGAATTTGCATGGTGTGCAATATATTCCGTTTATACCCCATGTGTTATACCGAATCACCATGATTGAGAGACTTCACCCATCGGGTGGTGGTATTTAATATTATAAGGGTTAGGACGTTAGTATTCATGGACCTACCAATTTATAGCGTTGTTTCACTGTCAATTGGATTATTAGTCGGCGCGGGTGTTGTTTGGTTGATTCTGCGTAGCCGCATCTCTGCTTTTGAATTGCGGGCAAAAAATGAAAGCCAGATTGAAATTGCCAGGCTCAGTGAGCGTTTGATGGCATCACAGGAAGATGCAAAGCGGCTCGCCACGCAGCTTGCTGATCTGCAAAAACAAGCAATGCTATGGCGTGATCAACTTGATACAGCGAGATATGAGAGCGCGCAATTGGCTGAACGTGCAGATCGTGTACCTAAACTTGTGGCTAATCTTGAAGAAGCAAATCAAGAGATAAGCACACTTAATCAATCCATCGCAGATATTCGTGAAAAGGTAGGTAAGGTTAACTCGACCATTGAGGCACAAGCTGAGCATATAGTGCAACTTCAGCAGGAACGCGTCACTCTGATAGAGCGAAGCGATTTACTGACTCGAGATATCAATCTTTCAAGTATGCAGGTATCCGAGCTTACTATGAGCTTGGATGCTGAGCGCAAACAGTCGCAAGAAAAATTGCAATTATTGATTGATGCTCGCGAGCAGCTTTCAAATCAGTTCAAGTCACTGGCCGGTGAAATTCTGGAAGACAAAAGTAAGCGTTTCACTGAGCAGAATCAATCGAACATTGGTGCGCTGCTTGGGCCATTGAAGACCCAAATTCATGAATTCAAAGCCAAGGTAGAAGATATTCACCTTAAGGATACAGAGCAACAAGCAACGCTGAAGGCCGAACTAAATCAGTTGAAAGATTTAAACCGGCAGATTACCGAGGAGGCTCATGGTCTGGCAACCGCACTTAAAGGCCAATCCAAGATGCAGGGGAATTGGGGAGAAATGGTATTGGAAAATATCCTGGATCGTTCAGGATTGAGATCCGAAAAAGAATATCGCCGCGAAGTCAGCTTTAACACCGAGACGGGCAAGAGCCGCCCAGACGTAATAATTTATCTTCCACAAGAAAAACATCTAGTCATCGATTCCAAGGTATCCCTCAATGCTTATACCCGGTATGTTAATGCGGGAGAAGAAATTGAACGGCAGTTGGCGCTGAAAGAGCACGTTGCAGCAATATCCAGCCGAATTAAGGAGTTGTCAGACCGCAACTATTTCGAGCTGCCCGGCTTGAATTCCCCTGAGATGGTCTTTATGTTCATTCCCATTGAATCTGCTTTTGTGGAAGCTTTGCGCGCAGATGAAACACTATTTCAAAAAGCTATTGAGCAGAATGTGCTGGTTGCAACACCGACTACTTTGCTTACCAGCCTTAATATTGTACGCCAAGTGTGGAGATTTGAAGAACAAAACGCTCATACTGCGGAACTTGCGGATCGTGCTGCCAAGGTTTACAAAAAACTTAATACTTTTCTTTGTTCTATGGAAGGCGTCGGTAAGCAACTCGACAAGGCTAAGGATTCATTTAATCTTGCCATGAGCCAACTCTACTCTGGTAAAGATAATCTGATTAAGCAGGCCAACGATTTCAAAAAACTTGGCGTTGCAGTGCAAGGTGTTTTCCCCGAAAATCTGCTGGCCAAGGCAGAACTGGAATTAGAGCACCTGCCTGAGTTACCCGCACAAGAAAATGTACCATTGGAAAAAGCATGATGAATAATCAAGTCAAAAGTGACATAGACCGACTCTGGCTAGAGTTTGTAACGGGAGGGATTTCCAATTCGCTAATCATAATCGAACAGATATCTTTTCTGATGTTCGCTCGTCTGCTGGATATGGAAGAAGCGCAACACGAAAAAAATGTCTTGCACTCCGGCGAATCCCCATATCATATTTTTCGTATCGATCAGCAAGCACTGCGCTGGAAAAACTGGAGCCAGATTAGTGATGGCGAGGCCATGCTTAAGTTTGTGTGCGACGAAGTTTTCCCCCATCTGCGCATTCTCGGCAGCAAAAAATTCACAATGGGTGAATACATGGACAATGTCTCGCTCCAAATTTCAAAGGCCAGCCTGCTGGTCTTGGTGGTGAAGCAGCTCGAAAAGTTGCCGCTGGATAATAGCGATACTCAGGGCGACTTATATGAGTATTTGCTGAGCAAGCTTACTACGGCAGGCATACATGGCCAGTTTCGCACGCCGCACCATATTATCCAACTCATGGTGCAGCTTATAGACCCCAAGCCGTCTGAAACAATTGGTGACCCAGCTTGTGGTACTGCTGGTTTTCTGGTGGCAGTAATGGAATATCTACGCACGACTTACCCTGCACCAGAGTTCGCCGAAGCACTGCAAGATGGCCGCAAAAGCAACGCTTGTGACCCGCTTGAGCTTCATCAGAAGTATGTTCAGCACAGCACATTCCACGGTTTTGATTTTGATGCAACGATGCTGCGTTTGGCTGCTATGAATTTGATGCTGCATGGGGTGGAAAATCCGGACCTTCACTATATGGATACGCTGTCAAAAGCGTTTCCAGAAAAATTTCCGGTCATAGCCAATGGTGATAAAGGAGGGCTGGATATCATCCTTTCCAACCCGCCATTAAAGCGCACACTGGCAGAAGATGTGCATCCTTCTTTACTCAAAATTGCCCAGACTAGCAAATCTGAGTTACTTTTCATCGTTCTTATCCTGCGCATGCTCAAGAGTGGTGGCCGTTCTGCTACCATCGTGCCCGATGGGGTTCTGTTTGGTGCCAGTAAAGCCCATTTGGCGGTACGTGAGTATTTGCTGAATCAGAACCAATTGGAGGGAGTGATCTCACTACCATCCGGCGTATTCAGAACTTTTGCAGGGCTTTCGACTGCTATTTTGGTGTTCACCAAGGGTGGGAGCACTCAGGATGTATTTTTTTACGACGTGCAATCCGACGGGCACCCGCAGGATGGCAAGTGCCAAGAAAATGTCGATATTGATCTGACCGACGTGTTGACCCAATATCGTCGGTGGCGTAATGGCGAAAGTGATTTTACTGATCGAACTGCAAAAGCCTTCAAGGTCTCCGCCGCCGACATACGAGCCCATAATTTTGAACTTTCAATAAACCGTTACAGGGCAACCACTCACAAGAAAATGAAAGTCGAGGAACCAAAAGTAATTCTGGCGCGTATGCGAACGCTAGAGGCCGAAATTCAACGCGATATGGCTGAGTTGGAGGCTATGCTTCGATGAAGTTTGTTAGGCTGGGCGATGTGGCTCGCATCGTTTGTGGAGGGTCGCTTGACCGATCAAGCTCTTCCTGTTGGAATGGCACGATTCCTTGGGTAACTGCGAAGGACATCCATGGTGCACGCATCAATTATTCTTTGGACAGGATTACAGAATTTGGCCTAAAAGAATCAGCATCTAATTTATTGCCAGTAGGAAGTATACTAGTGCCAGTGAGCATGACTCTCAATGATATTGTCATTAATGATGTGCCAGTTGCCATCGATAAAGATGTAAAAGCGGTTATTGTTGAATCTTTGGACGTTGACAGGAATTACATTCGGAAATTTTTGCTCTCAAGAGCAAGTGATCTTGGGTTTAGTGGCACAGAAGAAACGAAGAATGATAGGCATGCTACTGAAGTTCTGGCCGATATTGACATCCCGCTTTTGCCCCTTGAAGAGCAACGGCGTATCGCCTTAATCCTCGGTAAAGCTGATGCTATCTGTGAAAATCGTTGTGCCACACTCAAACTGGCAGACAATTTTTTGCATTCGATTTTTTTGGATATGTTTGGTGATCCTGTGACTAATCCAAAAAAATGGCCAATTCTTCCACTGAAGGTTGTGGCTGAAGTTTTACAGATTGGCCCAGCAGGTCCCTTGCCGCAGTCTAAAGAGCCTATTATGGATGAAATGCCTGTTGTATATCCTGCGCACGCTATAGACGGAGAGATATTTTGTAAAAAATCATTGCCTTTTTCTAAGGAGAGTCATGCTCAGCTTATTACGTACCCCTTACTCAAAGGAGATGTGGTTATAAGTAGGAGAGGTGAGGTGAGGCGATGCGTAGTTGTGACCAAGGATGATAATTATTTGTGCGGTTCAGGCAGTTTGTTTATGCGACCGGATCCACTTGTGATGGAAGCAGTTTTTCTTGCCCAGATGTTATCCGGCGATTTGGCTAAAGCAGCATTTGATTGGATGTTTAAAAGTGTATTGATGCAAAACTCGGACGAGGCAATCGTTGGGAATTTTTGTGTGCCAACTCCACCAATTGCTGTGCAAAATCGTTATGCGAAAATTCATGACAAGATAATTTTAATTAAGGAAAAACTTGCAAGTGAGCTGGTTCAATCAAATGTTCTTATCAAAAACCTTACCGCATCTGCCTTCTCAATGTCTGAGTCAGCCTGAGTAATGAGGATGAATGTAATATGAGTGCACCAACCGCTGCCAGTCAGACGGGCCTGACCAAAGTTAGTATTGAGAATTTTAAAGGAATCAGTTCTGAAGTTCAGATTGATCTGAAACCGATTACGCTACTTTTCGGTGCAAACAGCGTTGGGAAAAGCACCATCATGCAAGCGTTGCAGTATGTACGTGAAGTACTGGAACGCAACAATGCCAACCCCGATCGCACCCTGCAGGGTGGAAATTTTGTTGATTTGGGAGGATTTCGCAACCTCGTTCATCTGCGTGATACGACCCGCCATATTGCCATTCAGGTTGAGTTGTCTTTAGGTGGCAAAGGGTTGCCTGATTTGGTGCCGGAAGCCTTTGACGATTGGCAAACTAATGATTCCAAAGTCTGGGCTTTTTACAACCTGTTGCAGGAAACACGGAATCGCATTGAATCGGTAAGCGTGAAGCTGGTGATTGCTTGGAGTCATCTACGTGACAAAGCGGTGGTAGTCGGCTATCAAGTGGGTGCCAATGGTGAATGGTTGGCCGAAATAAATGCTACTGATGATGGGCGGGATGTCAGCATCAGCATTAACGAAATCAACTCCATTTTTATGCGTCAGTTCACGCAGGAAGATCTGAACAATAATCTAGAATATTTTTTGCGACCGAATGTGAGTTCAGTCACATCCAGTAGTTCTGTTGCCTCCAATATTGAAACTCACTATACGATATGGCCGCATATTATTGAGACAGTAACGGATGCGGGCATGGAAAAAACCGGCGAAGGACTGCGTGAGTGGCTTTCCGGTTTTGATAGCGCGATGCCTCGATTGGGCGAACTGCTACATATCCCGGCACCAGATGTAATCGGGGCGGAGAATGTTTATATCGCTCGAGAGTTTACCGCTTTTATTTCTTCATTAATTGTCGGCCCCGGTTTGCTGGTGCGTGATGAGTTGCGCAAAATGCGTTACGTCGGACCTATTCGTCATGTGCCTGCACGCGATTTCGATGCCAGCTTGACTAAGGATGAGGCAGGCTGGGCAGACGGTTTGGCGGGTTGGGAAACTTTGCTGACTGGACAGCAAAGCCTGATCGATGATGTCAGTCGCTGGTTGGCGGACGAAGACAAGCTCAATACTGGTTACGCAATTGAGCGCCGGTGGGTACGCGAAGTGCGCTCGGAGTGGCTGGAACTGATTGGCTCTGAAAAATTGAACCCCCAGCGTAAGCGGATGTTGAATAAAGCAATAGAGACATTGCTGACCAAGCCGCGTATCGGTTTGATCGATATTAAATCCGGTCTGGAAATGCAGTCGCGAGATGTCGGGATCGGTATTTCGCAAGTGTTGCCAGTGGTGGTGGCTGCGCTGGAGCCTTCAGCAAGTCTGGTAACTATCGAGCAACCAGAGCTTCATATTCACCCTTCGGTACAAGTGGGTCTGGGCGACCTGCTAATTTATAGTGTGCTCCTCCACGAGATGAGTTTTTTGATTGAAACACACAGCGAACATTTGATTTTGCGCTTACTGCGTCGGATTCGCGAAACATCGGGGGGAGATTTGCCACCGGGCTTTCCTTCTGTTTCTCCAGAAATGATAGGGGTTTATTACGTGGGTCGCGGAGAAAATGGAGTTCAGATTAAATCCTTGCCCGTTGATGAGGCAGGTGAATTTACGGAAAGTTGGCCTAAAGGGTTTTTTGATGAACGAGCCGGAGAGCTGTTCTGATGATCAAAGAATTTGCTTTAGATCCAGAGGCTATAACTTCGTCTTATCGAGAGTTTTGTTACTTCACAGAGAAATTCGGCGTCAGCCAAGGACGAGTTATTTCTGCATTTCCGAAAAAGTGGAGAAAGCTGGTTTGTGATTCGGCCTTGCGCGAGCATAAGGGTAAAGTCGAGTTTTCTAAAATTGTGGAGCGGTTAAATAAATTTGGCAGTGATATCGTTTTTGATACGGGTAGACCGAGTGGAGAAGGTTCTCAGGCGTGGATTGATCGGGCATTAATTGAGCACGCACGAAAACCTTTTGCTGCGATTATCTCAGCCACTGCTGTAAATCACCCGGATGTGCTGCTAAAAGATGAAGTTGATGAAGAAAGTCCGCGCTTTAAAGCCGCTCGACAGTGTGCTATTCCTCGAACAGCCCAAGCTTTGATACGCTGTGCTGAATTTTTGATTCTGCACTCAAAAACAATTAAGCTGGTTGATCCACATTTTGACCCTGCCAAGCCTCGCTACCTGAGACCACTAGAGCAGATATTTTCTTTATTGCCCGGTAGTAAAGCCATTGTGGAAATACATCGCAGCGATGAGGTTGCAATCGACGAATTGATTCGACGTTTCCAGCAGTGCGTGTCCTTATTGCCTTCAGGAGTGAGGATGCAATTACATATTTACGAGAAAGCACAAATGCACAACCGCTTTATCATTACCGAGAGTGGCGGACTGATTTATGGGGTTGGTCTTAGTGATAACGAAGACGGTGGTGGTGCACCGGATGAAGAGGTCACCTTGATGGAAACAGCAGTTAAAAATATTCGCTGGATTGACTACAGCAAAACTTCGCCGGTAGCTATATGGCCATAGATAAAAATATCTATGCGGATGTGTCCAGTTGAAATAAATTGAACATACGTAGCTTATTGACTCGCACTATTAACGCCATCTAACGGTTTACTTTGTTACTCTAGAAATGACATATCAAAAGTTTATTAATCTTCTTCCCATGCTAAGTGCTCAAGGTACTGTGCGACTTCCTGGTTCAAAAAGTATTTCCAACCGCATGTTGTTGCTTTCAGCATTGTCTGATGGGGTAACAGAAATCCGTGATCTGTTACATTCGGATGATACAGAATACATGCTGAAAGGATTGCGTGCTTTGGGCGTAACAGTGGAAGCATTGGGAAGCCATGCTTATCGTGTGCAAGGGTGTGCTGGAGATTTTCCGGTTAAGGATGCCGAGCTGTTCCTCGGCAATGCGGGTACAGCCTTTCGTCCTTTGACAGCTGCACTGGCATTGGCTGGGGGGCATTATCAACTATCTGGCGTGCCGCGCATGCACGAGCGCCCCATTGCTGATTTGGTGGATGCCTTGAGTGGCTTGGGTGCGGATATTAGATATCTAGGCACGGAGGGTTATCCACCACTTGAAATACATCCTGCTACGCTGCTTAGCGGCAGCCGAATCGCAGTGTGTGGTGATGTTTCCAGCCAGTTTCTTAGCGCTTTACTGATGGCACTGCCATTGGTGCAGAGTGCAACCACGGTTGAGGTGACAGGCGAGCTGATTTCTAAGCCTTATGTCGAAATTACACTGGCAATGATGGAGCGTTTTGGTGTTCAAGTTGTACGAGACGGCTGGAGTTCGTTTACGATTCCTGCCGATAGCAACTATGTCGCGCCGGGTTTAATTCATGTCGAGGGCGATGCCTCATCTGCTTCATATTTTTTAGCTGCGGGTGCTATCGGTGGTGGCCCAGTTCGAGTTGAGGGTGTGGGTCACGATAGCATTCAGGGCGATGTACGTTTTGTCGAAGCATTACAACTGATGGGCGCGCGCATCGCAATTGGACCAGACTGGATGGAATCGCGTGCTCCAGAAACCGGCAAATTGAAAGGCATCGATCTGGATTGTAACCACATCCCCGATGCGGCGATGACGCTGGCGGTGTGTGCATTATTTGCCGACGGTGTAACAACGCTGAAAAATATCGCGAGCTGGCGTGTAAAAGAGACCGATCGTATTGCAGCGATGGCCACTGAATTGCGTAAGCTTGGCGCAACGGTGGAAGAGGGTGCGGATTTTATTCGTATCATGCCTCCTCAGTCCTCGATCTTAACGTCTCAAAGCTCGATCGATACCTACGATGATCATCGCATGGCAATGTGTTTCTCGCTTGCCGCATTTAGTCAAATGGGCGTGCGCATCAATGATCCTCAATGTGTCGCCAAGACCTTTCCAGAATACTTTGAATGTTTTGCCAGAGTGGTTAAGGCTGTGCCAGTCATTGCCATTGATGGCCCGTCAGCTTCCGGCAAAGGTACCGTGGCGCAACTGGTTGCAGCGCAACTTGGATTTCATTACCTTGATAGCGGTGCCTTATATCGTCTGTTGGCGTTAGCTGCGCAAAAAAATGGAGTAAAGCTAGATGCGGAAGATCAATTAGCAGACTTGGCAGCAAGCATGGATATACGCTTCGATGGAATGGATTCCTGGCTGGATGGTGTGAAGGTGAATGATGAATTGCGTTCCGAGCAATCAGCTATTGCAGCGTCCAGAGTGGCGACATTGCCAGCGGTGCGCATCGCATTATTGGCTAAGCAACATGCTTTCTGTCGGACACCTGGATTGGTTGCAGATGGTCGCGATATGGCGTCAGTGGTGTTTCCTGGTGCGGTTTTGAAAATATTTTTGACTGCAAGTGCAGAGGTACGAGCTGAACGGCGTTATAAACAGTTGATGGAAAAAGGAATGAGTGCTAATATTTCAAACCTTTTAGAAAATATTCGCGCGCGCGATGAGAGGGACAGCCAGCGTAGCGTGGCTCCACTGCAACAGATGTCTGGAGCCAGTTTGCTCGATACTACCAATTTAACTATCGAACAGGCGGTGCAGGAAGTGCTAGCACGTTACTATTCTTGCATGGAGTCCCGCGCATGAGTTCGGTATGAAAGTTGTATTGATGTACGTTTGATAGCCCCGCAACGAATATATCGTTCGGGTTTTTTAACCAGCCCCGCCAGAAGCGGGTTTGTCTTGGGTATCTTTATAAATGAATTCTAACGCTGCTGTAGTTGAAAATGATCTGGAAAGTTTTGCCTCCCTGTTTGAAGAAAGTCTGACGCGCAAGGAAATGCGAGCGGGCGAGTTGGTTACTGCGCATGTTGTGCGCATCGATCATAATGTAGTGGTGGTGAATGCCGGTCTGAAGTCCGAAAGCTTTATCCCCGTCGAGGAATTTTTCAATGCTGCAGGCGAGATTGAAGTAGCGTCTGGTGACTTCGTTACAGTAGCGATTGAATCACTGGAAAATGGTTACGGTGAAACCAAGCTGTCGCGCGAGAAAGCCAAGCGACTCGCTGCATGGATCGAGTTGGAAGACGCGATGAAAGAAGGCAAAATCGTTGAGGGTTATGTTAGCGGTAAAGTTAAAGGTGGCCTGACTGCTATGGTTAATGGCATACGCGCATTCTTGCCTGGTTCGTTGGTGGATATTCGACCAGTCAAAGACACCGCGCCTTATGAAAATAAGACGATGGACCTCAAGATTATTAAGCTGGATCGTAAGCGTAATAATGTGGTTGTTTCGCGCCGTGCAGTGCTTGAAGCAAGTCATGGGGCAGACCGTCAGGCTATGATGGAAAACCTGAAGGAAGGCGCAATCGTCAAAGGTATTGTAAAGAACATTACCGATTATGGCGCGTTTGTGGATCTGGGTGGAATTGATGGCCTGCTTCATATCACTGATTTGGCTTGGCGTCGTGTCAAACATCCATCTGAAGTGTTGGCGGTTGGCGACGAAGTGGAAGCCAAGATACTTAAGTTCGATCAAGAGAAAAACCGTGTATCTCTCGGTATCAAGCAGATGGGTGATGATCCATGGACTGGCCTGGAACGTCGTTATCCACAAGGCACGCGACTGTTTGGTAAAGTGACAAACTTAACCGATTATGGCGCGTTCGTTGAAATCGAGCAGGGCATTGAAGGTCTGGTGCATGTGTCCGAAATGGATTGGACTAATAAGAACGTACATCCTTCCAAGGTGGTGCAACTGGGTGATGAGGTTGAAGTCATTATTCTTGAAATTGATGAGCAGCGTCGACGTATCTCTCTTGGTATGAAACAGTGTAAATCTAACCCATGGGATGATTTTGCTTTAAATCATAAAAAAGGCGACAAGGTAAAAGGACAAATTAAATCGATTACAGATTTTGGTATCTTCATCGGCTTGGAAGGTGGGATTGATGGTTTGGTACATTTGTCAGACCTTTCTTGGTCTTTGGCTGGCGAAGAGGCTGTACGCAACTACAAAAAGGGTGATGAACTCGAAGCCGTTGTGTTGGCAATTGATGTAGAGCGTGAGCGCATTTCGTTAGGTGTTAAACAAATGGATGGTGACCTCTTCAATGGTTACATCGCAATGCATGACAAGGGCAGCGTAGTAAACGGCGTGGTTAAGGCAATTGATGCAAAAGGCGCAACTATTACCCTGGATGGTGATGTTGAGGGCCTTCTCAAGGCTTCTGAGGTGTCTACTGACCGTGTCGAGGATATTCGCAATCATTTGAAAGAAGGCGATGCAGTGAAGGCTGTTATTATTAACGTGGATCGCAAGAACCGCGGAATTAATTTGTCGATCAAGGCGTTGAACAAAGCTGATGAAACGGTAGCAACGCAGAAGTCTACGGCACCTGCTGTAGACAGTACCACTATAGCCGGAACGACAAACTTGGGTGCCTTACTTAAGGCTAAGATGGATACAAGCAAGATTGACGCACAATAAGGAGTGATAAGAATGACCCGATCTGATCTTATCGCTAAGTTGGCGGAGCGCTACCCGCAACTATTAGCCAAGGATGCCGATCTTGCAGTTAAAGTGATCCTTGATGCCATGGCGGGAACATTGGCACGGGGAGGACGCATTGAAATCCGCGGCTTTGGCAGCTTTGCGCTGAACTATCGTCCACCACGGATAGGACGCAATCCAAAGTCTGGTGATAAGGTGCAGGTTCAGGCTAAATATGTGCCACATTTCAAGGCAGGGAAGGAGTTACGTGAGCGGGTTGATTACCCTTCTTCCTGAAATTTGCCCTGAGATTTTTGCATAGCTCAGGTCAGTTTAGTCGTAAATATTATTATGTAGGAATAAAGTTGGCGGCCTGTCGAGAGATAGTGCCGTCAATTTTTTGCTCATTCGTGCTATTGTCGTACCGAAAAAATATTGTGGGTGGATTATGCGCTATATAATTTGGTTGTTGCGTGCAGTATTATTTCTAATTCTGCTTGGTTTTGCCATGAAGAATGACCAACCTGTAGTGTTGCACTATTTTTTTGGCTATGCATGGCAAACCTCACTGATTCTTGTTATGTTGCTATTTTTTGCCGTTGGCGTGTGCATTGGTGTGATTGCTGTGCTGGGCAAAATATTTCGGCAGCACAGGGAAATTGATACTCTAAAACACGAGTTACGTCTGAAAAACAAGCTTGCTAATGTTGGCGATATTAACCCAGATATTCCATGAATTGATATGAGCTACGACAGTCTCGCGTTTTCTCCAAGTGATAAGGGATTGCATAGTTTTTATTGATGGATTATTTTTTGTTTACTATGCAAAAGTAAAATTTTCCAGAGAAGCAGTTATTGCTTCTCTCTTCTAAATTTTTCTGACAAATAAAACTTTGTGTAATTATTACTCGACTTATGAAATATTTAAGCTGATTAATTACATGTATCCTTATTTAATTTGATCTGTCGTGTATGGAATTTGAGCTGTGGATGTTGCTGGTTTTTCCGCTGTTTTTCGGGATGGGCTGGCTGACAGCGCGCATAGATATCAAGCAAATGTTGTTTGAATCTAGTGTTCTGCCTCGATCTTATTTTCAAGGGCTAAACTTTTTGCTCAACGAGCAACAGGATAAAGCTATTGAAGCGTTTATTGAGGTGGTCAAGGTTGACCCACAAACGATAGAACTGCACTTTGCGCTAGGTAGTTTATTTCGGCGTCGCGGCGAGGTAGATCGCGCTATCCGAATGCATCTGAATTTGATTGAACGCATCGATCTGGAAGAAGATAAAAAGCAACAGGCGTTATTTGAGCTGGCACAAGATTACCTTAATGCCGGCATATTAAATCGTGCCGAGGAGTTGTTCCTTAAATTACAAGCTACATCCTACGCCAATGCCGCATTAAATTTTCTACTTGAGTTGTACCAAAAAGAAAAGGATTGGTTTAAGGCAATTGACGTGACACATCGTCTGGATGTCTTATGCGGTCAACCACATGGTAAGGAAGCTGCATTTTTTTATTGCGAACTGGCTGCCATTGAATTGTCGCAAAAGCAATTCGATGCCGCGCGCATTCATCTGGAGCAAGCCCTGGAAGCCAATCCCCAGTCGGCGCGCGCTACAATAATGCTAGGCGATATTGAAAATACGGCGCAGCATTTTACAAACGCTATTGAAATCTGGCAGCGTATAGAACTACAAAACCCGCAGTATTTGCCCTTGGTGGCTGAACGTCTGCTACAGGCTTATCGTCAAGCTGAGCGTTTAGATGCAGGCATTGCCAAATTGCAGGGCTATTTGAGTAAAAACCCATCTTTGGATTTGATGAACGTGCTGTTTGATGCCGTCCTTCAGCGTGATGGTGCTGAAGAGGCGTATAGGCTAGTGCGTGATGAACTTCAACGCAACCCTACGTTACTTGGTTTAGATAAACTGCTTGAGGCGCATTTGCTGGAAGTGCCAATGGAACAACGTGCTGATGTTGAGATGGTGAAAAATTTGGTGCATCAACGCACGCGTACGCTGGCAATGTACCGTTGTGTCAATTGCGGTTTTAAGGCGCGTCATTTTTACTGGCATTGTCCGGCGTGTCATGGTTGGGAAACCTATTCGCCACGCAGAAGTGAAGAAAACGGATTAAAAATATGAGCGATCCTAAAGTAATTATCGCGTTGGACTATTCCGATGCTCAATCCGCACTGAAATTGGTAGCACGGCTGGAACCTGCGTTGTGTCGTGTCAAGGTAGGGATCGAGTTGTTCAACACAGCAGGGTCTCAATTAATCGAGCTGTTAATGCAGCGTGGTTTTGAAATCTTTCTTGATCTGAAATTTCATGATATTCCGAATACGACGGCACAGGCATGTAAAGCTGCCGCCGAATTAGGAGTGTGGATGGTTAATGTGCATGCATTGGGTGGACGCAAGATGATGGAAGCGGCGCGCAATGTAATGAGCCTGTATACCAACCCACCTAAACTGATTGCAGTGACATTACTTACCAGTATGGCGCAGGAAGATTTAGCTGATCTGGGGATTACAGCTACTCCTGCCGATATGGTACTGCGCTTGGCTAAGCTTGCGCGCGATAGCGGGCTAGACGGCGTTGTATGTTCCGCTCGAGAGGCTGCGTTGCTGCGCCAGAACTGTGGGAATGAGTTTTGTTTGGTTACACCTGGTATTCGTTCCGTCGATGCAGTTGCTGATGATCAATCGCGCGTTATGACGCCAAGTGCCGCAATGGATCAAGGTGCGAACTATCTGGTAATTGGCCGTCCCATTACCCGCGCTGCTGATCCGTTGCAGGCATTACAGAACATTATCAAACAGATCGGATAGTCGGAATGAATTTCTCCTTCCCATTATTATGATAGTAGTGCTACTTTTTAAATTTAATTCAAATGATTATTAAATAGTTAATTCTGCATTCCGACGAAATTGCTCACAGTTAATCAAATACACTTTTTAACCGATTCGAGGTTTGTCAGCAATCACATACTGTGTTGTAGTTGTATTGAAGCGGCCAAACTCTTTATATGTCGCTGAGTGTGCTGAAGGGACAATCATGGTTGGTGGTAAGGTAAATCCTATCTTGCGCAAAATTATATTCGGCATGTTATATATGATTTTGCTTGTTTTTCCGCTGGCTGGCGTGATGCGTAACCACGTACGAATTGAATGACGAAAAACACCGAAAAATTAGAAGTGAATCCCTATGTCAGCACGGACGAGCGTGTAATTTTGTGTATGAAATGGGGCGTTAAATACGGCCCTGAATATGTCAACAGATTATACGCGATGGTGACACGGCATTTGCGTGGGCCATTTCGCTTCGTCTGTTTAACTGATCGAAACGAAGGTGTGCGAGCTGAAGTGCAGTGCTTGCCCATTCCTGATTTGGCTTTGCCAGATGGTATTCCTGAGCGAGGCTGGAAAAAGCTAACTACGTTCGAGTCTGACCTATATGGATTACAGGGGACCGCGTTGTTTCTCGACCTGGATATAGTGATCGTCGATGACATTGACTGTTTCTTCGAGCAACCGGGTGAATTTCTGATTGTTCATGATTGGAAACGACGTTGGCGCATCACCGGCAACTCTTCAGTTTACCGCTTTCGCCTTGGTGCGCATGCTGATTTGTTGGCAGAGTTCAGGGCAAACCAGGCTGATGTTCGGCGTAACTTCCGGCATGAGCAGGCGTTTCTCTCTGACTGGCTGCATCGTCAAGGTAAACTAAGTTATTGGACTGATGCTTGGTGCCGTAGCTTCAAATATCATTGTATTCCGCGTTGGCCTTGCAACTACTGGTGTGCCCCAAAAATCCCAGAAGGCACGCGCATCCTGATCTTTCATGGCGAAGTCAATCCACCCGATGCGCTGCTTGGGCGACGTAACCGAAGGTTTCGATACGTGAAAGCCGCACCCTGGGTGTCGAAGCACTGGACCGAGTGAAATTCCCATGGAATACGTGTGTTTTTTAAATGGGCAAGATACTGCGATCATTAAGCTCGATCGCATGGTGTTAGGGACGGTTTTTAGAGTAGCCGTCATTTAACAGCTAACAAAGCTATCAGCTCGCTTTCACTAAATCCTGCCGCTCGCCTTGCTTCAATATTAAACGGCCCACGTAGCGTTGGTGCCTTGTAAATTTCTGCAAGTGAGGCATAGGTCGATACAGGTTCCAGACCGCGTCTTTCGCAGATCCAGTTATACCAACGATTGCCAATTAATACGTGGCCAATTTCATCTGCAAGAATAATATCTATAATTTCAGCTGCCGCAATATCTCCAGCTTGCGCAAGTTTGGCTCGCAGAGGAGGGGAGGCATCCAAGCCGCGAGCTTCCATTGTGCGCGGAACCAGCGCCATGCGGGCGAGGATATCATCAGTGGTTTTTTCGACCATATCCCAAAGACCATTGTGTGCTGCAAAGTCGCCGTAGGCATAACCTTTTGTACCCAGATGAGCAGAAAGCAAAGAAAAATGTCGAGCTTCTTCGGCTGCAACCTTTAGCCAATCAATATAATATTCACGCGGCATTTCCGGAAAACGCCAGATAGCATCCAGGGCCAGGTTGATAGCATTAAATTCGATATGTGTCAGCGCATGAATCAACGCAGCACGGCCTTCTTCAGTGTGCATAGATCTGCGTGGTACTGACATATATGAAACCAGCTCAGGACGCAGCGGGTGACCAGGGATGGATTGTAACGTTGTCAGGGAAGCATCGACCTCCAGGCTGATTTCGCCATTCTTCCATGCTTGGGCTAAAGCGATTACTCCAGTTGATTTCAGAACATGATCTGGTTCTGCTAGCCAATGAAGCGCTGCCACGCGAAGTTCTTTAGGAACACCAACAAGCATGCGTTATGCCTGCGACTTTTCAAACAGCGCGATGGATTCGACATGAGAAGTATGCGGAAACATATTCATCACGCCTGCAGCTTTTAGTACATACCCCTTCTGATGGACTAATATTTCTGCATCACGCGCTAGCGTTGCCGGGTTGCATGAAACATACACGATACGAACCGGTGCATCAGTACCCAGCGCTTTGACTAATTCAAACGCGCCGTCGCGTGGCGGGTCAATTAGCATTTTGTCGAAATGCCCTAGCTGCATCAGTGCCGCTTCGTCTATCTCGAATAAATTCATTGCGCTAAATTGAGTATTGTCCGCCAAGCCATTTAATGCTGAATTTTGCGCGGCACGCTGCACGAGCGTTGCGCTGCCTTCGATGCCCACTACCTGAGCACCACTGCGTGCAATAGGTAGTGTGAAGTTGCCTAGTCCGCAGAATAAATCAGCGATGCGTTCATTCGGTTGAGGATTAAGTAAACGCATGGCACGGCTTACCATGACGCGATTCATATCCGCATTAACTTGGGTAAATTCAGTCGGTGAAAATGGCATGGTAATCCCGAATTCTGGCAGGCTGTATGTCAGCTGCGGAGCATCCAGCGGGTAAAAAGGCACAGCAGTTTCCGGTCCTTTTGTTTGTAGCCAAAACTGTACCGTATGGGTATCGGCGAACTGTTTAATTGCCTCTTCGTCAGCTGGTGAAAGCGCCTGTAAAATTCGCAGCACCAGCACATCCACATGTTCGCCGACTGCCACTTCGATTTGCGGCAATGCGTCGCGAGTTGTAAATTTTTCATTCAA
Source organism: Candidatus Nitrotoga sp. M5 (assembly GCF_927904885.1). GTDB lineage: Bacteria > Pseudomonadota > Gammaproteobacteria > Burkholderiales > Gallionellaceae > Nitrotoga. The sequence goes on from NZ_CAKMNW010000022.1 coordinate 47,881, forward strand.
TTGCCCCAACAGTGGCAATAGCTTGGCAATTTTAGGTGTCAGAATTTCACAAGACTGCATGTCCGCCACATAGCCGCCACGCTTTTCGCGAAAGCCTACCAACGTTTTGCCCTTCTTCAATACATGGCGCACCGAAAGTCGCGCTCGCTGCCGGTAGCCCCAGGACTGCCCGTAAATCGGCAGCAAAATAGTCTGGGCCTTAACCTTACCGATGTGCCACAGGTTATCTTCCAGAATGCGTTGTTTGGCAGCAACCTGAGCACGTGCATCCATATGCTGCATGGAACACCCTCCACACATACCGAAATGTTTACATTTCGGCTGGACGCGCATGAAAGTCGGCTTAATAACTTTACCAAGTTGTGCGATTTCGAAGCTGGGTTTTTTACGATATGACGAATAGGTAACGCGCTCGCCCGTTAACGCTCCTTCGATAAAAATTACTTTTCCATCTACATGCGCAATGCCACGACTTTCGAAGTCAAGCGATTCAACAACAACACTGTTTACGTGTACGGATTTATTAGTCATCTTACTCTGCAGTTTTAAAAATTTTAGTTTCCAGCATGACACCAATCCGCCCTAAGCCTGAACTTACAAGGAACAAGCTCAATAACACACCAGCACTATTTGCCAGCATGTCAGCATAATCAAATACTCGGTAAGCGGTCATGCGCTGCAAATACTCTATGCCGACACCCAAGACGACCAGCAGACCCGCTATAAGTATACGTGACGACCGAAGCTGGTAGATCTGACAGAACCATAACATCAGGAAACTGTATGTCAGTGCGTGCACCAGCTTGTCAGCATTTAAAAAATGCATCGGTTCCGGAGGATCGGGTGTGAGAGAAAGATACAGGGTCATGGCAACCCATACTGCCCCCAGTGCAAGCCAGATTCGACGAAGCTTGTACATGGTTATGACTTTGGCCAAGCATCGAGATATTCCATCCAGTGAGATTCGGGAGATTTGCTTAAGGTAGTGCGCACCAATTCACATTCTTGCTCGTAACGAGCATGTGTGAATTGACCGCGCATCAACTGAAAGCGTGCATATACCAAATAAGTGTTGACAACATCAGTCTCACAGTAATTGCGAATTTCATTCAGTTTGCCCTGCTGGTAAGTCTCCCATACCTTGCTGCCGTCCATGCCCAGTTTGCCGGGAAAACCGATTAACTTGGCCAGATCGTCCAGCGGGGCATTAGCCCGGCCTGTATACAATGCTAGCAAATCCATTAAATCAAGATGACGAGAATGATAACGGCTGATGTAGTTATTCCATTTGAAATCCTTGTCATCCCCTCCCATATCCCAGTAGCGAGCACATTGAACACCGTGAATCAGGCCACGATAATGCAACACCGGCAGGTCGAAGCCACTACCGTTCCATGATATTAATTGCGGGGAATATTTATCGACGCCGTCAAAGAAACGTTGAATGAGGGCGCTCTCGTCATCTTCCAGTCCACCCAGCGACCAAACACGAAAATGGTCGCCTTCACGCATCGCGCATGAAATGGCCACTACGCGATGTAGATGATGTTGCAAGAAATCACCACCTGTCTTCTGGCGACGCATCTGAAAGGCCATCTCCGCCACATCCTCATCGCTCACCTGTTCATCAAGTTCATACAGGGTACGGAGCCCGGCAACGTCGGGAATAGTTTCGATATCAAAAACAAGAACAGGAGTCATCAACACTGTTGGAATCGTAAAGTTAAGAGAAATTTAAGCATAAAAAAACGCTTCTGGAATTATAAAGTCGGCGAGTATTTATGAGGCCAATAGTTTTCCCATCTGTTCACCGGCTAGTGAGTGATGGGGCTATCAGTTTCGTGGGTTCTGTACAGTTATTTTTGTGACCAAGTGCCGCCTCTATGTATCCACCAACCGGCTTGGGCGTGCTGTATCCAGCGTTGTGCGAATGTATTGCGGATATCACCTTCCCACTCTGGGTGTGCGTTTGCGCGCGCGATCTCGGCATACAATGCTTTACGATCCTGATTCTCCGCTGCAATCAGCCCATTTACCTTCTGACGGGAGGCCAGGGGAACTGCATTGGCATCGCGCAAGGCAACCAGACCATCAGAAGTTAGTCCAACCGCGCCGCTAGCATAGTGCTCTGCCAACTGTGCATGACGCGTCTGCATTGATTGCTTCAACGCAACAACGCCAGGCGTATTAATTTCGATGTTTACCTGTGCCGATGCAGCCGAAGAAACGCACAGTATGAACAGCATAAAACAAAATTTAGTTACGTTATTCATATTGCTTTCTCCTTTTTTATTTCAGGTGTAACTGGCGGAGGATTAGAAGATTTGGGGGCCGTAACAGATGTTTCGGTTTGCCAAATATCTCCAATTATCTTGTCCGCTGCTTTTTCCGCTTCTGCGGCAGGAAAGTAAATATTGATGGTGACGCAGGCGCTGAGAGCCATGCCTGCCAAAGGTGGTACGATCCAAATTTTTTTCATATTGCCTCCTTTATTGGATCAATGCTTGATTGTCCTGCAAAACCCTCTTTAAGCGGGTCAATAACTCACTCCAGTCTACTCTACGATTGTAGCCCATCACAGTGATGGCGGGAATACCGCCACCTTTTACAATCGTAAAGGCATCGCCCTTGTCTTCTGCCCCTGCCATAGTACATATGTCATTGCGTAGCGTACAACTTAACCCGATGCGGTCATAGCCAAAACTCTTAAAAATTCTCAGAAAACTGCGCTGCAAGGCAGCAACCCCACCTGTTCCACCAAGCGATGAAATATTTTCTACCGCCTTTTGACTGATCCGCTTGCGATATTTCCCGGGGCTGCTTGCCAGCTTGGCATCAAAGCGCACCGGACGCCAACGCACCAGCTCAAGATCTTTCACACCCAAATCAATACGCCCTTGGATATTGCCGAAGGAAAATGTGCGTGTGAGCAGATCAAGATCTAGGTTGCGCATGTCCAAATTACCTGACAGGCGGGGTGCACGACCGAAGGGGTCAAACAGCTCCAAGTGATTTGCCAGCACCGTGCCATCGAACACTCGAAACAGTAAGGTGCCATCCACCTTGAGCAAGCTGTTTTGATAACTTACCTTCGGGATAGAGCCTGACAGTGAGCCGTGCATCTCCGGCCATTTTAGTGCAGCACTGAGCTGCTGCATGGAAATCGATGTCAGTGTGCTGGAAAAATTCCACTGCCACATGTCATTCTTGTTGCGCATGTGAAAATCGCTCACTTCTAACTTGCCGTCTAGTATGGGCAGTGTGGCGGTTGTCAGAATGAAACTCTTCCCACGCATCAGTATTTGCCATTGCGTTGCGCCCAGCGATAATCCCATCAATTCACCGTCAGCAAAACTCACATGCGCTACTCTCTTCAGTTTGGCGTGCCACGGAATATCCGCATTAATACCATGCAGTGCAAATCGTTTTTCACCATCTACTACTGCTACATCGCGGAGCTTAAGCAATAATGATTGAGTGGTGCCATTGCGGTATTGCCAGTCAACATCAGCAAGTCCTTTCAGCTTTGTCGCTGACAAAGCATTTTGTGCCAGAAATGGTTTAGCGTAATCAGCAAAGCCATTAGCCAGTGAAAGATTCTTTCCAATCAAACGAGCTTCTAATAAATTTCGCTTCTTAATATCCCAAAGTGCGTTCAGCTCTACCTTGCCTACCTTCGGCAGATTAACCACAGCCTGTGTTACTTTCAGTTTTGACCCGTCCCACTGGCCAGAAGCCTGAAGCGTGTGTCCGCCTCGCAAATACAACGGTTGCCAGAAAATTTCACCACTCTGCCAATCGACTGCGCCTCGCCAATTCCATTTTTGGCCTGTGCGAGTGGCATTAACATGCACCTTGCCCGCCAATTTTTCAGCGGCATGCAAACCACTCTCATCTGCAGCAGCTAAATCAGTCAAATGCATATCCGCATTAATTTGGCTTATTCCCGCTTTATCGCCCCGCACCTCCAAGGTGCCATTGAGGACGCCTTGTGAAGGTAATGGCCCATCGGGTGGAAGAAAGCTATTTAGGCGCGTGCCTTGCGCATTGCGTAACAATGCAGTGGCACGCCACGGCTGTGCGCGTAAATCAGCGCTTACTTGCCACAACTCATTAGCTTTACCGGCAAGCCGTAAATTCAATTTTTGCGAGGCAAATGCATAACTAAATGTGATTGGCATGTCTGGAATCGCATCCATCCTTCCTTTACGGCATGCGACGTGATCTGAATTCAGTAAAAATTCTGCACAGCGCATGTGTACCTTGCGCCATGATTTTTCCGCCATATGCATTTCGGCTATGCTAAGTTCTGCTGAACCCCCATGCGCCAAAACCACTTTAATTCCGCGTGCTGAAAAGTTCGCTGCAGTAACATCTGCCACGTTTAATGTGATTTGTAAGGCATAAAGATGGGTAGGCAAAAATAGCAGAAAAAAACTAAAAAAACCGGATAAGTAGCAACTTATCGGTCGAAATGTGGTATAAATAATCGTCTTATGTAACATATGGCTGCTCAATTCCATAATACAAAACCGAGTGTAATATCTGCTAAACCGGTCTTATAGATTGATGATACCAATATGAGATATTTTATCGCGCTATCGTTATTATTCTTTTTTTTCTTGCAACCCGCCTGGAGCGAAGATGTTTCGCTAGAGATTGGCAAGTACAGCATACATGCCGAAGTTGCCAATACCCCTCAGAGCCGTAATCACGGCCTTATGCAGCGCAGTCTCCTTTGTGCTGATTGTGGCATGTTATTTGTCTTTGAAAAAGCTGACCAATATAGCTTCTGGATGAAGAATACGCCACTACCGTTAAGCATCGCCTTCATCGCGCCTGATGGTCACATTCTCAATATTGATGAAATGCAGCCATATACCCTGGATACGCATCGCGCCCAAGGAGATGCTTTGTATGCGCTGGAAATGAATCTTGGCTGGTTTACCCAACATGGTATCAGGCGAGGAGTCACGGTTAAAGGGCTAGAGCAGGTTCCCACAGAGCAATAACCTTTCTGAAAATAAAAAATCCCGGCGAGTCCCGGGATTTTTTATTTCGACCAAATTTTATAATGACTAGCAGTTTTTCGCTACAAAATCCCAGTTAACCAAACTCCAGAAACTTTCGACATACTTGGCTCGTGCATTGCGATAATCAACATAGTAGGCGTGTTCCCACACGTCACAAGTTAATAATGGCTTGTCAGCACCGGATAAAGGTGTGGCGGCATTGCTAGTGTTAACGATGTCCAACGACCCATCAGCCTTTTTCACCAGCCATGTCCAGCCAGAGCCAAAATTTCCCAAGCAAGAAGCAGAAAATGCTTTTTTAAAATCTTCGAAACTGCCCCAGTTTCTGTTGATACTGTCCGCCAACGCTCCAGTCGGTGCGCCACCACCGTTAGGCTTCATGCCATTCCAGTAAAAGGTATGGTTCCAAACCTGCGCGGCATTGTTGAAAATTCCGCCACTGGCTTTTTTAATGATCTCTTCCAATGTGGCGTCCTCAAATTCGGTGCCTTTAATCAAGTTGTTGAGATTAGTCACATAGGTTTGATGATGTTTGCCATAGTGATATTCCAGAGTTTCCTTGGAAATATGCGGTGCTAGTGCGTCCATCGCGTAAGGTAGTGCAGGTAAAGTATGTTCCATCTGGTTCTCCTCAATTTAAGTTTCAAGTGGTTCAAAATTACAGCCGAATAACAGCCCTTAGGGCTTAAAAATCGACATCACAATAAAGGCTAGTTGGGTTTCTCTCATTCTAACAGCCTGCCAGACATAGAGACTCAAAAAACTGATTCTAAAGGGCCGCTCTAATAATTCAATTTTGCAAAAAGCCGCTTCACAGCTTGCCTTCTTACCCCGTTGCCAGACAAGATACGAGTAAAAGTTGAACACAGCATATGTTTGATAGGTAAGTGATAATTATTTTCGGATATCTGACTGAGCGCTAATCATATCAACATAAGCTTCAGTGGCAAGTTCTCCAGATACTGACGTTGTACTTAAACTATAGATATCCTGTGGAAATGTATATTTCCATGAGTTATCTTGATATTTTGTGAGTTTATTACCTAAATTTTTATCAAAAAGCTTAAATGAATAACTACCAATCTGAATATACATATGACCGATTTGTGATTGTTTCTTGAGCAAATTATATATTTCCTCAGATCTACTCATTGAATTATCAATATTGTGAAAAAAATGCCTCGAAAAACTGAAAAACATCGTTGAAAGTGGTAACTCCGCCGTAGACGTTATCTTGCCGGTGTAGTGTATGATTTTATTATCAATTGACCTGCCCTTAAGACCGATCAGAATTTTTTTCGAGTGCGGAAAATACAGAAAACAAGTTTTCGACTCGATAGTTGTCGGCACCCTTAAATCCGGGTTGAATTTTATTTTTTCATCAGGGCCTGTCCCACCACCTGCAAAAGGTAAAAATATCCGGTCTTCGTTATACTCTCGATAGAAAGCAAGACTCACTCGGGTAGTGGTTATCCATAAAGTCTCCAAAAGCACTCGTATATCATTATTGGCGATACTCTTATTCTCGCTATCATTATGTGGATTATTATCTATATAAAAATCATAGCTATCATCTTTTTTACATAGGTTATAACCATTCTGAGAGGACCTGAACCTGGATAACTTCGAATCTAAAAATTCAGAATATATACTCAACTTCGGTGTGTCCAGGTTAACGATGTAATAGCCATAGAATAAGATGTCTCTGATGGGTATAACAGGCTTACCTATTTTTTCCTTAAGATTATCGATCTTGAGATTAGCTATATCGATCGTTTCACCTGTGTTTTCCAGCTCAGCCGTCACAGCTTGCAGCTCGTTCTTGGCATCATCCAATTTTTGCTGCAACAGTTCTGATTCATTTCTTGAGATCTCATCAGCCTTCATTTTCTGGGTATGCTCAAAACCCTGTGCTACAAGCGCAAGAAATATTGATATGACAATGCCAAAAATGGAAACAGCCCCAATTGTGGTGATCTTACCGCTGTCATCACGGAAACTGTTAACCGCCCCGAGTAAGCCGAAGACACCGGAGAAAAGGATGGCGATAGTCTTAATAAAAAGTGCGAATAATTCCACGTTGTTGTCTACGAAACATGTTAGGAGGCGAGTGCATACGTATCATTTTGTATCAGATACGGGATCAAGAAAACAACGACAACAAAACAACGTGGTCATGCCTTACATTTGACATTATCCATCCTGTTTTCCGCTTTTGTCACTGATCTGCTCACGGTGGCATAACTCACACTAAAATATTCACCCACTTGGGCGAGCGTATTGTGCACACTCCAATACGCCTGGGACAGGCTTTGATCGCGGGTTTTATATCGCTCAGCAAAATAGCTGAATGGATTTACGGGTGCCTGTTTTTGCTTTTTTAGGTATGTCTTTAAGCGATTGCTCGGGGTTAAGCTTACATTGCATGTTATTTACATAATCACGATAGCGTTGCAGTGCGATGACTTTTGTTTTGGCAAATCTGGTGAGCCACCATTCAGTGGTTAAACAAACATCGCTCTCATCGTATCCAGCCGTTGCTCTACCGCCACTCATGGATGCTATAGAGCGCTCCAAGAAACTCAATTTTTAACGGCCTTGCCATCTGTACATCCAGTATGAAATTAAGCTGGTCAAAAATTAAGGCAATATTGAATTTATGTCCAGTGTAAGGGCTGACCCAACCAGATTTTTGATCAGGTACCTCTTCTGATTAGTGTGTTTTGCTATCTGGAATGCTATTTTTACCATCTAAACGAAATACACCCTTTTCTTTGATTCGAGTTGAGCGACCAAAACCACCGGTATCGAGTTTGGCCTCAAATTCGTACTCAAGGACTTCACTGGGAGAGTCCATCATGTTCATAACCAGACGAGCCCCGGCAAAAAGATTGGCCGCAGCGGTGAGCTTGATGGTTTCTTCCGAGTAACCCTCAATCACTGGAAAATCCTTGCCGACACCCTTGACAACTTCATGGCCCTGGATAGATATCGTGTAGACGATGCCCTCGAGTTGAAATGAAGCGGCATTGGGATTGAGGATGTTCAGGCGAATTTCAAAGCTGGGGATTATGCCTTCAGAGGGCAGTGCACGAAATGATTTCAGAGTTACCGTGGGTTGCTCATAATTTGGGTCCATCGTTGCACAGCTGAGCAGTGTGAAACTAAAAAAACACATCAAAGAAAATCTTATTAAGAGTCTGCAGTTTTTAAGCATCATCATATTGTTTACTCCCATGGCTGTTTTTATCAGGCGAGAAACGGCACGCGCATGGAAAAACTCAGCCTGATTTTGAAACAGTTTACGCTTTATTCTTAAAGAAGAGCATCAATGGGGTTCATGCGGGATGCTTTTTTGGTCGGGTAAAGGCCGAAAAAGCTACCGACAAAGGTGGCAGAGCTGATGGCAATGAAAAAAGGAGTCAGTGCCGAATGCCACTCAGTAAAGCTTTTTAAGCAAGGTTAGACTATTGAAAAAACCACGCCAATACTGTCTTAAGTTGTTGTTTTATAAATGCTGAAGTTGCTTAACTTAGTGGCATTCTACTCTGCCCCAATATTATTGATATTGATGCATGTTAGTTATCGCACAGACTACAAGTACTATCCTCGTTAAAATTTTTATTCATTATTTTTTTGAGAAAGTTAAAAATGTTAAAAAAATCAAGCGAAAATGCAATCGAACTATTAAAGAATGATCATTCTCAAGTGAAAGCCGATTTCAAAAAATTTGAGTCACTAGGAAGCAAAGCTTACGCTTCCAAAAAGAAGCTGGCCGAGTCAATTTGTGCAGATCTTTTTAAACACACTATCATAGAAGAGGAAATCTTTTATCCAGCAGTCCGGAAAGGATCAAAAAAAGCTCAAGACATGATTGATGAAGCAGTTGTTGAGCACGAAAGTGCAAAAGAGCTTATTTCACAAATTCAGTCCATGTCTCCCGAAGAAGAGCTATTTGACGCACGGGTAATGGTATTGTCAGAACAAATAGAACACCACGTAAAGGAGGAAGAAGAAGAAATCTTCCCATTGGTTCAAAAAATGAAGCTAGATTTAATTCAGCTTGGTGAACAAATGGCTGCGCGTAAAGAACTACTTTGATAAATTACTTACGGGTACAAAAATAGCGTTGCAGTTTGTTCTTTAGTGCCTGAGCAAGCTATAAATGATCATTGAAAGTGGAATCTGTAAGCTTGCTCTTGTTATTCTAGCTGACAATAAATGTTTTAAGGAAACTTTGAATAACTCACTCTACCAGAGACACATAGATGCCGTCTTTATTGTCAATTATTAGTTCAAATAATCATATTGATTCGGCTGTTAAGTGCGGTAGATACTGTCTTTTAAAGTTAAGCATTTTTCAGTTAATTGTGTTGACATGGCTGTTAATTTTTGAGTACGCCAAAGCACAAATTGTTTTAACTCACACCTGAGCTGACAGACATCCTGTAAAAAATTCGGGTTAGAGTAATATTAGTTCAAGCCGCGTCCGATGAACACCACCGCAATCGTCAGCAGCCCAAGACTAAGGTTGACGCCGATCGACTTGCGGATTTGCGCAAGCGCGCTGGCGCTGGATTGCCAGTCCTGTTCGCCGACCGCGCGCTTGAGTTTTTTGTAGGGCGAGAAATATACGTGCGCGAAAATCAGCATCATTACCACGCCCAGCACCAGCATGGCGAGAGCGTAGTGTGGCATCCCGTCCATCTTTATTAACAGGGTCAGACCGGTCAGCAATATCGTCGTCACCGAGGCCCACACCCAAGGAAAAAATTTGCCGAACACACCCGCCCACAGCGTCAGCCGCTGTGGCGGCTCTAGCACGATTGCGGCTACTGGGCGCAGTGCCATGTAGGCAAAGAACATGCCGCCCACCCAGACGACGACGCTTAAAATATGTAGTAACAACAATAGGGTCATGAGATTTTCTTTCAGATACAGCTGGTTGAGTGAATAAGTCTAATAGGCGCTAAAAAAAATACAAATAAAGGGGAAAGGAATAATTGGGGTCAGAGTAGAATGCCACTAAGTTAAGGGGCTTAAGCATAGCTAAAACAATAAGTTAAGCCAGCATTGGCGTGGGTTTTACAATAGTCTGACCTTGCTAAATATGCTTAACTTAGTGGCATTCTACTCTGACCCCAATTATTGTTGCTCGTTAGATTCGTTCATGCCACTTGTAGCGTGCAAGCTTCGACAAAGCTCTTTCCAAGCAGCGTTGGATTCACTTTTTTAAAAATCTCGCCACCTCCCCATGATTTCCCAATGACGATACAACCGAGTCTAGCAAGATTAGCAAGGGCGAGCCTCACTTCCTCTTCGGGCTCAGCCAAAACGTCAGTCTCGCCATCTTTTCCAATTGCGACCTCATCGGGTAACTTGCCAACCACAACACCGCCGTGTCGCGTCTGGTCGTATGGGAGAGTATATATCTTTAGAAGTATTGCTGCCTCCAATGGCGTTATTTGCTCAAGAACAGAAATGTATGCACGTTTTAAAGTCGTGTGGCTGTGGTCGTTAGCAGCGTTAACAAGTAGACGAGCCCAAAGGTCTTGAAGGTTGTCGTCATCCTCGATAGATGCGGCCTCAAGCAGTGGAACAGCCAGTTTCAGCGGAATTGCGCGTGTGAGCCGGTTCAGGCCTGCTTCAAGCTGGAGCTGCTCCGCACGCTGCATGAGTCTGACTTGCCGCTCCCACCGCATGTACTTGAGCTTGTCCTCGAAGATACCCATGCCTTGTTCAATAGAACCTGCAACGAACCTGGATATGAAACTGCCGAATTTTTCGCCCGCATCAATTGCCTTGCCAGTGCTCTTGGCGACCTCCTGAACGGCCTTCGCGGTCTCAGAGGCAGGGTTTTCAGCGCTCATAATACGTACTCCAAGATCTAACGAATAGCGTTTATCTGCCGCCCCGCCCAAACGCGTTTAACCAGTGTCCCATGTCGGCGGCAGGTAAACTTTGTTGAACTGAACCTTACGGAGAGCGGAACCTAAGGGATTGTAAGGTTTTGAGGCGGGGCGTCAACTGCAGGATCGGGGAGTACGCTAGTGGGTGAGGAATAACCGGATGCTCTAGCGCAAACTTTTTGCATACATTGCTGCCTGAATGACGCAACAAGTGATATGAGCTAATGCCGTTCCTGCCATATGGGAAAGCGCATCCTCGGTTGGTGCAAACACACGATTGCAGAGACGGCGCTATAAAAAGCAGAGAGACTTTATGGCGGCTTTGTGTGAGGGGCCGAGCAAGCCGTAGTGGGGGATGCGCTTGGGAAGGAACGGGGAAGTTAAGGGCACGACTAAAAATTCAATCTTCGTCACAAGACCGTGTTACTCGAAAAAATCACCTACATATCAGATATATGCTGCGTTCAATTATTTCTTGCAGCTTGTCTTGCATAGCAACGGTGTAAGCAAGACAAGCTGCGAAGCGGCGGCTCGCCAACTTGAATCTTTAGAGGCGCCCCTTATTCGTTAGCCAATTTTGGTTTTGAACCACCTTGAAGCATACAATAGTTGTTATCTTCTGATGTCTCAACCTGAATTGTAGAGTGTTCTATCTGAAATGAATCATGCAGGTGATGCTGAACATTGGACAAAAAATTATTGTCAATGTGATTTACATCTACTATTAGATGAACAGTTAAAGCAACCTCTGTTGTACTTAATGGCCATATATGCAGATCATGAATAGCATTGACATGGGTAAAGCTTGTTAAATATTTTATTATTCCTTTTTTATCAATATGTTGTGGTACGGCATCCAGGCTATAATTAATTGATTCTCTTAATAATCCCCATGTTGCAAACAATATAATAACCGCAATAAATAAGCTAATTACAGGATCTGCCCACAGCCATTCACCATACAGAATTAATATCCCAGCCAGTACAACAGCCAATGATATTCCCGCATCTGCAGCCATATGCAGAAAAGCTCCTCGGATATTCAAATCATGGTCTTTATCTTTAAGAAAAAGAAGCGCGGTTAATGTATTAATTACAACTCCAATTCCAGCGACTACAATAATTGTCATCCCTTCAATCGGTCGTGGTTCGAAAATTCGATTGATTGCCTCCCATGCAATTCCACCAGTAACAACAAGGAGCAGAATTCCGCTGAAAAGCGATGCTAAAACAGTAGCCTTTCTATACCCATAAGTATGTTTTTCTGTTGCAGCTTTTTGAGAAAGTATGCTGGCACCCCAAGCAAGCAATAAACTTGCAACATCACTTAAGTTGTGACCAGCATCAGCAATCAAGGCCAATGAATTAATAGCGAATCCATAGCCAGCTTCTATCAATACGTAAACTACATTGAGAAATACCCCGATAGCAAATGCTCGATTATAATTTTTTACATTATGTTGATGGTTATGGCTATGGCTCATAATTTTCTTAAAGGCTAACGTTTGTATTTGAGGCCGGAGAAAGCCGCAGGCTTTTGGAGATCTCAGCGACTTAGGTGTGACAACACTTGTTATATTACATTCCCGCAGCGTGCTTTGAATCACCTGACGCCCATCCAGTCATTGGGAAAATGGGGTACAAAAATTCAATTTTGCGAGCAGCCGCTTTGCGGCTTGCCTGCCTTCCCCGTTTCGTCACAATACCGCGTTACTCGAAAAAAATTATCACTTACATATCAATTATATGCTGCGTTCAATTTTTTACTCGCGCCTTGTATTACCTAAAACATTGAATTTTTAGAGGCGCCCTTGAACCAATGTCGAGTCCGGTTTGAGAATGCTACCAAAGAAAGCATCACCGGCACTTCAACAAGCACACCTACAACAGTCGCCAATGCCGCTCCAGATTGAAGCCCGAACAATGAAATAGCAACCGCTACAGCCAGTTCAAAAAAATTTGAGGTGCCAATCATGCTAGCAGGTGCAGCAATGTTATGCGGTAACTTAATAGCCCTGGCCGATAGGTAGGCGAGCATAAAAATTCCATATGATTGCAACAGTAGAGGAATCGCTATAAGTACGATCGCCAGCGGGTTTTCCAAAATAGTTTGCGCTTGGAAACCAAACAGTAAAACAACGGTGGCTAGTAGTCCCGTGACAGAGACCGGTTTTAATGTATTCAGAAAATCATTCAATCGCTCAAGGTTTCCCGAATAATCCAGCATCTTGCGTGTAAAAATGCCAGCTAGCAGCGGAATTAATACATAAAGAATAACGGATAAGACCAACGTATCCCAAGGCACAGTTACATCACTTACACCCAACAAAAAAGCGGTGATCGGTGCAAAGGCAAAGATCATAATGACATCGTTTACTGAGACTTGAATTAATGTGTAGTTAGGATCACCTTTAGTGAGCTGGCTCCACACAAAAACCATTGCAGTACAAGGTGCAACCCCCAGTAGAATCATGCCCGCAATATATTCTGTTGCTGTCTGAGGGTCGACCAGATCTACGAAGATAATTCGGAAAAACAACCATCCTAGAGCTGCCATTGTAAAGGGCTTAATGAACCAATTGATAACGATGGTAAGCAATAATCCCTTAGGATTTTTACCCACATCTTTAATTGACGTAAAGTCGACCTGAACCATCATGGGGTAAATCATGACCCAGATTAGAACAGCCACAGGCAAATTAACATGTGCATACTCTAACCCTGCAATAAACTCAAACAGTGCCGGCACTACATTACCCAGAGCAATTCCGACAACGATACACAACCCCACCCACACCGACAGATAACGCTCAAATACGCCCATATCAATTACTCCTCTGAAATGCTGATAAGCGTGCGTTTCAGATCTGCTTTATTCATGTGTTCGAAGTCCACAGCCAAAATCTTTTTAGTTCGCACTTCAATCGTATCCATCACGGCGAAGAAGGCATTTCGAATTTCGTCTTCGGTTCCCTCTAATTTTGATGGATCAGGCAGCCCCCAGTGAATCTTAATGCATTGCCCAAACCATACAGGGCACGACTCATTTGCGGCACTGTCGCAGACGGTAACCACGACATCGGGGTTAATAGATTCAAACTCATCCCAAGACTGGCTTTTAAGCCCTTGCGTTGAAATCCCCCTTGCCTGGAGATACTTGATTGATAAAGGGTGTACTTCGCCTACGGGTTGGCTCCCAGCGCTGTAAGCCTTCAAATTTCCTTGCGATAAATGGTTTGTAATCGCTTCGCTCAAGATGCTCCTGCAGCGGTTATGAGTGCAAATAAATAAAATTTTCAAAGTGTTCCCTACAACAAGTTAGCAGCGATTTGGTCGATCTTTCAGAGCATTTAGTCTTGTCCTCAAACCCTTGATTTCTTTTTTGTGAGCGATGCAGGCATCCTTTAATATGTTGATTGCCCACTCAGGGAAATCAGGATGAAGGGAGTAAAATACCCACTGACCTTTGCGGCGGTCCGTCAAAATTTCACAATTACGTAGTTGCGATAGATGACGAGAAATCTTGGGCTGACTCTCGCCCAGCGCCTCAACCAACTCACAAACACAAGCTTCACCTTCTAGATGAATTAACAGGGTTGAATTCAAACGTGTTTCATCAGATAAACACTTAAATAACTGGACAGCGCTAATACTCATTGGCAATCAATATTGTTATATGTATATACGGATATCCATATATTAATTATAAAAATAATTTTCTGCAAGTTTTTATATTTACTACTTTGAGATAGTGCAGAGGCAAGTAAGTCAGAAACTACGAAGATGGTTCGTGCTAGAGACACATGACGACAGAAATGACCGGAATTTTGTAGCGACGTTTGAGCTGCGCTAAGCATTTTTAGCACAAAAAAAGTACTGCGAGAAATTTTCGCAGAGCAATATGACAACTATTACTCTGCAAAATCGTCAAGTGAGGTAAGCAGGCATTTCGCCGAAAAGTGAAAGCTCGCAGACTCAGCCCTCATTCAGCTAAATTACGCTGCGATTTTTTAAATCCGACAGACTGTTAGCCAATAAAACTTATCGACTAATCGGTTTATATCGAATTCGTTTAGGCTTCGCACCTTCCTCGCCCAAGCGTTTCCTTTTATCTGCTTCATACTCCTGATAGTTGCCATCGAAAAATGTGACCTGCGAGTCGCCTTCAAAGGCGAGTATATGCGTAGCGATACGATCCAAAAACCAGCGATCATGCGAGATAACTATTACACAACCGGCGAATTCAAGCAGTGCGTCTTCAAGTGCACGCAGAGTTTCCACGTCGAGGTCATTGGAAGGTTCATCCAGCAACAGGACATTGCCGCCCGAGATAAGTGTTTTTGCCAAGTGCAGGCGTCCGCGTTCGCCACCTGAAAGATTGCCGACCAGCTTTTGCTGATCAGCACCCTTGAAGTTAAAGCGGCCGATGTAGGCGCGCGATGGCGTCTCAAATTTGCCCACGGTGAGGATGTCATTACCGCCCGAGATAACGTCGAACACGGATTTATCACTCTCAAGTGAATCGCGCGATTGGTCCACATGTGAGATTTTGACTGTTGAACCAATTTTTATTTCGCCTGAATCCGGTGTTTCTTTCCCGGTTAACATGCGGAATAGCGTCGATTTACCCGCCCCGTTTGGCCCAATAATGCCTACGATAGCGCCAGGCGGAATTTTGAAAGTTAGATTGTCAAACAGCAGTCTGTCGCCATAAGCTTTAGAAACATTATTGAACTCTATAACTTCATTACCCAGTCTTTCGGCCACGGGAATAAAGATTTCCTGGGTCTCATTGCGCTTCTGATGTTCCTGCGAATTTAATTCTTCAAAGCGGGCGATACGCGCCTTTGATTTAGCCTGCCGTCCCTTGGGATTTTGACGCACCCATTCCAGCTCTTTGCTCAGCGCTTTCTGACGTGCGGATTCAGAGGATTCTTCTTGCTTGAGTCTGGCTCCTTTTTGATCCAACCAACTTGAATAGTTTCCCTTCCACGGAATGCCGTGGCCGCGATCGAGTTCCAAAATCCATTCAGCGGCATTATCAAGGAAGTAGCGATCATGCGTTACTGCCACTACGGTGCCAGGGAAGCGCAAAAGGAATTGCTCAAGCCATTCTACCGACTCAGCATCCAAATGGTTGGTCGGCTCATCGAGCAGCAGCATATCTGGCTTGGACAGGAGCAGCTTGCATAGCGCCACGCGCCGCTTCTCGCCACCAGAGAGATTCTTGACAACGGCATCCCACTCGGGCAACCGTAATGCATCGGCTGCAATTTCCATTTGTTGATCTGCATTTCCGTCACTGGCAGCGATGATGGCTTCGAGTCGTGCCTGCTCGGTGGCCAATGCATCAAAGTCAGCATCGGGTTCAGCATAGGCGGCATACACATCATCCAATTGTTTTTGCGCACTGAATACTTCACCCAGCCCTTCTTGAACAGCTTCACGCACGGTATCTTCCGGGTTGAGTTGTGGCTCTTGTGGCAGATAGCCGATATTCAAGTTCGGCATTGGCGTAGCTTCGCCTTCGAAATCCTTGTCTACCCCAGCCATGATTTTCAGTACAGTAGATTTGCCCGAGCCATTCAGTCCAAGCAGGCCGATTTTGGCACCAGGGAAGAAACTGAGGGAAATATTTTTGAGAATTTGGCGTTTGGGCGGAACGACTTTGCCTACGCGATTCATGGTAAAAACGTATTGGGCCATAGTGTATATTTTGTATTAAATTATTAATTAGGTATGTAAGCTTACCCCAAGGTTCAAAATTTTGGGAGTATTTGGGAGTATGTAAACGACGAAAAGGTAAAGACATATTAAGAGTCTTCCCATTTTGCGTCTTTCAACAAGTGGAGTTCATGTTACCAATTTTTTTACATGGAGCTTGATATCACCGTTCTGATTTAAACAATCATATCCAAATAATAAAAATTCCCACTGCCAGAATTAACCCTCCTTTGATTACGTAATATACAGATCGATTCCACGCTTTCAGTTTTCGACGGTACTGGCCAGCTAACCAAACAAATCGGAATAATTTGTTGATACCGCCAGTTTGGTCCCCGGTTTCATTGGGCGAACTTGCTGCGGTCATGATAGTTTTACCTAACCATTTGTTAATCACTTGTGCCCAGTGGTAGCGCATTGGGCGCTCAATGTCGCAAAACAGGATAATGCGATTGGTGTCGCACCCATTTTTTGCCCAATGAATATAGGTTTCATCAAATACAACGGCCTTCCCATCCCGCCAGCTATAGCGCTGACCATCGACTTCTATGAAGCAGCGATCATCATTAGGCGTCACCAAGCCCAGGTGATAGCGCAGTGATCCCGCGAAAGGGTCGCGATGTTCATTGAGCTTTCCGCCTGGCCCCAATTCTGCAAACATGGCGGCTTTCACGCACGGAATATCACGCAACAGTGCAACTGTTTTGGGGCAATATTGTTCAGCTGACGGATGGCTGGCGCCATACCATTTTAAATAAAAGCGTTTCCATCCATTTTTAAAAAAAGAATTAAAACCTGCATCATCATTTTTTTGCGCAGATTTAATTTTTTCCAAAGCTTGCAGATTGAGTGCTTCAGCTCTGATAATTTCCCAATTCTCTTCCAGTAATTCCAACCCTTTGAATTTATCTACAGAAAAATAGGCGGTATAAGGAACCCCAGAAAGCATGTACATAAACAGGTTCATCGGGGCTACGATGGAAGAGTGATCGAATAACTGCCGAAACAGAGGAAGTCGAACCTTGCCTCGAAGGTGTACGAAAGAAATTGATATCACATAAAGCGAGATTACTGCCCATTTCATAATAGCCCCTCCATTTACCGCTTCTCAAAGAGAGTTTTTTAATTGGAAGCTAAATTTCTCATCATTTTTAAAATGTATAAACATATGATATTCATTCTTTATTTCTTTCGACAAGAGAAAAAAGATCCCATGCGGCAATAAACATTGCTGCAATCACTGGTCCAATGATGAAACCGTTCAAGCCAAACAGAGCCATGCCGCCAAGCGTGGAAATAAGTACTATATAATCTGGCATTTGTGTGTCTTTTCCGACAAGTATAGGCCGAAAAACGTTATCTACCATACCGATTACAAGCACGCCAAATGCGATCAGGATTACGCCGCTCCATATTTCACCTGTGACGAGAAAGTAAATTGCAACCGGCGCCCATATCAATGCGGCACCAATTGCAGGTACAAGTGAAAGGAATGCCATCAGGACACCCCACAATAGTGATCCCTGAATACCAAGAATCCAGAAGATTAAACCTCCTAAAGCGCCTTGCATTGCTGCTACAGCGATATTGCCTTTTACCGTCGCACGAAGAGCCGTGATGAACTTGCTGAACAAATACTGTTTGTGATCTATGCTTAAAGGAATTGCTTGCCTGATTCGCTTGGACAAACTGGAACCATCACGTAGTAAAAAGAACAACAAATACAGCATGATGCTAAAACTTACAAAGAATTCAAACGTATTTTGTCCGATAGTGAAAGCTTGAGTTGCAAGGAATTTACTGCCCGCCATCATGCCACCAGAGAATTGTTCCTGTAGTGCAGAAATGTTATCAAACCCGAAACGATCCAGTAGATCGACTATCCATTGAGGCAAGGCATTAATTACCTGCTGAAAATACGTGCCAAAATGTAGCTCTCCCGACTGAACCTTGTGGTAAAAAGTGACACCCTCTTTCACTAGTGAAGCGGCAATATATGCCATTGGGAGAATCACGATAACCAAACAAAGCACCAGAGTGGCGAGCGCAGCTAAATTCTGTCTGCCGCGCGTTACAACGAGCAGACGACGATAGAGGGGCGCAAACATTATGGCTAGGACGGCTCCCCAAAAAACCGCACCAAAAAAAGGCCATACGATCCAGCCGAATGCAATGGAAACAATCGTTAAGAGGACTAAAAATATTTTTTTCTGAAATTCAGAGGTGTTCATATGTAATTCTGGATGCCAGGTAAATGGCATTTATTATTTTATAGTCTAATGTTACCTGAACTTAGTATAGAAGGTAGGACACTAAACAGCGTCCTCATGCATGCGTACCATTCAAGTCAAATTTTTGGTGGTCAGGCTTTTGTCATTAACCTATGGACGTGCCAGATAATTGCTCACAAGCGCGCAAACATTGCTTTAAGCATTGTATATGTCGTATTGCCGAGGTGGCGCACACTTGCAGTTCATTCTGCGTCTGTATGTTGCATTGGGGAGCTGGGAGGGGCGAGCAACGCAAACGTTGTGAACGGAAGCAGCGATGCATGTAGATATCCAATACCTGACTATTAATTTAAAAAATGCTTGATCGATGAAAAATTGAAAGATTATATGAAGGACTACTTCATGTGTGGGAAATGGATTTGAATGGCCATTATCGAGCTAAGTGCCGTCTGCCTCTCGATGGGTTGCTCGTCCTTCCAGCCAGCTGATCAACCGATATTTCGTGGTGTCTTGTCATCCTGTTCATCCGTAGCATTAGAAATGCCGATTAAGTTCAGCCGTGATTTCATAACTCCGAAACTTGAGTTAATTAATTTAAATTGAGCAGCGGGATACTCAACCTTTGATTGCTTGCTCCACTGCCATAATCCGCGCCTCACGCACCTTGTCAGCAATAGCATTTTTATCTTCACACTGCTGTGCTATGTCACCTGCATTCACCGTTTGCGTTGCCAGTAACATTCGCTGCAGATAATCAGCTTGCGGATAAGCATCCTGTTCATGTCCAGTTCGCCCCCGTGCATCTGAAGCACATGCCTGCAATAGGCGCGTGAAGCGCTCTGGCCTGCGCCACGCATCGCAACTTTGCAATAGGGTGACAATGGTGTCAGGACGCAGCTCGGGAGCACGATGAACATTACCGTGATAGCGTGCTACCAGTAAGCCAAGATCACGACATTCATTAGATACGCGTATACGTAGGCACAAGGAACGCAACAAGTCGACACTGCGCATCTCGTGGCCTATGTGACGCGGTAAAATATCCGTGGGCGTATTTCCTTTACCGAGGTCGTGTGTGAGCGCAGAAAAACGCACGTCCAGTTGATAGTCATGTTTTGCCGCATCATCCAGTACCATCATGGTGTGTATACCGCAATCAATTTCAGGATGATATTTAGGCGGCTGTGGTACGCCGAATAATGCGTCTACTTCTGGCAGGATTTTAACCAGTGCTCCGCAATCACGCAGGGTGAAAAAAAACCGCGATGGTACTTTTTCCATGAGGCCACGCGCCAACTCTTGCCACACACGTTCCGGTACCAGAGCATCTACTTCACCATTTGCCACCATTTCACGCATCAGCGTTAATGTCTCTGGCGCTATGCTGAAACCGAAACGTGCTACGAAGCGTGCTGCGCGCAAAATCCGCACCGGGTCTTCACTGAACGCTGAACTTACATGGCGTAAAATTCCAGCATGCAAGTCGACAATGCCATTATGGGGGTCAATTAACGTGCCGTCTTGATCGCGTGCAATGGCGTTGATGGTGAAATCGCGACGCAGCAAGTCTTGCTCGAGCGTTACGTCTGGCGCGGCATGAATGGCAAAGCCCTTATAGCCAGGCGCGGTTTTACGCTCGGTGCGTGCCAACGCATATTCCTCGTGATTGTGGGGATGCAAGAACACCGGGAAATCCTTGCCCACTGGCATATAGCCACGCGCCAGCATGTCTTCCGGCGTGCTTCCCACTACCACCCAATCGCGATCATTTACGGGCAGGCCGAGCAGTTCATCGCGCACAGCGCCGCCAACATTGTAAGCTTTCAGGTCACTATCTTTCATCCGTATAGCCTAAAGATGTACTACATTTTTTGCCGCAATCACGCCCAAACGTTGTTTGAGGGAGCGTGGCGGATGACCGAAAATCCGAGAGTAATACATGGTATTGCTCATTACCTTCTTGACGTAAATACGTGTTTCGTTAAAGGGAATGTTTTCGGCGTATATGGCTCCTTCCAGTGCGCTTTCTCCACGCCATTTACGAGCACGTGAAGGTCCGGCGTTATAGGCAGCAGAGGCTAACATAGGGTTATTGTCGAGTGACGACAGTACTGTTTTCATGTAATACGTGCCAAGCTTGAATTGGGTGTTAAGTTTATTTAAAATTTTTCGGCGATAACCCTTCATTCCTATCTTTTGTGCTAACCAGCGCGCAGTGGTAGGCATGATCTGCATGATGCCTGTTGCGCCTACAGGCGATTTTGCTTGATGAACGAAACGACTCTCCTGTCTCATTAAGCCATACACCCAAGCTTCTTCCAGGTCATTCTTGCGAATATGGTCCTGTATTGCTTTTCGGTAGGGAGCAAGGTAACGCAAGCTGAAATCATGAGTTTGCACGGTACGATCGGCAGTGTTGATCGCATGGTCATACATCTTGTTACGGCGCGCAATTTCAGCTGCAACCAACAGCTGCTTGTCTTCAAGCTTGCGCGCCGCCCATGCCCATTCTCTAGCGGCGTCAGTTCTTAGACCCATGCGGTATAACGCTAGTGTTCTCTGAACAGCGGGTTGCGCTAGCATTGCATTTATTGTCGCTTTGCTGGGCTGATAGCTGGCAGGCGTAGTTGCGGCAAGCGTTGATTCGATCTCTTCGAAGGCAAGTTGTCCATAAAAACTATGTTCGCGGCTCAGTTTAGCAAACATCACATTCGCTTCAGACAAGCTTCCCCATGCTTTCAGAGCGCGTGCCTTCCAATAACGCCAGACACCCTGACTCTGTTGTTGCGGCGTCATGGCATTAATACTCACCCAAACTTCCTGCCAGTTCTGCGTAAGCAATGCCGTTCTGGCACGCCATGCCAGCTGCAGTTTGGACAGGGGAGTCGCACCTGCTGCCTTGTACCATTCCAGCGCGCGCGAATCTCGCTTACGTGCGGCTTCATAACCTAGCCACCCATAAAAATATTGCTGTTCATCCTCAGTAAAATATTCCGCTTTCTTTTCCCACTGTAAATAGGCTAGTTGCGGCGATTGTTTGGCTAGCCTTTGCAAAGCAAACAGCGCCACTGTGCGCTGTGCTTCGGAGGCATTTTTTAGCTTTGCCGAGGTAAGATATCGCACCTGATCAGTGGCGGCACTATCCAGACTGGATAAAGATAAAGTGCGGTCAGCAGGCAACTTCTCTGAGAGCTGTTTAGCCAGCGTCAGATGGCCTGACTCCAATGCCAGACGCAAGCGTTGCCATATATCTGTTGCATTAATGATGCCGTTGGCGATTGCCGTATCAAACAATGGAGTACAGCTTTCCGGTAATTCCGCGCTGCTAGTTAACCACAAGTTGCGTGCTTCTTGCAGCACTGCCTCATCTTGCGGACGTTGGCGCGATCGCAGTTCATAACAGGTCAAATTAGTTTTTTTGCCCACCAAGCGTGGGTATTCTGCTGCAAATTTATCCCATTGCTGCCTTTCTCCAAGCAGTTTCAACCATTCCGCGCGCAGGCGGTCAATCACTGGGGTCTTGTCTGAGCGCGCCAAAAATGTCTGGATGTCGGCGTCGCTCGCCGTTCCTAGTTGCATACGCAATTGGTAATAAGCTAGATAAGGTTCTAGCGGGGAATGCTTTAATCGTTTGGCCATACGATCAAGCTTCACTATGTCACCCTTCCGGAATGCATCACGCGCGGTAAGATAATCTGCATCGTGATTTGCTGCAGCTAAAGCAGGAAACAAAAGCAATGCAAACACAAAAAATTTTGGAAAACGCATGAATGATGTCCTTAATAAAATTCTGTGTGGCTGCCGTAATGCTGACTGGTTTTTTGAATTTTTCTCATAGTAGGCGATTACCCTATCTATAATTGCAAATGAGCTCATCCATCTTATTATCGGTAGCCAATGCACGAAACTTAAATTTGACGTGGATTGAGGTCTGTATTGTTCACTTGATCGAATAATGTTTCTAGTACAGACAGGTTTAATATTTTAACAGATGCGGATAACCACGCATCGCAAGCGGAAAGCATATGCTTTTTCGCTTTTAATCCGGCTTAACTGTATTCCGATCTATGGGTGCTGTATATCGATTACTGACGTGCGGCTTTAAAAGGGGGAAAGATCCACATCTGCTCAATTTTTCGGAAATAGAAAGATGCAGTTGTCGGACGTGAATAAAATATGTACTGGATTACGCCTTCAACCCTCGTCCACTGCGCCTACCACAACGCTAGCGTATCAGTCAGCCGTTTCCAATAGCGTAACATAACCAGATCATTACATATGCCAGATAAATAGAGTGGAATGATGCAGGTCATCCACCTGCACGGTTTCATGGTGTGCTTGATCAAGTACGGTAAAGGTACTGCTGATAAATATTGTGCCAGATCGCATTTCAGTGCGTGCCTTATGCCAGAGTTTTTCCATTGGCACAGGCGAGAGGTAGGCAAATACCACATCGTACTGCGACAAATCGCAGTCCCATAAACTTCCCCACTGCACTCGGCAGTTGCGATAGTTACCTAACTTGATACGCAACCAGCTCAAAAAAACTGGTAGGGGGGCTGCCTCCACGCCGATGTATCGCCCGTCCGATCGAACATTGGCAAGATGCGTCAATACTCCGCCTAAACCGGAACCTAAATCAATGAAGGTGAAGCTCGAATCGCCTTTAGCAACAGGCAACAAATGCTCCAAGGCATGCCACACCTTGTTACTGGAAAGATACAGCGGTACTTGCGTGCGAAAAGTACTCCAATATACAAGTAGTAATACCAGATATGCACCCAGGAAAAGAGAAGGTGGCAATTTGATTGCAAGCATCAACACTAAAGCGGGCGCGAACAGCAGTTGGATGATCAACCACCACATGGCAAGTCCAGCAAAGAAACTTAACATGGCGGCGAGCAAGCCGCAAAGCACAGCAACTAAGAACGGCACGTCATGCCATCCCATAACGTTAATTGACAGCAACATTAGCACTACTGCTAATGATTGCAACAATAGCGCAACGATGGAAGGTGGGAGTTTTTTAAGCAACGGCCACATAATTAAAATTGTGTAAGGGCACCCCTTTCACAGGACATGGCAAAATTCTCGTGCTAAACAAACTATCATCTCAGCACGGTTAGGGGTAATTGCGATTTATATGACCTGAATTCAAAGCGGCCACTATTTGTGTATCAAACTCGCTTGATAACTTGCTCGAATTCTGCCAGCGGCAGTGGACGGCTAAATAGATATCCCTGGTAGGCATGGCAACCGTTCAAATTGAGAAACGATAGCTGCGCTTCTTCTTCCACACCCTCTGCAATGACGTCTAAACCAAACGTGCGGCCCATGAGGATGATGGACTGTACAAGAGCAGCATTGCTGGAGTTGTCGCCCAGGTCGCGGATGAAGGATTGGTCGATTTTCAATTGATCCAGCGGTAGTTGTTTCAAATAGGCGAGTGAAGAATAAGCGGTGCCAAAGTCATCCATCGAAAAACTGATGCCAAATGCCTTGAGAGCATTCATCTTAGTAACTGTATCACTGAGATTGTCGACTAGCAGGCTCTCAGTCAGTTCAATTTTCAGAAGTGCCGGATTTATACCCGTTACAGAGATGGCCTGCTGCACCTGTTCGACGAAATCTGGCTGGCGTAATTCGAGCGCACTAGCATTGAGGGCTAGTTGCAGGTTGCTGGTGGCCGGATTGTCAGCCCAGTCCCTTAGTTGGGCGCATGCTGTTTGCAGTACCCACAATCCAATCGGTACGATCAAGCCGGTTTTTTCGGCCAAAGGAATAAAATGTTCGGGAAGAATCAGGCCGCGTTCGGGATGTACCCAGCGAAGCAGTGCCTCTGCGCCAATGGCACGGCGCTCATTGTCAACTTGTATCTGGTAGTAGAGGCGTAGTTGCTGTCGACCCAGTGCGTGGCGCAGATCGCTTTCAAGCGAGCTACGTTCGACCAAGGTAGCTTGCATTTCAGGGTCGAAGAAACGTATGTTATTGCGACCTTCTTGTTTGGCATGGTACATCGCGAAGTCGGAATGTTTAAGTAATTCATCGATCGAAGCTTCATGGCCGTAAAACAGGCTGACCCCTATACTGACGGTGGTCCATAGTTCAAGTCCCTGAACTAAGTAGGACATTGCAACGGCCTTACGTATTTTTTCGCTTATCAAGCCTGCCTGAATGGCAGCTTCCTGCATATTGTCGCTCAAATTTTCCAGCATCACTACGAACTCGTCACCACCCAATCGAGCCACAGTATCGTCTTCACGTACACTGACATTCAGGCGGTGCGCGATTTCAACCAGCAGCAAGTCTCCGACATAGTGGCCACGCGTATCGTTCAGGTTCTTGAAATTATCCAGATCCAAGAACAGAAGGGCACCATAATGTTTGCTGCGGCTGCTGGTAGCGAGTGCCTGCTTCAGGCGGTCAAGCAGCATGCGGCGATTAGGCAACTGGGTGAGCAAATCATAATAGGCCAGCCGGTGTATCTCGGCCGATGCCTCGGGGTTGCTGGTGATATCGGAAAAGGTTCCGACGTAATGCGTGATATTTCCATCGGGCGCAGTGACGGCAGTAATGGTCAGCCAATCGGCAGCTATTTTGCCATTTTTACGTTTATTCCATATCTTACCCCGCCAGTGTTTTTGTTTATTCAGGGTTGCCCACATGTCTTGGAAAAAATCGCTGTCATGCCGTCCGGAATTCAGCAGCGCTGGCGTCTGTTCCATCGCTTCTTCTTCACTGTAACCTGTGAGACGCGTAAAGGCATTGTTTACCCGCTGAATGATGCCGTTAGCGTCGGTTACCATGATCCCCTCCATTGATTCGAAGGCGATAGCAGCGATGCGGAGTGCTTCTTCGGCTTGCTTATGCTCGCTGATGTCGGTAAATGCGATGCGCACCGAGTATCCGCCGTTGCCAGCGTTTATGTGCAGGCAGTCCAGGTGTGCATGAAAGTTCTGATCATTACTGCGCTTAAGTAGCAATTCGCAACTCTGCTGCTCATCATTTTGAAGAAAATTCCCTAAAAAGAGGTGCCAGCTATTGTTATATTCTTTTGCGACAAAATGTGCGAAACGGTGTAATAGCAATTCCTTGCGCTGGACTCCTAACAGCGCAGCGCCGGTGAGATTTATCTCGGTGATCAGTCCTTCGCTGGTGAGAGTAAGATAACCAACAGGGGCGAAATCATAAAGATTTACGTAACGATCATAAGACTCTTCCAATTCAACTTGCGCCTGCCGCAACGCCTCGCTCTGCACCTCCAGTTCAACTTCATACACTTGGAGCTTGTGCAGAAGTTCTTCGGCAGGGCGCGGCGAACATGCATTCTCTGATACGTGGGCAAGTTGCGTTTCAGCTTGCGTGCGTAACTGGCTTAGTTTTTTTGACTGCTCTCTCATTTTTTTCTGGGAGCCCGAATGACTTTAGTTTTTCGTAAGGCGAACAAATTCGCTCTATTTCCGATCATTTCATTTTTGACAGCTACTCAGACCGATATTATAGCGGGGTAAGTTTCGCGTATTCCAGAGCCAGCCACTTCGTGCCAGCTGTGCGAAACTTTACCTGTACGCGCATATCTGAATCTCCGCCTTCAATGTTGACTATAACACCTTCACCAAATTTTGCGTGATGAACCGCTTGACTCATATGCCATGGTGAATGATGCACACTAACACACTTTTTAGACCCCAGCCCGCTCAAGCTTATGGAAGGGGGTTCGGGGTCGAAAGGGGTTGAATAAGCAGAAGAGCTGAAGTTATTGCGTGTCGCTATACGTGGTGTAATCCAGTGCAACAAATCTTCTGGCAGCTCGCGTAAAAAACTGGACATCAAATTGTAGTTCACTTGTCCATGTAACATACGGCTTTGCGCAAAGGAGAGATTTAGCCTGCGCCGTGCGCGCGTAATGGCCACATACATCAGGCGGCGTTCTTCATCCACACCCGCATCCGCCATGCGACTATTCTGGTGTGGAAATAAGCCTTCTTCTAGTCCGCTCATAAATACAGTATGAAATTCCAAACCCTTGGATGAGTGTACCGTCATCAGGTGTAGCGCATCCGCGTTAGCTTCAGCCTGACTTTCACCTGACTCAAGCGCGGCATGAGTGAGGAATGAAGTAAGGCTGTCGTCCTCGTTTTCATGCACAAACAGTGTCGCGGCATTGATCAGTTCATTGAGGTTTTCCAGCCGTTCCTGAGCCTCTCGTTGTTTGACTCCCGTTTCGTTTTGATAATGACCAAGCAATCCGCTGTGCAGAAGTATATGGTCTATGGCTTCCGGCAACGGAAGTTCACGCGTGGCGCTGGCCATCATTTCGATTAAAGTTACAAACGCCGCCACCTTGCCACTCGTCTGTTTTGCCACTTGCCACAGGCTGACATTTTGCGTGAGCGCCGCTTCCTGTAATTGTTCGATCGTGCGCGCGCCTATGCCGCGCGTAGGAAAGTTGATGATGCGCAGCAGTGCGTTATCGTCACTTGAGTTTTGTATCAGGCGCAGATAAGCCAATGCATGCTTGATTTCCTGTCTTTCAAAAAATCTCAGCCCACCATACACGCGATAGGCCACCCCAGCAGACACCAGTGCGTGTTCGATGACGCGCGACTGAGCATTAGAACGGTATAGCACGGCCATCTCAGTAAGATGAATGCCTTCGCGGTTGAGTTGGCGCGCCTCGTCAACGATGAATCTGGCTTCTTCCGCATCAGTGGGTGCCTCGTACACGCGTAATGGTTCACCTTTGTTTTCTGAGGTCCATAAATTCTTGCCAAGGCGGCTGCTATTATTTTTGATTAGTGCATTGGCGGCATCAAGGATGTTGCCATGTGAGCGATAGTTCTGCTCTAGTTTGATTACATTCTGTACATTAAAATCTCGCGTCAGCTCCTGCATATTGCCGACATTCGCACCACGGAACGCATAAATAGATTGGTCGTCGTCACCCACCGCAAACAGCGCATTGTGCTGTCCAGCTAATAATTTTAGCCATTGGTATTGTAGACGGTTGGTATCCTGAAATTCATCCACCAAAATGTGACGGAAGCGAGCCTGATAATGCTCTCGTAATGGTTGATTGCGTGCCAGCAATTCGTAGCAGCGTAAAAGCAGCTCAGAAAAATCCACTACGCCTTCGCGCTGACACTGCTCATCATAAGCCGCAAAAATTTCCACCCTGCGTCGGTTGTAGGGATCGAAGGCTTCTACCTCATGTGCGCGCAGGCCCTGTTCCTTGTTTTTGCTGATAAAGCTTTGAACCTCGCGCGGTGGATATTTTTCGTCATCCACCCCCAGTACTTTCATTACCCGTTTGATAGAAGCAAGCTGGTCGGCGCTATCCAAAATTTGAAACGTTTGAGGCAACATCGCCTCGCGGTGATGAGCGCGCAACATACGGTTACATAGCCCATGAAAAGTGCCCATCCATAGTCCGCGTATGTTGATCGGCAGCATGGCGGACAAGCGCAAAAGCATTTCCTTTGCCGCTTTGTTAGTGAAGGTGACAGCCAGAATGCCATGTGGGCTGACTTGTCCAGTACTGATCAACCAAGCGATACGTGTGGTCAGAACGCGTGTTTTTCCGCTGCCTGCACCGGCCAGTATTAAAGCTGATTGTTCAGGCAGCGTAACGGCAGCGCGCTGTTCAGGATTAAGGTCAGAAAGAAAATCCATTAGGGATGTCCGTAAAAGAAACGGGGAATCAGCAACAATGCCTGATTCCCCGCATATATGAAATTATAAAAAAAAGTTATTTATTTCTGTTCTGCAGCATCTCATGCATGATTGGAGCCAGTATCACTTCCATTGCCAAGCTCATTTTGCCACCGGGTACTACAATGGTATTCGAGCGTGACATGAATGAATGTTGAATCATGTCAAGAATGTATGAAAAATCTACTCCTTTAGAATCGCGGAAACGAATCACTACGAAACTTTCGTCGGGTGTGGGGATGTCACGTGCAATAAAAGGGTTAGAAGTATCTACCGTAGACACACGCTGAAAGTTAATGTCAGTAAGTGAAAATTGTGGCGTGATGTAGTTAATATAGTCTGGCATGCGGCGCAAGATGGTTTCTACCGTCGCTTCAGCGGAGTAGCCACGTTCCGCTTGATCACGATGGATTTTTTGTATCCATTCCAGATTGACGATAGGAACCACGCCGATACTCAAGTCAACAAATTTAGCAGCATCCACGGTATCTGTTTTCACCATGCCGTGCAAACCTTCGTAAAACAGCAGGTCGGAGCCGGCGGGAATATCTTCCCATGGTGTAAATTGACCGGGATTCAAGCTGGTGTTCAAGCGGGCATTCAGTTCTTTAGCTTCAGCATCGCTATGAATATAATAACGGTGCTTACAAGAGCCTGTTTCACCATAAGACTTGAAAGTCTCTTCGATTTTGTCGAAATGATTGGCTTCGGGTCCAAAGTGGCTGAACGAATGATTGCCTGCTTTTCCAGCTTCAGCTACGGCAGCCCGAAATTCCAGGCGGTCTAAACTGTGCAGGCTGTCACCTTCAATCACGGCAGCATTTATGTGCTCACGGCGGAAAATATTTTCAAAAGCGCGCTTGGCGGTAGTAGTGCCGGCGCCTGATGAACCGGTCACAGCAATCACGGGGTGCTTGCGGGACATAAGTAAAGCCCTCCAGAAGGATATTAAAGGATATTAAAAATTAATTTTGGCGGCATTCTAGCAGAACCTCGAACCCCGAGGCAGCATAACGTTTCACCATGTGCTACCTCATCTGCCAGTTCATGCACAGCATGGGCAGGGTTAAGCCGTTATAATGTCGATTGGACGAACTAACGCAAAAATCAAAATGCAACAGGATTATAAACCGAAAAATATCGAAGCTGTCGCGCAAGAATCATGGAAAAGGAAACTGAGCTTCCGCGCGGAGGATCAATCTGACAAGCCAAAATATTATTGTCTGTCGATGTTCCCTTACCCCTCCGGCAAGCTACACATGGGGCACGTACGAAACTATACCATCGGTGATGTGCTCTCGCGATATCACCGCATGAAGGGCTTTAACGTGATGCAACCGATGGGCTGGGATGCTTTCGGCTTACCCGCTGAAAATGCCGCCTTAGCCAACAATGTGCCGCCCGCCGCGTGGACTTATTCCAATATTGACGCTATGCGCACGCAGCTACAAAGCCTGGGGCTTGGCATCGACTGGTCGCGCGAATTGACTACTTGTAAACCGGATTACTACCGCTGGGAGCAATGGTTGTTCACGCGCCTGTTTCAGAAAGGACTGATTTACAAGAAGACGTCTTCGGTGAACTGGGATCCGGTCGATAACACCGTGTTGGCCAATGAACAGGTGATCAATGGGTGCGGCTGGCGTTCCGGTGCGCTCGTGGAAAAACGCGACATCCCGATGTATTTCATGCGTATTACCCAATATGCCGAGGAATTGCTTGCCGACCTGGATCAGCTGGAAGGCTGGCCGGAACAAGTTAAAACCATGCAGAGCAACTGGATTGGTAAGAGTTACGGCTGCGAAGTGTATTTTCCCTATGATGCGGAGAGCGTCGGCACGACGGGAGTGCTCAAGGTGTATACAACCCGTCCAGACACCCTGATGGGTGCGACATATGTCGCAGTGGCCGCCGAGCATTTGCTGGCGACTCAAGCCGCAGCAAGCAATCCAAAGTTGGCTGAGTTCATTGCCGAATGCAAGCGCGGCGGCACTGCCGAAGCAGACATGGCAACAATGGAAAAGAAAGGGATGAGTACCGGCCTGTTTGTCACACATCCGATCAACGGCGAGCTTTTGCCGGTGTGGATCGCCAACTATGTACTGATGGGCTATGGTGAAGGCGCGGTGATGGCGGTCCCGGCGCATGACGAGCGCGATTTTGAATTTGCGAAAAAATACAATCTGCCAATCAAACAGGTGATTGAACGTGACGAAATTGTTATTGCAAAGAAAACAAAAAGTGAAAGAGCTACGTTTGCTGATGATCAAAATGAGGTGACAGATCAGGCAGTAGATCATCATCGTGATTTGATGGAAGCTGCGCTCGTAAATAAGTTTACAGCCGATTACTGGCAAGAATGGTACGGTGAGAAAGAGCTCCGTATGTGTGTCAACTCTGGTAAGTACGACGGACTCGATTTCCAGCAAGCCTTTGATGCAATATCTGCCGACCTGCAAGCCAAAGGCTTTGGCCAGAAGCGAACTCAGTTCCGTTTGCGTGACTGGGGTATCTCTCGTCAGCGCTACTGGGGTTGTCCGATTCCGATCATTCATTGCGCGCAGTGCGGCGATATTCCGGTACCGGATGATCAATTGCCAGTGATATTGCCGGAACAAGTCACCATAACTGGTGCGGGTTCACCGCTGGCGAAGATGCCTGAATTTTACGAGACCTCTTGCCCACAATGCGGCGGCGCTGCAAAGCGCGAGACTGACACCATGGACACTTTCTTCGAATCGTCCTGGTATTACGCGCGTTATACCAGCCCTGGTTGCACTACGGGCATGGTAGACGAACGCGCTCAATACTGGTTGCCTGTTGATCAGTACGTCGGCGGCATTGAGCACGCTATCCTGCATTTGCTGTATGCGCGGTTTTTTAACAAGTTGATGCGCGATGTGGGATTGTTCGGCGAGACGACTTTTTCCACATCAACACAGGTAACGGGGGAGCAAGCGCTGCAGTCAAAATCCTTTAATGAACCGTTTACCAACCTGCTCACACAAGGAATGGTGATCGCGCCGACTTTTTTCCGCGAAGGCGCGGCGGGCAAAAAATTGTGGATCAATCCCGCCGAGGTAGATATAGAGACCGACTCACGTGGACGGCCGGTCGGCGCCAAGTTGCGCTCTGATGGCCAGCCGGTTGTTATCGGCGGCACTGAAAAAATGTCCAAGTCCAAAAACAACGGTGTAGACCCACAGATCATCATTGACCAATATGGTGCCGACACGGCGCGCTTCTTTATAATATTTGCAGCGCCACCAGAGCAAACACTGGAATGGTCTGACGCCGGCGTGGAAGGCGCGTTCCGTTTCCTGAGACGTGTATGGAATTTTGCTTATTCGAATAAAAAAGAGATTGATGTTTGTCACAGTCGCAGCAAAAATGAATCTGACGAATCTTTTTTGAAGTCTATGAATGATGAACAAAGGGAGATTTATAGAGAAATGCATGTTGTTCTTAAACAAGCAAATTTTGACCTGCAGCGCCTGCAATTCAATACAGTAGCGTCAGCATGCATGAAAATTTTGAAAGCGTTAGAACAACAAATGGTGACAGGGACACCTGGCGTGACTACAAAATCAATTGCCATCACTAATGGATTCAGTATTCTGCTGCGCCTGCTTTCTCCCATTGCACCACACATCACACAAACACTCTGGCAAGAGTTGGGTTATGGCGATGATATTCTGTCCGCGCCGTGGCCAGAAGTAGACGAAGCAGCATTAATACAAGACGAAATTGAACTGATGATTCAAGTCAATGGAAAGTTGCGCGGTAAATTACGCGTAGCGAAAGATGCCGATCAAACTACGCTCAAACAGCTGGCAGTAACATATCCGTCCGTTGAAAAACTGTTAGCCGGTCAAGCTGCCAAAAAAATCATAGTGGTACCTGGGCGTTTGATTAACGTAGTAACCTAAACAATGGAATGGAAAAGTGCCAATGCGCAAAAATCTTCTGCTAATACCACTATTGATACTCGCGTTGTTCTTGAGTGCGTGCGGCTTCCACTTGCGCGGTCAGGGGCAAGGAGGATTTACATTCCCATTTCAGACATTATTCATTAAGTCGGCTAATGCCAATGCACCTTTCATTGTTGATTTAAAACGTGCAGTGCAGTTATATGGTGCGACGCTTGTTGACACTTCCGAAAACGCGCACTTGACTCTGCATATCGTTTCTGAAGAGAAGAGCAGACGGATACTTTCCTTGAGTGATACCGGTCGCGTGCGTGAATACCAGTTGATTTATCGAGTTTCGTTATATGCCGATGATATCCAACTACAAAAATGGCTTCCCGCAGATGAAATCGTGCTGCAGCGTTACTTATCTTTTGACAACACTCAGATTCTTGCCAAGGAAAAGGAAGAAACGGTGCTTTATCAAGACATGCGCCAAGACGCGATACAGCAGGTATTGCGTCGACTGAGCCTTGCCAAGCCGCCACAAGAACTGCAAGAACCGCAAATGCCACAAGTGCCTCAAGCGTTGCAAGTACCACAAATTCCACAAATGCCACAAGTGCCTCAAGCGACACAAGTGCCTCAAGTTCTAGAATGAAACTTTCTGAGGGGGATTTGCCGCACCACCTTGCCCAAGGGCTTGCACCGCTGTATGTCATTCATGGCGAGGTGTTGCTGCTGGCTATTGAGGCTGCTGATGCCATCCGCGCTGCGGCACGCTCGGCAGGCTTTATCGAACGTGAAGTACTAATTGCCGAGCCAGGCTTCAAATGGGCAGAGTTACGCAACAGCGCGCAAAGTTTGTCTCTATTCTCTACACGCAAGCTGGTGGACCTGCGTATTCCCTCCGGCAAACCGGGGGTGGAGGGTGCACAGACCTTGCTAAATTATAGCCAAAATTTGAACGCCGACACTGTCACACTGATATCACTGCCACGTTTGGACAAAGCTGCCTTGGGCAGCAAGTGGTTTACTGCGCTGTCAGCGCAAGGGGTGGTCATCGCCACTGAGGAGGTTGCATTGAATGCACTGCCGGCCTGGATTGCCAACAGATTGAAACGTCAGAATCAATCCGCTGATACGGACACGTTGATGTTTCTCGCGGAGCGGGTGGAAGGCAATCTGCTGGCGGCTTATCAGGAAATTCAAAAGCTTGCGCTGTTATTCCCTGCCGGGCCATTATCTTTCGAACAGATGCAAAGTTCGGTGATGGATGTGGCGCGCTACGATGTGTTCAAACTTTCCGAGGCCATGCTGGCGGGAGATGTGGCGCGTTATGCGCACATACTTGATGGTCTGCGTGCGGAGGGCACGGCCACTGTGCTTATACTGTGGACGTTAACTGAAGATATCCGCACGTTGAACAAGGTGTTACGTGCCATGCAGCAGAATGGTAATTTGCCATCTGCGCTACGCGATGCGCGTGTATGGGGCACACGCCAAAAGCTCGTGGAGCGCGCTGTGCGTCGCTTTAGTCCGATTGTCGCCGAGCGTGCCTTGCGCCAGGTAGCACACTTGGACAAGGTAGTTAAGGGTTTGCGCCGTGGCAATATTTGGGATGAGCTGCTGCAATTGGGAATTCGTTGCTCTAATGTGAAAGCGACATAAGACAAATGGAAGAAACTTTACTAGTCTTGACCAACTTTCCGAATCGAGAAAGTGCCCAACGCGTGGCCAATGCTTTAATTGAAAGTCGCGCTGCCGCATGTATCAACATATTGGCGGAATGCACCTCGGTCTATCGCTGGCAGGGAAAAATAGAGACGGACAGTGAGGTGCCGTTGTTGATCAAGACTACCCGTGCCGCATACCCACGCCTTGAGACTGTCATCCATGAGCATCATCCCTATGAACTTCCCGAAATCATTGCGGTCTCGGTTAACGGGGGATTGCCTGACTATCTAAAATGGATCGCGCAAGAAATATCTCCAGCTTCTACCAGCCTTCCCTGACAATGCGAGGCCAAAAAAATTAGAAGTAGCGGCGACTTTAAATACGATTATTCACCTTAAAAGCTATTTATAAAATCGAACATCCTCTACTTAATATAGAGGTGCGTTAAAGTTGTTTGGTTCGTCAAATTACTACCTCATAGGTAACACCCACAAAGGTTTTGAAAGCGATGCGTTACTTACTATTGATATTGTTATGTTTAGTTCCGTTATCCCATGCGGAAAGTTTTCTGGATCGCCTGCCGCTGCTGGGTGGCGCGAAGAAAAATGTCATCTTGCCTCCAGATAAGGCCTTTGGGCTGGAGGTCAGTGTAAGCGATGAGACCACCTTGTTTGCCGATTTCAGGATCACGCCTGGTTACTATTTATATCGTGACAAGGTTAAATTTACAATATTGGACGATTCTGCAAAAGCTGCAGGCGTAAAAATTGCAAATGTATCTATGCCAAAAGGGGAGATGAAGTTTGACCCAAATTTTGGTGATACGACAGTATTTTATCAGTCCTTACAAGCGGTTATTACGCTGGATCGCACCAATAATACAGCTCAGGATATTACGCTGGCTGCCAGTTATCAGGGGTGCAAAGAAAACGACCTTTGCTACGCGCCGATTGATAAGCAGTTCAATATCGTGCTTCCTAAGGCAAGTCTCGCATCAACTATGTCGCCACAGGCGCAAACCTCGCCGCAGACGGCACAAGGCATTGCCACGTCTGTAGATTCTGAAAATACACAGCTTGCCAAACTGTTCAAGCAAGGTAGTTTCTGGCTGATCGTGTCATTTTTCTTTGGTGCTGGATTGCTGCTTACTTTTACGCCTTGTGTGCTGCCGATGATCCCTATTCTTTCCGGCATTATTGTCGGTCACAGCTCACATCCCACCAAAATGCACAGCTTCCTTTTGTCGCTTACTTACGTGCTCGGCATGGCTTTAACTTATGCAGCGATTGGCGTGGCTGCTGGTCTGTCTGGTACGCTATTATCCAGCGCTCTGCAAACGCCCTGGGTGCTGGGCAGCTTCGCTGCCTTGTTCGTGTTGCTGTCTTTATCTATGTTCGGTTTTTACGAACTACAACTCCCTGCTGCCCTGCAAAGCAAATTGACTAAAACCAGTAACCGCTTGCATGGTGGTCATCTGAGTGGCGTCTTCTTGATGGGTGCGCTATCTGCGATTATCGTTAGCCCATGCGTCGCTGCACCCATGGCGGCTGCGCTTCTGTATATCGGGCAGACACATGACGCGCTGTTGGGCGGAACCGCATTGTTCGCACTCGCAATAGGCATGGGCTTGCCATTGCTGCTGATCGGCTCATCCGCTGGCGCGCTATTACCCAAAGCGGGCGCTTGGATGGAAGCGGTCAAACATTTCTTTGGCGTGTTAATGCTAGCGCTCGCAATCTGGCTTATTTCAACGCTGATCCCGTTGAGCATACAGATGTTACTGTGGGCGATACTACTAATACTTTCCGCCATCTATATGCGCGCGCTGGATGCTCTGCCAAATCATGCATCAGGTTGGCAGAAGCTATGGAAAGGCGTCGGTATTCTCGCGCTTCTGCTTGGCAGTGCATTCTTGATCGGAGCACTCTCTGGTGCACGCGACATCCTGCAACCGCTGGCTGCAATAGGTAACGGTAAGACAGAAGCGACTTCGACTCTGAAATTTGAACGGATAAAAAATGTGGCTGAATTGGATACCCGCATTGCACAGGCGAATGGCAAGACTGTGATGCTGGATTTCTACGCAGACTGGTGCATATCGTGTAAGGAGATGGAACGTTTCACGTTCACCGATGCCAAGGTGCAGGCTAAACTGAGAAACGCTGTGTTGCTACAAATCGACGTTACTGCAAATAATGATGAAGATAAAGCACTGCTAAAACGTTTCGAGTTATTTGGCCCACCCGCCATTCTGTTTTTTGATGCACAAGGACGCGAGCAGGGAGATCGCCGTGTGATTGGATACCAGAATGCAGGACAATTTCTTCAATCGCTGAATTATGTGGGACTATGATTTTAGATTATTGATTTCTACAGAATGGTGAGTTAAAGTATTTCCGAAGTGAAAATGCAGCTGTTTTCCCATGACTCAATGGATACCATTCGCTTTAACACTTGTGCTTAACATTTATATTTAAAGGACTTATTATGGCTACAGTAACTGAGAAACATTTGACCGAATTACTTATTGGTTTTGTTAAGGCTCAAGTCGCAATCATTGATGCATTAAAAGACCCTAAAGACTACCACGCAATAACAAAAGTAGTCGGTAGTGTTGGCATTGTTGCCGGAATAGAGGATGAAGGCACGACTGGTGGTCAAGATCCGATTCGTCCACCGATAACCTTGACTACACTTCCGTCACACTTAATACTTAGGGCGCTTTCAGCTCGTGGTACATTCCCACTGAACATGGAACAGCTTGCTCATCAAGAAATGGGCAAACTTTTCAATAATCAATAGCAATCATCGCGCGGTTTCTGTAATTTTTGGCAATTCAAATACATACTTTATTTAAATTGATTAAAGCAATATTGAATAACCATATTTAACTTTCGAAACCACCTTTAATCTTGCTATAGCGCGATGCTATATAGACTTGAGGGTGCCTCTAAAAATTCAATTTTCTAAGTAAAACAAGGTACGATCAAAAAATTGAGCGCGGCATATTGTTCAGTAGGCAAGCGGTAATTTTATTCGAATAGCACCCTAATGTAACTAAATGGATAAGCAGGCAAGCTGCAAAGCGGCTGCTCAAAAAAATTGAATTTTTAGAGGCGCCCTTGATGTAACGATTAAGGTTTGGTTGTGATCTAGAAGCAAGCACAATCTGACCGTTTGTTGGACAAACTCGGTCTGGATGCGAGTTTTTTTATATGGAATTGTCTTTTCGACCTACACGGTTTTCTTAGGGCAGATTTACTTCATTCATTCCCCGCACCAACCTTCATAGTTTTCATCGTAGTAAAGTCCCCATTCAGAACAATATTTCCTCATTTTTTGCCGATTTCAGGCCAGTCACATCCCTCCGGTCATAAATACAGGCTGATTATTATCAGCGTTTGCAAATGCGATTACATGATCATTTCCCTTTCCGCTGCATCCTGCTCGAAATTTCTCGATGCCTGTAGCAGAGAATTACCGTTTTGGTGTGGGTGCGTACGATCTTCATTTCACCAACTCAATAGGGACAACACAGTGCGGTCGCTTGTTAAAAGCAGTCGCAATGGGTTTGGTGTCCATTCCTACATCAACTGCACTAGCTTGGAAAGTCGTTTGCTATATTGAGTTTTCGTAATGCCGATGGCTGTGTTAACAATTAGTTGTTCAGGGCGCATCTAACAGGCTACAAAGTAACTATTAATCAGGATATTGGAAGTTTTAATTGATAAACGATAAACCATTCATTACCATATAAGTATTATTAATAACAAATAGATAGCTGCGGCATAGTCGAATTATAGGATACATTGATATATATTATGGATGCTCCAACTATATAACGCTTCAATAGAATTACGTTTTAATTGAAAATTTATTATTAATAAGGAAATTGCGTGCATCCAGTTATATCAGTCGAAAATCTTACAAAGACCTACACCTCAAATTTCAGAGCGCTCGACAGTATTAATTTGGAGATCCAGCGTGGAGAAATCTTTGCCCTGCTGGGCCCGAATGGGGCCGGCAAGACGACATTAATCAACGTCATTTGTGGCATTGTCAATCCGAGCCAGGGCAGGGTGCTAGCCGATGGTCATGACATAGTTTCTGATTATCGTGCGGCCAGATCAATAATCGGCCTGGTGCCGCAGGAACTTTCAACTGATGCCTTCGAAAGCGTTATGGCCACGGTTAAATTCAGTCGAGGTTTATTTGGTAAACCGCCCAATCCGGGCTATCTTGAAAAAATCCTGCGCGATTTGTCCTTGTGGGAAAAAAAAGATGCAAATATCAGAACATTATCGGGCGGCATGAAGCGCCGGGTAATGATCGCCAAGGCACTATCTCATGAACCGCAGATTTTATTTCTTGATGAGCCTTCAGCTGGCGTTGATGTTGAGCTGCGCCGTGACATGTGGGATATGGTCCGGGGTTTACGAAAAAGTGGCGTGACCATTATTCTGACCACACATTATATTGAGGAAGCCGAAGAAATGGCTGACCGCATTGGAATAATTAGCAAAGGCAAAATTATCCTGGTGGAGGACAAAATTAAATTGATGGATAAGCTGGGCAAAAAGCAGCTCAAGCTGTATCTGCAATCTCCGTTGGCAAACCTCCCTGAAGAATTCGCTGGCTATCCTCTTGAACTATCGGCCGACGGCAACGAGCTGATCTACATCTTTGACGCCCAGAGTGAACAAACAGGAATCACAGATCTTCTGCGACAGCTTGCCAAGCACGGAATTGATTTTAAAGATCTTCAGTCCAGCCAAAGCTCACTGGAAGAAATTTTTGTTAATTTAGTAAGCGCACGACCATGAATCTTTATGCTATTCGTGCGATTTATTTGTTTGAGCTGGCGCGTACCTGGAGGACGTTGCTGCAAAGCATCGCATCTCCAGTCATTACGTCCTCGCTCTATTTCGTGGTGTTTGGCTCAGCTATCGGCTCGCGCATGACCGAGATCGACGGCATCAGCTACGGGGCCTTTATTGTCCCCGGTCTAATCATGCTAGCCTTGCTTACAGAAAGTATTTCCAACGCCTCTTTCGGTATTTACATGCCAAAATTCTCGGGTACCATCTACGAGATCCTCTCCGCCCCTATTTCTTATGGTGAGGTTATCATTGGCTACGTTGGGGCTGCAGCGACTAAGTCAATTATCCTGGGCTTGCTCATTCTGGCCACGGCACGACTGTTCGTTTCATTCGAGATCTCGCATCCGCTGTGGATGCTTGTTTTCTTGGTGCTAACTGCAGTTACCTTCAGCCTTTTCGGTTTTATAATCGGTACCTTGGCCGACGGATTCGATAAGTTACAAGTCGTACCCATGATGGTCGTCACGCCGCTGGCTTTCTTGGGTGGAAGTTTTTATTCGATCAGTATGCTGCCACCCTTGTGGCAAAAAATCGCACTGTTCAACCCGGTGGTTTACCTGATTAGTGGCTTCCGATGGAGTTTTTATGGTGTT
Source organism: Candidatus Nitrotoga sp. M5 (assembly GCF_927904885.1). GTDB lineage: Bacteria > Pseudomonadota > Gammaproteobacteria > Burkholderiales > Gallionellaceae > Nitrotoga. Next base: position 87,547 of record NZ_CAKMNW010000022.1, read on the forward strand.
GCTGACGTCAACGTGGCCGTCAGCGTTGGAATGACGTTGGTCTTTCTTGTCCTGTGTCTTATAGTCATAAGATGGATTTTTAAAACGGGATACCGGATCAAGAGCTGAGAATATCAAGAGGGTGTAGTTGAAGCACTTAATAACTCAGGGCGCCTCTAAAAATTGAATTTTCAGGGGCGCCCTCATTAACGTCAGCTTGAGTTGCGCAGGCAGTCTGCCCAATTATTTGGTGTTTCATAAATGCGCACGCGCTCCAGCTGCAGGTTATTACCATAACTATGACGGTAGGCGCTATCGAGCAGTTTGAATGCGAGCATGGCGAGATTTTCTGCGGTGGGCGGTACTTCAAGAATTACAGTTTTGTGGTTAGGCAGTGAGTTCAAAAAATCCAAAACCGCTGTGTCACTGCGATATACCAGGAAGGCATGATCCCACTCATCCACGAGTTCTGCTTTAGCTATGCGTTTTACTTCAGAGTAATCCATTACCATGCCTTGTTCGGATAATCCATCGGTGGTGATGATCTCGCCGGACAGGGTAATCTCAATAGCGTAGCGGTGACCGTGCAAATGTCGGCACTGGCTGGTGTGACTGGGAATGCGGTGACCTGCATCAAATTCTAGCCTTCGGGTAATTTGCATGATAATTGCGTGTTGTGTAGGTGTTCGGATTATAACTTGAATGCAGTAATTGCATTCTGTAAGGCGCGCAATGCTAACTACTCTTCTCTGTTTTCGCTTGTATATGCAAGATGATCGTCAGCTTATCCATCTAACAAAAAAATTCCTCTAAAAATAAAGTTGCGTTTTATATTTTATTGCGTATCATTCTCATTATTGTTAGAGAGTCATCCGTAGGTAAGTTTGACCAGAACCCGTCGCTCAGCATCAAGTAGAATTTTATTGCGGGACAAAAACAAGCTGAGCTGCATAAGATAGAGGCCAGAACTATGTATATTTGTATTTGCAAGGGAATAACTGATTCCGCCATCCGTGAAGCTGTGTGCCAAGGTTCTTGCCGTATGCGGGATTTGAGTGCATGTCTGGGTGTAGGTACGCAGTGCGGTAAATGTGCTTGCCATGCCAGGCAGGTTATGAACGAGGTTTTGGCAGACCTAAGACATGTGAAGCATGTTAAAATAGCCCCGCCTCAACCCAGCCATTCGGTTGGGGTCATAACCTAAGGAGATCAACATGAAAGGCAATACAGATATTATTCAGTTTTTGAATCGTCAACTGAAACACGAGTTGACTGCCATTAATCAATATTTTCTGCATGCTCGCATGTACAAGAACTGGGGTTTTGCCAGCCTGGGGAAGCATGAGTATGAAGAGTCCATTGAGGAAATGAAGCATGCTGATATGCTGATAGACCGCATTTTGTTCCTGGAAGGTCTACCTAATTTGCAGGAACTTGGGAAACTGATGATCGGCGAAAAAGTCGAGGAATGCGTAGCCTGCGATCTCAAGCTAGAGTCGGGCTCACGTGAAACTCTTGTCGCTGCGGTAACCGCTTGTGAAAAGGCTAACGATTATGTTTCTCGCGAACTTTTTAATAAAATCCTGGAAGACACCGAAGAGCACATTGATTGGCTGGAAACTCAGTTGGAAGTGATGCAGAAAGTTGGCATTCAGAATTGGCTACAAAGCCAAATGTAAATCGTTATTTCCGCCGCTGGCAATTTCGTCAGCAGCTTTTTAAATCAGCCTACTTGGTGAAGATTTAATGCAGTTAATTAAGCCCCCAGCAAAAGCTGGGGGCTTTTTAATTGAGCTTATCAAGCGGACGGAAAAGTAGTGAACCGTCTAAGGCGACGATACGCCCAGATTTATTTGGACATACCATACATCTTCTACTCCTTCATTTTCGGATATACGCCCTGACCATTGCTGCATTTAATCCTAAAGGGTGCTTCTAAAATTTAATTTTTCGATCAGCCGCTTCGCAGCTTGCATGCTAACCCGGTTACTAGGCAAGACAAGGCACGAGTAAAAAATTGAACGCAGGATATATTAATACGTTAATGATTATTTTTTCGATTAACGCGATATTTTGACGAAGATTGGTTTTTAGAGGTGACCTAAAGAATATTCTCTCCCACAGCATTAATATTTAATTCGCACTTTGTAAGTCAATACGGTCTTACCATCCGCAGGCACCGTCACTTTCCATTCAGCCATGCCGGATGTCGCCTTAGTGTGAGGTTGAGATTCAGATATCATCGTCCAGTCACCCGGCATGGGTTCTTGAACTACCACTGTGACTGCCTCGTGCTTGGCATTCTTTAATGTGATTTGGTAGGCGCTTTCGAAAATTTGACTGGAGCGTCCCATTCCGGCCAGTTTTTGAAAATCCGTTTGCTTTTTTTCGGCTGTTACATCAAATGCATCCCCTAATTTCAAGCGAATTGGCTCATTTTTAGGTGTGTGATTAATTTGATCTTCACCTACAAATTGGGCATTGCTCTGAGCATCTTTTTTGTAAACCCGGATCACCCCCTTGGGCAGCGGAATTCCTAAGCCATCACCTTTGTTTTGGAATTCTACAAAAACGCCCACTTTGAGCTTTGGGTCGATATTTCCATACTGTCCAGAGTAATAGTAATTTTCGCCTGCCAACACATATTCTTTATTTATAGGTACGTTGGATGCAGACATTAATGCCACCTGCTTGGTTTGGTTCTCCATTAATGTCGTAGGGCGCTGCAGCGTATAGAGATGATATTCGAACAGTGATTCTTCTTTCATTTCCGCCGCGTCTGCCATTTTTGGCGCCATGGACATCATGTTGCGCGAAATAGAATGTCGTTGTCGTACTCGATTCAAATCACCGGCAACAAGTTGAAGCTTGGCATTTGGATATGCTGCCCCACTCTGATTGGTCAGCGTGGCCCAGCCATTGAGATCAAGACGATCATCGTGTTCATTTAATTCAGCTACATAATCGACACGCCATGATAGCCCGGCAGTCAAATAGGAAAGTTCAAGATTTTGTTCACCCGCAACAGGGTTGATAAGTGAGACAACCAGAGTAGGTTTGTCGCGTAAATTTTCCGGAACACCAGAGAACGCCAAGCGACCCGGAACGCCGGTCTCTATACGGTCGGCAAATTTGAGGATGGTACCCCCATTGGTTGCTAGCACTGTGGCTGTTTCTCTAAGTTCAGTGCCAGTGGCTGGGTTGGTCCGAATGACTGTCACCTCTTTGTTGAGATACTTTTCCAGCAGTTTCTGCGGCGTCAATAGATCGAAATCGAAATTTTGCTCCTGCAAGTGGAATCCGTCAGGGTTAGTGATATTGCGCAATAGCGCCGTCTCAGGACGCATTTGAGCGGAGACTTCGCGCCAGGCCAGCTTATTAAAATCACGATCCAATTTAACCAAGCGAGCATCTTTAATTAAAGCCAGATTGTCGTTGTAAACTGTGACAGCTATTTCCTTTTGGTCGGACAACGTTGTTACTTTCTCATCCTGAGGAGCAGCAGCTCCATTTAGAGATACAAGTAGGGTGCTCGTAATTACTACGTTTGCAATTGATATCCTTGGCATTTGATTTCCCCTTGATAGTCCGCGAATCTAAATGTGAAATGTGGCATATTGTTGTGGCTTGTCACACAAGCGATGAACAAAGACGCAATGGGACCGTAAACGCATCCAAAAAGGGATTGCTGTTGCTCCATTCCTTGGTAGATAGCCACGTGCTGGCAGACATGTGAGCGCCAGTTTGACATGATTTTGCTTCAAGTGGGCTAGCTCGGTTTGATGAATGAAGTTGCGTAGTGAGCTAGCCATAACAAGTTATAGCAGGATAGCGGCAAACACTTTGCGGTCTTCCGCCATAAGGATGTTGTAAGTGCGGCAGGCGGCGGGGGTATCCATACTTTCCACCCCGATGCCGGCAGCAGTCAATTGCTGATATAGGCGTGGATGCGGAAATTGCTGCTGGGCGCCAGTTCCAAGCAGCACAATTTCGGGCTTCATGACTAAGAGATAAGTGAAGTGTGATTCGTTTAATGCGTCGAAACTTTGCGGCTGCCAATCGCTGAATACCTGTTCCGGCGTGACCACTATGGGATGCTCAAAGCGTTGGCCACTGACCATGACATAGCCAGCACCGTGGGCAGTAAAAACATTTTGGTTTGTGCGGGTGTTGAGATGCAGTTTCACGCAAGTTCTCCATTTGCTGACCTAGGCGTGCTCGGTTAGAATCACGCTCTTTGCCGTCAGTAATATCAAAGGGCAATAGGCATATTTATGACGTTTTTCGTTCGTGTCAAATTCTAACACCCAGCGGATTGATGTCACAGTTTTGAATCAACAGATTGAAAGGGCCAATTGAAACATTTTGACAGCACAGATATGGAAATCGTGCCCCTTATATTGAAATCCACCAAGCTGGCCAGCGTCTGCTATGACATTCGCGGCCCCGTGATGGCGCGCGCCAAGCATATGGAAGAAGACGGCCATCGTATTATAAAACTGAATATTGGCAATTTGTCGACATTTGGCTTCGAAGTGCCTGAAGAAATTCAGCAGGACGTAATACATAACCTGCCCAACTCTTCCGGCTATGCAGATTCAAAAGGGTTGTTTGCCGCACGCAAAGCTATCATGCATTACGCTCAGCAAAAGAATATCGCCGGGGTAGGACTAGAGGATATTTTTATTGGCAATGGCGCATCCGAATTGATAGTGATGTCCATGCAGGGACTACTAAATACTGGCGATGAAGTGTTGGTGCCAGCACCGGATTATCCGCTGTGGACGGCGGCGGTAACACTGGCGGGCGGCACGCCGTGCCACTATTTATGTGATGAGCAGTCTGGCTGGTTGCCGGATATGGCTGACATCAGCAAAAAAATCACACCCAATACACGTGCCATCGTGCTGATCAACCCGAATAATCCCACTGGTGCCATATATCCAGATTCGTTGTTGCAAGAAATTATAGAAGTCGCGCGCAAAAACAGGCTCATTATTTTCGCAGACGAGATTTATGACAAGGTGCTGTATGACGGCGCAAGCCATACCTCAATTGCTTCGCTGGCAGATGATGTACTGTTCGTCACTTTTAACGGTTTATCCAAAAATTATCGTGCGTGCGGTTATCGTGCTGGCTGGATGATTGTGTCGGGCAAAAAGAAGCACGCGCAGGATTATATTGATGGCTTGGATATTCTTGCTTCGATGCGGCTATGTTCAAACGTGCCAGGGCAATTCGCTATCCAGACTGCACTGGGAGGGTATCAGAGCATCAATGATCTGGTTGCACCAGCCGGGCGGCTGTGTAAGCAACGGGATCTTGCATACCAATTGCTTACCGCTATTCCGGGTGTTACATGCGTCAAGCCGCAAGCCGCACTATATCTGTTTCCGCGTCTGGATTCCAAGATGTATCCGATCAAGGATGATCAGAAATTTATCCTTGAATTACTGGAAACCGAGAAAGTGTTAGTGGTACAGGGGTCAGGCTTTAACTGGCCGGATGCCGACCACTTCCGAGTCGTATTCCTGCCTAATACGGATGATTTAGTCGAAGCGATTGGCCGTATTGCGCGTTTTCTGGAATATTACCGCAAACGGTATGGGAAGAAGTAATGAAGGGCACCATTAAAAATCCAAGTTTTGCGCAACAAGGCATTGCTCGGAAAATTATCGCCGACATATAAACACTATGCCGCGTTTAAATTTTTTATTCGTGCCTTGCTTTCGCTAAGAAATTTGAATTTTTAGCGGCGCACTGAAGAAAGTTCAAGCTTGCGCGTTTATATTTTTAAAGGTATGCATCTGATTTTAAATTAAATTTTATGATGGTCTTTCGGGTGATTTACAACCCCGGCTCGAGTACCCCGCTAATGCTTTCCAGCCTCTATTAAAGGGGGGGGAGAGAAGAGAAGAGGGGATAAGTGTAACGAATTGAACTTTGGAGTTAAAAAATAATGAAAACAATGAATGTAGGGCTATTGGGCATAGGCACCGTAGGTGCGGGCACATTTACTGTGTTGTCACGAAATGCTGAAGAAATTTCCCGCCGTGCGGGTCGCCCCATACGCATTGTTGTGGTGGCGGAAAAAGATGTGGTGCGTGCCAATGAAATTACACAGGGTGTCTGTCGTGTCGTTGACGATGCATTCGCTGTAGTCAGTGATCCAGAAGTAGAAATCGTTATCGAGCTTATCGGCGGTTGTGGTGTGGCCAAAGAATTGGTGCTTAAGGCTATTGCTAATGGCAAACATGTGGTCACGGCTAACAAAGCGCTACTGGCCATGCATGGCAACGAAATATTTGCCGAGGCGCAAAAAATGGGTGTGACAGTTGCATTCGAAGCAGCAGTTGCAGGCGGCGTACCGATTGTCAAAGCAGTACGCGAGGGTCTAAGCGCAAATCGAATTGAGTGGATTGCCGGAATTATTAATGGGACAACAAACTTTATCCTATCCGAGATGCGCGATAAGGGACTGAGTTTTGATACCGTGCTGAAAGAGGCGCAGCGTTTGGGTTACGCCGAGGCCGATCCAACCTTTGACATCGAAGGGGTGGATGCAGCGCACAAGATCACCTTACTCTCTGCGATTGCGTTTGGCATTCCGGTGAAATTTGACAAAGCATATATTGAGGGTATTTCCCAGCTGAATGCAAAGGACATCAAGTATGCTGAACAACTTGGCTACCGCATTAAGCTGCTTGGCATTACCAAACGCACGGCGGCAGGTGTTGAGTTACGCGTTCATCCTACCTTGATTCCGGCCAAACGACTGATCGCCAATGTAGAAGGTGCGATGAACGCAATAGTCGTACAGGGCGATGCAGTCGGTCCGACGCTATATTATGGCAAAGGCGCGGGTGCGGAACCAACGGCCAGTGCGGTAATTGCTGATTTAGTTGATGTAACGCGTTTGCACACCGCCGAGCCGGAGCAGAGTGTGCCTCATTTGGCATTCCAGCCGGATCAATTGATCGATCTGCCCATTCTGCCAATAGATGAGGTGATGACCTGCCACTACATGCGCCTGCGAGTGCAGGATGAACCTGGCGTGCTGGCCGATATTACGCGAGCGCTGGCTAATGAAAAGATTTCGATTGATGCCCTGATTCAGATAGAACCGAGCGAGGGTGAAGACGAGGCGGACTTGATTCTGCTGACCCATTTGACGCTCGAAAAACACGCCATTGCAGCTATTGCCAAACTTGAAAAATTGACAGTAGTAGTGGGTAAAGTAACACGCATCCGTATGGAAACGTTGGGCAAATAAGGTATTCCGTCTCTACTGAGAAAAACTTACTCTATCCCCTTCACTCCTGTAAATGGAACAGGGATTAAAAGCGAAGCGAGCAAAGCAATGAAATACATCTCCACACGTGGCAACTCACCCGCTAAAAATTTCACCGAAATCCTGATCGGTGGGCTTGCACCCGATGGCGGCTTATACTTGCCGGAAGAATATCCGCAAACAACGCGAGCCGACCTGGATAGTTGGCGCAAGCTGTCTTATGCTGACCTGGCTTATGCGGTACTGTCCAAATTTGCAACGGACATTCCCGCAGCAGACCTTAAAGTGATCGTCAATAAGACCTATACATCTGCCATTTATCACAATGCCCGTGCTGATTCTGACACGCAGCAAATTACCCCACTGCGTACTCTGGAGCCGGGAGTGCATATTTTAGAACTATCCAACGGCCCGACCTTGGCATTCAAGGACATGGCGATGCAATTGCTGGGTAATCTGTTTGAGTACGTGCTAGATAAACAGCACGAAGAACTTAATATACTAGGCGCCACTTCCGGTGATACAGGCTCGGCGGCAGAATACGCCATGCGTGGCAAGCGTGGCATCCGCGTGTTCATGTTATCGCCACACGGCAAAATGTCCGCTTTCCAGCGTGCGCAAATGTATTCGCTGCAAGAGCCAAACATTTATAACATCGCCATCCGTGGCGTGTTTGATGAGGCGCAGGACCTGGTCAAGGCCGTATCCAATGATCACGTCTTCAAGGCCAAATATAAAATCGGTACGGTCAATTCAATCAACTGGGCGCGCGTGATGGCTCAGATTGTTTATTACTTTAAAGGTTACTTTGCCGCGACACAGTCCAATGATGAAAAAGTAGCATTTTCAGTGCCGTCCGGAAATTTCGGCAACATTTGTGCTGGCCACATTGCACGCATGATGGGCTTGCCCATCGGTCAGCTTATTCTTGCCACTAATGAAAACGACGTATTGGATGAGTTCTTTAGAACAGGTATCTATCGCCCGCGTACGACGGATCACACCTATCACACCAGCAGCCCGTCGATGGATATCTCCAAGGCATCTAACTTCGAACGCTTTATATTTGATCTGGTTGGACGCGATGCAGCCAAAGTGCGCGAATTCTGGAGCAGCATTGATGCAGGGGGTGCCTTCGACATCAAGGCCACGCCCTATTGGCATGAACTGCCTAAATTTGGATTCGCTTCAGGCAAAAGCTCGCACCTCGACCGCCTCAAGACCATCCGCGAGCTGTGGCAAGATTACAACGTAATGATCGATACCCATACCGCCGATGGGATCAAAGCCGGCCTCGAACAACGCCGCCCCAGCTTGCCGCTAATCTGCCTGGAAACTGCGTTGCCCGCCAAATTTGAAGACACCATCATCGAAGCCCTCGGACGCAACCCAGAACGACCAGCCGGATTGCAATGCATCGAGACATTACCGCAACGCGTCGAGGTGATGGACGCAGATTTGGAAAAGCTTAAGGCATTCATTGCTGACAACATTCCGAATTAGAGCTCAAAAATATCCAAGGTTTTATGGTGAGCGCGGCGGGCACACGGGTCAAAACGGTCTGTCGCGGGTAAATGGGCCCTGATTGAGGGTGTGTTTGCTATGTGGTCACTTTGTGCCAATTGCAGTCCTTCGAGAATATTCTTCAAAGCTGACATACGTATGAGTGCGCTGATGATCAATAGTGTCTGGCTTTCACCATAAAGTAAGCGCGCCATCAATGCAGTCGAGCCAGACATATGCGCCAAAACTGCTGAAACCTCCTCTGGGGACATTACCACCGGAATGCGCCGGTGCTGTTGAATGCGATTGAAGCCGGGCATTTTATTGAGGGGTGTTTCCAGTACATCCCGATAAAGAAATGCGAGTGCGTTGAGTGCTTGTGTTTGTGTTGAAGCGGATACTTCCCGTTGCACAGCCAAGTGATTTAAAAACTGAGCTACATCCCCTTCCCGAAGTTCTCGCGGATGACGTTTATTGAAATGGAAGATGAACTGGCGAATCCAGAAACGGTAGGCTTCCTCTGTCCGTTTGCTTAAATGTCTGCGGCGGCACACCTCATGAATTTGATTCATTAAGCGAGGCGGATGGGTGTTGGAATTGGCTTGGTGGGTGTGGGCAGGTTGGGGTGACCCCATAAGTGTAGCTCCTTGGTTGGTGGTTAAAATGCGCAAGATTATACAAAACTGGTCTGCCTATACTATTATGCATATGCGGACAGG
>NZ_CAKMNW010000023.1 GCF_927904885.1 Candidatus Nitrotoga sp. M5
CAGCAGTAGCTGCCAAGAAACCCGCAGCTAAAACAGCAGTAGCTGCCAAGAAACCTGTAGCTAAAACGGCTACACCTGAAAAAGCCCCTGTTGCCAAAATCAAGACAGTCCCATCTTCGTCACCCGTGCGCCCAGCTGCAACTTGGCCTTATCCAACTAAGCCAGCAGGCACCGACAAGCTACATTAATGTAGCCTGCGAGTGCAGGTTATAGAGCAGCTTGCTGCTTACGAAGCTGCCCCACTGGGCGCAGTACGTTTGTATGCGCCTTGTCCTCTTTACTGTCGGCGTGTCGCGAGCTGGTTTCGCTGTTAACGATATCAAACAAGGCAGACAAGGCAGGGGAAATGCAGTAAAACGGTAACCTTTTGCTGTAAGCGAATGATGCTAGGCCGTAAAATGGCTGAAGCAATTCACAAGAGTTTTTTTAGCTAATTAGCAGTCGGCCTGCTCGTAACATACTATTTCACCATACCTGCCTCAGAAGCTTAGTGGCAATTTACAGTGCATTGTAAATCAGGTCGAAAAATGTAATCACTCTGCAAACTTAGCGCGTTATAAATATGACCAGTTCACAGCTTTATTTGCGGTTGCTCGGCTATGTCAAACCTTACTGGCGCATATTCGCACTTTCCATCCTTGGCATGGTAGTGGCTGCGGCTACTGAGCCGTTATTGCCAATTTTGCTAAAAACCATGCTAGACGGCACATTCGTGCATAAAGATGAGGCCATTATTAGATTGATTCCTCTATTTATATTGGTTATTTTCTTTGTACGCGGCCTTGCAACTTTTGTTGCCACCTACACTATCACTTGGGTAGGAAATAAAGTAGTGATGGATTTGCGCACTGAAATGTTCAGTAAGCTACTTTCTCTGCCTGCGCGGTTTTATGATGATCATGCGACTGGCAATCTAATCTCAAAATTGACCTTTGATGTAACACAGGTAACGGCTGCCGCAACAACCGTAGTGACCATTGGTGTCCGTGATTCTCTTATGATCGTTGGGCTGCTAGGCTGGCTTTTTTACCTCAACTGGAAGCTCACTTTACTCAGCCTGTTAATGGCGCCGGTTATTGTATTTATCATAAAGATCATCAGTGGCCGGTTGCGTGTCGCCAGCCGCAATTCGCAGCGCGCTATGGGAGACATCACCCAGGTAATTGAAGAAAGTGTAACAGCGCATAAAGTGGTTAAACTTTTCGGTGGACAGCAGTATGAAGGCCACCGTTTTAATGGCCAGGCTAACTGGGTGCGCCGTCACACCATGAAACAGGCGGCGGCCGCCGCCGCCAATGTACCCATCGTGCAAATGGTGTCAGCAGTGGCGCTTGCGGCTATCGTTTATCTTGTTACCGAGCAATCGCGCAGCGATGAAACTACGGTGGGTGGCTTCCTTTCTTTCATTACAGCCATGTTGATGCTGACCTCGCCGCTGAAACGGCTCGCCAGCGTCAGCGAGCATTTGCAGCGCGGACTGGCTGCTTCAGAAAGTGTGTTTGAGCTGCTTGATACGCCAAGTGAACTGGATTCAGGCAATCAATCAATTACTCATGCTTCCGGCAGATTAAAATTTGAACATGTAAACTTTTCATATCAGAAAGGTGAAAAGCTGGCATTACGAGACATCAATTTGGAGATTCCTGCAGGGCAGACAGTCGCGCTGGTAGGTGCCTCAGGCGGTGGCAAAAGCACTTTGGTCAACCTCGTGCCGCGCTTCTATTCTCCGAGCAGCGGACGCATTACGCTGGACAGTTATGATCTTGCGGATCTCACGCTGGCCAGCCTGCGCGCTAAAATTGCACTGGTAAGCCAAGATGTGGTGTTATTTAATGATACCGTTTCAGCCAACATTGCCTATGGGCAGAAGCGCGAAGTACCTGAGGCAGAAATAATTGCCGCCGCTCAAGCTGCCCATGCAATGGAATTTATTTGTGAAATGCCGCAAGGTTTACAAACACTGGTGGGTGAAAGGGGGGTGCGTATGTCTGGTGGGCAGCGCCAGCGCATTGCCATCGCTCGAGCTATTCTGAAAAACACACCTATCCTTATTCTGGATGAAGCCACGTCCGCTTTGGATAGCGAGTCTGAGCGTCATGTGCAAGCTGCGCTAGAGACCTTGATGAAGGGACGAACCACGTTAGTAATTGCCCATCGTTTGTCTACCATTGAAAAAGCCGACAGAATTGTCGTGTTACAAAAAGGGGAAATTGTCGAAATTGGCACCCATCAAGAATTACTTGCCAAGGGAAGTGTGTACGCACAGCTGCACAGTACACAGTTTATGTGGAATGATATTGACCGTGACAATCAATGATAACCAATATATTTGGCTCACTAACAACAGAGGTTAAGGGATATCAGCTGTTTCCTCATATGTAAGTGTTTGCTGATATTGTCAGCATTCATAGAACATGGAAATAGAAACATAATTTTATAGCAACAGTTGTAGAGCGCCTGAATCAAACTTTGACGGCGGGAGTAAATGCGTCGGAGAAAAATTCATCGTTGGGCAATCCGCGCAATGTCGTGAAGTCGCGGTGTGCCGACTCTACTACTATTGGTGCGCCACAGGCATACACTTGGTAGCCGGATAAATCGGGGTAATCTTCCAGTACGGCCTTGTGTACGAAACCCGTCCTGCCCTGCCAGTCATCCGCTGGCAAAGCATCCGACAAGACCGGTGTGAATTTTATACCATGAGTTTCCCATTCCTTGGCTTGATCAAGCATATAGAGGCCATTCAAATTATGTACCCCCCAATAAAAATGCATAGAACGTTTCACACCAATGTGGAGTGCGTGTTCGATGATGGATTTAATTGGTGCGAAGCCAGTGCCGCTGGCAACAAACACTACAGGCTTACTGCTATCTTCGCGCAGGAAAAAAGTACCTAGTGGTCCCTTAAAACGCAGAATGTCGCGTTCTTTCATTTGCGTAAACACATGCTTTGTGAACTCGCCACCTGAAATGTTGCGCACATGCAGCTGCAAAAGTTCGTCATCATGTGGGGCGTTGGCCAGCGAGAAGCTGCGCGCTTTGCCGCCCTTCATAAGAATATCGATATATTGTCCTGCAAGGAACTGTAAACGCTCGTTGGCAGGCAACTTCAGATTCAGCACCATCACGTCATCAAGTCGTTCCAGTTTGTGCACGCGGCAAGGTAGAGTTTTCACCGGGATGCCTTTTACGGCATCCACTTCGCGGCACTGGATGATCAGATCGGACGTAGGCTTAGCACAACAAAACAAGGCCATACCCTCCGCTTTTTCTGCTTCACTGAGCATGTTGCTTTCATACTTGCCGTAATCCACTGTCCCTTGCAGCAGCAAGCCTTTGCACGTGCCGCATGCGCCATCGCGGCAACTATAAGGCAAAATGAAACCATGCCTTAGTCCTGCCTCAAGGATGGTTTCGTCGGCCTCCATGATGAAACTATGATCGCTCGGTTTAATGAGAATGTTAAATGCCATTAATATCTCGTTTGCAACATACGCAAAAGGGTAATTTTAACGCATAATCATGCAATGAAACGAATCTTGATTGTTGGCTGTGGTGATATCGCCATGCGAGTTGCGCGTCTATTAAGCGGCCAATACCGTTTGTTTGGGCTGCTACGTAATACTGCGCGTTGCGCTGAGCTACGTGCTGCAGGCATTACACCGCTGTTGGGAGATCTGGATAATCCACTCAGCCTGAGTCGATTAACCGGGCTGGCGCACACCGTGCTTCATTTTTCCCCGCCTCCTAATACTGGCGAAAGCGATACACGCACCCGCAATTTGCTAGCCGTTTTATCGCGTAGCACATTACCTGGGAGTCTTGTATATATCAGCACCAGCGGGGTATATGGCGATTGCGCTGGGGAGTATGTTACAGAGACCCGTACATTAAATGCGCAAACTGCACGCGCTCTGCGCAGAGTGGCTGCTGAAAATATAATTCGCCGTTGGGCAAAACGCACCGGGGTGCGTAGCACTATCCTGCGTGTCCCGGGTATCTATGCAGCGGATCGCCTTCCACTGCAACGCTTGCAGCAAAGATTACCGGCAATCGTGGCAGCAGAAGATAGCTATACCAATCACATTCATGCAGACGATCTCGCGCATATCGTTATGTCAGCATTACGCTATGCAAAACCGAACCGGGTGTACAACACCAGTGATGACAGCGAACTAAAGTTAGGGGACTATTTTGATAGAGTAGCAGATACATTTGATTTACCGCATGTGCCGCGTGTTAGCCGTGAACGGGCACAGCAAATCTTGCCAAAGACCTTGCTTTCGTTCATTAATGAATCACGCCGCCTGATGAACACGCGTATGAAACGCGAATTGAAAGTAAAGTTGCACTATCCGACAGTGGCAGATACGCTGAAGACTATTCAAAAAAACAATTCGGGTACCTAATCTCTTTGAGGTGAGATGCAAATCTTATCTTGTCGTTCCTTTTTTTCTTATTCTTATATTAAAAGATATTGATATTCTTTCAATGTTTTCTTGATTGGGTTCGACTGAATGAGGCACCCAGGACGGAAACATAACTAAATAATTTTTTCTCGCCGGGTATGAAAATTTTGGCGTATTAATTGCGTTAAGCTCAGAAATGGGCGCTAAAGATTCTATGGAGTACTGTTCTTGAAAATTCCTGTAAAACTCGATTTGAGCATTCGAGTCAGTGACGTAATAAGTACCAGATATAAACGATGAGCAATGAATATGAATTTTATTGTAATTGTTTAAGTTATTACTGTTTACCCATACATTATCCATATAGGTCTCGAAATTTACATCGTCATATCCAAAATCAGATAAGCATTGTTTTGATCTGTGCAAAATCTCATTTAATAACGGCGTTAATTCAGGATGGTCGCCATAGTAAAACTCTTTTGATTGCCACCCCCCAACATTACTAACCTCATTCCCACGTGGATCGGATTGCTTTAATTGATGACAAAAGTTATAAATGGCATCAGCATCAACATCAAGCTCATCCCACCAAACAGGTGTCGAAAAATAGGTATCAAGGTTCATCTCGTCACATCTCCTGAACTTCAAAAATCACGGCGAAAAGCATAAGTAACTTGGTAGCCAACATATGCAATTATCAGTTTATAAATGCCCTTACGAAAATTATATAGTATGGTTCATTATACTTACTTGTTTCAGTATGAAACACTATATCCATTATATTTTTTGTGGTATTTATTGGCCGAGACTTGATTTGCCCAGATCTGTTTTGATGGGTCAAGAACGAATATCAATTCTGAAAAAGTCATCCCTGGTCGGGTGAAAATCTGACCTAAACACCTACATTGTTTTTCACATCACAATGTTCTTTTGTAGCCGCTGAGAGTTGTTCAATCAAAGGAAGAGCCCTATTTTTAGGCTCACACTTTGTTCGTGCAATTCTGTATCTGGAACATCGCTGGATTTTTCTGGTGGCAGCACTTTGCACTCTGACTGGATACCGTGTTCCAGGCGGTCGAGTGCTGCAGGAACATCTTCGGCCATAATGGCGCTAGGCACAACGCCACTGTGTCCCATCATCTTGATCAGTTGTAGCGCTGACTCACCGAACATGGTGATATCAGGATAGGCTTTAGAAGTGAACGTTAATCAACATAGATTGCTTTTAGGAAAATTCATATTTGCCAAATATTGGCATGTACGAATTTAAATCATGTCACATATTTTCAGCAAATCCATGTCTGAGTAGTCGAAATAGTTCACAAATGTCATGACTATAAGTTATTCAAAGTCTGAAGGTATAGTAGTAATAACAGTGACTGCTCTCAAGCTCAATTATCTTCCATGGCAATAAAATCTTCTCTCGCGGCCATCCACTCATGCTCTAAACGGCATAAGCCGTAATCGCGGGTTTGCCCGGTGATTCGAACCGAAGTGCTCACCGTATCAAAAAGACGCAACCCTTCAGGATCCATTGCATGAGCGCGAATGGTATATTTACCAGGCAATAACTGCAGATTTGAAAAGCGAACGCAAAATCCATATTGTGAAGGAGCAATTTGGTTTGGAAGATACGCCGTTTCGTTTGAATGCGTACCGTATATTGGCGCTCCATCAGCTCGGACTATTCCAAACAAAATCACAGGCGGTCGGTCATCTGGAGAGTGTGCTACACCGCAAATACGTAATACTCCACCTATGTCAACCAACGTAGTTACATTGCCCGAATCATTCTCCAACCACAGTTTGCGAATTTGGTATACCCCGCTTGGCAGCACCTCGCGTTCCAAGTGCGCAGCTTTGCTATTTTTCTCTTCGTGGTAGGTCAGATATTCGCGCGTCACGTCAAAACTATCACCATACATATGTAACTGCCCATCATGAATCCATACTGCTTTTTGGCACAGGGTCTGAATGTGGAACATGCTGTGCGAGCACAGCAGTAGTGTCCCGCCTTGACTCAAATAACCTTCAATCCAGCGGATACATTTCTTCTGGAACGATTCATCCCCAACAGCCAGTACTTCGTCAGTAATCAGGATGTCCGGTTGCATGGCGGTTGCCACGGCAAAGCCCAACCTAACCACCATGCCGGATGAGTAATGTTTGATCGGTTCCGCAATATGGGTACCTATATCGGCGAATTCAATTATGGAATCCAGTTTGCTGTCGATTTCTGCGTTGCTCATGCCCATCAGTGCGGCTGCCAGATGGATGTTCTCCAGACCGCTATATTCGGGGTGGAAACCGCTGCCCAGCTCCAGCAAGGCGCCAATACGACCATTTACCACTACTTGACCTGTGGAAGGCTTGACCACACCTGCGATGATTTTCAAAAGGGTAGATTTGCCCGCGCCGTTTTCGCCGATCAAGCCAAGTGATTCACCTGCTTTCAGCTTTAGATTAACCCCCTGCAACGCACAGAAATGGGGCACTTCACCACGCTTGAAGAGTAAAGCGGCAATCGTGCGTAATCGGTTACCACCAGTGGCTACGCTGGGATAATTCTTGCCAATGTTGCTTAGGCTGATAAGTGGTCTTTGCACAATATTCGTGTCAGTTACAAATTAGAGGGGGAGTTTAAATTTGGGGAAAATGGTCATTTTAACAGATAGTTTAATGTAACAGCTCTTGCTAAACATATTAACTAACTGTTTTTCAATAAGTAACTTGTCTCTATACGAAACGCAGCAGGTAATCAATTTTAAACCTGCCGCAGAAGATGTAAATTTGCCCATTATCAACAAATTCAGGATCAGCGCATTCTAATAGAGCTACTATCAATGTTTAAATTCCCACGAATTTTATGTTAAATAAAATCCTCAAAATAAGGTGACAAGCGATTAAAAAACCAGCGCCCGATCAAAAAAAACAACATACAACTCAGCAGCATTACCAAATCCTGCCAACCGATCTGGCTATTGCCAGTCATCAGCAGCTCACGAACTCTGGTAATAAAGTAGGAAAGTGGGTTCAATGCAATGATTTGCTGTATCTGCTGCGGTACCAGGCTTGCCGGATAAAGTATGGGGGTTGCGTAGAACCAGACCATAAACAGCGGCGTAAGGAAGTGCTCAACATCTTTGAGCAACACTTGTAACGCTGCAAGAATAAGTGCTAGACCGCTAGTGAATAATAACTGCATACTGAATAGCAGCAATACCAGTGGCAGAGATGAAAAGTGCAAATCACTGCCGGTGAGAGCAAGTACTACAAGCACCAGGAGAAATCCACTCACGTGGACAGCATACGTGGAAAGAACCGCGCCATACACCAGCAGCTCATGTGGGAAGGCGACTTTTTTTATAAGACCTCCACCATTTTGTACCGACAGTGCCCCACGTTGCGCTCCTTCCTGAAAGCACAACCAAGGCCATAGCGCTACCGCAACAAACAGGATAAAGCTGTGACCTTCCAGCTCAGGAAACTTCACCTTGAAAATAGCTGTAAATACCACTGCATAAACTGCCAACAGCGCGAGTGGGTGTAGTAATGCCCAGAAAATTCCGCTGACGCTGCCGATATATCGACTTTTAATTTCTCGTGATAGGAAATTAAGTAGCAGCCAGCGGTACGGCCACAGATTTCTTATGGGCATGAATTACTGCTTGGTGGCCTCGGACTTGTTTTTTTCAGATGCATTAACATCGCCTAATTTCATATCAGGATTTGTCCAGAAGCGATTGACGGCTTCTTCATTTAGTTTCAACGACGGATCGAGTAGTATCTTACCGATAAGCGTTTTGCGGTATTCATTTAAAAATTTTTCACGCTCCACCTGTATGATTTCTTCCTTGACCTCTTCATACGAACGCACCTGTTTGGGTGTTTTTTCATGAAGCTGAATAATGTGATAGCCAAAAACTGTCTTCACCGGTTCACTGATATCGCCTGGAGTGGTAATGGCGAAAGCCGCGTCGGAGAATGGTTTGACCATTTTCCCCTTTTCAAAAAAACCAAGGTCACCCTTATTTCCTTTAGCGCTCGGATCATCAGAGTATTCCAGCGCTAACGCTTCAAATTCTTTGCCGCCAACTGCCTGTTCGCGAACTTGCTTAATACGCTGCTGCGCTTCTTCTTGTGTGCGGCTTTTTGTGTCCACCAGAATATGGGAAACGTGTACTTTCGTTGGCACAGTATATTTATCGATATTTACCTTGTATAGCTCGCGGGCACGTGCGTCGAAGTTGGGTAACTTAACTTCCTTAGTGATACGATTGATTTGTTCCTGTGCCAGCAATTTGTCCGCTGCCATATCCATCTGTTTGCTCATTACAGGTTCACGATCAATTCCGGCATCGCGTGCTTGTGCAGCTAACGTTTTGTTGATCAGTATGCTTTCCAGTAGCTTGGCAATGCGGGATTTGCTTGCCAGTACCTCTGAGCGATGTTCTGAAGGTATGCGCATCAGATCCGCCTCGAAATCCAGGTTTGTAATTCGGACCTGATTGGACTCGACTAAGACCTGCTCCACACTTAACGCCGGAGCAGTGAAGCAAACCATTACGGCTAACGTTGCGCACTGTTTTAGCAACAGTTGTCTCATTATTTTCAACCTCAAGTTAAATTAAATACAAGAAAACTCCCCCATCTTTAAGATGGGGGAGTTAGCATAAACACGGTCAGACCTGTTTAAAATCTACCAAGTGCTAGGTAAATGAAGTTGTGTCGGTTTGTTTCTTTGGATTACTTTATAGTATTCCATAGTCCCCACTGGTTCAACTTTCGCATTATGCGGGTAGAAATTTATTGATTCGAAAGCATAGTTCCATTTTCTAATTTCTGAGAGAGGAGAAGATGATGTTGGCGGCTGGCCGCTTTCTGTTGGTGTTGGTGTTGGTGTTGGTGTTGGTGTTGGTGTTGGTGTTGGTGTCGGTGTTGGTGTTGGTGTTGGTGTCGGTGTTGGTGTTGGTGTTGGTGTCGGTGAGCTACCACTGCAGTTTATTGTCAGGTTGCCGTCGACACCTAAGCTCATGCTATCATAGGCACATGAGTTCCCTGTTGCTCCGTTCAATGTTGCTGTACCAGCCAAGGTTGAGCCCGTGCCGGCCATCGTAAAAGCCAAAACGCAAGCTGCGACTTTTGTGTTTCTTAATTTCTGATTCATACTAGTCTCCTAATATTAGTTTAATTACCGATTCTCGGAATCGCGCTTTATATAAAAGCGAGGAATACATCATGAAAATATAACCAGCATTTGGTTCGAAGCATTTCATTTTAAATCATACCCCAGCTATAGTTACACAATACAGACCATAACATCTAGTTGCTAGTTCATTCTGCTGGGTGGTAATAATATGGGAATGAGTGGCGATTCCCAGTAACACTTTCTGGAAAAGTGCAATAGGACGCCATTAAAAATCCAATTTTGCGAGCAGCCGCTTCGTAGTGTGCCTACTCACCCCGTTGCATCACAATACGACACTACTCAATATTGGTTGATTATATATCAACATATCTACCGAGCTCAATTTGTTACTCGTGTTCTGCTTAGAAATTTGAATTTTTAGAGGCACCCTTTTATTAGTAAGATATCTAATTTCAATAAAAAAAGGGAGTGGAATTTCTTCGCACCCCCCTTTTCAAGCTACACACTAGTAAGCTGCGTGTAGCTTCACCATCAGTAACAAAATTACAAAGATGGCGTTATCGTAGTCGTATACTTAATCTACAATTGAAACCGTATACTTATGATTGAAATTACCGCCGTATGTTGCCATAATTCCAGGCGCTGCATTTTGGTTAATGAAATCTTGCAACATGAATCCAACAGTAGGCAAGCCGGTATAAATATCGCCATCAAGACTTGTTAGAGATTGAGCAGCAGTTCCATGAGTAACCCCATTACCATCAATTTGTCCATTAACAGCGGTGATTCCAGATGCATTAAAGGCCATCCGCAACCATCCATTTTCGAAGTTAACTGGAACATTTACTTCGTTGGCAGATCCTAATACATGGCTGTTATTAAACGTAACAACTGTTGTTTCCCAGCACAATGAAGTGCCGCCGCCTGGAGCAGGTGGTGAGAAATCAACGATGCTGACGTTACCCTCTTCACGATCCCAGTAGCTCAGGCCAACAGGTTCGCATGCGCCGTTAAGCCAGAATTTGTGGGTGAATGGACTAAACAATTGTGTGGCGTCTGGAGTCAATGCCGGGTTATGGACGGGTACATTGTAGCGTTTGGTTGGCATTGTTATCACCCAGTCAGTACCGGACAGGGTTGCATTATCCAGAACATACTCGTTGATAATATTGTTGTGCATCAGCAACGCACTGACAGTAGCGTCACCGCTAGACCAAGAACTGGTTACAACGGAGCCACCGTTAAACACAACACTGGTTGTATCTGCGAACGTCAGATCCGGGAAAATACTGCCCGGAGGATTCCAGATATTTTGGAGATGAGATGGTGCGAAGGCATCCAACGCAACTGGGTCATAGCCAAAATCAGTTCCAGCTGCAACACCTATCAGAGAAGCTGTACCTGCCAATCCACCAGTTGAAGGGTTGGCTCTTGCTGATTGACCACCCACTACCAATGCGCTACCAGCGCCCATATCCATGTTAGCTGCCTGAACTAGCGCGCAATTAGCTGGGACACCACCGACGTGAGTTACAGCTGCGTCGATCATGGTATTCGTGATTGTGCCCATTTCGATAACTTCAAAATATCCTTCACGGGTACGATCCAAAGATTGGGTCTCGCCGTCTCCGCCACTTTGTTGAATGCCTTCAAGAGCAGCGCCGGAAAATGCGAAGTTCACAAACTCTTTACCACCAGCAGGAATCGCAGGGGCTGTGCATGATTTGTCAGAAGTAATAAGCTTCGCGCCGTTAGTTGTATTAACAACTGCAGCAGTCCACATGTCATTCGGGGACAGGTAGAGGTTAAAGTCAAGTACTTCGCGGCTGTTCTTGCCTTCGGTGAAACGAACTTTTACGGCTTTGGAAGAATTTGTAGTGTTCACTACGGACATGTATGTGTCCATTCCAGCGCGTGTGGTGTAGTAAGGGTAAATCAGAACTTCGCCCAGACCGTTTGAATTTACGTGCACAGCCGCATTTGCTGCATTACTCGCCATACCAACTGTGCTTACCGCCGCTACCATAGCAAGATACAGTGACTTTCTTTTAAATTTTTGCATTATCGCTAGACTCCTTAATTTTGTTACGAAATGTTAAAGTTTAACCTCATAAAAGATGAATTCTTTTATGGAAGTGATACTTCAATAATTACTACAGTCGACTTTAGAAATTACTGCGATGTTATTGTATATCATAGCTGTTTCATTTTACAAGTGATTTTTTATACACATAATCCTCCTATCTAAAAATCCATAACTACAAATTATCTACGCTGGACAAACCACCATTTTCCGTTTTGGCGTAACCAATTCTCTTTGAGAATAGTCTCAATTGATTTCATATCACGATAGCTATACTCAATTGCCATCGTCACCTCGCATTGATCATGCTCACATGAAACAGAATTCACATTGGCTTTTTCCCAAGTGCCACCACGAATTTTAGCTTTATATAAATCCAACGACATAACTTCACGTGTACCAGGGCTCAGATAACTGTACGCTTTTGCAAAATCCCCTTTTATTAGAGCTTCCCAACGAGCAACTGCCAAGTCGGAAACCATCTTTTGCGGTTCATTCTGCACAGATGATATTGAACCTCCACCTGATCCAGCACAACCTACTACTCCAGCACTTAGGACAAGCGCCGCCGCGGTACTTTGTAGTTTAAAAGTAATTCTGCACATCCGTTTTTTCAAGAATTCACCCAAACATCTATAGTTTTTATATTGACTATAGTCACTCTTGCGTGAATGAACTGTCAAGGTCAATCTAAATTCTTTTGTTGCGATGTCTCTTTTATGCAACATATATACGTTTAAGATAGATAAACCGAGCATTTTTGTAATTATTCGACTGTTTTCATAACTCCAGCATCAAATAATTTACAACCTGAAATTTCTGCACAATATTTTCCACTAAGAATTCGGTCTGCCCAATGCAAATAACAGAAATTCACTTTGCGCATCTTAATAATTTAAACCAAATCAGTTTACGGCATGGAGTAGAAATTCTTTAGGACACATTAGTGTTGTTCGTAATATTATCAGGCAACGACCTGAGTTAAGGAGCCTGCTCAATTTTCCTTTCTATTAGTTTGGATGTGTTGCCAGATACCCCAGCTTTTCCCAACTGCTCGTTCAAAGTGTCAGGTTTCTTTGGTATATCGCTAGAGGTTCCGGTATCTTCTAAAAGGTCGTGTAAGGCGCTGAGTTTTTTTCGGAATTCATCACTGACTTCGCGCGCTTGCTGGTTATTAGCCACCAACCGTGGTGTTATCAAAAGTACAAGCTCGGTGCGGGTTTTGTTAAATGTCTGGACACCGAATAATCCACCGATAAACGGGATTTTAGACAGGTACGGCAATCCGCTGCTTCCCCTGTTATTATCATCCTTAATTAATCCACCCAACACCATTGTCTCACCGGATTTAACCACGACCGTAGTTTCTATCGCGCGCTTGCTGATAGTAGGAGAATTAATAGAGGATGTTGTGGTCAAGGAGGCTGAGCTAACCTCTTGATCAATTTCCATAGTAACTTGACCACCGGCATTGATGCGTGGCGTAACCTTTAACAGAACTCCGGTATCAATATACTGTATTGAAGCAATTAGCCCTGTGGCTGAGCCTAAAACAGTTTGAGTCTGGCTGGTGATCGGTACCCGATCGCCGACTTGGATTTTGGCGGTTTGATTGTCAGTGACCATTAAATGTGGCGAGGAAATTACCTTGACGCGTGAATCGGTTGCCAATAAATTGAGCGCAGCGGACACCCCGCCCGCTACATTTGAATTGCTCAACACATAGGAAAAGCCGGGAGCTAATGCACTAATTCCTGGGCCGCCGGTATCGAGCTTGCCGTTACCGTTTCCATTTTTGAATGCCCATTCCAATCCAAATTTTAAATCACCAGAGAGCGTTACCTCGGCGATTGTTACATCAATTAAAACCTGTCGCGGAGGCACATCTAGCTTGCGAATGGCGGCTTCTATTTTTTCGTAATTGGACGGCGAGGCCATAATTAGCAATGAATTGTTGTCTTTGTCGGCGATCACGCGAATATCCCCGTATACCGCGACACTATCACCGGCTGCCTCTTGTGGTTCCGAGGTTGTATTCACGGGAGTTGATTTTGTCGACTCTACCTGTGCTGGAGCCAAGCCAGGAGCAAGCGCAGGTGGTTGCGATGTTGAAGCCGTTGACTTTTTGAATACTTTATTGAGCAATTCTGCCAATTTCTCAGCCATTCCATTTTGCACTGGGTAAACGAATAAGCGCATGCCGGCAGTGGTCTCGGCTCCGCCAGTGCGGTCAAAACGTTCAATCCATAATCTTGCCTGCTCGAGATATTTGGGTTGTTGGGTGATCACCAAAATGGCGTTCAGACGCTCGATCGGAACCAGTTTGACCACGCCGGCCAAAGGACTAAGTGCTTTAGCGTCAAAGATTTTGTCAAGATCTGCCACGGCGGTCTTTACTTTGACGCTTTCAAGTGTGAAAAGAGCGACTGACATGCCAGCTAGCCAATCGACATCGAACATGGTGATAGTGTCCTGCAAATGTTGTAATTCGCGTTCGGTACCAGAAAGAATAAGCAGGTTGCGTGCTTCATCAATACGCACGGATTTTGCTTCAGAAACAAATGGCTCAAGAATTTTTACCATTTCACTGGCGGCGATAAATTTTAACGGCGCGATCTGAACGCTGTAACCGCGGCCGCCTTGCAATATTACTTTGTCGTCTCCTAGTTGCGGCGTGATCGAGCCGCGCGTGGCAGTCGCTGCAGGAACTATTTTGTAAATCTCATCTTCTCTGATGATCGCTGCACCATTCATGCGTAGCAGTGTTTCCAGTGTTGGCAGCAAGTCCTTTTGCTGAAGGGGTTTGCTGGTATGCAAATTGATTACTCCTTGCACCTTGGGATCAATTATGTAAGTTTCATTGAATATGTCACCCACTATCGCTTTGACTACCTCGCGCAAATCAGCGCCCTCGAAATTAAGCATTACTGTGTCGCCAGTAGCTAGTTTGGCCACGTTTGTAGCTGGCTCTGGTGCTTTGACAAATACTCCCGTGCCAGGATACATTTTGGTTTTTTCCAAGCTATCGATGACGGCAGGTTGTTCCGCTGGCACATTCCTGGTTTCGACACCATCACTATTCTGTGTAATAGAATGCGGTTTTACGACTTTTTCGATTTTCTTTACGTCGATTTTTTTCTCATCGATTTTCTTCGCTTCGAACGTCTTGAAAAAGGTAGTGCACCCTCCCAGTAAAGGGAGAGTGATCATAATCAGTACCCAAGTCAGGCGAGTTTTATCCATGCCGTTCTCTTTATTGTGTAATAGCATATTGGCTTCTCAATCAAAATGGCTCTATGCGAAATAGAGTGAGTAATAAAGCTTTAATCTCCCGCTGAAAATGTAAATCTTTTACAGAAGAAACAAATCCGATTGTTTTTCGTCAGGCTCAGAACGAACGGATTGTAGCTGACTATTTTTAGTTGTTAATCTTGTATTTCTTGAATGGTGCTTCACTATCAATTCTGTAGAACATATTAAAAATGTGTTTGTTACGGCGGCGGCAATTGTCGCAAGGCACGGCGGCGTTCGAAAACAGACCGTGGGTCACCAGCGTTCGAAGTCGGAGCTGCAATTGGCGCTCCCGGCACTGTTTCAGCGGATGCTGGGGGCGCAACCCTTCCCGTATTGCCATACTGTCCTGCCGGCGGTGACGCCGCCTTGATTTTCAGTATTATTTCTTCGTACTCATCGCCCTGTTTGAAGGTGATTTTATCACGGTCCAATTTCTCAATTTGCATACCGTTTATTTCTTGGCCTAGCTCGACACGTACCATCTTGCGGGTGGCGACTTCACGCAACAGCGCAATTTTTTTGTCCTTGGTAATAATGATGCCGTCCAAAATAAACTGCCCTTTGCGCATGGTTGGTTTGGGAGGCGCTATCGGCTCAGACGACGACTGCTGCTGCTGGAGAGAAGATACGAGCTCGGGCGGCAGCGGACGGCGGGTTGGCACAAACAGTGGCCGTGTCAATATCTCTGTATAGTATTGATCCAGCGGCAGTAAAGCGAACTCTGGCTGCAGTGGCACCACTACTGGCCTAGCTTTTTGCGGCTTTGACTGCGGCAGTGCTATATTGTCACGGTTACCCCAGCCAAGTTCGGTTCCAATTGTCCAGATCAGGAACATGATTAATGCCAACCATAATATGGACGTGAAATAACGAGGTTCGAAGGGCAATTTCATTGTTTATCCGCTACCAACGCATAACTGGTTACGTCAAGCTGTGCTCTGAGTTCCGGTTCTTTCACAGGCGCGCCTTTTCGCGAAAAATTGCTCTGTGATCGTATGCTGACATTATCAAGTAGCAGATAGGGTCGCACTGTTTCTACGGTATAAAGAATATTTCTCAGTGCAGACATGTCGCTGATAAATTGGATGTTGACAGTGACGCGTCGATAACCACCGTCATCTTTAAATGGCACCACTTGCATACTGACCAGCTTACCACCATTGGCCTCAATCGTATTTTTTACGGTTTCCTGAATTTCCGAGGCGGCTAGTGCGGCGCCGGTGTTTCTGAGGAAATGCTGGCGGCCTTCTTTTTTCTTCACTTGATCGAGCGCCAACTGGATTTCGGCACGGCTCGCTACAATGTGCCGGTAACGCTCCAAATGGTCGATCATGCTATCCAACGACTGGTCGTAATGGCGATGCAACATGTTAATTGGGATGAATATCAACAAAACGCCAATCATTATGAATAAGATTAACAGCCCAATGGCCAGGCTACGACTTTGATTTTTGCTGAGGGTACGCATCAGAATTTAGCCTTTAGATTAGGCACGGCTTTCATTGTCTGTTTAATTGGCGTATTCGAAGCTGGCAGTGCTGGCTTGAGGGCTGGGACTCTAAGCGGCAACGGCGAATTAAACTTCTCCGCTTCGAGTTTATTGGATTCAGATGTGGATTGCTCTGACTGACTAATGGTGTTATCGAGTATGCCTGGTTCAGATTCAGGCTCGGGCGCTGGCGTAACGATTGTTGCGGTTGGTAGTGACGTTATTTCTGCTGCTAGATGGTAACGTTCTTTGTCTGGCATATGCCCCTTGGTCAGCGGCGAACGAAAGTTGGCACCATGCAAAATTTTTGCATACTCGAACAATGCGATCAATTTCGACGAAGTGCCGGTTTCCCCTTGGATTTGCAGTTCCTTGCCTTTAAGATTAAATTGTTGTACCCATGTATCATCTGGTAACAGTAGAGATAACTCGTCCAGCAATACTACTAACGGCGGGACTTCCTGTTTTTTTTTCAGCATGAAATTGTATTCTGCGGCTAACCTTTCCTGCTCGCTTCGCAATGCGTTAGTTTCTTGCGCTTGCTGCTTGGCGCGGTCAACTATCGGCAACAGTGTAATCACGGTTTGTCGCTTCTGCCAAATCGGTATGGTTATGGCAGCCATTGCCAGAATAAACGTTAACAGGAATAACATGGGGTTGATTCCACGTAGCTTGGAAGGCCGAGTAGCGTGTCGCTCAGTTGGTATCAGGTTGATGGTATTGCCGTCTGGTACAGCAGTGCCGGCAACATATGCTGCTGTGATTGGTGCCCCCCAACCCTCCAGCAGGTCCAGTGAACTATCCATCGCTGAGCGTGGTACAACCACCAGTTTGACGACAAGCCGATTTTTTTGGTTATCCACACGCAACACGCGAAAATCGAAATAAACTTGTCCAGCTTTGAAAGGGGTATGACGATCCATTTCGAAACCTAGTACTTGGCGAAGATTTTTGGCCGCGGCCAGAGGTAGTTCGATCTGCTTGACAAGGCATTGAGTATCAGTGAGCCACAATGCAACCTGCTCATCGCGTTTATGCAGTTTGGTAAAAAGTGCTTGAAAAGTATTACCTTGTGTATCAAGGTCTCCAGAGT
This sequence comes from Candidatus Nitrotoga sp. M5, assembly GCF_927904885.1. Lineage (GTDB taxonomy): Bacteria > Pseudomonadota > Gammaproteobacteria > Burkholderiales > Gallionellaceae > Nitrotoga. The sequence continues at coordinate 17,518 of NZ_CAKMNW010000023.1, forward strand.
GCCTCTCGACTCGATCTTGCTCGGTCAAGGTGCCTTGCAGCCATCGCTGTAATATAACGGTTTGAGGCGTGACTTCTATCAGCAATCCATTTGCAGCGTTTGCGCTGGATTGCCGCATCCATTGCGGCACGAGCGCAATGAGTTCGCTCGACCACCAACGCCAAAAGCGCCCAAGCGCTGAGTTTCTGTCAAAAGTAAAGCGCGGGTGCCGCGCAGTTAGAATTTTATTTATCATCTAAAACTGAAGTATACCTGTGAGATGTCTCTCATTCTGGCGATGAGAGGTATAAGGGTAATGGGCCCTGTATGATAAAGTGAAGAAGCGCATGACAATCAGTTATGTTCATTATCGTTAAGTTCAACCAAAGCTTTATGCTCATCAAAAAAAAGCTCTATCTAAAATAGAGGGCGCCTCTAAAATCCAATCTTGCAGCAGCTTCGGGGCTTGCTTACCTTGTTTCGTCTCAATGCGATGTTAATATATATAGTGCTCAAATATTTTGTTCGTGTCTTGTCTGGCATAGAACTTTGAATTTTTAGAGGTGCCCAAGAGTGGATAATCAACTTTCAGTTTCTCGCAGAAGCAACATACCTCTCGCAGAAAAATAAATCCGTTAGTCCTAAGTTTGTCGAGGGATTAACCGATTTACCATGTTCCGAGCGATATATTTCTGCTGAATCGCCGCTCACCATGGCTTCTTTCTTCTTGCGTACCCATATCTGTAAGCAAGTTTCACCGAACAGTGCGTTGCGGTATAACCTTCACATTATCCGGCATGGTATTGGCGCGACGCGCACTTCAAGATTGTCGGTATGATTGGCGCAATAGCCACCGTCAGCAAAGCAGAGAATGTAAACTCAAAATATTTCACTTGTCCTTAGTTTGGCAATTCATCCCTCCAATAGGACGAACGGATTTAGCTTGAACTTGAATATCCTCTGGGTTCAGGCTAGCAGCCGCAATTCATGGGAATTCTGCGATCAGCTCTTTTATTCATCACTCTCGTTCAAATGGAAGGGGGATAGGTGCGCGTAATTTTTTAGTTGATAGTTGCTTGTCCCTCACCGATCTGTTTGGGAGACGCTTCCCCTTCTTTCCAGGAAAAATAAATGACTTTGCGAACGGCGCCTTGATCAATTTTTACCACAGTTTCTCGGACAAATACGGTACCATCTGGCAATGCCGCTTCGGCGCGAACACTATACACGGAACCGTCTTCACCCGCTACAGCAGCGGCAGCTGGCGCAAACGGCGGCGGCGGCAAATTTTTTAGCAAGGCCTCCTGACGTTCTGCAAGATATGCGTCAACCAGCTCTACAGTCGCGCCGGGTAGTGCCAGCAAAACATTTCTCGGTGCAATGACAGCATTTATTCCAGCTTGATGTGAATCTACAGTCAGTGTGTCTGCCAGATTAGCGAATAACTCCGGTGTCATACCTAATACCCGCTGCAGTTCGTTAACAGTTTCAAACGGTGCATTGGCCGGACGGTATTTCAATCCGGCAGCTTGATATTCCGAAACTTCGGCACCTTTGGGATGTGGCAAATCATCGCCGTCGCGCCAATCTTTAATAGCGTCCAGTAGGATATTGCTTTCTTCCTCGTTAAGCCCCACACTTTTTAACAAGCTCTTCAGCAACTCGTCTGATGCGCTGTTGATATCAATTTTACCGGACACATCCAAAAGTGTGATACTGAGCTTGGCGCCCCCGAATGTCCACAGGTGCGGCACGCCATCGCCCTTCCATCGTTGCAGATCGTCGATGGATTTGAATATTTCGTACACAGCGCGCTGAATGCCGGCATCCGCCACCGCTTGGGCACGCGCTGAAGCGGCCAAGTTTTGTGCCAGCAGCATATCTGTACGCATGCTGAAAGCGAAACTGGCAGCAATCACAGCCAATAATGTGGTCGCCCACAACACTAACACCAAGGCGATACCATGTTGATGTTTTTTGGTGGTCACGGTCTTCATTCACTCGCGCATCTATTGGTCGAGCTGTCCCACATACAACCAGTATCAGAGCCGATTAACGGAGCTACTACTAAATCCGGCCAAACGCGGCCATTACTAAACTTGACTCGGAACCGGATCAGGTAGGGCAGGTGCTGCTGAGTATCCAGATCCCCCCATTGATCCAGCCATTCCGGTTTGGCATCTTTGGTTTTACCACCAAAATAGGCGAGACTTAATTCCTCCACGTGATCCGCCAGTACGATTGTTTCGGCATTCTCCAATGCGGTAAAATCAACACTGTCTGCATTTGGAATGGCACGCCTCATTACCAGTTGACCAACATTATTATCTTGCGCCAGTTCGAAACCAATTAGAAACAGGCCTCCTGCACCTAAGCGAACAGCAATTGGAGCCACCAGCTTGAGACTGTCTGGCTGCCCGATGAATGCCAGATTCATCTCTGCTTCTGTCTTCCATTGATATGGGGTTACTTGACTTAATTCACGCCGTAAAAATCCTTGTACCAAAGCCAGGTGTGTCGAATTTTTTGTGCGTATCTCGCCGGCATCCCAGCTACGTGCACCTAGCCGCATGCCACCATACAACAAGGCCAAGATAAAGCCGAGCAAAGACATGGCGATTAACAGTTCGAGCAAGGTGAAGCCGGCACTTTTGTGTTTGTCCAGTTTCACAACGCCACCTTATTTGCCAGTCTTAGAGTTTTGAGGCTGGCCGAACGTGGCTGGTCGCTACCGCCCCATAGCACCTGGATTTCAACTTCCAGCAGTGACACGGGTAAAATTTGCACAGGCAATCCACTTTGCTCGCTTGCCTGTGCCTCAGTCTCCAGGTATGGTCGAATGCTGACATGCCAGCGGTAAACGGCATCAAATTCGCCACTGTCCTCACTTACCTCCAGTGGCGTCTCGATGCCAACTGATGCTAGCTTGCTTTGCCCTAGCAACACAGCTTGCTGGTATTCGTCAGCACGACTGGCATTTCGCAAACCGCCAGAAAAAATTTGCATCAATACACTCAAAATCAGTGCCAGAATTACAAATGCCACCAGCACTTCAAGCAAAGAAAAACCGCGATTGAATTTATGCATGCCTAAGGGGATTGTCAGAGAATAACCTAAACATTTTCGTGAGTCTTAACTGATTCAATGCCATATTAACTACTACTTGCATGATATACAGCCAAAATTTCTAAAATGTCCAAGTTCACATATAGCCCTTAATTGAGAATGGTAACTTGGCCGGTCAGCCAGTCGACATTAACATCGTATTTGCGATCACCAGATGTTACTGTGATACGACCGCCAGTGGAGCTTCCATCCGGGTAAAAACGGATTGCGCCGATTTTGTCGGGCAGTAATTCGGATTGCGCTGTGAACAAACTGATGTCCAGCTTTGCGGGCAAGGCGTATTGGCGCTGGTCGCCGCTCACCTTAAAATTTCGCTTTTCAACATCCAGTGTCAATGTTGACTCTACTTTTCGTGTGACTGCCTGACTACGCGCTTGGCGTAAGCCAGCCGCCAGTTGACGTGCTGCACCTTTAAGTTCGGTGCCGGGCATGCCAGCAGAGATCATCGGTACCGCCAAGGCATATACCATCGCCATTAGCGTCAGTACTACTAATAATTCAAGTATGGTAAAACCGGCGCTAGCACGCGATTTTATTCGCCCCAATTATTGATGTCCTTGTTTTCGCCCTCGCCGCCTTCTCGGTTGTCAAGACCAAGTGAGCTGATGTCATAATCTGTATTGTGCTGTCCTGGCGATGCGTAATGGTAATCGTTTCCCCACGGATCTTTTGGCACTGTTTTCGACTTAATATATGGGCCGTTCCAGCCGGTCACACCAGGTGGAGCCTCGATCAATGCCGACAAGCTTTCCTGTGAATTAGGGTAGCGACCTACTTCCAGTCTGAATAATTCCAGGCTTTGACTAAGTTGCTCGATTTGCAGCTGACCCGTTTTGCTTTTCGATGTGCCAAGATAATCCATTACCTTCGGCCCCACCAGACCAGCCAACAGGCCCAGAATTACTAACACGACCAGCAATTCGAGCAAGGTAAATCCTGTCTCCCTCCGTACCTGATGCTTTTTTTTCATATTGCCTCTCTCTAAAAATGTAGCGTTTCTATTGTTATATGCTCTTTATGTTTCTTAACACATCATAAGTTTATGATGGGGTTCGATAAGACTGGGCACTGTGTGCAGTCGGAGATCCCCCATCCCCATCCTTAATTACATCGCCAAGTCGTTGACACTGAGAATGGCGAGCAGAATCGACATAATGATGCCGCCAATTAGCAGCCCTAGCCCCAAAATCAGCACTGGCTCCATTAGACTTAACATGCGCTTGACCGTAGTTTGCACCTCATTGTCGTACACATCTGCAACACGCAGCAACATTTCTTCAAGCTGGCCTGTTTCTTCGCCAACTACTACCATATGAACAGCTAACTTGGGAAACAATCCCGTTTCCATCATTGGTTTACCCAACCCTAAGCCTTGCTTGAGCTGATTCGCCACACTGTCAAGTCCTTCAGCCATGACGCTATTACTCAAGGTTTCTTTGATAATAACGAGCGCATTCAATAAAGTCACTCCATTGCCCAGCAAAGTACCCAAGCTGCGACTAAAGCGGGCGACCTCGATTTTTACCAGCAGGTCACCTATCAGCGGCAAACGCAGAAAAATCCCATCCCAGCGGTAGCGACTGGCAGGATTGCGCATTTGTTGATTAATCAGTGCATAAATGGCTATGGCGCCAATCAGCAAGATCCACCAGTCGTGGCGTAAAAAGTCACCTGCGGCAATGACGATTTGAGTTGGTAGAGGCAAGGTTTTACCGGATTGCTCAAACATCAGTGAAAACTGCGGCACAACGAATATAAGCAACATCATCACAGAGCCAGCTGCCACCAGCATGAGGATTGCAGGATAAATTAATGCAGATGTAACGGTTTGCTTAAGTGCTTTGGCGCGTTCCATGAATTCAGTAATTCGCGTCAGCACTGGACCAAGTGCGCCCCCAGCCTCACCAGCGCGAACCATATTGAGGTAAAAGCGGGAGAACACGCCTTTCTGTGTTTCCATCGCTGAAGAAAGTGAAACTCCACCACGCACATCATCGCGTACCTGCGTTAGCAGTTTGCGCACTTTATCGTTTTCCGATAGCTCGACCAAAATTTCCAAGGCGCGGTCAAGCGGCAAACCGGCATGAAGTAACGTTGCAATTTCACTCGTGAATACGCCAATTTCAGCCTGACTAACTCGATTGGTGCGCAGCCATCCGAATGATGTGTTTCCTGTAGTTTTTTCCAGCTGCGCCAGTTCAATTTGAATTGGAATATAGCCCATCGCCTGCAAACGTTCTACTACCGCTTCATTGGTACGGGCCTCCATTTCGCCATCAAGCGCTTCACCGTCCGCACTAACCGCATTGTATTGGAACACCGGCAAAATCAGGACTCCCGCGTTACGCGCAATACTTCCTCAATGGTAGTAACCCCTGCCATCACTTTGCGCAAGCCATTGTCAAACATGGTCCGCATGCCTTGATCGATCGCGAGCTTGCGAATTTCCCCAGCAGTTGCATGCTGCATCACCAAGCTGCGGATACCATCACTCATCGTCAGTATTTCCACAATGCTGACTCGGCCTATGTAGCCGGTATGGCCGCAATGTGGACAGCCAACCGCATGATAAAGTTCAATCGGATCCGCTGTAGTAAAGCGATGTAACTCCATTTCATCAACCACTTCGGGCAGCACTGTTCGCAATTGACGACATTGTTCGCACAGTGTGCGCACTAGTCGCTGTGCCAGAATGCCAATAACAGTGGATGTCAGAAGGTAATCGTCCATGCCCATATCGAGTAGACGGTTGATCGTACTGGCAGCATCGTTGGTGTGCAGGGTGGATAGTACCAAGTGGCCGGTAAGTGCGGCCTGTACGGCAATTTGTGCGGTTTCTAAATCGCGGATTTCGCCGATCATGATAACGTCTGGATCCTGACGCACAATAGAGCGAAGGGCGTTGGCAAAGGTAAGACCAATCTGCGCTTTTACCTGAATCTGGTTTACGCCTTCCATCTGATATTCAACTGGGTCTTCCACAGTAAGTATCTTCACATCTGATTTGTTTAACGTTTGTAATGCGGTATAGAGCGTGGTGGTTTTGCCGCTACCGGTTGGGCCGGTGGCCAGAATAATGCCATGGGGTTGCTGCAATATATCTACGAATATTTTGAGCACATCATCGTCAAACCCAAGTGCGGCGAAATTCAGGGTAGTACCACTCTTGTCGAGTATCCGCATAACCACGCTTTCACCATGCATGGTCGGTACTGTGGAAACACGCAAATCAATTTCCTTGCTCTTAATGCGCAATTTGATGCGACCATCTTGCGGCAGACGCCGTTCCGCAATATCCAAGCTTGCCATGATTTTAATACGTGAAATGACGGCAGCGGACAAGCGGCGGGGCGGAGATTCTACCTCGTGCATCACCCCGTCTATCCGGTAACGCACTATTAGGCGGTTTTCGAATGGTTCGATGTGAACATCAGATGCGCGTGCCTCCACCGCATGGCCAATAATCAAGTTAACAAGGCGAATAACCGGCGCCTCGCTGGCAAGATCCTTAAGATGTTGCACATCGTCGCTTACACCTTCTTCTTCGAGGGTTTCGATGTCGCCGACAATTTCCCCCATCGACGACGCCTTGGCGCCGCCATAAAGACGCTCGAAAGCGCTTTCCATATCCTGCTGTACTGCCACACGAACGCTGACTGAACGATGCGTTAGCATGCCAAAAGCATTGATGACGTATTGATCAAGTGGATCCACTAGTGCCAGTACGAGCTCGTGTTCATTTTCATGTAGCGGCAATGCTTTAGACTCTTTGAGGAAACGTACCGATACACATTCTTCCAATAAGGGCATTTGGGGATAGTCAGTCGGCTCCACTAGTGTGAGTCCAAGCTGTACCGCCAATGCCTCTGCCACATCCCGGGCGGTAACCGCCCCTTGCTTTAATAGCAGCGTGCCGATACGTTCATGTTCACTGACTTCATCATTCTGTGAGTCTAGCGCCCGCTCCAGCTCGAGTGTATTCAGCTTCCCCTGCTCAACTAGCCATTCTCCTAAACGTTTCCTCAACTTGATGCTTTCTGCGCGAAAAAATGTGGGAATGGTATCACGAACATGCGGATCTCCGCGTAAGCAGGCTACCCGAATTCGATTATAGTTGAGCCGCAATATGAAATGTGTATAGGCAGTTATAAGTGCAAAACCGCAGCATGATGCGGGCTTGAAGTCAAAAGCGTTCAGCGTGAAAAATTATGCGGATCATTTTTGCCCGAGTGATGTTCGTCGGTTCTTTAAATGGATGTTCAGTCTCCACGCAATCGCATCGTATTCCATTTAATGCGAAGCCAATCGAATCTCAACACTTCGGTAATTGATGGTGAATCAAATGATTGATATTAAGTATGATTAATCGTTCAGATTTAATGAGGGTGCGTTACTAAGGATAAAACAAAAACAAGCGATATCCAGTTGGTTTAAGGTCAGCAGTATCAAGATGCAGTTTGATGCTAATCTCATGATTGGATAGCAACCCGTGTTTTTCATTCTCTTCGGGTTTGAGATATTCCGCAGGGGAGAAGATGCGACGTGCCAGTGCTTCATCCATCGAGTTGGTTAATGTAAGTTCGAGATTGGGATATGTTTGCGCGTAAGGCGCGCGGTTTCGCAAGTTGGCATTGAGAGCGATGACGCTTGGACGTTTCGGATTGGATTCGAGGTCAGAAGATTCGATACTCAGCTGGTCAATTTTTTTCGGCAGCGGGATATCGCAGTTGAATAGCTTGCAAGAGGATACGAGAGCTAACTTCACGCTCGGCAGGTGTGCGGCGAGTTCGACACGGAAAAAATACGTAGTCTGTATCAGAAATGCTATGAGTAACAGTAACATGGCCACCAACCAGGACCAGTGAACTTTTTTTTTGATGGCTGGAGGGATAGTTTCCAGTGTTTCTTCATGACTGGCCGTAGCAAGATGGCTAAAATCATATTTATCTTGGGCTGCGGGGGTATACTCTGCCGGATTTTCGACAGGCGCTTGCTGCATTTTTTCCTGATCAAGGGTTGGGGCAACTTGCGGGCTGGGTTCGTTGTCATGCAATTGTTTAGTTGCGTTGAATACCGCTTGGCAATTTCCGCAACGCACCATGCCCTTGGACATGTTCAGCTGAGCTTGGTTAACCTTAAAGCGAGTGCTGCAATCTGGACATTGGGTGACTGCGCTCATCGTTTCACTCCAGATAAACATGCCCAGCCTTCTTCCATAACTGGTGGCCTGAAATCAAACCATTGACCATAGACGTTCATAACGTCTTCGGCCTGTTCGCTGAGTACGCCAGACAACACAATCTGGCCGCCTTGCCTAGTTGAGCTTGCCAGCAACGGAGCGAGTACTTTAAGAGGGTTGGTAAGAATATTGGCTATTACAATGTCGGCTTGTTGCTTCTGCTCGGCATCAGGCAGGTGGTACTGTGCGTCAACTTGATTAGCCATTGCATTGTCGCGGCTGGCTTGTACGGCTTGAGCGTCCACGTCCACGCCAGTGGCACTGGCAGCGCCAAGTTTGAGCGCAGCGATGGCGAGGATGCCCGAGCCGCAGCCATAATCCAATACGGATTCACCGCCCTGCAAATTAAGATCCAGCCAGCGCAGGCACAAACGGGTAGTGGGGTGGCTACCGGTACCAAAAGCCAAGCCAGGATCGAGCGTAATGTTGATGGCGCTGGGATCAAGCGGGGTGTGCCAGGTCGGCACAATCCATAGGCGCTGCGAAATGCGAATGGGGTTAAACTGCAATTGAGTCAGACGCACCCAGTCGTTGTCTTCCAAGGTTTGGATGACATAGGTTGGCGGCTGTTTCAGCCCAATGGCATGTGCCGCTTCCAGCATGATTGCGTCTATCGGCGTGTCCTCAACAAACAGAGCAGTAACGCGATTGTGTGACCAAAGATGGGGGGCGGGTTCGCCCGGTTCGCCAAACATGGCTTGCTCATTCGGTGTATCTACATCAGCATCGTGGATGTCAACCGATAGTGCACCGAGCGTTAGCAGAGCCTCGCTTAGCATCTCCGCTTGGGATGCAGATGCAGTGATCGTCAGCGTAAGCCAAGCCATGTTATTTAACTTTAATGCGTTCGGCTAGCTTGTGTTCCAGATGGTGAATGCTGGTGCCACCCCGTATAAAAGCAGCGTCTAACATCAGTTCCTGATGTAGCGGAATGTTAGTTTCTATACCTTCTACCACCATTTCCGATAAGGCAGTACGCATGCGGGCTATCGCCTGTTGGCGGTTATCACCATATGCGATGATCTTCCCGATCATGGAATCGTAATGCGGCGGCACGAAGTAATTAGCATACACATGCGAATCCACGCGGATACCAGGCCCACCGGGAGTATGCCAAGTGGTAATACGGCCGGCTGATGGCGTGAACTTGTAGGGATGTTCGGCATTGATGCGGCATTCGATGGCATGCCCTTTGAGAGTAATATCACTTTGCTTGAAACTAAGTTTTTCACCGGCAGCGATTCGAATCTGCTGTTGCACGATATCAATGCCAGTAATCATTTCGCTGACCGGATGCTCTACCTGTACTCGAGTATTCATTTCAATAAAGAAAAATTCATCGTTCTCATAGAGAAATTCAAAAGTTCCCGCACCGCGATAGCCAATTTTGCGGCAAGCTGCTACACAACGCTCACCAATTTTATTACGAAAACGAGTGTTGAGCAGAGGTGCTGGTGCTTCTTCAAGGATTTTCTGGTGGCGGCGCTGCATGGAGCAGTCACGCTCACCTAAATATACCGCATTGCCATAAGAATCAGCCAGCACTTGAAATTCGATGTGGCGTGGATTCTGCAAAAATTTTTCCATATACACTACAGGATTATTAAACGCAGTCTGTGCCTCGTTACGAGTCATGGTTACGGCATTGAGCAATGCAGCTTCGGTATGTACCACGCGCATTCCGCGTCCGCCCCCGCCCCCGGACGCCTTTATGATGACCGGGTAACCGATATTACGAGCAATCTTCGTGATTTCGGCTGGGTTGTCCGGCAATGCGCCATCCACGCCTGGCACACAGGGAATGCCCGCTTTTTTCATTGCATTTTTGGCAGATACTTTGTCACCCATTAAACGAATAGTTTCCGGGCGCGGACCAATGAATACAAATCCGCTTTTTTCCACCCGCTCGGCGAAGTCAGCATTTTCAGACAAAAAACCATAGCCAGGGTGGATGGCTTGTGCATCTGTAACTTCCGCTGCGCTAATAATCGCTGGTATATGCAAATAGCTTTGCAGCGAGGAAGCCGGGCCTATGCACACCGATTCGTCGGCCAGCTTGACATACTTGGCATCTGCGTCAACTTCGGAATGCACTACTACGGATTTAATGCCCATTTCGCGACAGGCGCGCTGAATTCTTAAGGCAATCTCGCCTCGATTTGCGATGAGAATTTTTTCAAACATTATTTAATTGATGATAAAAAGAGGTTGACCATATTCCACCGGCTGGCCGCTTTCAACCAGAATCGTTTTAATAACACCGCTTTGATCAGCTTCGATTTCGTTAAGCAGTTTCATCGCTTCAATGATACAGAGGGTGTCGCCCACGCTTACGCTTTGGCCAACCTCCACAAAAGGTTTGGTGCCAGGGGACGGGCTGCGGTAGAAGCTACCGACCATCGGTGATTTAACTACGTGACCATCTGGTGTTGTAGGTTTGATTGGTTCAGCAGGCTCATCCACAAGTTGTGGGGTAAGTGTTGCCATATGCTGTGGCGCAGCATATGTTTGCTGTGTCGCAGCGCCAGAACGAACAATGCGCACACGTTCTTCACCTTCACTGATTTCCAGCTCGGCAATGCCAGAGTTTTCAACCAGCTCAATTAAGGTCTTAAGTTTTCGTAAATCCATGGTTATTTCCTAACAGAATATTGCAGCGCGTATTGCACTGCGAGTTCATAACCGGTTGCACCCAGGCCGCTGATAACGCCGATAGCAAGATCAGAGAAGTATGATTCTTTGCGGAACGGTTCACGCGCAAACACATTGGAAAGGTGGACCTCAATAAATGGAATAGCCACCGCAGTCAGTGCATCGCGTAAAGCCACGCTGGTATGCGTAAATGCAGCGGGGTTAATGACAATAAAATCGGTGCAGTCCTGGCGCGCAATATGTACACGATCCACTAAGGCGGATTCAGAGTTACTCTGGAAATGCATCAGGTTTGAACCTTGCATATGTACCAACTGCTGCAACTTGTTGTTAATTTCGTCTAAAGTAATATGGCCATATATGCTTGGCTCGCGGCTACCGAGCAAGTTCAGATTGGGACCATGTAGAACCAGAATGGTTTTCATGAGCGCAGTTTGCCGTAAATTAGGGCAAGTTGTCTAGTTTTTAGAAGAAATTGAGCGGGGTAGTTATGCGAGACGTTCTTCTTGCAAACGTTTACGCAATTCCTCAACGGTGAGGATGGAGGGGGTAAAGCTTCCTCGCAATGCGAGTATATCTTTCTCAACGCTCACCAGTGCATCTACTTTCGCTTTGTGTGCCACTGCCAAAAATACTTGACTAAAGGGGCCATGTGATGGCATCCAGCTGGATATGGAAGCGACTTCACAGTATGGAAAAAAATCTTCCAGCAACAGATCCTGCTCAGCGATCGACAAATTGAATTTTGGGTAATTTATTGAGTCGAACAGATCCTCCTTCGTTGCGTTGCTGATCACCGGGCATATAGACTTCGCTTGCCAAGCCTTTTTCAGCCACGCCAAATTCCCGTTGGCGAACAACAATGCAGAAAGTATTACTTTAGTATCGAGAACGACGCGCATATTATTCTTTGGGCTGACGGGCCCAAGCACAGGCGTCTGCTACATCTTTCTCGGAAATGCCTGATACAATCAATTTTTCACGTACGGCTTCGGCGCTTTGAGCTAAATCTGGTGTTAAAGCCGCAGCAGTACTATCAACTTCAACTTGAGAAGCAATTTCATCTGACGGAGGGATTTGGGAATTCGGAATTATATTGACTTGCATAGTAGTTACCTTAACGGTAAACAAAAAGTAATAAATAAAGGTAGATCAGGTCAAAATTGTACTTAAGAAAATGTACGTACGCAAGCTCAAGCCATTGTCCAAATTAAGGAGCAGGTAGGCATTTCCGGCCTTGTTGATCCTGCAGATGAGTAGCTTTTGCCAGGCGGGAGATGGATTTCGTTTATATCTGGGTAATAAATAATCATTGTTCTTGAGTATTAAACGCGCTTCGGCAAATGCGGGCGGCCAAATAAACGGTTACTCGGACTGAATACCGTGTAAATGAAGAACGAAGGACTCGTTGGAATAAAAAATACCTGAAAAAGAACGCTCGGGCTGTAGAAAAACACAAAATTGTGAAAATCGCTTTATGAAAAATCAATAAGTTACAGCACCTTTTTTCGTCCGGAACAGGATTTTTCTGCAGCCTGGTTAATTACAACATCTTGGATTAATTATTGATAACTGTTTTCTCTTGTTGCCCAAAGAAGGGCAGTGCGGCATAATCACCTAATGTTTGTTGCAGAAACCTGCTGCAAAAATTATTTATCTATTCTTATTATAAAGATGTTCAGGAGGTTAGTGAAAGATGGCTGCGGCGCGTAAAGTACACCCCCCCAAATTTAATGATACAACTGGAGCGATCCGCGCTTTGGCAATGGATGCAGTTCAGAAAGCAAACTCTGGCCATCCTGGCGCGCCTATGGGCATGGCAGAAATTGCCGAAGCGCTGTGGATTCACCATATGCGTCACAATCCAGCCAACCCTCAATGGGCCGACCGTGACCGTTTCGTGTTTTCCAACGGACATGGCTCGATGCTGATTTATGCCTTACTTCATTTAACTGGTTACGACTTGCCGATTGATGAGTTGAAGCGTTTCCGTCAGCTGCATTCTCAGACTCCAGGTCACCCTGAGTATGGCTATACTGCTGGTGTTGAAACCACTACGGGCCCGCTAGGTCAAGGCATTACCAATGCGGTCGGCTTTGCTCTGGCAGAAAAAATGCTGGCTAATGAATTTAATCGGCCCGGTCATGAAATTGTTAACCACCATACTTATGTTTTCCTAGGTGATGGCTGCATGATGGAAGGTATTTCGCATGAGTCTTGCGCACTGGCCGGTACTTGGGGATTAGGCAAGTTGATCGCCTTCTGGGACGACAACGGCATTTCCATTGACGGGCATGTTGAAGCCTGGTTTACCGACGATACTGCCAAACGCTTCGAGTCTTATGGTTGGCATGTGATCGCCAATGTAGAAGGCCATGATCCTGAAGCAGTCAATGACGCTATCAAGACTGCCAAAGCAGTTACCGATAAGCCCACGCTGATATGCTGCAAAACCATTATCGGAGCGGGTTCCCCGAACAAAGCTGATACGCATGAAGTGCATGGTGCTGCATTGGGTGATGCGGAAATCGCGGCTACACGTGAACACATAGGCTGGAAATACCCGCCGTTCGAAATTCCAGCGCATGTTTACCAAGCGTGGAATGCACGTACTAAGGGAGAAGGTCAAGAAAAGTTGTGGGACTGCAAATTTGCAGAGTACCGTAAGGACTTTCCCCAAGAGGCGGCTGAATTTGAGCGACGTATGAAGGGTGATTTGCCAGCAGACTGGGCACAACACGCTGCAAACTTGATCGCCAAGACTAATGAAAAGGCGGAAACTATTGCCTCGCGCAAGGCCTCACAGAATGCGATTAACGGTTTGGTGCCGGCGCTACCAGAATTTCTTGGCGGTTCGGCGGATCTGACTGGTTCTAACTTGACCAACTGGGCGGGTGCCAAGCACGTTCATGGTAAATCAACAGGTAACTATATCAGTTACGGAGTACGTGAATTCGGCATGTCAGCCATTATGAATGGCGTGGCTTTGCATGGCGGGTTGATCCCATTTGGTGGCACTTTCCTGATGTTCTCTGAGTATGCGCGCAATGCACTGCGCATGGCTGCACTGATGAAACAACGCGTCATTTTCGTGTATACACATGACTCTATCGGTTTGGGTGAGGATGGTCCAACACACCAGCCAGTGGAGCAAGTCTCTACGCTTCGCTATATTCCGAATATGGACGTTTGGCGTCCTTGTGATACCGTTGAATCTGCCGTGTCATGGGTTGCAGCGGTTGAACGCAAAACTGGTCCGAGCAGCCTTATATTCAGTCGCCAAAACTTGGCATTCCAAAAGCGTGATGAGGCTCAAATCGTCAACATTCGCAAGGGTGGCTATGTGTTGTCGGAAGCCGCCAACGGGACACCTCAAGCGCTCATTATCGCGACGGGTTCCGAGGTGGGGCTGGCAATGGATGCACAAGCGGCTTTGGCTAAAGACGGTATTAATGTACGGGTAGTTTCTATGCCTTCCACCAACGTATTTGATCGCCAAGATCAGTCGTACAAGGAAAGCGTCTTGCCCAAAGGCTGCAAGCGCGTAGCTGTCGAAGCTGGTGTGACGGATTTTTGGTATAAGTATGTTGGTTTGGACGGTGCAGTAATTGGCATAGATACTTTTGGTGAATCTGCCCCGGCAGGCGAATTGTTTAAACACTTCGGCTTTACCATAGAGAATGTGGTGAAAGCTGTGAAAAGCGTTATCTGAATTTCAGGTGGCGATTCGACCGCCCTATGAGCTTTGCTCAACGGGTTGCCCCTGAAAAACGATGGTTAAAATATTGGTAAACTACCATTTCCTTGCGCAGAGTTCGATTTAATCTCACTAAATATTTTGTGGGATAGGCAGCAAGGAATTTGGCCAGTCACAATAGGTCAATTTTTAAGTGTGTATGCGTCAGAAAGTGCGTTGCAGCTTTGAATATCAATTTCGCAGATCAAGTGAGTGCTGCATAGAGTATGCCCACAGAGTAATTTTGATAGTAGAGCTAGCACAACGATATTTGTGCAATTTTGAGAACGCAGACAGTGACCATCATGCATCTTGACACGATGATCATCGAAAGATCATATCAAGTTGGCTTCAGTGTTTCGATTGTAGTAGCTAATGCAATAAACGAGACTCACATAATGTTCGCTTCCACCGAAGTGAATACTTAGCGACGCAGTGGTAGGACTAGCATCACACTCATGGTTATTCTGTTGTTTGGTTATTTGCGGTGGGGCACCGTTGAAAAATCCTGAATAGTTTAAATGTTTTATTTATTATCGTAATCATAATTTGTCTGAGCAGTTACAATTTTAGTTATAAAATCAGGAGAGAAACATGACAATCAAAGTTGGTATCAATGGGTTTGGTAGAATTGGCCGTATGGTGTTCCGCGCAGCGGTAAAAAATTTCAAGGACATCGAAATCGTAGGTATTAATGACCTGCTTGAACCAGACTACTTAGCTTATATGTTGAGCTACGACTCCGTGCATGGCCGCTTTGACGGCACTGTCGCCATTGATGGTAATACTTTGGTCGTCGACGGCAAAAGAATACGCTTGACTGCCATCAAAGATCCTGCTGAACTAAAGTGGGATGAAGTTGGTGCTGAAATAATCGTCGAATCTACCGGTCTTTTTCTCACTAAAGAAACCGCTGAAAAGCACATCGCTGCTGGTGCCAAAAAAGTCATCATGTCAGCGCCATCCAAGGATGACACGCCTATGTTTGTTTACGGTGTAAATGACAAGACTTACACTAACCAAACTATCATCTCCAACGCTTCTTGCACTACAAATTGCCTCGCCCCGGTTGCCAAGGTGCTAAACGACACTTGGGGTATCAAGCGCGGATTAATGACCACTATTCATGCAGCCACCGCTACCCAGAAGACCGTGGATAGTCCTTCTAACAAGGATTGGCGTGGTGGTCGCGGCATTCTTGAAAACATCATTCCGTCTTCGACTGGTGCGGCAAAGGCCGTTGGCGTTGTTATTCCTGAACTGAATAAAAAACTCACCGGCATGGCATTCCGCGTACCTACCTCTGACGTGTCTGTGGTTGATCTCACTGTGGAGTTGGACAAGGCTGCGACTTATGAGGAAATCTGCGATGCCATGAAGACTGCGTCCGAGGGCTCAATGAAGGACATACTTGGCTATACTGGCGCAAAAGTGGTCTCTACTGATTTCCGAGGCGAGAGCTGCACTTCTGTTTTCGACGCTGAGGCTGGCATGTCTCTGGATGGCACCTTCGTCAAGGTTGTCTCTTGGTACGATAACGAATGGGGCTACTCCAGCAAGGTTCTGGAGATGGTTCGCGTCATGGCTAAATAAAAATGCACGCAAGGTGAGAAAGAAGTGCCCGTACCTTGCATGCATGTTCTCTTGCGCTTTACCACGATCGATTAATTGGAGAAAGAATTGTCCGTAATCAAAATGACTGATTTGGATCTCAAGGGCAAACGTGTCCTGATCCGCGAAGATTTAAATGTTCCTCAAGCTGATGACGGTCGCATAACCGACGATACCCGCATCAGGGCAAGCATGCCTACCATTCAGCACGCCGTGAAGGCAGGTGCCAAAGTAATGCTAATGTCCCACCTCGGTCGTCCTGAAGAAGGCATATATTCCGAAGCCGACTCCCTAAAGCCTATAGCCAAAAGTTTGTCTGATTTATTAGGTAAAGAGGTCAAGGTAATTAAGGATTGGCTAGACGGCGATTTCACCGTTGCCGATGGCGAAGTCGTATTATTTGAGAACGTGCGCTTCAATAAAGGTGAAGGCAAAAACAACGACGAATTGTCCCAAAAAATGGCTAAGCTATGCGACATCTTTGCGATGGATGCATTCGGTACCGCGCATCGAGCGCAGGCTTCCACCCACGGTGTAGCTAAGTATGCGCCTGTGGCATGCGCCGGACCACTGCTGGCAGCAGAGCTTGATGCCTTAGGCAAAGCATTGAAAAATCCGGCGCACCCGCTGATAGCTATCGTCGGTGGCTCAAAGGTTTCATCCAAATTGACCGTATTGGAATCGCTGTCCCACATCGTGGATCAATTGATTGTCGGTGGCGGCATTGCCAATACCTTCATTAAAGCGGCTGGATATAACGTCGGTAAATCTCTTTATGAACCCGATCTTGTAGTTGAAGCCCAGCGTTTAATACAAGCCGCCAAGGACAAGGGCGGATCGATTCCGGTACCTACCGATGTGGTAGTAGGCAAAAAATTTGACACCAATGAGCCTGCCGTAGTTAAAAAAGTGGCTGATATTACCGATGACGATATGATTTTCGATATAGGTCCTGAAACTGCCCTGACTTATGCCGCCCATCTGAAAAAAGCCTCAACCATCGTGTGGAATGGCCCGGTAGGTGTATTTGAATTTGACCAGTTTGGCGCTGGCACCAAAGTTCTAGGCATGGCGATTGCGGAAAGTTCCGCATTTTCTATAGCTGGTGGTGGAGATACGCTGGCAGCGATTGCCAAATATAATATCAGTGATCAAGTAAGCTATATTTCCACGGGCGGTGGTGCATTTCTGGAATTCCTCGAAGGAAAAAAATTGCCTGCGGTAGAAATTCTTGAGCAACGTGCTGCGAAATAATTAAGACGATAGACTATGTTACGCAGAACTAAGATTGTTGCAACTCTGGGGCCAGCTTCCAGCGACCAGAAAGTGCTGGAACGAATGATACTTGCAGGTGTGGATGTGGTGCGGATGAACTTTTCGCATGGCACTGCGAAGGACCACGTGGCGCATGTTGAAAAAGTGCGTGCTGCAGCGGCTGCATGTGGCCGTGTTATAGGAATTCTTGCCGACCTTCAAGGGCCCAAAATTCGTGTGGGAAAACTTGAGAATGACAAGATCATTCTTAAGCAAGGGGACACATTTATCCTGGATGCAGAATGGACAGGCCTCGGTAATCAGGAACGCGTAGGACTAGACTACAAAGAATTGCCCAAGGATGTCAGCAAAGGTTCGGTACTGTTGCTAAATGATGGCATGTTGGAATTCGATGTAATCGAAGTTAAAGGCGCACAAGTCATATGCAAAGTTGTTTGTGGCGGTGTGTTATCCAACAATAAAGGGATCAATCGCAAGGGCGGCGGTTTGACTGCCCCTGCGCTTACCGACAAAGACAGGGAAGACATTAAGACCGCAGCCTTAATTAAAGCGGACTATCTGGCAATTTCCTTCCCGCGTTCGGCTGATGACATGAAGTTGGCGCGAAAATTGATGCATGAAGCTGGCGGTAAAAGTTTGTTGATGGCCAAAATTGAGCGTGCCGAAGCCATTCCCGTACTGGACGAAATTATTGATGCGTCCGACGCTATTATGGTGGCACGAGGCGACCTTTCTGTGGAAGTGGGGGATGCAGTTGTACCGGGCTTGCAAAAACGCATGATTCGTATGGCGCGTGCCAAAAACAAGTTGGTTATTACAGCTACACAGATGATGGAATCCATGATCACTAACCCGATCCCTACTCGTGCGGAAGTATCGGATGTGGCAAATGCAGTGCTGGATGGTACCGATGCGGTAATGCTGTCAGCTGAAACCGCGGTGGGCGATTATCCCATTGAAACCATCATGTCCATGGCACGTATCTGTGTTAACGCGGAAAGTGAGGTGGAAGATATATCCAGCAGCCATCGTCTACAAACGAAATTTTCACGTATCGATCAGGCTATCGCCATGTCTGCGTTATATGCAGCGTCTCACTTTTCAGTTAAAGCAATTGTAGCGCTGACCCAGTCCGGTTCAACGCCACTGTGGCTTTCACGTGTGAATGCAGGAGTGCCGATTTTTGCGTTAACACCGATTGAGTCAACCTTGAGTAAAGTTACGCTGTTTAGCGGAGTACATCCGATTGCGTTTAACACTACCTCCAAAATTCCATCGGTAGAATTGTGTGCAGCTGAAGATGAGCTGGTAAGATTGGGATTAGTGCAAGACGGTGACATGATTGTGATGACTATAGGCGAAGCCGTTGGTCAGGCTGGCCATACCAATACCATGAAAGTTGTCCGGGTAGGTGATCACCATAAACTTTGAGTAGTCTAAGAACAGCCGAGTTTCCCGTACGCTGCCAGACTCTATTTTTTGATTTTGTTTGATAATTTATAAATTTACTAGGAGAAAAAAATGGCTCTTGTTTCATTACGCCAGCTGCTGGATCATGCAGCCGAGAATGGATACGGTCTGCCCGCATTCAACGTCAATAATTTGGAACAGGTTAAGGCAATCATGGAGGCGGCGGATGAAACTAACAGTCCAGTGATTATGCAAGGCTCAGCTGGTGCCCGCAAATACGCGGGTGAAGCCTTCTTGCGCCACCTGATTCTTGCTGCAGTTGAGACTTATCCGCACATTCCAGTAGTCATGCACCAAGATCACGGAGCCTCGCCGGCTGTATGTATCAACGCAATTCGTTCCGGATTCTCCAGTGTAATGATGGATGGCTCTTTGAAGGAAGATGCCAAGACTCCATCCTCTTATGAGTACAACGTTGAAGTAACCAAGAAAGTTGTTGATATTTCTCACGCAGTGGGCGTATCCGTTGAAGGTGAGTTAGGTTGCTTGGGCTCACTTGAAACAGGCATGGGCGAGCAAGAAGACGGTCAAGGTGCGGAAGGTAAACTTGATCACTCGCAGTTATTAACCGATCCAGAAGAGGCCGCCGATTTTGTCCGGAAGACTGGTGTAGACGCACTGGCAATAGCCATTGGTACCTCGCATGGTGCCTACAAATTCACACGCCCACCTACCGGCGACACTCTGGATATTAATCGTATAAAGGCGATTCACGCCCGCATTCCCAACACTCACTTGGTAATGCATGGCTCTTCTTCTGTACCGCAAGAATGGTTGAAGATCATTGACCAATATGGTGGTGATATGGGGGAAACCTATGGCGTTCCGGTTTCGGAGATAGTCGAGGGTATAAAACACGGTGTGCGAAAAGTTAATATTGATACTGACCTACGCATGGCGTCTACTGGCGCGGTACGTCGTTTCTTGTCGCAAAACCCAAAAAATTTCGATCCACGTAAATTTTTGGCAGATTCGACCATAGCCATGAAAGAGATATGCAAGGCCCGTTATGAAGCCTTCGGTTCTGCTGGTCAAGCCTCAAAAGTAAAACCAATTTCACTAGATGCTATGGCCAATAGATATACCAAAGGTGAGTTAAAGGCTATCGTCAAATAAATTTAATATAAGTACAATTAAATAAAGCGGTTTTCGAACCGCTTTATTTTTATCCACAGAATTAAAGCTAAACCTCTGAAGGGCATCTCTAAAAATACAATTTTGCAAGCAACCGCTTTCCTGCTTACCCCGTTGCTAATCAAGACAAGTCGCGAGTAAAAAAATTTAACGCAGCAAATAACACGGTATTGTGACGAAAACTGTATTTTTACAGCTGCCCTGTAGCTTACGTAGCAAATAAAGTTATTCCAGTGCTCGTTAAGGAGTGGCTGTTGCACTAGGACTTGAAACCGCCGCTCCTTATCTATCGTAAATTTGTTAACCCTCGTATTAAACAATCCCGTAGTGCATGTCAGTTTAAAAAATATTAAGATTACTTACGCTAAATATTTTTGCATTATCGGAAAGCATGTGAAGCTGGTAACATAGAACTACCAAAAGCATGAAATTCAGAATATTTAAACATCATGCAATATGTACAAAATCATTCACTTCCTCCGCGTTTAAACGGTCCGGAAGATAAAAATGAAATAAAAAAGCTGACTGAAATTGAACCAGTCAGGCCTGTCTCTGAGCGCACCCATCCGTCGCAGGCATTTCAGCCACCTACTACACGACCCGAACATCAATACAACCTAGCTAAACCACTTGATGAAAAGCGAAATGCAGATGCTTCTCTGGGTGAACGTCGAAAAATCTGTCGTCGTATTCAAACTCAGCCTCTACTGTTAGAGCTTCGTTCAAAGTTGGATAGACGACACAAAAAGCAAAGAAATACAGATATAACAGAACATATAAATGAAATGGCATAAAACCAAATGCCACTAAATTAAGAGCGTCTCTTAAAATTCAATTTTCTTGGCTTCTTCAACGCAAATCACAGTTATTGCCCAATGATATAGCTCTGTATGGCCGCAATACGGGCTAGATGATAAATCGTCCAAGCTTTGCTCAATTAGCTGCAAACATTCATCGTTCGTCACTTTACCTTGCAGCAGTTCACGCAAGCGTATCCCACTGACCACGGCCCATGTGATGAAACGCTTCCATCCCTGATTAAACTCAGTCGCTTTCATAATATGCGTCTCTGTAATCACAGAGTATGACGCTTAGATACTCAATTCAGAGCTAATTGCGATATCGCTTAACTTAGTGACATTCGCCTTAGCACCGCAAATTGTTCAATATATGTTTGTCAAAAACTCATTTGACAAAACGGTTTATTAAAGATACATTTAATATGTATCTTATAAAAACGTATAAAAAATTATATCTGGATGAAAAAAAATGACGATTAGCTTAAATATATTGCGAGCATCCTCTGTGAGCTGTTATTTCAGGAATATTTTAGTAATTTTTTTATTGGCAGGAATTGCGACTGTATGCGAAGCAGCACAGCACGAATTCGATATGAGTATTGATGAAGTTACCATAGATGTTGCGCCGGGTTTTTCCAATAAAGTGTTCGCTTTTAACGGACAAGTGCCAGGGCCACTCATCCACGTCAAAGAGGGAGATGATGTGATGGTGCATGTGACTAATAACAGCACTCTTCCCCATACCGTTCATTGGCACGGAGTTAACCAGATCGGTAGTTGGCAACAAGATGGCGTGCCAGACGTCACTCAAAAAGCGATCCAGCCTGGCGAATCTTATACTTATAGATTCAATGTAGATCGTCCCGGAAGCCTTTGGTACCACTGCCATGTCAACGTTTGGGAGCATGTCGCGATACGCGGAATGTGGGGGCCACTTATCGTTGAGCCCAAAAACCCGAGTGCACTTGAAAAGGAAGTTACCCTGGATGCCATTCTGATGATGAGCGCTTGGCAATCTCCATATGCCAACGTATTTGGCCAAGGGGGCGGCCCTAAAGATGTTTCTGACTATTTTTCAGTAAACGGAAGATCCTTCCCAATAACCCAGCCTATCAGGGTTAAAAAAGGCGATGTATTAAGAATGCGTTTTATTGGCGCGGGGGATGAAACACACCAAATGCATATGCATGGGCACGACATGCTTGTCACTCACAAAGACGGTTATCCGCTGGCCAGTCCTTATTATGTGGACACTGTTTCGGTAGGGCCCGGTGAGCGTTATGACGTGATCGTTAAGATGAACAATCCGGGTCGTTTTATTATGCACGACCATATTGATAAGCACATGACAAACAATGGTGCTTCGTTAGGTGGGCCAGTGACCATTTTCGAATATGAAGGAATCAAAACGGATGACTGGTACGTATGGCACGGTAAAGCGTACGATCCAAATTTTTTCTACAGTGACTCGCTTAAAAAGGGATATGGACTTTTTAACAGCGCACCTTTCATGGGCACAGTCAACAAACAGAGGAGAAGGAGGAGATAAATATGAAGCGAATACTGGTCGTTGCTTTACTAGGTTTTTCAGCTGCAGCCGTCGCTGAAGAAGGTGTGCTGCAGGGAGATTGTGCCGCCTGTCACAACATTAAAGGGCCGACAGCACAGACTTTGAAAGCCGTCTTTGAGAAAAAGGCGCCAGATCTCTTTTACGCGGGTAATAAATTCCGTCAAGAATGGCTTGTATCGTGGTTACAAAAGCCTACTCGAATCCGTCCCGCCGGAATGTTCCATGGCGACCATATAAAGGTTGGGGTAAAAGGTGATGAAATTGATACGTCGACACTCACGACACATCCCGCACTTTCCAAAGCCGATGCTACCTCAGTGGCGGCTGAACTCATGAAGTTGAAACCGCATGATGATTTGATTGCAAAGGAAAAAGTTGAGCCCGGTACGATATCAATGCAGATGGGGGAAATGGCCTTCGATAAATTTCTGGGCTGCATGGCATGTCACTTGATTGAGCCTGAATATGGTGGTCTGTCGGGACCAGAGCTTTATACGGCGGCTAAGCGTTTGCAGCCGCAATATATGTTGAGCTTCATTAGGTCGCCTCAAGCCTGGGATCCTAAATCCATGATGCCAAACAAAAATCTATCTGATGCAAATATACAGAAAATGGCTCGTTATCTTGAGAGCCTGAGTAAGGAGGCCGCAAATGCCAAGTAAATTTATTTTGTTGCTGTTGTTAGCAGTTTCATCAGTCCAAGCCCAAGGCAAAGAAACGCCCGCTGACAACTATAAAGCCTATTGCATTCAATGCCACGGTAGTGAAGGAACAGGAAAAGGCGTGAACGCCCGGGACATGTCGGTCGTGCCGCGTGATCATACCGATGCAAAGTCAATGTCGGGTCGTTCGGATGAAACATTATTCAAGGCTATTAAAGAGGGTGGGACTGCAATTAACAAATCAATATTGATGCCGCCTTGGAGTGCAACCTTAAGTGACGAGGAAATCAATGATTTAGTGCAGTATCTACGCAAGTTATGTAAGTGCAAATTTGGCTAAATAAGTGGCAGTAGCCAGAAGTAGTGGTAATAAGTAGATGATTTGTATTTAATTTAAATAGGGAGGGATATGAATATAATTAAAAATACAGCTGTTGCTGTAATGATGCTTGCTGGCCTTATGTCCGCGCAACAAGTTTTAGCAAAAACCGTTAAAGTCACGATGACCGCGATGGAATTGGACCTGCCTGTGAATAACAAGGGTGATGTCAAAATGGCAGCTTGGACATTCGATGGCTCCATTCCGGGCAAGCCTGTCCGCGTAAAGGAAGGAGACACGATTGATTTCACTTTGATTAATCCCGCCGGAAATAAAAATTCACATGCAATGGACTTTCATGCGGCTCAAGTTGACGTGCTGAATGAGTTCGCTTCAATTAAGCCGGGGCAAAAAAAACATTTCAAGTTTGAAGCCAAGGTTCCAGGCGTATTCATGTATCACTGTGGCGCAAGCTCGATGGTTCAGCATATTGTAAAGGGAATGTACGGAGTGATTATCGTCGAGCCAAAAGACACAAAGGACTATCCAAAAGCTGACCGTGAATACATTCTGATTCAACAGCAATATTTCCCGGACACCGAGAATATTACTGCCTTGCTTGAAAACAAAGATTGGAAAGGTTCTCTGATCAACGGCAAAATGTTTCATTACGATCCTGTTCATGAGCCAAATGCAACTCAGGTTCTGGAGTCTAAGCCAGGCGAACGTGTCCGTATTTTCTTTGTAAATGCGAACATCAACAATCCGGTTGCTCTGCATCCTATCGCAGGAATTTGGGATCGAGTCTATATCAACGGTAACCCGAAGAATACGCTATACGGTATTCAAACATACAACGTGGCGGTCGCTTCAGGCGTTACCCTAGACATCGTTTCGCCTGCTGATCGGCCGACCAATGTTGCAATAGTTGACCATGCGATGGGAGCGGCGTTACGCGGTGCTATAACAGTGTTAATGAACAAGCCTGACGCTGATCCGACAAAAGGACGTGGTGATGAAATTCTGATCAGATAATTTCTAGCAAAGCTAATCCCGCTAGTTTCGAGGAGGTCTTGGCCTCCTCCTGATATTAAAGTCGGGCATATCACATAACATTGCGCCCCTTAGTTATAAAAGCTAATATGATTAAGACTCCAACGCGTTGGAATGTCTATTTTCGAAAAGAGGGGATTAGAGTCCACAAATGAAAATGTATTGGCATAGAACCTGATGGAGATCATCCGAACTTAAACGATACAAACTTATAAGGTGATTAATTATGAAAATTAAAAAAGTCTGTGTTCTTGTTTCCTCGCTAATCGCGGCTGGTTTTTTGTCTGCCCCAGCTGTTGCTGCGGCCAATGGTCCTCTGGCCGGTTATACAATTCATGTTGCGGCTCCACATGTTATGAATGGAGAAATTATGGGCCCATATCATCATTACTGCAAAGCAATTAATGCCGATATAATTCAATGCATTCTGTTTGAATCAACTCAGCCCAATGCTCGTATGACAGAAGTCGAATACATGGTCTCCAAAAGGCTCGCCAGAACGTCCTTACCAAAATGGTCACATACGCAAAATTGGCACGATCACCAGGAGGAGATAGACACTGGTCGCGTTGCTATAATTAATCCAACTGACCCAAAAGAGCAAGAAGCCTTGGCGAAATATGTAGGCAACACCGACGGCATTATTTTCCATCTCTGGCCTGAAGGCGCCCCTATTCCTGACGGTTCTGTCCACATTCCTCAATCAGTTGGAAATTGGGAAGCGAGACATGGAAAAATTGTGAGTAAAGGATCGTCAAGCCACCACGAGTCGAGCCACGACCACGGGGCGAACCACGACCACGACCACGGGGCGAACCACGACCACGACCACGGGGCGAACCACCAAGAGTCGTCAAGCAGCGGGTCGTCAAGCAACAACTATTACGCAACTAAAAAATAAGTTTCTTTATTTCTTAAAGAGACACGGGGTTTGTCCATGACGGGATGAATTCTGTGTCTTTTTATTTTAAATGTGAGGTGATGTCATGTTTTTTATAAAGAAAAATGCGTGGGTATGGATTGCTATCTTTCTGAGCGTCTGCTCGCAAAGCACATTGGCTTTTCACAAGGACGTGTACGAGCCGCGTGTACCTAAGGCGATTATTGAGCACGAACAGCAAGTAAAAAGTCCTTATCCCGTAACACCAGAGCGAATTGAAGCAGGCCGTAAAATTTATGTTGGGGCTGGACTTTGTGTAACTTGCCATAGCAGGGATGGTACAGGCGTCAGTCTACCAGGGCATTCTGCACGTGATTTTACCGATGCAAAATGGCAGAAACTTCGCACTGACGGAGAATTAATGTGGGTTTTAAAAAATGGAAGTCCGGGAACTGGAATGCCGATTCGGGTTGGAACGGATATAAACGAGGAAGATGGTTGGAACGTGATTCAATATATACGTACCTTCGAGGGAAAGTAGACCTTTTTTAAAAGGCAATCCTTCCTCCTCATCAAGTTTGCAACGCACCCTTGCCCGCCATGGGACTAGGGCATTCGAATATTATTTATACCTCTAGCAACCTGTCAGACTTAAAAAAAGCGGTGAAATAGTCACCGTTCAGCTAAGTTTTCAGCCAATTCCTTCTAAGTCCAGCAGTTGCGAAGGTAATAAATTTTGCCTCTTAAATTAGAAGGACGTAGGAGTTATATCGCAAATGAAGCGCATTGTTTAGCGATAGGCCAGATGGAATCGGAACATCAGTATGACGAAAAAAATAGCGGCAGGGATAGTACTGTTAGGAATCGTCATTCTGGCTTGGTATTTCTTCAGTCAGCGCATTTCTATTACTTGGCTCGATACTCAAACGACTCCAACCGCAACGCCTGAGACCAAGACCTTATCTTTATCTGAGATAGGCAAAGCCAGACAGGAAAAAATATGGATTTGCCCGATGCACCCAGAGATCATGCAGAATCATCCGGGCAATTGCCCGATTTGCGGCATGGATCTGGTCCAATCTAAAAATTCCGCAACGCACAATCACAACCTTGGTATTCATGTCGATACCGCAACCATTCAGAAGCTTGGTGTCAGGTTGGAAAGTATAAAATTAGCCCCGCTCAGTCAGCAAATCAGTACTTATGGGAACATAACGTTCAATGGAAATACACTTTATAACGTCCATACCAAATTCAATGGCTGGATCAAAAAGCTAAATATCAATTCTGTAGGACAGCAGATCCGCAATGGACAAGTCATCTATGAGATTTACTCTCCTGATTTGATTGCACAGCAGGAAGATTACTTGAGATTTATGGAACGCCGTGATCAGACGTTAGAAACGATAGGCAATATTTCCCCGCTAGAGGGCAACCGATATGTGATAGAACTTCTGCAGGACCTTTCCAGAGAAAGAACTAAATTTCTCTATGAAGATATTGGCATTGAATCAGTTCTCAATATGGAAGACTCTCTTCAACCAATTGATATGGTTAAAATACTGTCTGGTCAGTCAGGTGTCGTGACACAAGTTAATGCGCGCGAAGGTAACTTTGTTACGCCTGCCACCACTCTGTTTACACTGGCTGATGTTTCCACGGTATGGGTTGATATCACGCTTTACCCCGATCAGGCTGGCCGGGTAAAGAAGGGTGATGCCGTGACCATAAAAAGCCTCGATGGGGAGGAAATCCAGACCAAGCTCGACTTTATTAATCCGCTTGCTGAAAACAATAAAATCAACGCCAGGGTAACGCTGAAAAATACCGATCTTCGCTTGCGTCCTGGCAGCTTTGTTGACGTTATCATCCACGCCGAACCTTACGAAACCCTCGTTTTGCCGCGATCATCAGTCATGCACACTGGACAAGGAGATTGGGTAATATTGTCCAGAGGAGAGGGGCATTTCCTTCCTGTTAATATCGAAACAGGGATCGAAAGCGGAGACTGGATCGAGGTTGTAGATGGGCTGCTGGAAGGCGCAGAAGTCGCAGTAAATGGCCAGTTTCTGCTGGATGCGGCATCGTCGCTGCATGACGCCGCGCAACGCATGCAGGAATCGCACAAACATTAATGATTGCAAGCGTTATAACTTGGTCATTACGCAACCGTCTGCTGGTTTTGCTGCTTGCAGCTTTGATCAGTGCCTGGGGCATTTATTCCTTGCGTCATACCGCACTGGATGCAATCCCCGATCTTTCTGACGTCCAGGTCATCATCAAAACCACTTATCCCGGTCAATCTCCACAAGCGGTAGAAGACCAGGTGACTTATCCGCTTACCACGGCATTGCTGTCGGTACCCGGTTCTACTGCGGTTCGCGGCTTTTCCATGTTCGGCGAGTCATTTGTTTACATCATTTTCAAGGATGGAACTGATCCCTATTGGGCACGCACCCGCGTGCTCGAATACCTGAGCCAAATGGCGGGAAAGCTGCCGCCAGGCGTCACGCCGTTACTCGGGCCGGATGCGTCCGGCGTAGGCTGGATTTTTGAATACGCGCTAACCGACCGTCAGCATCGCCACGATCCCGACCAATTGCGTGCACTACAAGATTTCTTTCTGAAATACGAATTGCAAAGTTTGCCCGGTGTCGCCGAAGTAGCGAGTGTCGGTGGAATGGTGCGGCAATACCAGATAGAAGTAAATCCGACACGGCTGGCCGCGTATAAACTGACACTGGACCAAGTGGCACAATCAGTACGCGACAACAACCTGACCGGCGGGGGATCAGTAGTAGAAATGGGGCGCGCTGAATACATGATCAGGGCGCGCGGCTACCTCAAAACACTGGATGATTTCCGGCAAATTCCGCTCGGCACAGACGGACAAGGCATCCCCATCCGCTTGCAGGATGTGGCACATATCCAGACTGGGCCGGCAGTGCGTCGTGGCGTTGCTGATCTCGATGGTGAGGGCGAAGTAGTGGGTGGCATCGTCGTAATGCGCTATGGCAACAACGCACTAGAAACGATAAAGCGAGTCAAGACGCGCTTGCAAGAACTGAAAGCAGGATTGCCCCAAGGTGTGGAATTAGTTGTCACTTATGATCGCTCCGGCCTGATCAATCGTGCCGTCAGCACCTTACGCGAGAAACTGATCGAGGAATCACTGGCAGTCGCTCTGGTCTGCCTGCTATTCCTGTTTCACCTGCGTTCATCGCTGGTGGCAGTTGTAACATTACCCGTCGGCATCTTGGCCGCTTTCATTATCATGAAACAACAGGGCATCAGCGCCAACATCATGTCGCTGGGTGGCATCGCCATCGCCATCGGTGCGATGGTCGATGCTGCCATTGTGATGATTGAAAACATGCATAAACATCTGGAGCGTGCCGGAGCTAAACCCGATTATTGGCAGGTGGTGAAGGCAAGCTCACTGGAAGTTGGCCCAGCCCTGTTCTTCTCGCTACTGGTAATTACCGTCTCCTTTCTGCCGGTGTTAACGCTGGATGGGCAGGAAGGCAAGTTATTCGCTCCCCTTGCCTACACAAAAACGTACGCGATGGCCGCCAGCGCGTTCCTGGCGATCACGCTCACACCGGTGCTGATGGGTTATTTCATTCGTGGACGCATTCGTCCAGAACAGCGCAATCCGCTGAACCGCATATTACAAACCCTGTACCGGCCAGTCCTGCTGGCCGCCTTAAGCAAACGCAAGTTGACCATATTCGCCACGCTACTGCTATTAGCTACCGTAGCATGGCCGCTGTCAAAGCTGGGTAGCGAATTTATGCCGCCACTATATGAAGGCGACTTGCTGTATATGCCAACAACCCTGCCCGGCTTATCCGTAGACGAGGCGGCCAATATTTTGCAAATCACCGATCGTCTTATCCTTGCACTGCCGGAAGTCGAGCGAGTATTCGGCAAGGCCGGACGGGCCGATACGGCGACCGACCCGGCACCACTTTCGATGCTGGAAACCACCATTCTGCTGAAGCCGCGTGACCAGTGGCCAGCGGGAGAAACGATAGAGCAATTGATACAAAAACTCGACGAGCAAGTGCGCCTGCCAGGACTCACCAATTCCTGGGGTTACCCGATCCGCACCCGTATAGACATGCTTTCCACAGGTATCAAAACCCCGTTGGGAATTAAAGTCACCGGCCCGGATCTTGCTGGCATCACTGATGTTGCTCAGCAAATTGCGGCGGCGATCAAAAGCGTGCCCGGCACGCGTACCGTATTTGCTGACCGCTCCACTGGCGGGCGTTATCTCGACATTGACATTAACCGGACTCAAGCCGCACGTTATGGCGTTACCGTGGCCGATGTGCAGCGCCTCGTGCAAGGCGCAATCGGTGGCGAAAACATCGGCACAGTGATTGATGGGCGTGAACGCTTCCAGATCAACCTGCGTTATCCACGTGCCATGCGCGATTCACTACCGGCACTGGCGGCAAGCAGAATCATCCTGCCTTCCGGGGAGCAAGTGCCGTTGGGCGAATTGGCTCATTTGCACTTCAATGAGGGGGCTTCGGAAATAAAAAGCGAAAACGCACGTTTGACCGCCTATGTATATATCGACATCGCCGAGCGCGATCTGGGCGGTTATGTGAGCGAAGCCAAACGCACACTGGAAAAATCGGTGACGTTGCCGCCCGGTTATGCCATTGCCTGGTCGGGCCAGTATGTAAACTTGCAACATGCCAAAGAACGCATGCAGTGGGTCATCCCGCTGACTTTGATACTGGTGATCTTGTTGCTATACATGCACTTTCGCCATTTTGGCAAAGTGCTGTTGGTGCTGCTGTGCCTGCCGTTTTCCTTGATCGGCGGCTTCTGGCTGGTGTACGCGCTGGGATATAACTTATCGGTAGCCGTAGCGGTGGGCTTTATTGCGCTGGCTGGCGTAGCCACCGAATTTGGCGTAGTCATGCTGCTATATCTCGACAATGCCATCGAAGACTTACGTCGTGCCGGACGTTTGAACAATCGTCGCGATTTGCACCACGCCATTATTCAGGGAGCACTGTTGCGCATCCGCCCAAAAATGATGACCGTTTCGGTCATCGTGGTGGGCCTGCTGCCGGTAATGTTCAGCCAAGGTGCCGGTTCAGAAGTTATGAAACGCATTGCCGCGCCGTTAGTAGGCGGCATGCTAACGGCTCCGCTGTTGTCGCTAATCGTTATCCCAGTGCTTTACTCGTGGTGGCAAGGGCGGGAAATTGTTAAGGACTAATCAAGGAATGCTGCTATGGACCTGTATCGCGTCAGCGATGTTACATCTTGCCCGCTTCACAGCACTCCATAATTCGCTGTGCTAATGCGCTGCTCAAGCATTGATTAGATTGTGGGAAGCCAAGTTGACGGAATCTACCGCCTATTTCCAGGCTGATGCTAATTGCGCTTGCACAGCGTCTAATGGGATTTTTGTTGCTCGACTCTTTGATCGTATAAACTGTCTCCGCCCGAATTACCGTGCCGAGACACTGGCATGAGATGAAAATCTGGTCAGCGGCTAGCTGAGTAAATCACGATTGCCAACAAGCGTTAGCTCCGAATTTTTTCAAGCAAGATAATAAACATTTATTTAGTACATTGATTTATATTTATTTTTTTGAAAAACAGAGTTTGTTATCTTTAGTTGATGATAATAAACTTTATTCATACAGCTGATTATTAAGTGCTTGTACTAACTCCCCGAGTTAAAATCAGTTGGCGATGAAAATAAATCCCCCGGCTTATCTACTAGAGTAGATTTGGTGTAAGCCATGTTGCGCTTGGCACGGTTGGCAAGGGCTACAAGCACACCTTGTTCCAACCATGTTTTAAGCATACGAGAAGCCTTGAGCGTGTCCACTTGGGCAATCCGGCACAAGTCGATATTGGCAATCTGGCCTTTACGGTCAATCCAGTCGCTGACTTCATCCCACACGCTCGGGCGTTCCAAATTCAGCAGCGTGACCGTCACGCTTTCAACGGCTGTCGCAGTATTCTGTGCGTACTGAGGCGGGTAGAGGTGTGCAGCCGCCATTTCGGCGAACATCATACGCACGCCCTCACCCGCATCAATGTTGGGCGGCGATGGAAACTCCCGCAATGCAGTGGCAATCAAAGTATTTCGTGCTTTTGAACCAGCAGACGCAATGTTGGCAAGCGTGATTGCACCCAGAAATATACCCGGACTTTCCACTTCGATGCGGTTATCAAAAATACGGATGAAAATGTCGCGGTTTAGGCGATAGTCGCGATGAATCACCGCATTCACAATCGCCTCTTTCATCACTCGGTCAGGATAAACGTGTCGTGTTTTGAAGCCGCTGCTGGAAAGGGTAACGCCCTGCGCCAATTCATCTTGCACCGCCCGTATGGCTTCGTCGATCTGATCTATCAATGGCCCGCGTATTGTTTTAGGCTGTTTGCGCAAATTGGGTGTTGGCCCGGCTGTCACCGCATTCCCGTCATACACCATCAGACGAATATCGGCACGCTTTCTATGCGCCGCCAGCAAGCTGCCTGGTTCGTCGGCAAATAGCAACACCGCCGCAAGTCGTGGCAAGATTTCGCCACTCATTTTTTCGGCCAATCCGATGCGACAAAGCTGTTCGGCCTGCGTACCACTTTTCAATCCGCGTGCCGCCACAAAGCGTGCCCATGCATCAGTCGTTAATAGTTCCAATTTAATTGGCAACGGTTCGCTTTCTACGCTCCTCACGCCGCGCTGATAGGAAAGTTCGGTGATTTCAGCGGCGGTCATTTGGCGGTTACCTGCTTCCAGTCGTATCCATGTGCCGTCATTCACAATCGAATGTACCTTGTCGCTCTTCGTCACATGCGCCAGTAGCAAGTGCCCGGCAGTACCATCGCGCAAAGTGCAGGGAACGTGCACAAAACGGAAGGTTTCAATTGGAATTGGCGGTTGAAACTCTGTGCGTAACTTGCGTTGCAGTTCGTCTACTGCTTCGGGGTTTTCCTGAACACCATAGAAACGAGCCGTACCCGATGATTTATGCGGGTCTTCCACACCCAGGGCCAGCGCACCGCCATCGGTATTGGCAAAGGCGCACAGTGTTTCCAGTGCTTTGCCCACCATCTTACCGGAGACGCGCTTAAAATCCAGCGTGCGGCTTTCGGGCAGGGCAAGTATCTTGTTGATGAGGTTTGCTGCTTGAGTGGGGTCGATTTCAATCATTTTATCAATCCCCTTTCTACATCGCGGTAAGCGTTGGCTGCCGCCATTTTAAGCGCCTTAATCCCTTCTTGTAGCGGACGCTGCATACCCACCAACACCCGGCAAATTTGGCCACTTTCTGAACGCCAATCCGCAATAAGATGATCTATCGCCTGCCAGCCGCGCAGATTAAAATAACCCGCACAAAAATCTTCACGTTTCGAAGTTGCAAGCGTTGAATGCAACGCGTCCAGTAGCTTTTGCGAGATGTTGTCAAAAATGCGTGGCATGGTGCAATAAAATGCCCTGATCGAATGTTATTTCGAGTGAGTGTATCGCAATGGGCATTGTTGATAATGAATAAGCTGCCATCAATTTGGTACGCGGAATGTTATCAAAGTACTTTGATGTTGCAATACAAGCAGCGAATGATAAATATCATCAATCACTTGTGGCGAATTTATTGAGATAAGGATGCCCGCATGACAAACATCGCCAAAAGCTCATAGCAAACGTAGTAACTCGCCTGCAATCCTCCCATGCCAGGCAAATAATCCGACGGCCATTGCAGATCGCCATTTAAAATTCCGGTAGGAGCTGCAATCACCTGCAACCCTGCCGCAGTGAATTCCGCTTTCGCCCGTGGCATGTCAAAGCTGTGCGTGACGAGTACCACATGCTGAATATTCTCTTTAGCCAGTATCGCAGCAGAGAATCGCGCATTCTCGTTCGTATTTCGTGATTTATCTTCACTCCAGCGAACTTTTACGCCGAACTCATTTTCCATTGTTTCCCGCATCAATTTTGCTTCAGGTTCACCACTCAGCACCGAACCACCGGCGACGAGCACTGGCAACCCAGTTTGCTTGGCGACCCGTGCACCATAGCGCACGCGATCGAGGGTCAGTCGCCCCACTGTATCCCCGCCATATTCCAACGCATTGTTTCGAATTCCGCCGCCGAGAATAACGATAGCTTGGGCGTGCCGCGCTTCCTTAATGTCGAGCGGAGGCGATGTTTCGAGAAAATGCATCAGCTGATACGAAGCAAAGGGAGTGGAAAGTGCGAGCAGATAAACCGTCGCAATAATTGAGATCGCTCTGCCCGTTCGCGGAAATCGCTGTACCAGTAACAGGCCAAAAAAAATGGCTAACAGCAACCCTGTGGGAGGCAGAATAAGCGTTTTAGCGATGGCTTTAAGCAGAAATATATCAGACATGTTTTATACGGAGTTAATGTGATTGAGATAAATTGTGAGAATGAATATTGTTATTAAAAAAGCTCGAGATGTTGCTGAATAAATAAAGGGTGCCTCTCAATATTTAAATTTACGTCACTCCCATGAAGGCGGGAATGACGAATTTTTAGAGACGCCCTAAAGTGCTTCCCCTCTTTTTTGGTATACCAGAATGGCAAATTCATATAACGGCGATTGATTGAAAGGGCTGGCAAGCCGCATCATTGTACAACCTTAGCCAGCATCGATGGCCATCAACTACTGTCAACTTGATGTCATCATCGGCCAGATCACAGATTGACTCTCATGCCGGCCCAACTTATAGAGGTTCACAGACATAACAAATTTGCCACATTGCCAGTAGAGAAAGATCAAGTTGTGTCACGCCCAATATTCGCAAGAAATCTTTAACATCCTCTGAGCTTTTAATTAGCGTGCTGAACGCAGATAGCACAGGTTGCGGGTTTTCCTCCATCACTTGCACCTTCCGCGTGATCTTGTATCCGGCCTGTTGGCAGGCGTCTTCAAATGATCCGGGCGTAAAAAAACGGATATGTGTTACATCCAGCAAACCCATCAACTCATAATTGAATCGATTCGAAAGTAGTCCGCCAATAATGGAACGATGTCCCATATTGGGAATTTGAAATACACACTTTCCACGCTCGGATAACAATTCCTTCGCCAAAACCATGGCCTCCCACGGGTTGTACATGTGCTCAAGCACATCAGCAAATGAAATAACATCAAAACCACCCGGGTAGTCTGCCTTGATTCCGCCGACTGCTGCATCAAATGTATTTGAATAAACGCGATCACAAATCTGCTCGGCGGCTTTTGCGGCAAACGCGTTCATTTCAACACCGACACAAACGGCACGGTTGTGAAGACCTTTTTGGACCGCAGCAATCAATTGGCCGCGATTACATCCCACGTCTAAATAGGTCGATGGCGCCAACTCGACACATATTTTTCGGACATCTTCAGGAACGAAATGTGTCTGGTAGGGCGCATCGCCAGACTCATGGACTCGGAGCATCTCGTAGGGGCTGAGTTTCTTGTTCATAACAAAATAGCACTCGTATGCGGCAAGGTTCTTATTGTCCCTTGAACCATCCATTCGGTAAACAGCCAGACCGAGCCATCTTACGAAATATCAAGATTGCTGAAACCGATGAGTCTTTATTCCGAAGTCTTTGGGCTTGTTCTGTTTGATCTGCCAGATATTGAAATAGACGAGGCTCATCGTGAGCATGTGGCAGGTGAGAAAGTCGAACTGATATTTCTGGTTCTCGTAGTTCGATGTGTAGGCGTCCCACAATAACTCGATGTATTCCTGCTCCTTCTGGGTTTTGAAGGAGAGTGGCAGGTGGTTGGCGAGTTCGGCGGTTTATTCCATGGCTTCAGACCCCCGCACCCTTCTTGCGACGACTGCGGATCGTCGCAACCCAGTTGTCCAGTGCTTCGATATCGGCCTTGAGTTCCGCCGGTCCGGGCACCGGCGCACGGGCTGCCGCGGCTTGGTCATGGCCGGGCAGCCATTTCGAGCATTTCGTCATTGCCGTCTCAACTGTCTTGCAGTCCTCTACGGTGATATCGGCGATCTGAGCAACTTGTTGCGTTTGGATGCTCGGCCTGTAGCGTTCGACCACACCGCCAAGAAGCACTTCCTCAAGAGCGCGCTCCCAGGCTTCGCGCAGCAAGCCGTAGAGATACTTGGCATCCTTCTCATAGGCGTCCTGATGACCATCACGAGAGAGCTTGTCGGCAGCCTGCCAGCCATTCTTCAAATAGCCGATCTTCTTCTTGATCGGTAGCGCGACCCAGGGCAGTTCCTCCGAGCATACCCCCGCACCCTTGGAAAGGAACCGGACGTGCTGGTCAAACTGCTCGACCTCTAGCTCCTCCGCAAATTGCTTAAGAAGTAGCAGAAAGACGACATCATGCGTGAAGACGATGACCTGCCGCTTCTTGGTTTCCTGAATCAAACGCCGCGCCACACCCTGACGCCATTGGTAATCGAGCGAGGACACCGGATCGTCGAACACAATGCCGGACAGATCGTCGGCTGTGCTGAGTTCTGCAAAGAACGCCGCGATGGAGAGGCAGCGCTGCTCGCCCTCGCTGACGACTTTAGGCAGGTCAACGCCGGGCGCGCGCGTAAGAACGAGCTTGTGGTAGAAGACGCCCTCCGCACCACCGAGTTCCTTCAACTCGACCTCGACGTGGCTGAAGGTCAGATTGACCAGCTCATCGCTGAAACTCCGCTTCAGTCGTTGCGACACGACGGTCTTCGTGACGGCAGTGCTTTTCTGCGTAATCGCCTGAGTCTTGGTTTCCTCGATGCACAACCCGTAAGCGGCGTTCTTCTTCCGGCGCTCGATATCATCAAGAACGGTCTGCTGATACGTTGCCAACAGCTTGCGGGCGCGTAGCTCCTGCGCCTCGACAGTCATGCGCTTGCGTGACTCGTCGGTGGCACTGGTGCGTAGCGTCTTGATCCGGGCCTCGACCTCCCCGGCAAGCGTCTCGGTTTCACGGGCTACGGACACGAGGACGGGACTATCGGCGGCAAGGTCCTTATCATCGGCGAGCGCCGCAACGACAGTCTTGCGGCGGCTTTCGTTCGCAGCCAGAGCTGCGGCAATAGCGTCCGCAACGGCCTCATGCTCGATGCGGATTTCCTTGAGCGTTTCTTCAGCGGCTTCGGTCGTCGTCCTGAGTTCGGTGAACGCCTTGCGCAACCGGGCGAAATTCTCCCTGATCCGCCGGAGTTCGCGTTCCGTGGTCGAAGCCACGAACGATTCAAACTGTTTGAGCCGATGGGCCGCCGCGTGTTCGAGATCCTGCTGGCATAGTACGCAATGGGCACCGTCCTCTACGACAGGAAACGCCTTGCCGGGGTAGGCTAACTCCTGCGAGAACTGGCGGGCGGATTCCCAAAGAGCCTTCCACGGTTCCGAACCCGTCCCGGCTAGCATGCCTTCTGGAAACGTCGCCTCGCGCAATCGCTTTGCTTCTTCGCCCTTGCGGCGGCCTTCGGTTCGCGCATTGAACACGGCGGCCACGGCATCGGCTGAAAGCGCTGCTTCCATGTCCTTGAGATGCTGGGCCAGCATTTGCAAGCGTCCCTCACGCAGGGTGAGGTGTCTAATCAGCTTCTCGGGGTCATTGGCCTGTAAATCGAGAAGCGACTTTTCCAGGAGCGCAAGCTGAGCTTCTTCTTCCGCCGATAAACACGCGAGCGCCTGGACGGCGTCCGGCTTGGTGAGCGAACTGATGTTCGCCAGGAACTTCGCAACGGCCGTGCCTACTGGGATTTGCACCTGGACAACTGTGAGAAGGTTCGAAGCCAGTGCGCGCTGCTCGCCTTCGAGTTTTGCGCGTACGGCCTTACAGGCTTTGACCAGTTTGTCGAACAGGTCCAGACCGAAGGGTCTGAAGGCGACATCGGTTTTCTCGGTGAGATAGATGGCTGCGCACTGCGTATCGAACACACTCACGCGCGAAACGAATTCATCCTCGCCGGTTCCGACCCACTCCCGCTGTTCTGGTTCGGTTCCGACTTTGTATTTGATCGCAACGACCGGGGCGAGTGGCGATGTACCGGAGACAACATTGCCCAGAATGTGCTCTTGCCCGCGCGCCCGGCACGCACTCTTGAGGATGCGGATATATCCGGTCTTGCCCGCGCCGTTATCGCCATAGACCACGGTTAGACCGGAAGCAAAGTTGAGGGTCTGATCCTCAGCGAGCGCGTTCACGCCGCGGCGATGAAAAATCGAGACAAGCGATACCGGGACAGCGCCTGCCGTCCTGTCCGGCATGTGCTCCTTGGCGAGCGGATCCGTTTCCTGCTGTTCCGCCAGACCATACGCGCTCTTACAGATTTCCGTCAGCGAGCACATGTCCTCATCCAAGAGTTCGCCATTTAGCACGAGACGGCGTAAGGCATTGCGCTGCCACATCGGGCGACCCTCTGACCATTTGAGAATTTCCTGAAGGACATTCATTGTAATATCACCGGCTCTGCTGTTTCCTCGTCTTCGCCCCAGATGCGGGCGAGGGTGGCTTGGATTTTTTTCTCGAAGCAGGCGATCAGCTTGCGGTTGGCGGCGACCAGCGCCTGCTCGGCTTCGATCTCGGCGACGATGGCTTGCTGCGTGGCGAGGGATGGAAGGGGAATTTTCTGTTCTCTGACGAAAGAAATATTAGCCATGCGGAACTTCCCTTCGCCCAACCTCATGAACTCTGGATAAAGCCTCTGTGCTGCGTGGAAGAGATATAAAGGATCAAGCACTTCTCGCGATTTAGGATACAGTCCAGCAATGTTCTGATTAGTCGTGGATTCAAACTTAAGAAGGCCAGTTTTTCCAATCGTCGCTCCGACGAGAGCGATCAAGGTAGTGTCTTTTGGAAAGAGCTTGGCTGCTGAGTTCTTTAGCCCCTCTTCCGTGATAAATTCCTCGGCCTTGGTAACTTCCCCATCTTTGCATACGGTTGATCCAACCCAAGGAATATTGCCGTTCCAATACGCATCCACTGGACGACTCGGCGTTCCCCCGGACTTGATTTCGCAAATTTCATCAAGCTCAACCATTGGCCAGTCGGGGTGGATGGGAATGTGGGGGCGGTAGTTGTCGAGCACGGCGCGGGCGCCGTCGATGACTTTCTGGAGGCCCTCAATTTCCGCCACGATTTCCTTCTGCACATCTAGCGGCGGCAGGGGGAATTTGCGTTGTTCCATTCCTCCCTTTGTGGCGTGAACCATCGCAATACCATTTCCTTCGGCTTTGATCTTTGCCGAATCAGCTTCGAGAAGATGGTACAGAAACAACTTATCGATGGCTTCTGTCGGTTCAACTTTCCAAATGTGGTAGTGATAGATTGCTCGAGGACCTTCCCATATACGCGGGCCAAAGGATGCAGACCAAGCATAAAGCAGATCACCAGTATTGCAGTATTTGTCTTCGTCCAACTCCAAGTTAGAGTAATACCAGCCACGATTAGAGAAAAAATTTCCGACTCTTAGAACTGGTGTTGGGCCTTCTGTAAGCAGTTCTTCTTGCTTATAAGCACGTCCATTGATCAACCGGGCAAACTTACCCAGTTCTACCATAGGCCAATCATGCGTTTTGTTGATGGCCCCCTCCCGATACCGCTCCCCACTCAGGTTGTAGTCGCCATTCGCAGCAATTTTTCCCTTCGCCACAATCAGCCCGAGCCTGAATTTCGCACCAACGGTGCAATCCATCCCAGCCTGGGGCGTTGCCCCAGGTTCGCGGATACCCGCCACATCCAAGGGCCGAAGGCCCGCCCTATCTTCATTGCGAGAAATAGAACAGGCTTTCAACCCTTTCGTATTTATTGCACCGTATTCCTGGGGCGTTGCCCCAGGCTGGGATAGTGATGGGCCGTTGGCCCTGCATGCGTCGCTGCGTAGCGTTTGCAGGTATTCGGCCAGTTCGGCTTGCACCTGTGTGAGTTGTTCACCTGCATTGGCACGTCGTTGCGCGCCGAGTCCGTAGCCGTCGTTTTCCACCTTGAAGAACGCGACGCTGTCGCTTTGCCTGGCGATGGATTTGTCGAGAATCAGGATCGAAGTCTTCACCCCGGAGTACGGATTGAAACAGCCTGCAGGGAGCGAAATCACGGCGACCAGAGAATTTTCCACCAGCATTTTGCGTAGTGCTTTGTAGGCGGTCTGGCTCTGGAAGATGATGCCTTCGGGCACGATGATGCCCGCGCGCCCGAACGGTGTGAGGTGTTCGGCCATGTAGTCCACGAACAACACTTCGCTGCGCTTGGCCTGTATCGAGAAACGCTTGTGCGGCTTTATGCCGCCCTTTGGTGACATGAACGGCGGATTGGCGAGGATTACGTCGGCGTATTCGTTCCAGCGTTCCTCAGAGGTGAGGGTGTCGTATTCGACGATGTGCGGATCGGTGAAGCCGTGCAGGTACAGGTTGACCAGAGACAGGCGCACCATGTCGGGCGAGATGTCGTAGCCCTTGAAGTTCTGCGCGAGTTGGCCTTTTTCATCGGGGGTAAGCGTGCTGCGATTTTTCGCGTCGGTGTTGCTGCGCAGGATGTGCTTGTAGGCGGAAATCAAAAAACCCGCCGTGCCGCAGGCGGGGTCGAGGATGGTCTCGCCTTTCTGCGGGGCGAGTATCTCGACGATAAAGTCGATGATGTGGCGCGGGGTACGGAACTGGCCCGCATCGCCCTGCGAGCCGAGGACGGATAACAGATACTCGAAAGCATCGCCGAGGCGCTCGGAATGGTCGTAGCTGAATTCGTTGATGATCTTGAGGAAACTTTTCAGCGTTTCTGGGTCGCGATAGGGCAGATAGGCATTCTTGAAGATGTCGCGGAACAGTGGCGGAATGCCAGGGTTTTCCGGCATGGTGTCGATGCCTTCACCGTATAGCGCGATCAATTCATGGCCGCCCAGGCCTTTGCTCATCAGCTTTTCCCAACCGAAGCGGGCGAACTCGCCAGTGAAGAATTTTCGTTTTCCGCCCAAATCTTCGGCCTCACGATCCATGTCGTCCATAAATTTGTAAATCAGCGCGATGGTGATTTGTTCGACCTGCGATTTTGGGTCGGGTACTTTGCCGACGAGAATGTCGCGGGCGGTGTCGATGCGGCGTTTGGTGTCTGTGTCTAACATTGTGATGGATTATGAATTAATAATTTACGGGATTTAAAGTTTTAAAGGGTTTTAAAGATATGCCAATAGGGCGGGCTTTCAGCCCTGGTTTGGTATGCTTTTCCGATTCCCAGGGCGATGCCCTGGGCTGGGATAAAACGCACCTTTGGCGCTATTTTCGGTGCGACACTAGTGTAATTTATCAAGGGGCCGATGTTGTATTTTGGTGCGCTGTGGGTGTAACTTATCGTAGCGACAGCGTCGTTTTTTGATGCGCCAATGGCGTAAACTATCCCAGCCTGGGGCAACGCCCCAGGAATAATGTTTATACCGCCCAAGGGCTGAAAGCCCGCGCTACCGTTCAATCCCATAAATATTGTTCATCATATTCGATGCCGTATTTTTTGAGAAAACCCAGATACTCATTTTGAAAATTGTGGGCACGATGATGCTCCGCCTGATTGTCTATATAGCGAAGCAAATCCTCAAGATTTGAGGGGCCTACGGAAAAAGCACCATAGCCGCGTTGCCATGAAAATCCGACCAACTCGGGCGATTGGGTCTTGAGCCATTTAGAGGATGATGTTTTCAACTCTTCGACGAGATTTGCTACGCTGATTGTTCGCGAAAGACGGACGGCAAGATGGACATGATCGGCTACACCTCCGACGCGGTAACACTCGCTACCGTTATTTCGCGCCACGGTGGCAAGGTAAGCGTGAAGGGCAGGCCTGACAGATGCATCAAGAATAGGCGCACGGTCTTTAGTGCTGAAGACAATATGGGCGATAAGCAATGATAGGGATTGCGGCATGTTTGTCTTAATGGGGCGGGCTTTCAGCCCTTGTTATGGTTGGCTTCATATTCCTGGGGCGTTGCCCCAGGCTGGGATGTGGATGCGCCTTTGGCGCTGCGGCCTGTTTAAATCCCTCGTATTCAAGGGATTTAAACAGGCTAAGTTATAGCTATTTGTTGATTCTTGGTAACTGTTTAATTATGAAGGATTTTTAGTTAATCGCAAGAACGTCTAACCATATGATTAATAGGTGTTTAGTGAATTTTACAGTTATTTGAAAATAAATGACTTTTTGATAATTATAAATTCATGTAACCTTTTGATTAACTGGAAATCAAGTAATGTCACAAATCAATTTCAACAACTAACTGCGACATAGCCTTTAAATTTGGTAGATTCGCCGTAATTAAATCGACGCATAGTCAGTGTCATGGCTCAGGCTGTGAACTGATTCAAGGGCACGTAGTCTTTGATGTAATTCGGGATGAGCGCGCGGTATTGTTTGGGCACGGCTTTGAAATCTCGGGTCGAAAAAAACGGGTTGGTCGCGAGGTCGGTGTATTCCTCGTTCTCGATGATGTTACGCAGCGCCTCGCTGGTAGCGTAGGCTTTGAAGTAATTCTTGAGCGCGGGCATGGCCTCTGCTTCCTGTGGTTTGTAGTCGGCGACAAATTTCGAGAATTCTTCTTCCAGCAGTTCGTCTTTGGATTTGAAGCGCGGGATCATGCCGAATATCTTTTCAAGAATTTCACGCAGCCCAAGGCGGCGATCCACGGCTGCGGCTTTGCGCAGCTTGTCGAGATTGTAATACTCGGCAGGCTTGTCGAAGACTTCACGGTTGACGTAATCGATCACCTTATCCCACTGTCCTGCCTCGACGGCTGCAGCTATAGTGGCATCCTCGAGTACAGCGTCCTCGAATTTCTCGTAAAACATGCGGTCTATTTTCATGCCCTCGGCAGTAATTTGTTCAACTTTGAGCGAGTCGACGATATCGCCGCCGAGGTGTTCGTAGCTTTCTATTTCGCTGATCTCACCACCGCCCGTGTCCTCGCTGCCCTTACCTTTGAGTTTTGGCAGCTTGAGGATTTCGTCGTAATTAAATTCCTCCTCGAAGTATTCGCAGTTGGCGAAAAAGTCGAACAGCTTGTAGGAGGTCTTGCACACATCCTCGATGCTTTCCTTGTGATCTTTATCGTGCAGCTCTTCGAGGAAATTGTGCTTGCGCGTGCCACGCCCTTTGATCTGAATGAAATCGGTGGGTGAGAAGATGGGCCGGAACAAACCCAGATTGAGCAGGTCAGGGCAATCGTAGCCCGTGGTCATCATGCCGACCGTGACACAGATACGCGCCTTGCTGGTTTTGTAGGCAGGCAGGAAGTTGCCCGAACCGAGCAGCTTGTTGTTGGTGAAGTTGATGGTGAATTGCTGGGCATCGGTAATTTGCGAGGTGACTTGCACGGCAAAATCGGACTGGTATTTGCCGGGGAACATCACGTCCGCCATCAGGTTCAAAATTTGCGTCAGTTTGGCGGCATGATGCTGACTCACGGCAAAGATAATGGATTTGCCGACTTCGCCGCTGATGGGGTCGCGGTGCGCGTGTTCCAGAAATGTTTTGCAGAAAAGCTGGTTGGTGGCATCGGAGAAAAAGCGCTTCTCAAATTCGCGTTGACTGAACGTTTCTTTCTGGTCTTCGCCCTGATCATCCTTGAAGTCGACGACAAACCCATCTTCCGACAGTAGCTGTGTGGTAACTTCGCTGCGTGCATCCACGACTGTCGGATTGATCAGGTAGCCGTCCTTTACGCCATCGAGCAGGGAATAGCGGTAAGTGGGCTGGCCATCTTCGCAGCCGAAAGTGCGGTAGGTGTCGAGCAATAAACGGCGCTCTAGTTCGCGCGGGTCTTTTGTGTTGGGTTTCGTTTTATCGAATTTCTTCAGGTAGTCACGCGGTGTGGCGGTAAGGCCAAGTTTGTAGCCGATAAAGTAATCGAAGACGGCGCGGGCATTGCCGCCAATCGAACGATGGGCTTCATCGGAGATAACCAGATCAAAATCGGTCGGCGAGAAGAGTTGCTGATATTTGTTGTTGAACAGCAGCGACTGGACAGTGGTGACCACGATCTCGGCGTGTCGCCAGTCGTCGCGATTATCTTTGTAGATGACAGTTTTGTAATCGTTGGCGAGTCCCTTTTTGAAAGCTTTCCAGGCTTGCTCCTCCAGTTCCAGACGATCCACGAGGAAGAGCACGCGCTGCGCATTGTCGGTGCGCAAGAAGAGTTTGATAACAGCGGCAGCGGTAAGCGTCTTGCCCGTGCCTGTAGCCATTTCGAAGAGAAATCGCTCTTTACCGGCTTTGATGGCGCGTTGCAGCGCGGTTATGGCTTTCTTTTGATAGGGACGGAGGAAACGCAGGCTGTTGGCGGCGATGAAGCCATCGCGCTCTGCTTCGTTTTTCCATGCAGCTTCGGCTGCATAGCCGGGACGCTGCGTAAGTGCAACATAATCGTCGCAAACCGTTTCTTCGATCAGGCGCTCGAGGTCGGGAGCGGTTTTCTGATAACCCATCACCGATGCGGGTGACGGGAAGTTGGTGATTAAGTAGGGGTTGCCGCGCTCCAGATCCCAGAAGTAATGCAGGTTGCCGTTAGAAAGAATGACAAAGCGGCAGTTCTGGGCGGTGGCATATTTGCGCGCCTGTTCTTTGCCATCGAGCGGATTTTTGTCTTCTGACTTGGCTTCGAGAACGATGAAGGGAAAACCTTTTTCGTTAAGCAAAAGGAAATCAATAAATCCCTTGGAGGATTTCTCAAAATTTTCACCGAAGGCATCAAGGTCTGGTGTCTTGATCGTGACGCCGGGTTCAAGCTGGATATTTGCGGGTAATTTACCTACGGCGAAAAAGCGCCAGCCAGCCGCTTCGAGCAGCTTGTTGATCTTGATGCGGGCTGTGGCTTCTTTGTTTGCCATTCGGATTTAGTATCACTGCAGTTGCACAAGAGCCTATGTAATCACCAGGCTGTTTAAGTTACTCGGCAAACCAAACAGATTGAATTCTTAATATATGTTTTAAGGTTACCTGTCAGAATGAGCAATAGTAATATGGATTGATGATCAAGTGAGTCTTGAGAGGGAAATACTTGACTGTCTTTTTTGGAGTGAGTCGGAAGTTTATGCGCACCATCGGATAGACACGAATGGACTGCGTAAAGCAATAAAGCCTGATC
The DNA here is from genome assembly GCF_927904885.1 of Candidatus Nitrotoga sp. M5. Lineage (GTDB taxonomy): Bacteria > Pseudomonadota > Gammaproteobacteria > Burkholderiales > Gallionellaceae > Nitrotoga. The sequence continues at coordinate 62,116 of NZ_CAKMNW010000023.1, forward strand.
TTACAGAAGCTGCAGTGGATTATATGAACTAGAGAGGGATGGTAAAAAACAGGAAGGTGGAGCGGGCGATGGGAATCGAACCCACGGCGCTAGCTTGGGAAGCTAGGGTATTACCATTATACGACGCCCGCATGTAAAATGGATGCTACCTCACACGACCAAAACTTGAAAGTGATATCAATCTCAATTAACGGCGAAGTTCGCCAATTCGATAATTCTATTTCCGTCGCTACGCTCCTCGAACAGATGCAACTGACGGGCAAGCGTATTGCGCTGGAGCGCAATGGTGAAATCTTGCCGCGCGGACAATTCAACCAACAACTGCTGGCAGATGGCGACCAACTTGAAATTGTGGTCGCCGTCGGTGGCGGTTAATTTCGGAACACATTTAATGAACAAAGACACACTGCTCATCGCGGGCAAAAGCTATAACTCGCGCTTGTTAATCGGCACCGGCAAATACAAAGACTTTGCCGAAACACAGGCGGCGGTGGAGGCCAGCGGCGCTGAGATCATCACCATTGCCATTCGTCGCAGCAACATCGGGCAAAATCCGAACGAGCCGAATTTGCTGGACGTTCTTCCGCCATCGAAATATACCCTGCTACCCAACACGGCGGGGTGTTACAGCGCAGACGACGCCGTGCGTACTCTGCGGCTCGCACGCGAGCTGCTGAACGGGCATAGTCTGGTCAAGCTTGAAGTGCTGGGTGATCCGCAATCACTTTATCCGAATGTAGTGGAGACCCTCGCTGCCGCAAAAACCCTGGTGGCGGATGGCTTTCAAGTGATGGTGTATACCTCGGATGATCCCATCATTGCTAAGCAACTGGAAGATATCGGCTGTGTCGCCATTATGCCGCTGGCTTCGCTGATCGGCTCCGGCATGGGTATCCTCAATCCGTGGAATTTGGAGCTCATCATGGATCGCGTGCAGGTACCCGTTATTGTAGATGCAGGAGTGGGCACTGCTTCAGACGCTGCCATCGCCATGGAGCTCGGTTGTCATGGTGTATTAATGAATACCGCCATTGCTGCCGCACAGCAGCCGGTATTGATGGCCTCTGCCATGAAGTTGGCCGTGGATGCTGGCCGCATGGCCTTTCTGGCCGGGCGCATGCCAAAGAAGCTGTATAGCGCTTCGCCCAGCTCACCTACCAGTGGATTAATAAGTTGATACCGCAGCGCTCCCCGCACATTCGCAGTTATGTGCTGCGTCAAGGGCGTACCTCAAATGGGCAACAGCGTTGCCTCGACGAGCTCCTGCCGATTTATGGCATCCCCTACCTTGCTCAACCGCTGGATTTGGAAAATAGCTTTGGCAGAGCTGCGACTAAAATCCTTGAGATCGGCTTCGGCATGGGCGAGACCACTGCTGCCATTGCCGAGTCACATCCGCAAAATGATTATCTTGCCATTGAGGTACACACGCCGGGTGTAGGTTGTTTGCTCAAACAGATTGAAACGTTGGGATTGAAAAATATTCGTATCATCCAGCATGATGCAGTTGAAGTGCTGCGTGACATGCTGGCCGATAACGTGCTGGACGGTGTCCATATTTTTTTCCCCGACCCTTGGCACAAGGCGCGCCACAACAAGCGTCGCCTGATTCAGTCTGCGTTTGTGGCTCAACTGGTGAAGAAAATCAAACCGGGTGGGTATATCCATGTTGCTACTGATTGGCAGAATTATGCTGAACAGGTACTTGAAGTATTGAGCAGCGAAAAATTACTGGAAAATACTGTGGCTGATTATGCGCCGCGCCCGGCGTATCGCCCGCTTACTAAATTTGAACAACGCGGGCTGCGTCTGGGTCATGGCGTTTGGGATTTGGTGTTCAAGAAGCGCTAACCCGGATAATCCATTAGGCAATTTAACCAGCCTCCCCCTTTGAAAAAGGGGAGAGCTTGCGAGGGGGCAAAGGGGGATTTTTGTGTCCCTGCAATGCTCAAATCCCCCCTAGCCCCCCTTTTTCAGAGGGGGGAAATGCGAAGTCATCGCGCGAATCAGGTCTAATGGATTATCTTGGTTTAATAAAAATCCCTGGGCTGGCAATTCCACAAAATCTTACTTGCGCAAAAAAACCTGCAGTAAATCATTCAAAAAACGCCGTCCCAACGCGGTCGGTGCGATGCGTTGCAGGTCACGCTCAAGCAGGCCGCGTTGCTCGGCCTCCTCCAATTCGCGGCGGATCAGCAGCAAAGACAAGCTGGTGCGCTCGGCAAATAGCGTATCAGCAAAACCTTGATTCAAACGCAACGCATTCATCATGAATTCAAACGGTAAATCCTCGCGCTTCACAGACTCTTCGGACTGCACCGGCAAATCCTGCGTGACCTGTTTCAGATAGGCCTGCGGTTGTTTATAACGAACTTGTCGCAGCACCTTGTCCGGAAAACTCAGCTTGCTGTGCGCGCCTGCGCCTATGCCCAGATAATCACCAAATTGCCAGTAATTCAGGTTATGACGTGACTGTTTTTTGGGTTGTGCAAAAGCCGAAGTTTCGTAATGTTGATAGCCATGCTTACTAAGTATTTGTTCAATATCCTGCTGCATGGCACTACACAAATCATCGTCCGGCAAGGCGGGTGGATAACGGTGGAAAAGTGTATTTGGTTCCAGGGTGAGGTTGTAGCAGGACAAATGTTGCGGTGCAAATTCCAGCGCGGCATGCACATCCTGCAACGCTTCCGCCTGCGTTTGCTGCGGCAAGCCGTACATTAAATCCAGATTAATGTTGTCAAAATGATGCTGTGCGATTTCTACCGCCCGCCGCGCCTCGGACGCATCGTGGATACGCCCCAGCGCCTTAAGATGAGTATCGTTAAAACTCTGAATACCGAGCGATAGCCGATTGATGCCTGCATCACGAAAGCCGGCAAACTTGCTTGCCTCTACTGTGCCTGGATTGGCTTCCAGCGTAATTTCCGCGCCATGATCCAGCGGCAACAACATACGTACTGAAGTGAGAATTTTATCCATCGCCTGAGCAGAAAGCAGGCTGGGCGTGCCGCCACCGATGAATACGGTGTATACCTTGCGTCCCCATATTTGCGGCAGAGCCAGCTCCAGATCGCGCACTAACGCAGCCACATATTCCTGCTCTGGCAGAGACTCGCGCACCTCATGCGAATTAAAATCACAATAAGGACATTTACGCACACACCACGGAATATGGATGTACAAAGACAATGGCGGTAAAGCTTTAAAACTGACCGTTTGCGTGGTGGAGTTGAGTGGGTGTGAAAGTTGAATATTCATGGGTGCGATTGTACCAACGGAGAGCAGAAAATATGGAACAGTCAACTTTTGCAGCAGGGTGTTGCTGGGGCGGCGAAGCCGCATTTCGGCAGACGCCAAACGTGCATGAAACGAGCGTTAGATAGACTGGCGTCAATACGGTCAATCCAACTTATCCGGAAGTATGCACTGGCACCACTGGCCACGCCGAGGATTACCGCCAACAGCATCTGGAAAAATGCGGATAAGTACTGCCATTAGAAATGACAGCGCGAACGACTCCGCCTGCTACTGCGCGCGGCTTAAATAACTGAGAGCTTCCCGCAACGCCAGCATTCTCAAGGCTCCTCTAGTCGGAGCTTTTGTAGCAGAATCTCCAATGCCTGCGCACGGTGGCTGATCTGTGCTTTGTCGTCACGGCTTAATTCTGCACTCATCTTGTTGAGCTGCGGCAACCAGAACAGCGGGTCGTAACCAAACCCTTCTTCCCCGAGCATCTGCTGAGCAATTTCGCCATGCCATTCGCCTTCTGCAATCAGTGGCTGCGGATCATCAGCATGTCGCACCAGCACGAGTACACAATAATAATGCGCTCGCCGGTCCTCCATGCCGTTCATCGCTTGCAATAACTTTTCATTGTTACGTGAATCTGATTTCGGATCGCCCGCATAACGCGCAGACTGCACACCTGGTGCGCCGTTCAAAGCATCGACGCATATTCCAGAGTCATCCGCCAATGCGGGCAGGCCACTGATACGGCTGACCTGACGCGCCTTGGCCAGCGCGTTCTCAATGAAAGTGCCGTGAGGCTCTTCAGCCTCTTCAATGCCAAGTTGCGCCTGCGTAAGTATCTCAATGGGGAGTGACGCAAGCGTTAACTGCAACTCGCGTAACTTGCCCGGATTGTTGGAGGCGATAACTAGCTTATGCATGGTGAGCTACTTCCCCAGCGCCGTGCGCTGTATCTCAATTAATTTTGTGATGCCAGACTGCGCTAAATCGAGCATGGCATCCATCTCAACACGGCTGAAAGCATGGCCCTCTGCCGTACCCTGCACCTCTATAAAATGGCCCGCACTGGTCATCACCACATTCATATCGGTATCACATGCAGCATCTTCGGCGTAATCAAGATCAAGCACTGGCATACCTTGATACATACCCACCGAAATTGCAGCGACGAAATCGCGTAATGCGCTCTCTTGAATTAACCCTTGCTTAATCAATCCACTAACGGCATCGTGCAAGGCGACAAAAGCACCAGTAATACTGGCAGTACGCGTGCCGCCATCAGCCTGAATCACGTCGCAATCGACTTGGATGGTGCGCTCGCCCAATAGTTTCAAATCCACTACAGAACGCAAACTGCGTCCGATCAAACGCTGGATTTCCTGCGTCCGTCCAGACTGTTTGCCCTTGGCCGCTTCGCGCGCCATGCGGCTTCCGGTAGAGCGTGGCAACATGCCATATTCCGCCGTAACCCACCCTTCACCAGAGCCCTTTTTATGTGGCGGCACACGTTCTTCCACACTTGCGGTGCAAATTACTTTCGTGTCGCCGCATTCGATTAACACCGAACCCTCGGCATGCTTGGTGTAATGACGTGTGATGAAAATGGAACGAAGCTGATCTGATTGCCGCTGGCTGGGACGCATAACATAATCCTGTAAATAAAATGGCACGCATTATAACTTGCGCCACCGCAGTCATCAGAATTAGTCCCGCGCGACTACTGCAGATGCGTTTTAAACGGTATATATCAAAATTCACACCATGCAATCATCATATAATGCACACGCTGTAGCCCAAGTCATATTTCAAAAAAATGCGTTGCAAGACATAAATAAATCATGGCCTTGATTAACGTTGGAACTGGATTGGGCAATTATTCAAACTATATTATCTGGAGTCCCAATGATTTTTAGCATGACCGGTTTTGCCACTGCCGCAACAGAACTCGACAGCGGATCGCTTGCAGTGGAACTGCGTGCAGTCAATCACCGTTACTTAGACCTCCAGTTACGTATGCCAGACGAGCTACGTATGCTGGAGCCCATGTTGCGCGAGATCCTCGCAGCGAAACTGACGCGCGGCAAAGTGGAATGCCGTATTGGTTTCGCCTCACGACCCTCCGTACAAAATCCGGCCCAGCTCAATCAGCCTCTGGTACAACAGCTGGCACAATGGAACGACGAAGTGCAGACCATCTTGCCAAAAGCAGATGGCTTGAGTGTCGCCGATGTATTGCGTTGGAATGGCGTGCTGCTAAGCGCCGCTCTGCCGACCGACACACTGCAAACCGTGGTGCCCGAACTACTGAATCAAGTGCTGAACGAATTCACCGCAGCACGTGGCCGCGAAGGCGACAAATTACAAGACTTTCTGTTACAGCGCATAGAGCAAATCGAAACTTTATGCACCCTGGTCGCACCGCGCATCCCAACAGCAATTGCGGCATATGAAGAAAAACTGGCCGCGCGTTTACGCTTAGCGCTGCAAGCAGGCGATGATGAACGCGTGCGGCAGGAAATTACCTTGTTCGCCAGCAAAATTGATGTGGATGAAGAATTGTCGCGTCTGCAAACGCACTTGGTAGAAATGAAGCGAGTGCTAGCCAAAGGTGGGGCAGTGGGCAAGCGTCTGGATTTTCTGATGCAGGAACTACACCGCGAGGCGAACACGCTAGGCTCAAAGTCCGTCGATGCAGAAGTATCGCGTGCATCCATGGAAATGAAGCTACTGATTGAACAGATGCGTGAGCAGATACAGAACTTGGAGTAGTGTTTTGTTTTGTGTTGTTGCACGTCAGGAGATGTATCTAAAGCTGCCGTTAGTTGAACTGGGAAAATGAAGATGGTGTATGACAAAAATGAAATGGTGTATTTACAACTCAAATTCGGGTGTGATGCAGGTTTTGCATTCAATTAAAACAGTGAATTATCAAATAAGCGCCAGTTTGTGCACCTAACAGGGGCCTTTATCGGCATTTTTTCGGGTTTCTACTTTACGTTAGCCTTCAAATCCGAATCGAGAGGAGAATATGGATATATCTAGCATTACCGCAATCACTACTGCGCTTAAGGGCGCTTTAGACATTACTAAAGGAATAGCCTCTTTACACAATCACGCAGAGCTTTCGGCACTCTCTATAGAATTAAACTCGAAGCTAATTGAAGCTCAGCAAGCCATCTTCGCAGTTAACGATGAGCGCCAAAGGCTTATAGATAAAGTTAGAGAGCTGGAAGATCAAATTGCACAGTCTAGTGAATGGGAATCTGAAAAGACACGATATCAATTAATGTCGCCATGGCCTGGACAACCGGTTTCCGTTTACCACCTAAAGAAATCACACGCAAATGGAGATGAGCCTCATTGGCTCTGCCCAAACTGTTTTCAACAAAAAAGTAAATCAGTCTTGAATACTAACCAAAAAAAGGGTGAAAGAGTCCATTTTGTATGTTCTGTTTGTAATGCATCAATTAATACCGGATGGAACGGTATTGGTGCCCCGCAGTATGCCGAAGATATTGGCGAGAATGAAGGCTAACAAGTGGTTCGTTGGGACGCTGCACCGCTTCGCGCCTTGCGCTCCACAACCTGAGCGTTAGGCATCTCAATCACCGACCATGCAGCCACTCTGCCAAATTTGCTGCAACCCGAAGCGGCGCATTCGCTTCCATACCGAACAATTGGCAATCTGCCAATGGTGCGTGACCGAACTGTCGAGCTCGGAGATATCTCCGGCGACGATTGTTGGTGAGCGACGCAGTTCAGCGACTTCCCGGCACACGGAGTCCACCGAGAGAGAGTTTGCCTGCCTTCGCGGCCTCCGGACAACGCCACCACAACTGCCCGCCGCTGCGCTTGATGCCGTCAATGCGTACGCAGAGGGAGCAGTGAGACGCGGCGAAGGCATCTTCCAGTCGATTTACAGATCGATGGTTGACGATACAAGGCGTCGTGAAGAAATAGCAAACGTTGTAGCACGTCGCAGAGACGAAGTGCTAGCTGTGTACCGCGAGGCGATCGCAAATCACGCGCTCAAACAACAAGAGATTGACGCCAAGATTCGTGCAGCCGAATCGAGTGTGACTCGAATTCCCGCGATTGTCGAACAAGAGATTCAGCAACTTCTAGATGACGCCAAAAGTGACAAACCAACAAAGTCTAAAGAGATAAGGCTCATCCGAGCATTCTTGGTTGGCCTGATCAATTTTGAACGAACCGCGCTGGCAAGACCCGAGCCGCTCGAATACGAAGTACAGAAAAGGAAAATTCGCGCTCGCGACAGCTATCGGTGTGTTTGTTGCCTACGCGGCTTCGCCCAGGGGGAACTTCACGTTCACCATGTTCTACCGCTGTCTCGCTGTGGTACCAACGCTGACTCCAATCTTGCTACTTTGTGCCATCCGTGCCACAACAAGCAGCATCCAGACTTCCAGGTCACTCGGTCATTTCCAATTAAGCGCAGGCCTGCAACGTCCCGGTTCGTGGCAGTTGACGTAGAAACTACGGGACTATCCAATGATGATTCGATTATCGAAATTGCCGCAGTGAAGTTCGCTGATGGCGAGGTTGATGAGATCTTCTGTTCGCTGGTTCGCAGCAAGAAGGTCATCCCGGCGGCGATTACTCGACTGACCGGAATCACTCAGTCCATGATCTCGGAAGCTCCCCATCCTGAGTTAGTTATTCGAGACTTCGTGGCATTCATATCCAGTCATCGGCTGGTGTTCCACAATGCATCATCCGACATGCGATTCATTGGAAGATACTTGAAATACTTTAACTATCCTACGCCGAGTCGAATACTCGATACACTGCCCATCGCCCGACGAAAATTACCTGAACTGTCTAGCCATCGCTTGGCAACTCTTGTAGAACACCTTGGACTACCAGCTGCCCGTTCTCACCGCGCTCAAGATGACAGCCTTGCGACCGGGCATTTATATTTGGCGTTACGCGAAATTCCCACTCCTCGAGTCAAGAAGAAGCGACGAAAGTCAACAGTAACTAATTCGAAGCAGCCAAAGGGCACATCCACCGGGCACAGAGATGCCTAACCCTTCCATCGAGCGGACATCCAACGGCAGGGCACACTGGCTCGCTCCGTCAAGGTCGGTGGCGCCGTTGGCTGCCGCTCATGTCAAACGTTAGCCCACATGAAACTCGCCTGCCCAGCTTTCGAGCAAGAGTTCGCCCAATATCGTGAGCACTTGAGAAAGGAAATTCATTGTTTCCGAGACAGCGTTTCGGTTCTTCGACAGATCTCCGATCACAAATATGATCACTTACACGAGATCAATCTTGCACCAGGTTTCTTTCATGTAACGGAAGAGGCTCTTTTTAACATTGTCATCTTGTGGGCACATAAGCTCTTTGACGAAAAAGGCGAAAGGGGCCTCTTTCATTTTTTAACGTTTATCGAATACAACAGAGAGTGGCTTTCAGTTAAGGAACTACAACGCCGAAGGTCATACTCTGACGATTATTGGATGCTCAAAGATCGCAAACCAATCACTTTGGATTCAATAAATTCCGATCGCGAAAAAATTAGATCACTCGTTGTCTTGCCAAGCATTAAGCTTCGCCGAGACAAGTTTCATGGCCACTTTGATAGGCAATATTTCGACGATAGGTCGCGTTTACAAAGTGAGGCTGAAATCACTTGGGGTGATATTGAGGCCGCAGGGGATGTGATGGGCTCAGTACTCAATGACTACTCTTCCGATTTCGATGGTTCGTTCTTTTCGTGGAGTGCACCGGACGACCTTGGGAGATTACTCAACACCGCTCAGCGTGGTGCTACAAATGCAAATACGGGCTAACTGATTAAGGTTAGATTGTGATCGCGAAGCGAGCCGCAATCTGAACCGTTTGTTGGACAAGCCCGGCGAGGCTGCTGTGAATCTGCTTGTTATGGAAATATCTCTCTGATCGTAGCGGCGCCGTCGGGTTCTGTTCCGCGTGAAACTCCAACTTCCACCGCAAATAGTTACCATTCCAGCAACCTCTTCTGCTCAACCTGCCATTCTTGATGGAATAAAGGGGTCGAATAAAGTGGTCAAAGCCGAATGCCACTAAATTATGGGGCTTCAGCATAGCTAAAACAATAAGTTAAGTCAGCATTGACGCGGATTTAACAATAGTCAAATCATGCTAAAAAGGCTTAACTTAGTGGCATTCGGGTCAAAGTCATTTAAATAATGTTTGGTTGCTATCCTTCTCGTCATTTTGGAGTAGACAGCCCAACAACTCACTCACGCTTGGCTAGGTGGCAGGTACGAATACCCTTGTCATTTATCAGTCGCCGCGAGCCTCCGGCCTTATGTGACTTACGTTAAATCGTTACGTTGGTAACGCATCAGTTGATTCACCTCCTGTTATGTTGGGCTTCATTTTATTCAGCCGAACCTACCGAGCTGGCAACGGCGGTTCCGTGAAAACCAAATTCGTGATGAAAATGATTTTGCCCGCCATGTCGATTACATTCATTTCAACCCGGTTAAACATGGGCATGTACAACGTGCGGTTGATTGGCCTCATTCTCTTTGCCATGTGCGTGATGGAAAATATGCGTATGACTTGGCTTTTGCGATGGAAAGTGCGGTGCTGAAGGGTATGATTGACGCTGCCTGAAGAGTGCGCTAGCGCACAGAATAACTTGCCAAATTCGTCCATCGTTCAATAAGTATCGAGCCTGATTTGTTCTTTGTGAATCTTACAATTATGAATTCGCTTATTATTTAGCACTATTGATTGCAACCGACTTTTTTAAAATTAATTTTTAAGGAGATAATTGATGATGAAAGCCCAGCTAATTTTTCACAGATTATTTCTCATGACTGTCGTAATGTTCTCATTAACTACAGCTAGTAGCCATGCCGCTGAATCCGCGGAAGACTTGAACAAAGAGGCTACTCAAGCACTTCAAAGTTTAATCAAGTCCAATCCTGTTGCAGCAGATTTTTCAAAAATGGCGAAGGCCGTATTAGTGTTCCCCAAAATTGTCAAAGCCGGACTTGTATTTGGAGGGAGCTATGGTGAAGGGGTCTTAATGAAAAATGGCTCTGTTGCAGGATATTATAATTCGGTAGGAGTATCTTGGGGTTTGCAGGCAGGTGCACAATCGTATGGTTACGTTTTGTTTCTCATGAACGATAAGGCCATAAATTATCTAGAGAAATCGAAGGGCTGGGAAGTGGGTGTAGGACCGTCTGTAGTTGTGATGAATGAAGGAGTCGCTAAGAATGTTTCCACAACAACATTAAAAGATGACGCCTATGCTTTCATATTTGACATGCAGGGACTCATGGCGAGCGTAAGCATTGAAGGTACAAAAATTCCCCATATCAAGCGTTGAATTGCATTGCAAGATATTGAGAAATAACAATTTACCCCTCAGAAAAAATGGCTATGAATGGTTAAAACAGATTTGCCGAAGCCATATAGGGTGAGCATGTATGTGTGGCCACGTGGATTCGACATTTCACCGCTATGTGCGTGATGGGATATGATTGACGCTGTTTGCGTGGGCACAAAGACGTGCCCACGCTACTTGACTCCTCCGCCCTATTTTGCCAATGATAAAAAACGTTAGGCATGCACATGTTGAGAGCTTTTCTTTCTGCAACTGGAGCCTTGATACTCGGCATCGTTGTTTACTACGTAGTCATCGGTTTTGTGTGCAATGAGTTCGTCATGTTCTTGGGCTGGTGTATCCCGCTAATTGGCGCTGCCGTGGCAGCATTCCTTGCGCCACGTAACAAGTTTAAAGTTGGCGCTACTACCTTTATTCCGGCCATCCTCGTCGTGAGTATTGGAGGTTACATTGCAGGAACGTTTGGTTTCGGAGACTTTATTGGCATCGAGAGTACTTTCTTCGCTATGTTGCTTTCTGCCCCATTCATCGCACTGGCATCAGGGTGTGGCGCTCTGCTGGGAGAATGGGTGTCGAAAGGGGGAGCAAATACCTAACGGAACTAAGAGGTCAAAGCTGAATGCCACTAAGTTAAGTGGGTTTCAGCCGAACCTACCGATCTGGCAACGGCGATTCTGGGAACACCAAATTCGAGATGAAAATGATTTTGCCCGCCATGTTGACTACATTTCATTTCCACCTGGTTAAACACGGGCATGTACAACGTGCGGTTGATTGGCCTCATTCGACATTTCACCGCTAAGCAAACTGCGTGGGCACAAAACCGTGTCCACCCTACTTAATTCATAGACGCGGAGAACAGCATTCGCCACCCGTAGGTGTGGAAGCAATCAGGTGGTCACTGCACCTCCGCCAATGTTTCGCCTATACCCGTCGCCGCCTCAACTCCACCATCGCCAGTAAGCCCAGCAATACCCCAGTCATTGCCCAGAATGCTGTACTCCCACTCGGGATAGCATGCGGTGTTGTGGTCGTTACTTGGCAGTTAATTTTGCCACCGTCTATCACTGGTGATGCATTGTCAGCAGTCGCTCTTGCTGCGATATTTTCATAGTTGCCACATTGGTTATGGGACGTGGTGGTGCTAACTTTGAGCGTTTTTACTACACCCACACCGATATCGCCAAAATTGCAGGTTAGCAGGTTGTTACCGTCAACAGAGCAGGCTCCGCTGTCGGGTTGTTCGCTTACAATCCAGGGAGTCGCCGCGGGAGCGGGAAGTTGGTCACTGAGAGTCGCATTGATCGCCGCTTGCGAGCCGGTATTTTCTACTGTGATGGTGAACTCGGCATCATCATTGGCGGTGATAGTGCCGTTGTCGGGTGTCTTAGCGATGATGAGTACAGCGTTTCCTGTGGGAGGTAAATAGACACCAAAGTCGATGGTCAGGTTGCTGTTAATGTCCTGCTCACCCAGATTGCCATACCCATCCGGGCCATCAGCCGGATTCCCACTGACAGTTTCGGACACGGGCTGGGTACTGTAAGTCAGTGCTATCACCCCACTTTTTATTCCAGCAGTAGTTGGAGCGTCATCAAAGCCATTGTCGTTCGAGTCAGTGTCGCTATTGTCCTGGAACCCAGCCCCGAGAGCATCACTGCTTAAGTAGCCTGCCAATAACCCTGCCGGGAGAAAGTTCAGGAGGTCTACTCTAACCACATAGTCGCCCTGAGGCAGACCTTCGAACAGGTAATAACCGTTGCTTGTTACGGTTTGGTACGGCGTACCTGGATTGGCAGGATCATCAACAGGTGTGGCGCCGTCTGCCTGATAAAGGCTGAGTAAGGTCCCGTCATTCACCGGGCTCTCGCTAGCACTCTCATACAGGCCGTTATTATTGGTATCAACCCACACAAAGTTGCCAATGCTCATGGGAATATAGAAACCAAAGTCGATGCTAAGGTCGCTGTTGCTGGGCTGAATGTTGTTGCCGCCATCTCCGATTCCCGGCTCCAAACCAGTCGATTCATCGTCTCGCTCATTACTTGTCACGAGCGATACTTGAGGGCTGATGACACCATAGCTTGCACTTGCCGTACCGTTGCTGTTGCCGTCGTCGCCGGACGCTGGATAGACGGCTTCCACGCCTGTGGTATTGTCAATATTGAAGCGGGTGGGCAGATGAAATTCTAGTGCGCCACCGCTGCCGAAATTCTCTGGCGGTAATACAACAACGTAATTCCCGGGGAATATTATTCCGCCGAGCCCATCTCCATCGTCCGTTGCCGACGCGGCGTCAGTATCCAGGAGATCGAACAGGTAGTAGCCTGAACTGGAGAAAATGTCTCGAGCGATTGGCTGCCCCACGGGTTTTCCATCGTTGCCGGCATTATAGAGAAGTACAGTGACGCCGCCGATCCCGGGGTTCCCGGGTGCTGCCGGATTGTCGTCACCGGGAGTGTCGAGAAGGCCGTTGTGGTTGGAGTCAAACCAGATCCGATTTCCGATGCTCATAGCAGGTGCATAGAGACCGAAATCGATCGTCATATCGCCATCGGGTTCGGTTGCGCCAGTTAGCTGGATAACGTTACTAACAATACCGTTATTCTGCGGCAGGTTTTCGTCAATACCGTTATCGTTATTGTCTTGTTGATTATCCAACAGGTAAGTGGCTTCAGTCGCACCGCCACTTTCACTGCTGGAAAAGGGCGAACCGAGCCCATCGACCAATACGCCGCCTGGACCAAAGTTTGATGGCGCAATACGAACAATGTAATCACCGTCAGATAAATCATCAAAGAGATAGTATCCGGCGTCACCGCTGGTGAGATCGTTGCTGGTTGTGGTTACCAGATAAGGTGTATCGGATGAAGGGTCAATACCTGCGCCTGTATCCAGGAAGAGCTCAACGACGACCCCATTAAGCCCAATTTCCCCACTATCAAGTAAGGCATTATTGTTGGTATCAAACCAGACGCGGTTGCCAAGACTCGATAATGGCGCCGCCACAGCAGTAGAGCCGACGGATAATGGCGCCGCCACAGTGGCAGAGCTGGCGATAGCTAAATAAAGAATTAAGATCGCAGAAAAGGCATTTATCGGGTTCCCCGATTTCTTCGGGTGGTATCCATGTTCCATTGGTATCGACCTTGTTAGCGTAGGGGTATAGGAAAAATAAACCACTTTTTCCATGAGTTTTGAAGGTACGGAAAGCTGGCTCAGTTGTCAAACACGGTGAAAATCATTCGCAAAATGACCAAAAATCGTGGTGTAAACCCATGTGAATTTGTTCTTTCGTCATTGATGCATGGGTATAGTCGCCTGAGCATTTACAGGTTACTTCTAAAAACCCAATCTTCGGCACAATACGGCGTTACTTGAAAAAAATGATCACTTGCATGTCAAATATATGCTGTGTTCAATTTCTTACTTGCGCCTTGTCTTGCCTGGCTACGGGGTAAATAAGCAGTAAGCTGCGAAGCGGCTGCTCGTAAACTTGAATTTTCAGAGGCGCCGTATATGGGTCATATTTATCCATTTTCAAGTACTTGAAATTGTATGTTCGTGTCTACAAATTGTGGAGTATGGCAATCCTGCCTGCATTAACCCGTTGAAAGGAGACATCATGCATTATCGAGGTATTTTTCCCCGCGATCTGTTCGCGGAACTGGAGCGGTTGCAGCGTGATTATGACGGCTCCCCTAGTATTCGCGGTGCGGCTCCAGGCTATCCGGCCATGAACGTTGGCACAACACCGAAGTCGGTTGAAGTGTATGCCTTTGCGCCTGGCATGACACCGGAGGAATTTGATGTGCAAGTCGAGAATGGCGTGCTGACCATCAGTGGCGAGCGCAAAGACATAGTGCCGCCCGAGGGAGCGACCAGACATATTGGCGAACATTTCACCGGGCGTTTCCGACGTGTCGTATCGCTGCCGGACGACATCGAGCTGAATTCGACTACAGCCAGTTATCGTGATGGCGTGCTACACATCTGCGTGGCGCGCAGGGAAGCTGCCCAATCGCGCCGGATTTCGGTTCAATGAGAAAGGAGAAAGCCATGAGCGAGAAAGTTGTTAAACGTGAAAATGCGAGTGAAGAGAATGCAGCCATGCGCCCTGCAGTGCAGGTAGTCGAAGATGCAACCGGCATTACACTGTATGCCGACTTACCTGGCGTACCAAAAGAAAAGTTGTCCATCCATGTGGAAGGCGACAATCTAATTATGGAAGGCGAGCTGGAAATAAATTCCCCGCCGAACATGGAGGCGATCCACGCTGAAGTGGATCTGTCGCGTTACCGCCGTGCATTCACTCTGTCGCGGGAACTTGATGGAGACAAGGTAACGGCAGGATTCCGACATGGCGTGCTGGAATTACGCATTCCGAAGGCCGAGCATGCCCAGCCGCGCCGGATCGAAGTGCAGGCTACCTGAATTTCATCACCCGGCGGTGGGTTTACTCCACTGCCGGATATCGACAAGGAGGTTTATCATGTAAATTGAAAGAATTATAGAGAATAGGGGGCTGGTGGAATACCTTGGCAGAGGGCCAGCCCCAGTTACAGTGTAAGTTCACCGATCAAAAGTCATCCGCATTTTAACGGCTTGCCCCATAGCATCAGGCTGCGTCAGCCTATCAAGATTTTGTTGCGCTACTCCGCGTTTTAACGATATCGACAGGGTTCAGATACACCTCGCGCATTTTGTCGTAGAGCGGGATAGTCGTGCCGTTGAGGCGGTTCTGCATCAGCGCATCGAGATCGACATCTGCGACCACTACCTGTTCCATGTTGGTCACGCCTTCCGCTGCAATGCCATCGCGCGAAAACGGAAAATCAGACGGCGTCATGATACAAGCTTGACCGTAATGCATCCCCAGACCTTCCACCGCTAGGTTGCCCACGGTGCTGGTCATCGCAACGTAGACCTGGTTCTCAATGGCGCGCGCATGGGCGCAGTAGCGTACGCGCCAGTAACCCTGGCGGTCGTCAGTGGATGACGGCACGAATAGAATATCCGCGCCCGCCTCGCACACCATCCTGGACAATTCTGGGAACTCGATGTCATAGCAGATCAGGATACTGACCGCGCCATATTCAGTTTGAAAAAGGTGCAGCTTGCTCCCCGCCGAGGTATCCCATTTTTCGCGCTCCCAGCGAGTGCGGTGGATTTTGTCCTGCATGAACATCTCGCCCTGCGGTGAGAACATGAACGAGGTGTTGTAGAGCAGGCCGTCACGCAGGTTGGGGTGGCTGCCGGCGATCAGGTAAAACCCGTATTTTCTGGCCATTTCGATCATCAGATCCTGATAGCGCGGGGTGAAGTCGTGCATGCGCCGTACAGCGGCCTTGATATCGGTATCCGCATCCATGAATGACAGCAGCTGGCTGGTAAAAATCTCCGGCAGCATCACAAAGTTCGGCTTGTATTCTGCGGCTGCCTTGAGCATGAAGCGAACCTGATTTTCAAAACCGTCCCAGTCTTTGATTGAGCGGAGTAGATATTGTACGGCGGCGATGCGGACTTTCACGGGGCTTTTCCTTGCATGATGAGACTAGGCTTCTTTGCATTGTAACGCGGGTTGAGCCACACGATCAGGGCGGCATAACCATGGCTCTCCTGATCTTCCGGTATGTAGCCGACAACGATACCGCAGTATTGAAATCCCTCGCGCAACTGGAAGCTGAGCACCGGATCCTGAAGATCGCCCCACACAACCTTCTGCGCATAGAGTTCGGCGGGCATCTGGTCTGCATAAAGATGGTAGCCCGGCAGACGACCGCAGGCCAATATTCGTTTCAGGTTAAGCCGACGGCACAGACGCCGGCGCTCGTTATACAGTGCATGCCCTATCCCCGCACCGCGCTTGTGCGGATGTACGAACACTTCGGCTGCATACAGCGTACGACCCTCGGGATTGTGGGTGTTGAAGCTGCCACGGGCGGTGATCTCTTTCCAGGTATGTTCCACCTGCCATTCATCCCACAGCACCACGAACGAACTCGACGCGCCAACCAACTCACCATTGATCTCGGCGATGAACTGCCCCTGAGGAAACACTTCCAGCTGATTCAGCAGCAGATCCTCACGCCAGGGCGGGATAGTCGGATAGACGTGCTTTTGCAACTCGATCAACGGAATTACATCTTCATGGGTGGTATTGCGAATAACGACTTTCCTGCTCATACTGAATTATGATCCGTGTGATTTAACCAATGGCAAGTTTACGCTTTTTTAAATCCAATTGCCCCCAGATTCGCATCGCTTTGCGTGTGACAAAATTTGGATTTTCAGGGGTGCTCTTCACTGTTAGCGGCCCACCAAATCGCATCACATAAACTCAAACAGGAGGTCAAAATCACTTACAGTCTTTGTCGACTTATCTAGATCTGCGTAGTACGCTATACAACAATTTCTATCTGGTCAGTTTTAGCCCAGCATTGCTGGTCAATCCGAAGCCAGCGCCAACAAAAACGAACACACTTTTACCTATATGCCAGTCAAAATATGAACCAAACTACAGAAACTTTAATAAATGCGACTATTAATGGAAAAGCTATAAGCGCTCCAGAGTATTTGTCAGTCATTCAGGCGTTATGGCATGCGGGCTATCCCAGGATAAAAAGCGTGGGTTGCCTTGAGGGTGTTTGCGGCACCTGCAGGGTATTGGTGCGCAGGCAAAACTCTCAAAACATAACCACTGAATTAGGTTGTCAGGTGCTGATTGAAGAAGGCATGCAGGTTAATTTCCTTGCTTTCCCAACGCCTGCTCAGCAGCATTACAAACTAGAAGATATCCGTAATTCATGGGAAGTACAGGACAATTTCCATACGATTTTTCCGGAAGCGGAAAATTGTCGGCATTGTGGTGGTTGCAATACAACTTGCCCCAAAGGGATCAATGTCGAAAGAGGCGTGATTCTTGCCGCCAAGGGACGTTTCAGAGAAGCCGGTGATCTTTTTACAGAATGTGTGCTGTGTGACCTTTGCCAAAGCGCATGCCCTGAAAATATTGCCCCGAATCATGTTGGCATTTTTTCTCGTCGAGTTACTGCTCACTTGCATACACGTCCATCTAATTTAATAAACAGGCTTGAGCGATTACGCAAGGGTGAGCTTAAAGTCGTCATCTGATGCAGAGATAAAAAATTATATGACTAATAATATTTCTTACCAGGAAGCATTAGCTAACTATGAGGCTGTCGCAGAAAGACCTTTGCCTGAAGTGAACTATGAAGGGTTGCTTGAAAAATATCACCCGGACTATTTCAAAGACGCGTGCGTTCAACTCAAGATTGGCCCGAACAAGGGCGATATTTGTCATATTCAATTAGCCGAGATGTTACAGGCTGATGCACGTATTGATGAGGCCGACCTTGCAGGTGCGCAAGTCATTGAAACAGACATATTGATCATTGGCGGTGGCGGTGCCGGATGTGCCGCCGCGCTCACCGCTGCAGAGACCGGCGCCCGTGTACTTATCGCAACTAAATTACGTTTAGGCGACAGTAATACCGTGATGGCTGAGGGGGGTGTGCAGGTTTCTATAGAAAAAGATGATACGCCACAGCAGCATTATGATGACACTTTGCGCAGTGCAGACAGGCCGGTAGATAAAAAACTTGTCGCTGAAATGGTAATGAGTGCGCCTGATGTTATTCGTTGGCTGATCCAGCAAGGCATGCAGTTTGATCTGGATGAATATGGTGATTTGCTTACCCGAAAGGCTGGTGGAACCACGGCTCCTCGAGTGGTCTATTTCAGGGATTACACCGGTCTTGAAATGATGCGGGTGCTAAAGGAGGCGGTGCGCAGCACTGAAATTGAGGTGCTGGATTATGTGCCTACAGTAGAGTTGTTGTCCGATGAGGATGGCCATTGCACAGGCGCTGTGCTGTCCTCTTTAGAGGACAATCGTTATAAGCTGGTAAAAGCCAAGTCGGTGATCATTGCCACGGGTGGAATAGGTCGTTTGCATTTGAATGGTTTTCCTACCTCAAACCACTTCGGCGCAACGGGTGATGGGCTGGTTTTAGCATACAGGCTAGGTGCGAAGCTGCGGGATCTTGATTCATTTCAGTATCATCCCTCTGGCCTGGCGTATCCGCAGCATTTATCAGGCACGTTAATTACCGAAGGCGTGAGATCTGCCGGTGCATACTTATTAAATGCTCAGGGAGAACGCTTTGTTGATGAGTTACAGCCGCGAGATAAAGTCGCTGCGGCAATCATGCGTGAATGTGCAGAAGGTCGGGGCGTAGATGCAGGGAATGGTATACAAGGCATCTGGATTGATACCCCTGGCTTAGAGCTTAAAAATCCTGGCATTTTTAATGCTCGATTTCCTAAATTAATTAAAATCGGCAAAAAGTCCGGCATAGACCCGCGTAAGCAACCCTTACTTATTTATCCAACACTTCATTATCAGAATGGTGGCGTTATCATTGACAAGCATGGACAAACAAATATTCCAGGCTTGTATTGTGTCGGTGAAGTGAGCGGCGGCATTCATGGACGTAACCGATTAATGGGTAATTCACTGCTGGAAATAATAAGTTTCGGTCGCAGAGCAGGCATCCATGCAGCCAAATACTCACCAAGAAAGCCCTTTAGAAAAATCTCTATTGAACATTTAAGTCGTTTGCGCAGAGAGTTGATGCTTGCCGATATGCCAATGGACTCAAAAGGTCCTATTTTATTTCCAGCTTATGCAAAGTTTGAAACAGATTCAGACTATTCCGGGCTACATAAAAATAAAAAGAGTAAATGATGGAAAATGTGCTTAATCAGGTTCTGTTGCACAAAAATAGCAGAGTGGGTGCAGACTATAACCTCTGGGCAAATGGCTGGGGTGGGCAAGGTTTAAAAAATGCCTTGGAGCGTCCTGCCGATATTATTTCCAAGATTAAAGACGCAGGTTTGCTTGGTCTTGGCGGCAGCGGCTTTCCCACACATATAAAATGGCAAGCCATTGCTGATCAGACAAATACCGAAAAATATTTAATATGTAATGGCAATGAAGATGAGCCAGGTACATTTAAAGATAGAGTGTTATTGGAAGAAACGCCGTTTCAGGTGATTGAAGGCGCAACAATTGTAGCGTTAGCTTGCGGTATAAATAATGTTGTTTTTTATATTAATCCTAACCTCAAATCCTGCCATGAAGTTATGCAAAGTGCCTTGGCAAAATGGCTAGATTCTGAAATTTACAATAATGCTTTACAGCAAGGCTTAAACCTAAAATACACAATAGTCGCCAGCAGTGGACACTATATTGCCGGAGAAGAAACAGCCGCCATTGAAGCAGTCGAAGGCAAGTTTCCTTTTCCAAGAGGTAAAGAAACGCGTCCGACTACTTCAGGTGTAAATGGCCGTCCTACCCTGATAAATAATATAGAAACCATATGTAACGTCCCGCATATTTTGCGTAACGGTGTGCAATGGTATCGAAATTTAGGCATAGGCGAAGCGAATGGCACAAAAATATATTGCTTGAGTGGTGATGTGCTTTCACCCGGTGTGTATGAATTGCCAATGGGCACACCTTTAACGGAGCTCATATTTAAATATGGGCAGGGTATGTTGGTAGGCAAGGAGCTGAAAGCAGTATTTACCGGCGGCCCATCAAATACCATTCTGACTGAAAAAGATCTGGATGTTAATCTGGATTTTAAATCTGTTTCAGAAAGACGTTCAGCTCTGGGTACAGGTGCAATGATTGTGGTATCACGTGGGACAGGTATTGTTAAACGGGTTGCGCAGTATGTTGATTTTTTTGCAGCAGAATCATGTGGCCAATGCCCCGCTTGTAAAACGGGTACATACTATATGTCTCAGTTGTTAGGTGAAATAGATACGGGACAAGGCTCAAAAGCCGATCTGGATAGCCTGGTTGATTTATGTAATATTTTACCAGGAGGCGGGCGCTGTCATTTATTGGATGGTGCTGTAAAAGTTGTAGATAGCTCGCTTTATCATTTTCTGGATGAATATAAAGAGTCATTAAATGACGACTTAAATTAGCCGTGAAATAACGCACAGAGCCACTCTCGTTTTTCTCCCCACGCGGATTCGTCACTTTGGAGTAAACAGCAATGTCACGTTATCGCCGTGCAATGGTTACAGGCTCAAGCTATTTCTTTACGGTGGTCGCTTACCGGCGGCAGTCGATTCTATGTGACGAAGTAATTCGTAACGCATTGCGTGCCTCAATCGAAACGGTGCGTGTAACGCGTCATTTCGTCATTGATTCATGGGTATTGTTGCCTGACCATTTACAGGGCACCTCTAAAAATCCAATCATCGTCACAATACCGCGTTACTCGAAAAAAATTATCACTTACATATCAAATATATGCTGCGTTCAATTTTTTACTCGCGCCTTGTCTTGCCTAGAACATTGAATTTTTAGAGGCGCCCTAAATTGCGTGTGGACATTGCCTGACGGTGATTCCGATTTTTCTACCCGTTGGATGATGATCAAGCGCGCGGTTTCTTTGGCCTGCCGAGAAGATTATCGTCGTGCAGACTGGGTGAATGCATCAAAATTCAAACATCGCGAATCGACTATCTGGCAACGGCGATTCTGGGAACACCAAATTCGTGATGCATAAATTTTACCCGCCATGTCGATTGTATTCATTTCAACCCGGTTAAACACGGGCGTGTACAACGTGCGATTGATTGGCCGCATTCGACATTTCATCGCTATGCGCATGGCTGGTCTGATCCGATGGAAAATGCGGTGCTAGGGTATGATTGACGCAGACCGCGTGGGCACAACAACGTACCCACCCTACCTACTGGTCAAGTCAATAGTGCCATTCCGAGCCTTACCCCTTTAATTTCCCTCACCCAAAGTCTTGAACACCACCTCTTGCACATCCTTGGACAAGCCTTTGGTTGCGGCGACTTTCTGCAACGCGGCCTGCATCTGTTGTTTCAGCGCGGGCTGGTATTTTTTCCAGTGATCCAGCGTGCGTACCAAGCGTGCGGCTACCTGCGGATTGAGGTTGTTCAGCGCGATCACTTGTTCTGTCCAGAAGGCATAGCCGCTGCCATCCGCTGCATGGAACTGTGACGGATTGCCGTTGCAGAAACTGGAGATCAGGCTGCGTGCGCGGTTGGGATTTTTCAACGTGAACGCTGGATGGGTCATCAGTTTGCGCACCGCTTTTACATCGGTATGCATCGCGATTGCCTGCAGGCTGAACCACTTGTCCACCACCAACGCCTCGTTTTTGAAATCCTTATAGAAGTTTTTCAATGGCTGTTGTGCCGTCTTGCTACCGGTATTCACCAGTGCCATCAGCGCGGCCAGGCGGTCGGTCATATTATCGGCTGCGTCTATCTGCGCGTGAGCCAGTTGCAGCGTGGATTCATCTTGCCAGCCAAGCAGATAAGACAGGCACAGGTTTTTCAGCCCGCGTTTGCCGGCTGATTTGGCATCGGGGCTGTATTTGCCGGGTGTCTGGTTGGCTGCATAGACGGCGATGAAATCGGCCTTGAGTCTTTCAGAGATCGTTTTGCGCATGAACTGGCGCGCAGTGTGGATCGCCTGCGGGTCGATCACTTCGCACTGTTCGGCCAGCATCAATTCCGAAGGCAGCGTCAGTACCACCTCAATGAAAGCCGGATCAAGCGACGGGTCGTTGAGTGTGGTGCGCAAGGCGTTGATGAACAACTCATCCAGCGTCAGCGCTTCACCCGCCTGTACCTGTTTAATCAGATTTAACAGACGTTGCATCGCCAGGCGTTGTCCGGCTTCCCAACGGTTGAAGGCATCGCTGTCATTCGCCATCAGTTGCGCCAGCTCCTGGTCGGTATAGTTGTATTCCATCACCACCGGCGCAGAGAAATTGCGCAGCAATGATGGCGTGGGTTTTGTGCTGACGCGGTTAAAGGTGAAAGTCTGTTTCGTCTTGGTCAGCTCCAGCACGCAAGTGGTGGGGGCTGGTTCTGAAGAGGCTGCATCATCAAGATACAACGCCATGTCTTGGCCACTAGCATCGAGCAGGCCAACCGCAACGGGGATATGGAACGGGAGCGGTTTCTTTTGTCCAGCACCGGGCTTGCAGCGCTGGCTGAGCGTCAGTGTATAAGTCTGTTTGGCGGCATCATACTTGCTTTGCACCTTGAGCTGCGGCGTGCCGGACTGGCTATACCAGCGTTCGAATTGGCTCAGGTCGCGCCCGCTGCTGTGTGCCATCGCCTCGCGGAAATCGTCGCAGGAAACCGCTTGCCCATCATGCCGTTCAAAGTACAGGTCCATGCCTTTGCGGAAGCCGTCACGCCCTAGCAAGGTCTGATACATGCGTACCACCTCGGCCCCTTTTTCATAAATCGTGACCGTGTAGAAATTACTGATCTCCACAAAACTGTCCGGCCGCACCGCATGCGCCATCGGCCCCGCGTCTTCAGAAAATTGCACCTGGCGCAGCATGCGCACATTTTCGATGCGACTCACTGCGCGACCGCTGTCCGTACCGATCATATCGGCGGAGAATTCCTGGTCGCGGAACACCGTGAGGCCTTCCTTCAACGACAACTGAAACCAGTCGCGGCAGGTTACGCGGTTGCCGGTCCAGTTATGAAAGTATTCATGGCCGACCACCGCTTCGATATTGGCGTAATCGGTATCGGTGGCGATGCTGGGGTTGGCCAGCACATACTTGGTGTTGAAGATGTTCAGGCCCTTGTTTTCCATCGCGCCCATGTTGAAGTCGCCCACCGCAACGATCATGAAACGGTCCAGATCCAGCTCCAGCCCGTAGCGTTCCTGATCCCAGCGGATACTGTGCTTGAGCGAATCCATCGCATGCTGCGTCTTGTCCAGATTACCCGGCTCCACCCACACTTGCAGCAGCACTTTTCGCCCACTATTTAATTTGAATTTTTCTTCCTGGCACACCAACTTGCCTGCCACCAATGCAAACAGATAAGAAGGCTTCTTGAACGGGTCTTCCCACTTGGCATAGTGGCGGCCATTGGGCAGCTCTCCCTCTTCGATCAGATTGCCATTGCACAGCAACACCGGATAACTATTCTTGTCGCCGCGCAACATCACCGTGTATTTCGCCATCACGTCCGGGCGATCGGGGAACCAGGTGATCTTGCGGAAACCTTCCGCCTCGCATTGGGTAAAGAAATTGCCGTTGGAGACATACAGACCCATCATCGAGGTATTCTTCTCCGGCTCAACCAGTGTCTCAACCTCCAGCGTGATCTCGTCCGGTGCGTTGGCGATGCGCAACTTTCCGTCTGCTATTGAGTAACCCTTGGCACCTTTGCGGAGCGTCTTGCCGTTCATGCGCAAAGCCACCAACTTCACGCCGTCGCCCAGCAGTTCCACATCTTTGTTGGGTGATGCGCTATTGCGCTGCATCGTGATGCGCGTGGACACACGCGTTGCCGCGGGGTCGAGATCGAAACCTATTTCAACGATGTTCACCCAATAGGCCGGGGCAGTGTAGTCTTTGCGATGGATGGTAACGGGCAGGTTCTGTGTCGAGTTCTGGGTCATGATCGGCAGGTCAAGAGGGAGTGAGAAGAAGCGAATTTTAACAGGGTTAGGGCTTGTGGGGCTGGTCGATAAAGCAAAGGAGTTGCAATAATGAGCGAAATTACTATCACGCATTTTGAACCTTCTTTTCCGTTCGAAGCCTATGCCCATGTAGTTGAGCTGCTGACGGAAGAAGACGGCGAGGGTTATCTGATTACCTTTCCCGATCTTCCGGGTTGCATATCAGATGGCGAAACCGAGACAGAGGCCGTTCTCAATGCACGCAATACATTTTCCGCCCGGATTTCAGCGCGAGTTCATATCGGAAAACCCATCCCGAAACCGACACGACACGGTGAAAGCGCCGAGCCGGTGGCTTGATGCAACGCCTGACCCAGATGGCATAAAGCGTCAAGGATGATCGGGTGGAAAGAGTGGGTTAGCCAGTCGATACTCATTGGCCGGATTATTGCGGTAGAAGGCTGTGATGCTCACCATGTCATTAACGTAGTTAACCGAGCCTACTTTATGGGATATCACCTCAACCCCAAGGCGGCGCGACAGATAGGTGCGCATTTCTTCAGGGTTCGACAGTACATTGGGGTCGATTTTCTCGAGTGTGATCTTGATCTTTATTCCATGGGCTGAGCGCAGGATACGAGGATGGTCAAGCACATAGGCTCCTAGCAACACTATGCCGATTACAACGCAAGTAACTTCGAGTGCAGTACCATGGACAGAGCAAATTACGGCAATTGCAATCGAACCGAAGAAATAGGTAATTTCGATCTTCTCGAGTGGTTCCGAACGCAACGTGAATAATGCGAGAATAGCAAACAAGCCAAAACCAGCAGCAAGACTAAACTCCACCGAAGACAGAATGGTCAGCACTCCAAATGCGAAGATATTGAATAGCGAGGCCGCTGTCACTAGCTCTTTATCGCGATAGCGGCGGTAATAGAGACCAAAAATTAGAATCAGCATAGCGACAACGTTAATGCCAAAGCGCATTATCGTATCGAGCATAAGTGATATTTCAAGCATGATTTTTCTTTTTCATATCGGAACAATTAAAAAACTACCCAACAGAGACGACAATTCGCCGCAAAATAAATTAGCACACAGAAGTTACACAGAAGTTACACACACAGGGGACTCGGGAAAGGCCTTACGTTTTTTATGTGTGTCAAATGTAAGACCTGATACCGCGCTTGTCAGCGCGAGAGGATGACGAGGATAACCTCGAAAAATTACTGGCGCTGGTGGCCGGGCAGTCTGTCGGCAGCCGTCCCGGACGAATCGAGCCAAGAGCATCAAGCGACGTCCCAAACCATATCTGCTACTGACAAACACAAGGGATTTAATAATTGGGGTTAGAGTAATATTAGTTATACAAAGAATGGCAGGACGACCACAAAAGAAAATTGACACACCCCAGAAAATGCTACTCTGCCCCCAATTATTACGCATTCAACGTGGCCGATGAAGCCCGGGGCAGTATCCTGATTCAGGTAGCCGATGACGGCATTGCTATCGAGCAACCATGCCGTCACAGCTCGCGATCCTACTCGTTGCGCAACGCTTGCATGTCCTGCCGTCTTTGTGCGTTGGGTCTGGTCACAAGGTTTTCTAGTTACACCATTTCTACCGTGTGTACTTCAAGCTCCACTTTCAGGTTGGCGCGGACGGCAACGAAAATGGCGGCGAGATTATCCATGCTCGGGTTGCCTTTGGGTGACAGCATGCGGTGCAGGCTTTTGCTCGGTTTGTCGGTGAGTGAGGCCAGTTGTTCGAATCCCAGTGTGGCGTTGACCAGATCACGGAGGATGAGGCGTGCCGTTTCGGGCTCGCCGCTCAGAAATAAAGTTGCCGCTTCATCAAAGAGCGCCTTGGCGAATTCCGGATCGCGCTCTACGCGCTCGACCACAGTTTGTTTGAAGCTGCGTGTGAGTGCCATGTTGATTACCTCTTTCGTTTGTCTTTGTGGATTGTTGCGGCCTTTGCTTTGTTCAGCGCTCTATATTCGGCATGCAATACCTTGGCGCGATCAATGTCCTTTTGCTGCACTCGCTTGGTACCGCCGCCAAACAGGATGATGAGTGTTTCGCCATCACAGGCCAAGTAGATGCGGTATCCCGGCCCCCAGTCTATGATGTATTCGCCTATGCCATCGAACCATTTCACACTGGAAGTGTTACCGAGCTCAATGCGCAATTTTGCAGTCACGATCTTGGCGGCTGCTTGTGCATCAAGGTCATCGAACCATGACTTGTACGGGTTCGTTCCATCCGCGCAGATGTATTCTTCGACTTTGATTTTCATTTTTCCATGGTAACGATTACGTTACTACTTGACAAGCGATTTGGCTAAATTACATGGGGCCGGAGCCGAATGCCACCAAGTTAAGCCTTTCTAGTAAGGTTTGATTATTGGTAAACCCGCGCGACTGGCGCATAGACGATCTGAAATCGCATGCCAACCGCTTCGACATCGACTGGAGAAATGAGGGAGGAAGCCATCACGTGTTTTCATTCCCTGGCGTGGAGGATGATGTGTGTGTTCCTGCTCACCGGCCTGTCAAGCCAGTGTATGTGCGCAATTTTGTGGCGCTAGTCGATAAGGCAAAGGAGTTGCAATAATGAGCGAAATTACGATCACGCATGTCGAACCGCCTTATCCGTTCGAAGCCTATGCCCATGTGTAGCTGAGCCGCTGACGGAAGAAGACGGCGAGGGTTATCTGATTACCTTTCCCGATCTTCCGGGTTGCATGTCAGATGGCGAAACCGAGACAGAGGCCGTT
Organism: Candidatus Nitrotoga sp. M5; assembly: GCF_927904885.1. Classification (GTDB taxonomy): domain Bacteria; phylum Pseudomonadota; class Gammaproteobacteria; order Burkholderiales; family Gallionellaceae; genus Nitrotoga. The sequence continues at coordinate 89,040 of NZ_CAKMNW010000023.1, forward strand.
CTCAACGCACGCGATGCATTTCCCGCCTGGATGTCAGCGTGAGCCCATATCGGAAAACCCATCCCGAAACCGACACGGCACGGTGAAAGCGCCGAGCCGGTGCGCTTGATGCAACGCCTGCCGCGCAGCCTCCACGCCAACCTTGTGGCACGAGCCAAGGCCGAAGGCACCTCGTAAATACGCTGGTGACGATGCTGCTGGCCGAAGGGCTGGGCAAGCGTGAGAGTCGCGCCTGATGTGGCAAGCGGAAGAGTGGTAGGGGGCTTCGGGTTAATCTTTAACATTTGACATACTTTAACATTTGACATTTTAAAGTATGTCAAATGTTAAAGATTAACCCGAATGCCACTAAGTTAAGGGGCTTCAGCATAGCTTAAACAAGAACTTAAGCCAGTATTGACGCGGGTTCCACAGTAGCCTAGCCTTGCTAAAAAGACTTAACTTAGTGGCATTCAGATTAACCCCAATGGCATTCCCCAAGTAGTTCTTTAATTCGAAATCAGACTATGATGTCGAATTTACTAATTTCTTCCTTAAAGTTTGGCGATAGTTGGAACGAAAATGGCGAAGAATCGGCCTTTCTTACCAATTTATCTATATTTGCGGGTTTCTTAATAAGCCTCGAATAATTAATCTTAGGAGCATTGTAACTAGTCGCAGGTAAGTTTAGTTTCTCGTAAGTAAAATCATCTCTTGATAAGGTCAATTGAGGCGGGCTGATTAGATATTGTTCTATATTTGATTGAGCTTCGATGAAATTATCATAGAGCTGAAACCATGCTAAATGCTCGCTCTTGTTCTTACTAAATAGCGGCACAATATTGCTCTCGAAGTATTTCAAAAAGATTCGCAAATCACAGACCGGGATGCCATTTGCGGAATACCCAACGCAAACACTGTTGCTGGTAAGTATTAGAGGCAGAAGCTTATATTCCAATTCATTGTCATATGTCCATCCAAGTTTCGTGAATACTTCGGCTGTATTTTCAGACACAAAGTGCAGCTTGCGCTTCGCTTGTTCAGCTGCTCCCAGAATAATCTCCTTCGTTCGATAGAGGGATATTGGGGAGTCGGTCGTAACGATTGATTTAACTTCACCTACTATCACGATGTGACCGAATCTAATAATCAGGTCAATTTCTTCTTCACAATTATTGGCTAATTTTATCCGGGCCGAGGAAGGCGATTCATGGTCATTAAAGATGATGTTGGCATTTAATGCCTTGCTTATATCATCAATAACCTTCTTCTCATATGATTGACCTTTGTCGGATAGGCTTACATTCAATCTTGTTAGCCAGTGTTCAATGCAACGTTTTATTACAGGTGAAAATAGTGCTGCCACAAGGAATGTCACATAGTTATTTTCAAGGCCAATTATTGGGTGGCACCATAAATCTGTGTCATAACCCCCTTTAAATGTCAAAAACTCTATTATTCTTGCACTCTTGTCAAAACTTAAACCGGTTGATTGAGTTACCCCCCTTATAAGTTCCGCCTTGCTAATCTTGGGGCAAAATTCAATTGCCTTTTTAAAAGAATATACACTGTCATCCTCTGGAAATTTAGTTAAGACAATCCCAGATAAGATGACGAGTATGCGAAACACTTCAACAACATCATTTATTGTGAAACCGCAATTGCTGAACTCATCGGTAAGAAAGCTTTTAGGAAAATGATCTTGCGCAAAAAGTGCCTGGGCAAAAAAAAGTGAGTTTACGATTTGTTGTTTATTGTTTAAATCTGCCACTTTTTTTGCAACTAGCTTTCTTTTCTTACCTTCACGTCTTATATCAATACAGCCCTTATTATTCGTTAAATATAGTAATTTCGGGTCTGCTATAGCTGGGATAAGTTGCGCTTCCAGCTTCTGAATTCTAATCAAGTTTGATTCATATGAAATTACTAAGTCAGATGCTAATTGTCGAATCTCATATATATTGTTTTTATCGCCTATATTGATGAACTCAAAATCTCCCCACACCAGTGCTAGCCAGTAAGCCTCGTAGGCTACATATAACTGAGAAATATGCAATTCAATATTCATAAAAGCCAAAGGATCGATGTCATTAACTTTCTGTGCCTTAGTTATTGTCCTCGTCAAATTTGATCTTATTGCGCACTCGACACCATCGACACTACCATCAGAGACTTCCTGGGGAGTTAGTTTATTAAACTTATTTCTAGACGTTGTTATTGATGAGAGATCGACACCTTTCTGAGCTTGCTGATTATTTATGATCGCACGGTCTCTGTTTGCGATTCCACAATAAGCGCGAATTAACTGCGATGTATTTAGATTCGGTGATGATTTATATAACTCTGAAATATTCTCCCTTAGCTCACAAAGAATTTTGTCGAAGACGATACCAGCTTCGTACAGCATTTTGTCCTCGCTGAGGTTGTTAGAAGATTGTTCCCAAGCCTTTGCCCAGTCTTCAGTTTTAAACCCTTTTTGTGTTGGCCATTTCGTGGATTTTTTCCTAGTTAGCGTCTTAAAGTTATTTTTGCTTTTTACTTGCTGATTCATTGAATGCCTCCCCAGGCACAGATTTAATAGTTGATAAAGAGGGGGCTCGGGGTCAGGCCTTACATTTGACATTTTAAAACATGTCAAATGTAAGGCCTGACCCCGATGGTTCTTCTGCCCCTATTTATTGTCACAGGTCGTTAGTAAAAACTATGCAATTTTATTGCAAGACTTTAGTGCGTAGCACAATGTCTTTAGTTTTTGACTTATGCGCGTGATTGATAATGTGCGCGACTTGACGATTTTTAATCGTCTGCACATTGTCTGCGCTAACCTATGCACTATTCAGTGAATAGTAGTTAAGTTTGCCTACTCGTTCGCGGGATTCAACATCTTCCTTCGCCAGCGCTGCACGCTGCTCATGTCCAGCCGTTCACCATTAAATTCAATTTGCGTAACCGGTTTTTCACTTTTTTCACTTTCACGTTTCAAGTAACTACTGATCTCCATCCAGCGCACTTCGGCAAACTCCAGCTTCTCCTTGCCGACGTATCTTTCATCCTCGGTGAAGGTGCCAATTACCAACATCACAGGTTGTGGCTGCTTGAGCCAGTATTCAACCCAACGCTGTTTTTTTATCTTGAATATCTCCGACCCGTTCTTACGCTTTTCCAAATGAGAGTTACCGGACTTCAGTTGCAGATATAGCCGCTGACCTGTTCCATGCCCTACGTCATCGGTAAACTCCAGCTCCATATCAATACCCTCGTCCTCCGTGCTAGGAATCTCGAAACACTTTTGGTCGGCGCTAGTGATGCGCGATCCGACCTCCAAGGCAAGTAACTTGCCTTTGCGACGAGAGTCTAGACGGTTAGAATCCATACCTTGCAATCCCTCCACCTGTTTGTGCACCTCATTATTGGCGAACAACTTTTCCAGACCATCCCAAAGGCTGAACGACTCATCACACGTATCGCACATCACCGTGGCCTGTTCCTTTTTTGACATCAGTTTTTGCATCAGTGCTTGAGAATTACCTTTCGGTGAATGACAATACGGACAGACGTAATGGCGTAGCCGCTGCACACCCTCGCAGCGAGGCGGTTCAAGATGGGCGTGGATGTAGTTGGCGAAAATTACCTGCTCTTGCGGGGTCACGCCCGGCGCGAAATAAATGCTGACCTCTCCATTTCCTCCGCCATCTCGTCGAAGCTTGATGCCCATGTGATGATCTCCGGAAAGTGTCAAAAAATCTGCCGCGTCGCGCCATAGTTCCTTGAGCTTAAAAGAATGACTTTCGGCCAATTTGACCACCAGCGAAGCATATATGTCGTCGAGGTAGCCCTGCACGGCATAGCTGACAAATACTGCCGGATGATCCCTTAGCGCCGGGCGTTCCCTACCGCAGTAACTGGGGAAAACTAGCTTGTCTCCCTGACGTAAACACAGGCCGCGCTCTTCTAGTTGCCGTTCCATTTCTTGCAAAATGATGCGCTCATCACTCTTGGGCAAACGCTTCATCTCCACAATCTCGCCATTACGCTCGACTGTCTGGAATAACAGCTTACCTTCGGCAATGCTGCGCAACGGCAGACAGCCCAGTTCGGAGGGCTCTTGGCGAAGAGTGCGGATCACCGCTTGCGCATAGGCGCTGATCCATTCCGGCTGCAGCAGGATGAAGCTGCCATAGTCCAGTTCCTGGACCGCACCGGGGCCATCCAGCAGGCCGATGACCGTTTTCAGGGTCGCATCATCGAAGCGCGGCTCGTCTGTCAATCTTTGCCAGAGCAGTTCGCGCAACTCCTTGTACGTATGGAGCACCTGCCCCTCATCGCCAAGTTTCAGGATTTCATCCTTGATGAGCTTGAAGATAAGCGGTGAGGTGCGATGCTCCATCTGCTCCCAAGGAATACCATCCTTGATAGCCTGGCTCAACTCTCGACAACCGGTTCCATCCTTGGCGCTGGACTCGAAGTAACGAAAGCCCTGCTCTTGGGCAAAGGCTTGCAACTTTGACCTGCTCGCCCTGAATCCCACATCTATGCGCCCGGCCACGAGCAGCAAAGGTATCACTGCTGGAACGCAACGGCGCAGTGCGGTCTGCCAATCGCGCAGGCCGGGCAACACATCCTCCTTGTCCGCATCAAACAGCAACAAAATCAATGCGGTGTTATCCATATAGAGCTGATGCACAAGACGCTGGTCAGCCTGCCCGCCAAAATCCCACAGCCATATTTCTCGTTCTACACCCTCGATAACAACTTCAGGCAATATCCATTGCGTGCACCATGCGCCGACGGTAGATTCATCGCTGGGCTTCCATCCGCCAGTCGCCAGACGATGGGTAAGTGCGGTTTTACCAGAACTTGTGTCGCCGACAAGCAAGACTTTAGCGTTAGTATATTGAATCTGATTAGGTATGGGTTTCAAGGCAGGCGCGGGGATTTCCGACGAACGCGCGACAGCAATAAATTCAGATAAATCCCACTCTCTAATTTCTCCCCTAACGTCGCCGGACAAGGCGTGTCGTTGGTCAGCACTAAGCGCTATGTTACAAACTTCGGTAATATGGCCTTCATACACGCACAAACAGCGACCCACATCCACATCCCACAAACGGATAGTAGAATCATCGGAGCCTGAAAGTGCATATCGTTGATCGGCACACCAAACGACACACCCAATCCAGCTGCTGTGCCCTTCGAGTATTTGTAGGCAGCGCCCCGATTCCACATCCCATAGACGAATGGTTTTGTCGTGAGAACCTGATAGTGCATAGCGGTGATCGCTGCTCCACACTACGCTTTTGATGGCTAGTGTGTGTCCTTCAAACACACGCAGGCAACTACCCGTCTCCAGGTCCCACATTCGAATGGTATTGTCATCAGAGCCAGAGAGTGCGAAGCGTTGATCGGCACTCAGTGCTACGCTACCGACGGCATCTGTGTGACCACAGAGTACGTTCAGGCAACTTTCCGCCTCTACGTCCCACAGACGTACGGTTTTGTCACATGAACCGGTGAGTGCACGTCGTTGATCAATGCTCCATGCCATGCTCCATATAGGTCTAGTGTGCCCTTCAAGAAAGCCCCGGCAGCGCATCTTTATGTCCCACAGCGTCAACGCTTTGTTACCCCCCCCAGAGAGTATGCGACGCTGGTCGGTACTCCATGCCACACTCTCGATCCAATCGTTCCAATCGTTGCTTCCAAACAAGTCTAGGCAGCGCCCCGTTTCTAAGTTCCAAATTCGAATTGTATTATCTGCTGAACCGGTGATGGCACGCTTTCCATCTAGACTGAATGCATAAGAGTAGATTCGTGCATCCTCGTAATCAAGAAGGATGGATTTTTCTGCAACCCTTTCGCGCGTATCCAGTACTTCAGAAATAAACCGCTTCGCTGGCGGTCGGCATGTTTCGAGGAGCGTCGCATACTCTTGCGCGCGCACATCCGGTAACCAGTTGATATAAAAAAATTGTGACAGTGAGCCTTTGGGATGCGCGTTATCCAACCGCAGAGGTATGAAGCGTCGCTCCTTGTTAAGCGGGTCGCGAAAGCGGAAGGTTTGGCTTTCCAAAGTGGCCCAATCGGAGCTAAACGCATGCGTCGACATACACAGCAGCAATATGCGAGACTGCTCCAGCCCTGCCTCAATCTTCGCCGGAATACTGTCACCAGGCTTGATTTCCCACTCATCAAACCAGACCCGCAACCCATCCGCCCGCAGACGCCCCGCCACCGCGCGCACCACAGACTTGTCCTTCGAACTATGGCTAAGAAAGACATCGTATGAAAATGAATCAGACATTATTTACAGAATTTTAAAGGGGTCGAGAATGTTAAAGGGGTCGGCTTCGAATTTTTTCCTGAATATACAATATCACGACACCACCAACTATTCACTTCGCTCTCGGGGCTAGGTCTATATTCTTAGCATGATTCATCACATGGTCAGGCTTTTCCTTATCCAGCTTGGGTTGCGTCGGCAATCCAGCCATGTAGAGTGAGCACGTTTTTGTGCTCACGCGGATTCGTCATTTTTGAGTAGACAGTTATGTCACGTTATCGCCGCGCAATGGCTGCAGGCTCAAGCTATTTCTTTGGTATTGCAATGCCAACAAGCAGGACGTTGTGATACACTTATTTGATAACGTATATCCACAAGGGGTAAATTATGCAAGTTGCAAAATGGGGAAACTCACTGGCGGTCAGATTGCCCGCCGCACTGGTGCAGGCGCTAGGCTTGAAAGAAGGCGAGGAGATTTCTTTGCATGCCGTCGATTCCAGAACCTTTGAGGTTTCCAAGAAGAAAGAGGTGAAAGAGTTGCTGGCGCGCTTGCGGCAGTTTCGCGGTCGCTTGCCAGCCGATTTTCACTTTGATCGGCTTGAAGCCAACGAGCGGACACCTGCCAAGTGAGCACGGTTTTTATCGACAGCAATGTGGTTTTGTATTTGCTGTCTGACGATGCCGCCAAGGCCGACCGCGCTGAAGCCTTGCTGAACAAGGGCGGCATCATCAGCGTGCAGGTGCTCAACGAAGTGACTTCCGTTTGCCTGCGCAAACTCAAAATGAGCTGGGAAGAAATTGATGCGGTTTTGTTGGCAGTTAAGGCCGCGTGCGACGTCGTCCCGCTCACTGTCGAATCGCATGACAAGGCCGTGCAAATTGCCAAGCGTTTTCAGCTTTCTATTTATGACGCGCACATTTGCGCGGCAGCAATTTTGTCCGGTGCAAAAACGTTGCTGACCGAGGACATGCAAAGCGGGATGAAAATTGACGGCTTGGTAATCAAGAATCCATTTGCCTGATTGCCCACTCTCGACTAAACAGGTCAGCGCAGCTTCGCTTTAAACTTACGTAGTGGTGTAATGTAATGGCTTCAGACAATCAACTCGATGCATATTCGGCAATGTGATCGAGGATGTAATCAAAACCATCCCCCACTTCCGGGGCCAATTCGATGCGCGACACTTCAGCGCGCCAGATTTCGAGCTGTCGGGGGCTTTACTTTTATACCGGCGAGATTGTCCATTAGAAGGATGGGCTTCGGTTTAGTTTTACATGGCGGATTCACCCCCAGAAGCACAACCGCCCGTATTATATGTATCTATAAATGCTATGTTTTTTGAATTAATTACAACCATTAAAAGTAAAGTATACTTTACATTATTTTCGCCTTCACTATAATGCAAAAAATGGATATTTTAATGATTGGCGCAATTATCAAAAAAGAGCGGGTGGCCTGCGGTTTAACCCAAAGTGCTCTGGCTGTGGCATCGCATGTCTCCAGGGTGACTATCGTTAACCTGGAGAATGGCAATGTTGGCGACATTGGTGCTGTCAAACTTTCCGAGATTGCGGAAAGTCTCGGAATTTCGTTGTTTTCAAAAGGGAAGAAAATGGATGCGATCAAGATGACGCTAGGTAACGTCAACACGAGCTACAAGACCGCTATGTCCGTTACCGACTTGGAAAAGTTCATGCTCAGCGGCAAGATTCCACCAGGGCTGGAGGGGCAAGTGTTGCACCTGATTGATGAGACACCCACCTCTTTGGTCGCTGGCAGCGTAAAGCAGGTTGCCGCGAAGAAAAACATCAAGGCCAAGTTGCTCTGGAAGAATCTGGCCAAGGTTGCCGCCGAAATCAAATCACCCAACAAGTTCTGGAGTAGCATTGGTTAAGCCACCTCTTAACTTTCCAGAAGGTCCATGGAAGAGTCTTTTGGAAAGGGCTTTCTGGCTCATGGAATCCATCCAATCAGATGGATTCACCCTCCCGCGCTGGAGCCTTGGCGGGGGTACGGTGCTGATGTTTTACTATGCCCACCGCAAGAGCAAGGACATCGATATATTCTTCCCTGACCCACAGTTTCTTGGCTATGTAAATCCACGCTTGGGCGGCAGGGGTGAGGAAGTCACTACCGAATACAAGGATGGTACAGAATTCGTTAAACTGTTCCTGCCCGAGGGTGAAATCGACTTTGTCGCATCATCGACGCTGACTAAAAATCCGTTCGAAGAGTATGAAGTGCTCGACAGAAAAGTTCTGCTTGAAACCCCAATCGAAATTGTAGCCAAAAAATTATGGTATCGAGGCGATATGGCCACGCCGCGTGACCTGCTCGATCTCGCTTTGGTAATCGAGCACCATTACAGTGAAATCCTTGAGCATAGTGATGTGTTTGCGAAGAAAATTGAAGCATTCACTGAACAGTGCTATTCGCGCAGAGCTTTCATGTTGCCTGTGTTCGAAGAAATCGAGAAGATCGAATTCAAGCTTGGCTTCGATGAATGCCTGGATCGCGCAAACGACCTCAAGGCAGATCTGTTAAAAAAATCCACGCCGACGCCTTTGACATTAATCAAGCAATAGATATTCATACTTGGGACGGAAGTGGCGTTTCGAAAAAGATGCAATTAAAAGGGTTAGCATCGCAATATTGTTTAACCCCCCACACTATAACTAGCGATAACGACTAAATGGGCCCGCTTCGCATTAATTTTTCGTCGCGGCGAAAAATAATGGTTTCAGACAAGCAATTCGATGCTGCCCTTTTTAATTACAGTTATAAAGTACTTCAAGGAGATACAAAATGATCAAAGCTTATGCAGCATTCGAGCCCAAAGGCGAACTCAAACCTTTCGAGTACGATCCCGGCGAATTGAAACCAATGGAGGTGGAGATCGACGTTCACTATTGCGGCATTTGCCATAGCGATCTGAGCGTGATCGATAGCGAATGGGGGGAAAGCACATATCCGGTCGTTGCCGGTCACGAAGTGGTGGGCAAGATCAGCCAGGTTGGCAGCCATGTCAGGTATCTGAAGGTTGGCCAGATCGTCGGCCTGGGTTGGCACGCGGGCTATTGCAACAAATGTTCGCTTTGTCACGCGGGTGATAACAACCTGTGCGCCAATGCACAGGCCACTATCGTTGGCCATTACGGCGGCTTTGCGGACAAGGTGCGCGCCGCTTCAAACAGCGTGGTGCCCATCCCTGATGGGATCGATCTTGAATCGGCCGGCCCGTTGTTCTGCGGCGGGAGTACCGTGTTCAATCCCTTGCTGCAATTCGACATTAAACCTACCGACAAAGTGGCGGTGATCGGCATCGGTGGTCTGGGGCACATGGCGCTAAAATTCCTCAATGCATGGGGCTGCGAAGTGACGGCTTTCACTTCGACTGGCAGCAAGAAAAAAGAAGCGCTCAGTCTGGGTGCGCACCATACGCTGAACTCCCGCGACAAGAACGAAATCAAGAGCGCGGCAGGGCGATTCGATTACATTCTTTCTACGGTCAACGTGAAGCTGGATTGGAACCTTTACCTCAGCACACTGAGTCCGCGCGGAAGATTGCACTTCGTCGGCGCGACGCTGGATCCGCTGGATATCGGCGTGTTCTCACTCATCAGCGCGCAACGTTCCGTGTCCGGCTCGCCGGTGGGCAGCCCCGCCACGGTCGCCAAGATGCTGGATTTCGCCAACCTGCATCAGATCAAGCCGGAGATCGAAAAATTCAAATTTACCGACATCAACAAGGCGATCGAAAGACTGCGGAGCGGCGAGGCACGCTATCGCGTTGTGTTGTGTCGATAATGATGGCTGTGTACTAAGGAACCGGAGTCAGAGTTGTTTTCTGAAGAGCTACAAGGGTATGTTCGGATTAAAAATCAGCGTATCTCTTTAATGAGTAATGTAGGGTGGGTACGCCTTTGTGCCCACGCTGTTTGTGCCCACGCGGATTCTATGTGCGTGATGGGTATAGCGCATGACTGAACTGTTGCGATGGTAAGAGCGGTGCTGGGGTATGGTTAAGGCTGCCTTTTCATCCTATCCACCAGTTTCGAAGATGGCCATGCAGGAAAATGGCGTAAAACAAAATAGAGCCTGTCAATACATCAAGCAAGATCACGTCTCGGCGAGACGCGTTGATAGCAGCAAGCGCAGCTGCCAGACAAAGAACGTTAAATAGCAGTGCCTGCCAGGAAAGAAATTGGGGTACAAACATCGAAACCGCAAAGGCAAACAAACTCAATACAACACCGAACCATCCAATCGTAGTTTCAGATTGCCCGGGTTTCACTTTTCCGTAGTTGACGCTAACGTTTAACAACCATTCATCCAGCATGGATCCAAATCGTTGCAATAATAGAACCATGAATGCAACAAGGCCAATGAATACAAGCACCAGGCTACCTGACAGTATTTGACGGCCCGTGCTTGCAGTGCCAGACGTGAGATAAGTATCAGAGAAATTATTCGCCATATAAAATGCAAACGGGAACGATAGTATGACCGCAAGCGGAAGGTAAGTGAACCCTTGCTCCCACGTTTTAAAGTCTTCATTTTTGCGAATTCTTGATATGGCAACTGCCGTCAGGAGTCCGATTAATGTCACTATCATCCAAAGATAGGTCATGAAGTTTCGTGCAATTGTATTTTCTTCGAAGGGCAATACGAGAGACGGAGTATCGGGCAACAAAAGGAATAGAACACCGGGCAAGGCTATGGCCACCCACAGCATCATCGCAAATAGAAACCCACCGCCATCAAGATCACCGGTATGGCCCTTATGTGTATCGTAGCTGTTCCATTGCCCCCACATAAAATTGAAGACCCAGGTCAACGCCAGAAAAGCCCCAATTGGCACTAACAAACCAGTGAAGAGTTTGCTCGTGGTCGTTAACGGTAATTGAGGTGCTTCATAGAGCCAGGCAGGCACGCGCTGCAAGTAAATGCCAACCTTAGCGAGAATATTTTCTCCCCAGATTGGCAACAGGTCCCTAAACATCCATACAGATAGCAACAACAAACCGACGGCATATTGAGTCAGGCCATTACGCCATGTCAGGCGCCAGCGTCTGCGGCAGGCTACCTTGTTGTCCAAATCAAATAATCCCGATCTTTCGCCCATAACCTTGGCCAGCTGATGGCCGACCGTAGGCACAAACTCATCCTCGTTCTGCCAATAGCTGGTGTGGTCACGAAAAAGTGAATCTAAGTTACTTACTACTCCACTTTGGGTAATATAGCGATTGATGCTCTCCCGTCGCTCCTTTCTGTCAGGCAGGTAGTGTTCTTCGGGTGCATTCTCAATGAGCGGGCCAGCCGGAACCATATCCAATTTTGCATAGCGATCCACCCAGTGGATCGTATCCATTGGAAACTTGGTCAATAAATCGACTCTATTTTCACCGCTCTTTGAATAAAGTACGAAGTACAAAATCATCCAGGCAATTCCACCGAAAATTGGCCCGAGCACTGCAACCGCATCACCCGTTTTTTTGTCTATCGGTAAAGAAATTTGATTCACGAAGTCAGGCAACATCGCAACAATGCCGACGGTCGTCGCTACGAACAACAATCCCCACAACCTGTGCATGCCCGGGATAGAGTTTATTTGCAGATCGTTTAACTTTCCCAGGCCCGAACCCAGTGTGAAAAACAGTTTAATTTTTTCACGCTGAGGACTACTGATTTCCGACAGGATCAGTTTGTAGCCAACAGCAGCACCCTGTGAATGTGCGACTACCGCTAGCACATTGCTGCGTTCGCCAATCCACTCAAGCGATTGGTGAGCTTTTGACACAATGGCACTTTGCTGTATCGGGCTACCCACAAAAATCAACGAATCTCCCACGATCGAGGACAGCATCTGCTGCACCTTCATAACCCATGAGCCCAACCCCGGTATCAGAGCAAGAGGCAACATCAGAACAACGAGAATTTGTACGAATATGGCCAGGAGAAGTGACAATAAGTGAGCGATCGCAGCAAGTATCAACCCTGGAAATCGACTGATACGATTTGCTTCTGTACTTAATCGGGTCGCGCCACGAACAAACTGCGTGGCAATTACATTGGGAATGGCGAGAAACGTCCACGATACGAGTTCGCGAAAATCAGGCTTTATAAATGCATCAGCCCAATGTGCTTCGGCAAAGACGCACGTTTTGTAACGTGGTGTGGGCGCTTTTTCGTCCTTTGAATATTTCCTGTTTGAATTGTATTCGGTATTAACCTGGACCCTGATGGTTGTATTGGCGGGCTCGTGACTACTGCCTTTCAGATTCGTTGATAGTATTTCGACGTTGTCCTGACCGAACTCTGACCTGAACCATCTCAGCAACGGTTCGGTCGCATTAAGAAGCGACGCCCCAGGTTGTTGTTCGCCGATTCCGTGGATAATCAGTACGCCCATTTTTGAGCGGTTCAGGTCGTCGCGAATGTGCGCAACAAAATCGTCAACGTGTGCAGACATAGTTCCCTTCTACACCTCACTGGTGCAACCACATATGGATAAAGAATTGATCTTTGGTTCGACAAATACCTCAAACCAGTTTTGTTCTTCAATATGCCCGCGATAATTGATTACCGTACTCCGATTACTTATTGGCGTTTCTAAGATTGAATTTTTCGAATAACGCAGTATTGTGACGAAGATTAAATTTTTAGAGGTGCCCTTAAGGTTAAGTGGCCAAAAAAGGGGGGTTGTACTTCTATACTTTCAACTAACGTTGCCCCTGCATGACGACATAAATCTCGAAATACTTTTCCTGTATTGCCACTCAGTAAACTATCAATGCTTTTTTTCGGTATTTCGAAAATATTACTATATGGTATCTGCAATAACGTTTTGCGTATATTACGGGCTCAGACGCGACTAAACAACCACACTAACAGCCTGTCAGGCTTAAAGAGTCGTAGCGAAAATTGAGTGGGACGAGGGTGGATTTTGCGAGCTTGCACCTCGTGGTAAAATTCCTGCTTACCCCACTTGAGGATTTTGTAGGGTAATAGTTGTTCCATTGCCTAAAAAGGGGCGAAATATTCACCATTCAGCTCGATTTGTAGCCGATTTGCTTTAAGTCCTACAGGCTCCTAGGTTCCGCTCCCCGTAGGGTTCAGTCCAACATGCTTGATCTGCCTTCAATACGGGAAGCGGGTTAAACACGTTAGGGTGAGGCGGCAGATAAACGCTTTGAAGTTGTAGCGCTGTAAAAAAGGATTAGATTTGAAATATTTTAGAGTTGTAAGTCTATCGGAAGGCATTTCTTATTTAATGATATTAAGCGTTACCTTAGGCATTACCAATCGGGAATACGTCTTTCCCCTAGGCGCAACGCATGGCGTACTATTTATTATATATTTGGCATTATCACTCTATGCTTCTCATAAACAGAAATGGTCTGAAATAACTTGGTTTTTGCTATTTCTGGCATCTCTGGTTCCATTTGCATTTATAGCAGTCGAAGCTTATATACGAAGAGAAATGAATAAAGAGGTGAAAGCCATTTAAGTCATACTTTGTTGCGATCTTTTCCTCGCTCATTTGCGTATTCCCCGATCATGCAGTTGACGACCCGCCTCAAATCCATACAATCACGATAGAACTCCGCTCTCCGTAAGGTTCAGTTAAAAAAGAAATATTTCCCGCTAATATTGGACGTGGGTCAAGCGAGCTTGGGCGGGCCGGCATATAAACGCTATTCGTTGGGCACTAATACGAATTGGCTGATAATTTGGAAGGATGAAAATGCAGCATCCTGGTCCATTGAAAACGGGCATTTAATAAATGGGTATCTTTGAAGCGCTGGCATTGATTGCTGTCATTATTCCATTGGCTGCAATGCCCAGTTCAAGTGTCGCATTGGTGGTGGCGAGGTCGGTGAGCTCTGGACGAATCAATGGCGCCTTTGCAGCACTCGGGATTGTAGCCGGAGACTTGGTGTTTATAGCGATGGCACTGCTTGGTATGGCCGTCCTTGCGGAGCAACTTGGTGCATTGTTCGCCGTTTTGAAATATGTCGGAGGCGCATATTTGATTTATTTGGGTATTAACTTGCTTCGATCTCGGCCATCACTGTTAGTCAATCGAGATAAACCGAGTCATACGACATTGCTTGCGGATTTTTTGGCTGGCTTTGTTCTCACGCTCGGGGATGTTAAAGCAATCTTTTTCTATGCAAGTTTGTTCCCGGCGTTGATTGATGTTGAACAGGTAGGGCTCCGTGAATTCTCGATAATCGTGGCTGTTACATCTTTAGCGGTTGGGGGAGTGAAACTGGTTTATGTTGCGTTTGCGTCGCAAATTGCAGGGCATCTTCGAAGCAAAGTGTCGTCAGCGGTGCCGCGAAATTTGGGCGGGGTGCTGATGATTGGCTGTGGTTCAGCGTTGATTACCAAGGCATGATGTGCGTTAAGAATACTACGGGACGCGCGTTAAATAAGTTTGAACTGGGCGGTAGGTAAACGCTATTTGTCAGGTACCACGAAAGTACATGAAAGCACTATTCACTTCTTTTCCCGCATCTGATTACGCGGTGAGCAAACAATTCTACGAAGAAGTCGTGGGTTTAGCCATCGTTCGAGAACATGAAAGTGGCCCACATCGGTACACCAATTACGACCTTGGTGGAATGGTTTTAAAAATATACGAATGGCTGGAACCATATTATGGCTCTGGCCATTCCGGTTTATTCATAGAAACAACAAACCTAGATATCATCGTTGAAAAAGCCAGAGAATTTGGCGTAAAAGCAACTGAAATTCAAGTTCATTCGTGGGGTGGTCGTTGCAGTTCGGTAACTGACCCGTTCGGGAATATTTTCGATCTTATTGACTCAAACCAGAAAGGTGATGCCTGACAAATCGTTTGCGCAGGTGCATCCGCTTATTTCTTACCCACGTGCGTACCCCCCGATCATGCTGTTGACGACCCGTCGCAAAACCATACAATCCCCATAGGTTCTGCTCTCCATAAGGTTCAGTCCAACAAGGTTTGTCTGCCGTTAATTTGGGACGCGGGTTAAACAAGTTTGGGTGGGGTGGCAGATAAAAACACTAGTCGTTAGACCACACACCCACAAAACGAAAGCTCGAATAAAAGTCATCGTTCCTTTGTCGCTCGCTTCTGTCCTGCTCGTTTCTGCATGTGCAAGCTCACCGCAGGATTACGTGGACGCTGCGGCACCGTCAACGTCTGCCGTGCATAACTATCAGTGCGAGAGCGGCGAAACAATTGCTACAACCTACTCCTCCACAGACTCAGCCATGGTCCAATACAAGGGTAGCAGCTACAACATGCAAATCGCGGTTTCTGGTAGTGGTTCGCGTTACGTGGGTGGCGAGTTGGAGTGGTGGGCAAAGGGTTCAGGCCCCGGATCTGTGAGTACTCTTTTCCGTCACATGGCTGATGGCACTTCTGGCGAACTGATCGAGTTTTGCACAGAGTTTTAATGCGGTCTAACGAGTAAGTTTTATAACCGGGTTCAGAGTAAAGAACACCTCTAAATTTAGTGAGATGAATAATTTAAGATAGCATCTCAAAAATTTAAGTTTACTTTGCCCCAGTTAAAGGTGCTGTGGGGCTAAACGCCCCGGCTCACCTGTTTACCTTGCGAGGCACCGCTGGCGTGCCAAATTCGCATTCGAGCGCTTTGCGATCCCAGTCGGCTGTCTCTGCTGCGGCTTCATAGGTCGTCTGGAGAAACGCCATCAAATCCTCTTCGGGATCGGCGCTGGTACGTACTGCTTCGTAAGGCAACACAAATTCCTTGAGGTTTTCATCGAAGCGCGCCGCGTTTGGCGCAATAGGCCGCTTGGAGAAACCGTCGGGCACCGGATATGCGTAGGAATAGAACATCGGTTCGTCTACGCCTCCACCGCCGGGCCAGAAACCTGCCGAGGATACTTCGTGGCTATAGGCCTCTTCGGTTATAGCATCGGGCAAGCTGGGTATCCCGCCGGGATGTCGCGGCGCCTCGCGACCCGAAAACCGTGTGACGGCCAGATCGAAAGAACCCCAGAACAGATGCACCGGTGAAACCTTACCAAGGAAACCGGTTTTGAAGTGATTGAACACTTTATCAATGCTGAGAAGTGCCTGGTGAAATCGTTGAATTGCTTCGCCGTCATAGGGGCGGATATCGGTGTCCTTAGCAAAAGGAATAGGGTCGGGAATTTCGTTCGGCGCACCATGGATTTCCAGTCGGCCGCCCAGCTTTTCGATGAGTGTAGCTGTGCGATGAAAGAAATCGGCTACACTCATCGCCTCCAGCGCAAAACTTTCACGCGCATCCGTTGTTTCCCCGACAAGCTGGTGGTCTTGAAAATCGAAAGTCAGCGTCACTGCAGTCTTACCGTCGATTACTGTACTCGTGGTCAGGCCGCGAGGAGTCACGCGAAGTGTGGCATGCCAGCTGTGATTGTTCCACGGGGTATGGGCCAGTCGATATTTACCAACGATCTGGGTCCAGAGATGCAGAGCGCTGCAGGTGCCGGCCCAATCCGAGTAAGGAATCGCAGGCCAGAGGGTTTTGTCGTCTTTCATCCGATCGGCTCCATATCCTGAAGTTTGAGCGCCTTTTTCACACCTTCGTCGGCCTCCATAACGGCGCGGTGTTTTTTCAGCGCTGGATAATCGTCTATCGAAAGCGGTGTCTTATCCAGCCAACGCGTCAGAACATAAAGAAACGCGTCTGCAAAAGTCCGTTTGCCAAGATACCAACTGCCGCCGTTGGCTTTCAACTGGTCGTTCAGTCGCGTGTAATGGCCCTTGAGATTCTCGTATGTTTTACGCTTGATTTCGTCCTGAGCCGCGTCACTGTCGGCCAGATTGCCAGGGGCGAAATGGCCGCCATAGGCCGCGTGAACCTCGGAGCTCATGTAGGCTAACGCTTCAGCCTCTTTGCGGCCGAGTTCGGTATTGTGTGCATATTTTTCAAAGCCATGGGCCGCACCTAACCACGACAGGATTGCCGCCGCTTCCGTCAAAACATCGCCGTCGTCGAAGCGCACTGCCGGGACTTTGCCTTTAGGATTGATTTCGAGAAAGGCATCTTTCTTGTGATCGCCATAGGCTATGTTGTGAATTTCGACCGGTGCATTAAGCCAGGCAATCGCGATATTGGGCGCAAGCGAGCATGTTCCAGGCATGGTGTAAAGCGTTGGCATTTTCAATCCTCCTTGGAAGTGATTACAGGGCCTTAGACTACGGAAACGGTCTTTGGTTCTTAACATATTCAATAGGATATCCGGATCGGCTCGCACATTCAACCTATAGATATTATGGCCGCCGGCCATAATACGGTTCATCGTGGCGACTTAAGTTAAGGGGGCAACTTTCACTTCATAAATTCACTTCTGGGTTAAAAAAGACCCGAAAGTGGGTCAACCTCACCCATTCCTTAATTACCAAGGTTTTCCAGCCAATTAACATCCTGCAACATTTACTTTTATGGGTACGACATGACCCACCCCTCTCTATTCTTTAAATACAATTAAATATATTAATCAATATGCTTGGTTGTATTGCCTGCCTGCCTGGCATGATATGTGCTTACTATTGGCCGGATACGGCACAATAGTACAGTCAGTTTAAAGGTTAACTACGACATAGCCTTTGGAGGCTCTACTAACTTCCTCACATTGTTCATTAAATTATTCTAATGGACAGTCTGGTATTAACATCTATCTTTGGCGAAGAATATATATCGTACAAAAAATCTGTTCGAAGATGGATATTGAATGGCATAACGAAACGAGCATGACTGTGAGTAGAGTTAGCTACTGAGCTCCAATATTTCTTACTTAGAGTTGTGGTGTTTTGACGATGGAGAATCATATGGTTGATAACGCGGTGTGGGTGGGGACATTGGTTGGTTATAGATAAGCTATTGTGATTATTGTCGTCATCGCCCGCTTGGCGTGTCTGTCAAAGTACCGGCTTCCCAGGTTGGATGCGGGTCTTGATACTTATTCCGATGGCGAACCGGGTTTACCTGTATTTCATTGAGTTTGCAGATTGGCCAGCGGACAAAACAGGAGTACGAAATGAGTAACCTTCAACAAAACCAGAATAGTCATGAAAATCATGATGAGCACGCTGTAAAGGACCCAGTCTGCGGAATGATGGTCGATCCCCATACGGCAGAGTATCGCGGCCAGCACGCTGGTAAGACATGGTATTTTTGTTCCGCGAGATGCCTGACTAAGTTTGATGAAGAACCAGAAAAATACCTCAGCAAAGAACAAAAGCTTACAGAGTCGGTCGCTCCGGGTGCCATATACACATGCCCGATGCACCCAGAAATCCGTCAGCTAGGGCCTGGTGACTGTCCGATTTGCGGCATGGGATTGGAGCCGGAGCAAGTGAGTCTCGATGATGGGCAGTCCGAAGAACTTACGGATATGAATCGTCGATTCTGGGTTGGTCTGCTCCTCGTACTCCCGGTGTTTGTACTTGAAATGGGTAGTCACCTTACGGACCTTGGTCACATTGTATCGCCGCAAACCTCAAACTGGATTCAGTTGGTGTTGGCAACGCCTGTAGTAGTCTGGAGTGGCTGGCCATTTTTTGTTCGAGGTTGGAAATCAGTTCTTAGCGGCAACCTGAATATGTTCACGTTGATTGCTATGGGTACTGGCGTGGCGTTTATTTATAGTCTTGTCGCAACATTAGCTCCGCAGATTTTCCCCGATGCTTTCCGCCAAGCGGATGGTGCGGTTGCCGTTTATTTCGAGGCCGCTGCCGTCATTGTGGTGCTGGTGTTGCTTGGCCAGGTATTGGAGCTTCGTGCCCGTGAAAAAACCTCAGGTGCGATAAAAGCACTACTGGACCTGGCTCCGGCGACTGCAAGAAAACTGGACGACGAGGGGGGCGAACTGGACGTCTCTCTAGATCAGGTCAAGGTCGGAGACCGTCTGCGTGTCCGTCCGGGAGACAAAGTGCCACTGGATGGTGAGGTGCTCGAAGGCCGGTCGAATGTTGACGAGTCTATGGTGACTGGTGAGCCCTTGGCCGTGGGTAAGAATGCAGGCGACCAGGTTATTGGTGGCAGCATCAACCAGCAGGGTAGCTTTATTATGCGAGCCGACAAAGTCGGTAGCGACACAATGCTGTCGCAGATTGTGCAGATGGTAGCAAATGCGCAGCGCAGCCGTGCGCCGATTCAAGCTTTGGTAGACAAAGTGGCCGGCTGGTTCGTACCTGCGGTCATCTTTGTCGCCGTAGTTTCTTTTGTTGTTTGGTCAGTTTACGGACCAACACCGCCGATGGCGTTTGCTCTTATCGCAGCGGTGAGCGTGTTGATTATTGCGTGCCCTTGCGCACTGGGATTGGCAACGCCGATGTCAATCATGGTTGGCGTCGGCCGAGGCGCTCAGAATGGGGTGCTGATCCGGGATGCGGAAGCTCTCGAACGCATGGAGAAAATCGATACGATAGTGGTTGATAAAACCGGCACAATGACTGAAGGCAAGCCTCAGGTGACGAAGCTGATTCCGTTAAACGGCTTCAACGAGACAGAGCTAATGCGGTATGCCGGCGGTCTGGAAAAAGGCAGTGAGCATCCGTTGGCGCATGCCATTCTTGATAAGGCGAAAGGTATGCAATTGGCCTTGCCTGAAGCAGAAGATTTCGACTCTCCGAATGGCAAAGGGGTTACCGGCACGATCGACGGAAAGAAAATTCTGCTTGGTAATCAATTGTTGATGAAATTAGAAAATGTAGATATATCCGCTTTTGAGGAAGAGGCTGACCAGCTTCGTACGGATGGTGCAACGGTAATATTCGCTGCGGCGGAGGGGCAGGTTTGTGGCTTGATAGCCATTGCTGATCCGATTAAAGAAACGACCAAAAGTGCGATTTCAGCGTTGCAAAAAGCAGGTATCCACGTTGTGATGCTGACCGGTGATAACCGGACCTCTGCCGAGGCCGTTGCCCGAAAACTTCATATCGATGAAGTAGAAGCAGAAGTGTTGCCAGCGGACAAAGGTAAGTTTATCCAGCGGCTGAAAGATGAAGGGCGTGTTGTGTTAATGGCTGGAGACGGTGTGAACGATGCGCCAGCCCTAGCCACGGCTGACGTAGGTGTGGCTATGGGCACGGGAACAGATGTGGCCATTGAAAGCGCAGGTATTACCTTGCTGCGGGGTGACTTGATGGGCATCGTGGAGGCGCGTCGACTATCGATAGCAACCATGCGTAACATTAGGCAAAATCTATTTTTTGCCTTTATCTATAACGCTGCCGGCGTACCGATTGCAGCTGGTGTGCTCTACCCATTTACCGGGGTTCTCCTATCGCCGATTTTTGCTGCTGCGGCGATGTCACTGTCATCGGTCAGCGTCGTTATTAATGCGCTCCGTCTGAGAGTGGTTAAATTGGATAAAGATAGCTAAAGGGCGCGTCTCAAAAGCCAATTTTGTGAACAACGGTGTATTGTGACGAAGATTGGTTTTTTAGAGCTGCCATCGAGAAGTTAAAGACACTGGTTTGAACTGATGCCGCCAATACTGGATGCGAGTTAAACAAGTTTCGGCGGGACGGCAGATAAATTCTATTTGTTGTGTGATACTTAATCTAAATCGACCTAAATAAAAGGGAACTTTAAATGTCTTATATTGATGGGTTTGTAGCGGCTGTTCCGACAGCAAATAAAGAAAAATATATTGAACATGCGAGGCTGTCTGCAGTCGTATTTAAAGACCATGGCGCGCTTAAGATTACTGAAGCGTGGGGAGACGATGTCCCAGACGGAAAAGTAACATCATTTCCAATGGCGGTGAATTGTAGCAAAGAAGAAACAGTGGTGTTTTCATGCGTTGTATGGCCATCTAAAGAAGTTCGCGATGCTGGGTGGCAAGCGATTATGGAAGATCCGAGAATGCAACCCGACCAAAACCCAATGCCTTTTGATGGTAAACGTTTAATATATGGTGGCTTCGACACAATTCTTGAAGCATAGATTTTGGTAGTTTCTTTAGGCGTAAGATCGTTCAGCTTTTTAAAAGGAGAAAAAAATGAAATATACAGCTTTTCTTGCCGCAGCTATCTTCGCGCTTCTTTCTATCTCGGGGTGCGCTACAACTGACGCACTGCAACCAGGTACAGGTGGCTCCACGTTTGAGGTTCGCGGCAAAACTTATGACGAAGTATGGCAGGCTGTATTAAGATCAGCAGGCCGCAGCTTTACTATCGTTGAAAACAATAAAGAGAGCGGCACCTTAAAAGCTGAAAGAGGTGTCGGATTAACTACAATGGGTGAGGTTGTTGGTGTTTTTGTTAGTCCAGCGAGTAACGGTGCTCCAGTGTATGCAATTGAAGTGCAAAGTTTGAAACGTTCGAAGCTTGAACTCACAGGGCAAGATTGGACATCAACAATCATTACGGGAATCAAAGCTGAACTCGACCAATGACATCTATATCACGTAAATGACCCAAGCAAAAATGCCATTCTAACTTGTCACAAAGCGCAGACGGTTTGCACGAGTGAAGGGACGGCTACATTGTGCGATGTAGCCAACCGCCCTGTACATCATCTTCTGCCGCAGAAGGGTTAGTTATGAATTTATCTACAGCTGCTTATATTGTTGTTGCGCTGATATCATTGTCAGCGCTCGCTGGAGAACCTGGCTTCACAAAAGGTGCGGCTGAAGTTATTGACCCAGGTCTTTTCGACTGTGGTTCGAAAGGTCGTGTCAGCGCGGTTGGTGACATTCAGTCTGAAGACGGAGTCAACTGGATTGTGCCCGCCGAGACTCAGTTTAAGACAGCCCCCAAAGCGGCTGACCTCTATAATGAATGTGCAGGCGTCACGCCGAAAAACCTGTCTGCAGTGGATATTTCGAAAGTGCCTGTGCTTGATGCTGGTGGGAGTGAGGAGTTTGTTGCGTATATTTTTGGCGACAACTACTTTGAGTTTCATGTGAACGGAAAATTGTTGGCAGTAGATGCTGTCCCGTTTACGCCCTTTAACGCTAGCATCGTTCGATTTAAGGCGAATCGACCCGTAACAATCGCCATGAAGCTGGTCGACTGGGAAGAAAACCTGGGGCTCGGCTCGGAAAATGGTCGAGGTTATACTTTTCAACCCGGTGACGGTGGACTGGTGATGCATATCCAGGATGCTGCCGGTAAGACGGTTGCGCTGACAGATCAAAGTTGGCGTGCGCAGACCTTTTATATCGGCCCTGTCAAAGACCGTTCTTGTCTCAAGTTGAACGGAAATGTACGTGATAGTATTGAATGCGATGTTTCTGGATCAAACGACGGGATGTCTTATTCTGGTGCGCATTGGCAAATGCCTGGTGATTGGACCGCATCAGATTTCGATGACACTAACTGGCCTTTTGCCTCAACCTACAGCAATGAAACCGTGGGCGTTGACAATAAACCTGCTTACACAAACTTCACTGAAGTTTTCGATACTTCGGGTGCTGATGCTCAGTTTATCTGGTCATCAAACTTGATTCTAGATAATCTCGTTCTTGTTCGAAAAACCATCAAGTAACTGGTTTTTTTGTCATTTGCAGCTGATGCAAGGCGTTAGGGACCCAAGAAAAGAATAAAAAATATGGACCTAATAAAAACCCTGGGCCTTTTCGTTATAACAGCGCTAGCTGAAATTATCGGCTGCTACCTACCTTATCTCTGGCTCAAGCAGGATCGATCAGTATGGTTATTGATTCCTGCTGCAATCAGTTTGGCTGCTTTTGTTTGGTTGCTTACGCTGCATCCCCAAGCTGCTGGTCGTGTATATGCGGCTTATGGTGGAGTATATGTGAGTGTGGCACTGCTTTGGTTGTGGGCAGTTGATTCAATTCGGCCCACGGTAACTGATTGGGTTGGTGTAGGAGTCGTCTTGATTGGCTTGGTCATTATCATGTTTGGGCACCGCCATGCCTAACCAGACGTTCGTTCGCAGAAAATGGGGCTCCATCACGCACTAACAAAGTACTGGGGTTCAGCTTACCGAAAAAAGTATTACTCGCGGTTGAGATGCGCCACACCCAGCCAGCATTAGCTGTTGCACTTTGCGATTTGAAGCTGCCAGAATATAAACTACGATAGACTAAAACCAGGTGCCAAGAAATTTAACTATGCCAATAGCTAATTGCCTAATCACACAAGAATGTTCACAGGGTTCAGGAAACCTCATTGAGCTCTGGGCTAATGAATCAGGCATATCATCTAAGCACATGACTATCAATATAGTTAGTAGTAGCGAGCAGCTAGGAAACAAATATAAAATAATGGCTAATTTGTCGCTTCCATCAATGTGGTCAACTTCTGATATCTCATCACTTCAGATTGGTTTAGCCAAAGCGCTATCGCAGTATTTTGCGTTTGCCATTAACGAAGTTCACGTTATTACAAACATTGTAACGTCAGGTATGGTTGTAGAGTCAGGGCAAGAAATAAAATGGTAGCCAAAAATCGCATAATAAGGTGTTCGATTGAGATTTTGGCAAGCTGCCCGCGTGGGCACAACCTGCCCACCCTACTAGACTGACTGGATTGGTCTAGGAGTCGTTTTGATCGGCATGGTTATTATCATGTTTGGGCACCGACATGCCAAATCAGATGTTCGATTGGGTGCGAAAAACTGGAGTCAAATTCAAGTAATTTCTAAAATTAAATCGCGGCAGGTACCGTCTTTAAAGTCAAGCATGAGCTGTAAGAGCAGCTGTTGGGACAATGCAAAGGCAGAGCGTTTCTTCCTGAAACTCAAAATTGATCGCATTTGGCAGCGCCAATGAGCCAACCAATTGGAGGCTAGATCAGATATGACCGCATACATTTTTTTCTGCAAGACTGAGAATGCTTTACGATTAAATATCAAATAATCTAGGAGCCTTTATGAAAATCAAACCGGCAGCCATGCATTCAAATCTTACGCCGTCAGATACTAATCGCCGCAGGTTTATGCAGATGGCCGGAGCAGGATTATTTGTCACAGGATTTGGCACCATGCTACCGCTTCCAGCGTGGGCGAAAACCGCTGCGCTCGGGCTGCGTGAGACAGAAATCAAAACTCGTTATGATCTGAATATTGGCTATTCACCCATCGTTATTGATGGGCGTAAAACCACTGCCACAGGTATTAACGGCACAATGCCGGGGCCATTGATTCGGTTGCGCGAGGGTGACATGGTCAATCTGAATGTCACGAATGGGTTGGATACTGATAGCTCGATTCATTGGCATGGAATTATTTTACCGCCCAATATGGACGGCGTGCCGGGGCTTAGCTTCAGAGGCATCGCACCCGGTGACACTTACCATTATAAATATCGCTTAGAGCAAGCCGGAACTTACTGGTATCACAGCCATTCAGGGTTCCAGGAACAAACGGGCACTTATGGCCCACTGATTATTGATCCTAAAACGCCGGAACCATTTGCTTATGATCGTGAGCATGTGGTGGTGCTGTCGGACTGGTCGTTTACGAGTCCGGAAACCATTTTCCGCAATATTAATCTCGCGGGTGGTTATTATAATTATCAGAAACGAACCGTGTTTGATTATGCGGATGACATTGCTGATAAAGGCTTTGATGAAGCGACTAAGAACTGGATGGCATGGGGCAGAATGCGAATGTCACCAGTAGATTTACTGGATGTTACCGGTTCCACTTACACGTATCTGGTGAACGGGAATTCGCCGGACATGAACTGGACGGGGCTTTTTAAGCCCGGTGAGACCGTACGCTTGCGTTTTATCAACAGTGCCGCGATGACTAATTTTGATGTGCGGATTCCAGGCCTGGATATGACCGTGGTAATGGTCGATGGCAAAAGAGTAAAGCCGGTGTCATTCCATGAATTCCGCATCGGTGTCGCGGAAACTTACGATGTGCTGGTGACTCCTCGCGCTGATAAAGCCTTTACCATCTTTGCCGAATCCTTGAATCGTGGTGGCCATGCACGCGGTACGCTTGCGCCAGAAGCTGGCATGAGTGCCGAGATACCGATACGGCGGAAACGTCCGGTCAGGACACTCGAAGCAATTGGTATGGGCGGTATGGATGCGACTTTCTTGGGGGGCGGCATGGATCACGCCAAAATGGGCGGCATGTCAGGAATGAAAGAGCACGATAAAAAAATGCAGGATCATAGCCAAATGAAAATGGGTGATCCACAAGTACCGGGTCCAAAAGGCCCCACTCCCTTTAAGCCAGACAAAAACAACACCAACGTAGCGATGGTTATTATGAGCCCACGAGATCGGTTGGCCGAGCCGGGTATTGGACTCGGTGATGATGGCTGGAAAGTACTCACCTATAAAGATCTCAAATCAAACGAGCCACAACCATACAAAGATGCCGTCGATCGCGAGATGACCATCAATATCACCGCCAATATGGAACGTTATATGTTCTCATTCGATGGTAAAAAATTTACCGAGCATGATGGACCATATATGTTTAAGCATAATGAGCGTTTACGTCTGTGGCTGGTTAATCACACCATGATGGAACACCCAATTCACTTGCATGGTATGTGGATGCAACTGGAAAATGGCGGAAACAATGATGAAATCCCATATAAGCACACCATTTTAGTGAAACCGGGAGAAAAGTTATCGCTGAAAATCACTCCTATAGAAAAAGGCGATTGGGCGTTTCATTGCCACCTTATATATCACATGGAAGGCGGTATGTTTCAGGTCGTGCGGGTCGCTTAGGGAAAATATTATGAAGCACTATCTCGTATGTTTAACACTGCTGACCGTACTACCTTTTGCTGCTAATGCACAACAACAGATGGATCATTCCGATATGGATACCATGCCGATGGAATCAGGCTCGTCTGACGGTGATGTGACCTTTGACAAGGAAATCAGCACATATAAACGTGGGCCAGATGGCCAGCCTGCCTTAAATTATGGTTCTATCCCAATATATGATAATGAATTATTTTATATTTTACGTGCCAATCGCTTTGAGAAGCGTTTTCAGGATGGAGACGAGATGGTGCTATGGGATACTACTGGATGGATAGGTGATGACTATAACAAGCTCTATCTCAAATCAGAAGGTGACCATAATACGAGCGCTGGAAAATTTGAATCTAATCGTGGCGAGCTATTATATAGCCGCAATATCTCCTCGTTTTGGGATGTACAGGCTGGGCTACGTCATGATTTCATTAATAATAAAGATGATCGAAATTTTGCAGCTGTTAGCTTATATGGTTTGGCGCGTTATTGGTTTGAAGTGGATGCCAGCACCTATGTTAGTGATCGAGGGGATATTTCTGCGCGAATAGAAGCCGAATTTGATTTATTGCTAACCCAGCGGCTTATCCTCCAGCCTCGCTTTGAAACCGAGTTGGCGTTGCAAGATGTACGGGAATATAACATTGGCTCTGGTATAAACTCCGTCGAAGTCGGGGCGCGGCTTCGTTATGAAATCCGCCGTGAATTTGCTCCGTATATTGGTGTTGAATGGTCACAAAACCTTGGTGAAACCAAGAATATGCTGAAAGCTGCCGGCGAAGACACTAGTAAAGCCGCGATTGTTGTCGGTTTGAAGTTGTGGTTTTAGGGGTAATAAATGATTGTTATTTTTCAGCACAGTATGTTTGGTTATACGAGTCCGTTATGCACTTTTTTTTTGGCCCCTTTCGTCACACAAAGCCGCCAGCTTGGCCGCCGCGAGCGCGACGCTTGAAGTGCTCGCGCCTGATCCATAAGGGCAACAGTTGGGCCCAAGCAGTGGCATAACATTTCTTCCTGCACCTCAAGACGGATCGCATTTGTCAGCGCCTATGTGCCAATCAAATGGAGGGTTAAACAAATTTCACCGCATACATCGTGGGATTCCATAACTGTAATCGCATGCAATCAGTATTGGCAATCTGTCGTCCTCAGTCTTTGATTTGTACAGGGAAAAAATAAATTAGCTGACAAAAAAGTATTGGTGTCAATAAGGAGCCTGCTGTTAAACAGATGCCAGCGCTTGCTGTAAATCCTCCTTTAAATCATCGATGTGTTCAATGCCGATGGACAAACGTACCATGTCTTCTGAGACGCCTGCTTTCTTGAGTTCTTCCGGAGAGAGTTGGCGGTGAGTGGTGCTGGCAGGATGGCAAGCCAAAGATTTTGCATCACCAATATTGACCAATCGCGTTATCAGTTTCAACGCATCCTGGAAGCGTGCACCAGCAGCAGCACCGCCTTCTATTCCAAAGGTCAGAATGCCTGATGCACGGCCCGTCATGTATTTCTGTATCAACGGATAATCGGAATGCGCTGGCAAAGCTGCGTAGTTAATCCAGCTCACTTTGGGATGTTGCTTTAGGAATTGCGCGACTGCCAGCGCATTTTCGCAGATACGATCCATGCGTAAGGCTAATGTTTCAATGCCTTGCAAGATAAGAAAACTGTTAAACGGTGAAATAGCACCACCGGTATTGCGTAATGGTACGACTCGTGCGCGCCCGATATAGGCAGCAGGGCCAAGTGCTTCAGTGTAAACCACGCCGTGGTAGGAAACATCTGGCTCATTCAAACGACGAAAGCGTTCTTTGTGCTCTGTCCAAGGAAATTTGCCAGAATCCACTATCGCGCCACCTATGGAATTACCATGTCCACCCAAGTACTTGGTCAGCGAATGCACAACGATGTCTGCACCGTGTTCAATCGGTCGGCACAAGTAAGGGGTGGGTACGGTATTGTCTACGATCAATGGAATTCCCGCGTCATGCGCAATTTTTGCGAGTGCAGCTATATCAACCACATTGCCTAATGGATTGCCGATAGATTCACAAAAAATCGCCTTGGTTTTTTCATCTATCAAAGGCTTGAAGCTTTGTGGGTCACGATAATCGGCAAAGCGTACTTGAATGCCAAATTGTGGCAGGGTGTGAGCAAATAAATTGTATGTGCCGCCGTATAGTGTGCCAACAGAAACAATATTGTCACCCGCTTCGGCTATGGTCATCACTGAATAGGTAATAGCAGTCGCGCCGGATGATAGTGCTAATGCGCCAATTCCCCCCTCTAGTTCGGCAATGCGCTTTTCCAGCACATCGGTTGTGGGATTCATGATGCGCGTATAAATGTTGCCAGCCACTTTTAAGTCAAATAAATCTGCACCGTGCTGAGTATCGTCAAATGCATATGAAACTGTCTGGTAAATCGGAACAGCAACGGCGTTAGTGGTCGGATCAGGTGTGTAGCCACCATGCACTGCAATCGTTTCGAGTTTCATTGTGTATCCTGTTTTTTAAGTAATGTGGGCGATTCTCGATCGTGTCTGTAATGTTGTCAATCTTGCGCGTTGTTGTTTGTGGTGTTTAAACCATTTCGACTCGTCCATCACAAATTTTTTAAGAGATTCATGTGAAAATCGATAAGGTCGAGCATTAATTGCACTCGGTTAATGTCTCGCTGAGAAAAAAGGAAGTTCATCGCCATTGAGTGATGACGACAAACCTCCGTTCTGATTGCTCATAAAGTAGTAACGGGCCAAGGAGCTTGATTGACATTAATCAAGCTCCTTGGCCCGTTACCTTCCGTTACGTTGTGTACAAACTTATGGATTGGTGTATCAGTTATTTCACCATACAAAACCCGTCTGTCATTTCTATTTTCGTGGTTAAAAGGATTCGGAGGCAGGCCTTACTAATTACATCCGTCGAGTAATTTGTGTAAGGTCTAAAGCACTACGAGACCAGGCTTGATTGTTGGATTGTGAGCGGTCATCAGTAAGGCCTCCGGCTTTGCCGGAGGCCTTCTTATTACATGCCCAAATCATCAGCTTTCATTTTCAAAGCATCAGCTTTCTTTTGCAAATCATCAGCTTTCTTGTGCAAATCATCAGCTTTCATGTGTGAATCATCTTTCATGTGTGAATCATCAGCTTTCTTTTGCAAATGATCAATACAAGCCTGGATTTTGACTTTATCGCCTGCATATTTCTTTTTGCAATCTGAAGGCGAATTGGGAGTGCTAGCTGCATATGACGGCAAAGCGACAAAAGCTGCCAATGTAACAACTAGCATGTTCATGAAAATTTTCATAAATTAATTTCCTTTAATAGATTGGCTCCTTTAGTGAGCACATTTAAAAAGCCTCTGCCCCCCCGGGCGTCGTCTAATTAGTCCTGCAAACCATCAATACACGCCTCGATTTTGGCCTCATCACCCGCATAAGTTTCTTGGCATTCTTCCACCGTCTCAGGGGCATTTGCATAGGCCGGCAAACTGACAGCAGCTACAAAAACAAGCGCCAACAGATTCATGAAGTTTTTCATTGCTTGGTTTCCTTAAAAACGTTAATTAATAACTGACATTGTGTCAGTGCTTGCTAAGTAAGCAATATTGATGCCATACTTTATTATCAATATAAAACAATAAGTTATAAAAAAATGAATCACGACAAGTTGATATTAAAAATAATCATGTCGTTTATAAGTGACATTTTCTTAGGGTTGCTCGTAACATGCTGAATACAAGTTAAATTGTCAGTCTCTGAAAGGAGACAATTTAACTGCTTATTCAAATAAAATAAGTAACCAATGAAAACCAAAAACGGTAATCCAATATCTTGTGTTTGCAGTTAAATGCAACGCTCAATCGGAACAAGGCCATTTCTTGCTTAGGTTGTTGTTTTAGATATGCTGACGGTCTTTCACTTAGTGCTATCCTGATCAGACTCAGGCTTGATTTAATTTTCTAGTTTACACAAGCGGCCTGTCGGACTTAAAAAATCGGCTGCAAATTTAGTTGAGCGGAGCATATCCCGCCACTTCTTGGGTAATAGAATAGCTATTACCTTGCAAAATTGTTAAGTGGAGTAAGCAGGTATTTCACCGTAAGTTGAAAGCTCGCACAATCTACCCGCGCTCAGCTCAACTTTTGCTACGATTCTTTAAGTCCAGCAGGCTGCTTGATAGATAGAAATAATATATACCTGACAAGCGTATGTAGTCGGGGGACCACTCGCTACGCTCTCAGTTTGTCATTAATGCGTGGCGTTCAGCGACTTAAAGAATGAACGCTAAAATAGTGCTGCAGCAAAGAAGTTAGAGCATTGGATGTAGAAGCTTAATGGGAGTGCACTGGCCATAGTTCCACTTGTTGAGGTGGATACGCACCTGGGGCATAACGTCAGCGTAGAGACAGAAAAGAAGAGGAGATACCACATGGACCAAAAAAAATTGGAAGAACACGGATTGGGCGCTTCGAATTTCATCAAAAATTACGTTGAAAAGCACAAGAAGGAATTGGAAAAACTGAGAGAGAACGCGAATGCGCTGAAGTTTGAAGGGCAGTGGTTCATCATTGGCGATGCCGAATACTTGCAGAAGCGACTGCAGTATGCGACGACTTCATTCGAAGAAGCGGACGTTTCTCCGCGCATCATTTTGTATGCGGCTGGAGAGCAGGATATCCAAAAGGCGATGGGCTTGTGTCGCGAGCTTGGAATGGCGATTGCCGTGCGTACGGGAGGGCACCAATACTGCGGATACTCATCGACCTTGCCGATTAACATGCAGATCGATGTGAGTCAGACCTTTCCGCTGTATGACTATGACGCGGCGAACAACGTGCTGCGCTGCGGCGTCAGCCACCCTTTGGGGAGCTGGGCCGAGAAGAATCACGAAAACGGAATCTACTTGCCGATGGGGATGTGCGCGCATGTGCACCTCGGTGGTCATGTGCACACTGGAGGATGGGGAATGGTGGCGCGAAGCCATGGAATCTTGGCAGATCATGTGCTGGCGTTCGATATCATACTTGCGAGTGGTGAAAAAGAGCGGATCGTTCGGCCCGAACCTGGGAAAACGACGGAGCACAATGACGACGTGTACTACGCTGTTTTAGGGGGAGGGAAAGGAGGCGATTTCGGGATTGTGACGCATTGGGAATTCAGTCCTGTACGCGATAAAAATCACCCTAACTCCGCGTGCTACACATTTTTGTGGCTTTGGTCGGAGGAGAAGATGAAAGCCGTAGTGCGCAAGATGGAGCAATTGTCCAAACTGTGCGCAGACAGTACGGTGCCATCCGACTACGAGTTTATGCTGACCATCACGGGTTACGGGTGGATAAACTGGGTGTCCGACTCGACTATAAGTGAATTAAACAAACTGGGCTTCAGCGACGACCTTTCGATTCCGGCGCCGCCTATGATCCAGCTGTGGATGTGTTTCACGAACAAGGGGGGGGTGGACGAGAAATTCGACGACCAGTGGTTTGAATCTTTCACTGCAGAAGATGTCTGCGGGAGCCCGCTGGTGGCCAATCGACTGAAGAATACCCCTGTCTCCGCAGGGCTCGCGCAACATTTCATTATGAAACAGGATCGGGAGATGGAATATCCGTTCGTCAAGCGTTCTCGAGTCACGATGAACGTACCGGAGGGGCTTGCCGAGACTTATACCGAGCGCATGGTAAAGATCATGTCCATGCCCAAGGGGCTTTGTCAGCACCTCGTCTCGCAAATGCAGATCTACGCGGGTGGTGCCGTGGCGGAAAACGGGAAAGCAGGCGTCACGTCCTATTCGTGGCGCCAACAAGCATTTGCCATGAGTCATGATTCATTCTATTCGGTCAACTGGTTCTGCGGCAACGAACGCCAGGATGCGGAGCAGTGGCAAAAAGAAAACGATGCGGTATTCATCGGGAAAAAAGCTTTTGCTGACGCGGATATGCGGATGTTTGCATACACCTTTGGTGATCGGGTGTTAGAGGAAGTGTGGCCCTGCTTCTATGACAGTAAGGAAAAATACGAACGATTGAGAAGAATCAAAGGGAAACTGGATCCGAATGGCCTCTTTTCTTCCGATCAATTTTCTTTGCAGCCATTGTAGAGATTGGATCATCACAGGGTAACCCTGCTGATAAGCTTGTGAGAATCAGGCGAAAAGGCAATGAGAGTTTGCCCAACCAGGCATGCAAGCGGACGGGCTTCGCCAGTCGCTTAAGTAGGAGTTAAAACGCTCGTGGACCTCAATAAACATGCGCTTCACCTTGGCGGAATCCTCGCGAACTTCCAATCTCTCGAGTTCATTCTCCGTGCATATCTACACAAGGTTTCGGGCTCCATCTCAAA
Organism: Candidatus Nitrotoga sp. M5; assembly: GCF_927904885.1. Lineage (GTDB taxonomy): Bacteria > Pseudomonadota > Gammaproteobacteria > Burkholderiales > Gallionellaceae > Nitrotoga. The sequence continues at coordinate 121,359 of NZ_CAKMNW010000023.1, forward strand.
CACACTTCCAGCTGGAACCAACATCTATGAATTTCCCATAGGAACTGAGCTACCCCTGAACGCCATAACCAACTACGACACTCTCGGAGAACTTATTGACAGGTTTAATCAAGCGATGCAAATGCAGGATAAGCCCGAAATTGATCGTTCGCTTGTCGATCTTCGCGATGCTTTGGCACATGGCCGAGTTTCAGCTTCTGGAGTCGAAGAAACTCTTCGAATCGTTAAGTTCAGTAAGCCTAAGCTGAATCCAAAGCTGCGGGACAATGATCAAAACCGGATGTGAATCATGCAATGGGTGAAGAAATAGATGGTAATGGATAACGGTGGGATGTTGGGCTATGAGCATAAAGTATGACTAAATGGGACTGGGCCATTCTGGCAACCTTTATTCTGTATGCGCTCTATGCCGGATTTCGTGAACGGAAACGGGCCTCTCAAAATCTAGATGAGTATTTCTTAGCCGGGCGGAGTCTCTCGGGGTGGAAGGCGGGGTTGAGTATGGCAGCCTCGCAATTCGCCGCTGACACCCCTCTTCTCGTGACCGGTCTGGTCGCGACCGCTGGAATCTTTGCTTTATGGCGTTTGTGGATTTATGCCTTGGCTTTTCTCCTCATGGGGTTTTTGTTGGCGCCGAGTTGGCGGCGAGTGGGTGTGCTGACCGATGCGGAATTAACAGAGGTGCGCTATGGTCATCATGCCGCCGCAGCATTGCGGGGAATAAAAGCCATCTATTTTGGCACGATTATCAATTGTACCGTCTTGGCTATGGTCCTTCTGGCTGCGACACGTCTCGCCGAGCCGTTCCTTCTTTGGAATCAATGGCTACCTCCAGCCTTCTTTGAATTCTGCGTCCACATTGTGCAATGGGTTGGTGTACCTTTTGCGGTTGGGAGTATGGAATCCGACACGATTTGGATCCGTTCCACCAATAATTTATTTTCAATTGGTACCATCGTGTTGGTGACCATGTTGTATTCCACCACCGGTGGATTGCGCAGCGTGGTCAACACGGATCTGGTGCAATTTGCCATTGGTATTGTGGCGAGTATCGGATTTGCTTGGGTGGTGGTCGATTATGTAGGCGGGCTGACGGCACTCACTCACCGAATCCAAGAGCAGTTCACCACGGCTGCAGGCTATCCCCTGTCAGGGGATGAGCTCTTGGCCTTTACGCCGTTTGGGGCCAAAGATGCAACGATGATGATCATCTTGGTCTACGGTTTCCAATGGTTGTTGCAGATGAATGCTGATGGCACTGGATACCTGGCTCAGCGATCCATGGCTTGTAAAACCGATCACGATGCTCGTCTGGCGGCTGTGGTTTTTACGGTGGCACAAGTCCTGTTACGAAGTTTGATTTGGTTGCCGTTGGCTTTAGGATTATTGGTGATTTTTCCCCCAGCTCCTGGCTCCATCGATATGGCGGCGCGGGAGTTTACCTTTATCCAAGGAATCGATGAACTTTTGCCACCTGGCTTGAAAGGACTCATGCTGGTTGGCATGTTAGCCGCCTTGGCCTCGACGGTGGATACGCATTTGAATTGGGGCGCATCCTATTGGACAAATGATGTGTATCGCCGATTTATTTGTCAGTCCTGGTTAAAACGGTCACCCTCTAATCGTGCATTAGTATGGGTGGCGCGTGGAAGCAATGTGCTTATTTTAGTCATTGCCCTTTGTATTCTTCCATGGTTGTCCTCAATTCAAATGGCGTGGCAGTTGAGTCTGTTATTGGGATCGGGGATGGGTGTGTTGCTGGTATTACGGTGGATCTGGTGGCGTATCACAGCCTGGGGTGAATTAGCCTGCATCATGACCTCGATCATAATGGCGCCGCTCTTGTTGTGGGGGTTGCCGGAGCAAGAGGAATTGCGGGTGCTCATCATGGGGATTGGTTCGGGGATGATTGGCATAGGGGTCTCGTTATTGACTGGCCCCGAAGATAATGACCGCTTAGAAAATTTTTATCGACGTGCCCAACCCCCAGGGTTCTGGGGGCCAATAGAACAACGCGTCAATCCTGATCACCCAGAAAGTTCTACACGATTTTGGCGAGCAATTTTGGCAATGGGGTTTGCAGCCTTGTCGATATTTTGTTTCCTGACGGGCATCGGTTCATGGATGGTTGGAAGTCCTGCGCCAAGCTGGATGCCGTGGCGGGAAGCTTGGATTGCCGGGCTTCTGGTGATGGGGACGATATTATGTCCCTTGTGGATAAAACTTGGCTTTCAACAACCCAAACTTGCCAGCAGCCTAGTTAAAAGATGACGAAGGGTTTAACAACCATATCCACAGTCGCAATAGTAAACGCAGGTCGTGCAAATGCGCATGCCTTCGCGTCTACGAACATCAGAAACCATGTGCGTTAATTTCGTATACACGGCTTGACGAGGAAGGGCAGACGAGATCTGTTCGCTACTCTGTCCTTTTATTCTCATAAACTGCTTAACTGCGATTGGGCATCCTGATCCGCAGACTTGTCACGCTCGATTTTAACTCTGTCGGAAAATTTTACACATTGATAAGCTCTGTGCCGAGCAATGACTGTAAATAATTGATATTAAATGTTTATATTTAATGGTGTGAAAATTGCTTGTATATCCATACACACATCTATGGAGAAATGTTTGCCCTTGCCCTTGCGTTTATGTAGTGATGCAAAAATCTGATCTACCTATTTGTTTTATATAACTTTCATATACGAGGAGATCATCATGAAAAAGTTACGTTTTATTAGCGCTTTATGCGCTGTTGCGTTTAGCATTATCTCAATATCAGCTCATGCATCGCTGACTATCCGTGCGGGCGGTTTTGTCTATGACGACGTGCTTGATATTACATGGATGCAACCTGGTGGTTTCGTCGCCCCCAACGTTACTGGTCCCTTCAGAACGGCTAATGATGCCTTTGGGACGATAGAGTGGGCCGAGAACCTCAGTATAGCCGACCCTTTGCGCAATAAGACCTGGGACGACTGGCGTCTACCAAGCATTTCACGTTCCGCCTCTGATGGTGTAGGCAATTTGGGAGGGCAAAGGGCTTTTACTTTCATAGATTGTAGTACCGCGACGGAGGCCGCTTGTCGCGATAACGAAATGGGTTACATGTTTCACCAAAATGGCATTTCAGTGTCAAGCCCTGGTCCTTTTACTGGCTTACAGTCCGGGCGGATATGGTCCAGCACCGAAGGGACTCCAACTATCAAAGTGTGGTCTTTCGATTATGGAACCGGGCTCGTGAGTAACTCAGATCAAAACCGTCCAGGTATGGGATGGGCAGTTCGAGATGGGGACGTTGGCGAGGCTCCGCCTGGTGCCCAGTCGTGCGCTCGCATATTGAATCCGACAAATTTGGAAATCGCATCTCCCGGTGGCAGTGGCTTCACGGTGTCGGTGACGATACCGTCAGGTTGCAACGTCACCGGAAACGGCTTTTTCGCCACGAGCAACGATTCGCGGATCCAGCTCACCGGTGGATCTGGACCTTTCCCGCCCGATGGCGCGGTACAGTACTTTGGTTCAACCGTGACCTACAGCGTTGACCCCAACTTGGGTCCAAATTTGGTAACCGGCACGATTACAATCGCCGGGCAAATCTTCACCGTTACCCAGCTTGGTGTTCCGGTGCTTGGTCCCCCGTCGTGCGCCCGCAAGTTAAATCCGACAAGTGCGAACATTCCTGCTGCTGGTGGTAGCGGCTTTTCGGTGTCAGTGACGGAACCGTCAGGTTGTTTCTTCCCCGCAGTCGGCTTTTTAGCCAAGAGCAACGATTCGTGGATTCACCTCACTGGCGGATCAGGCTCTCCCCAGCCCGACGGTTCGGTACAGTATTTTGGTTCAAACGCAAGTGTGATCTACACCGTTGACCCTAACCCAGGTCAGAAATTGGATATCGGAACGATTACTATCGACGGACAAACTTTTAAAGTGAACCAGGCTGGAACAGCGCCACTGCCGAACAGCGCATCAGCGCTGGAGATTCCGGGGCCAGGCAGCTTCAACAGCGGTGTCGGTCAAATCTCAGGGTGGTCTTGCGCGGGTCCCGTTACTGTTTCCATCGACGGAAAGCCTCCCGTGGAGACCAGCTACGGCTCTGCGCGCGGCGATACCGCTGGCGTGTGCGGCGGCAAGGTGGATAACGGTTTCATCCTGCTCACTAACTACAATCTACTCGGCGCTGGCGCGCACACTGCTCAGATATTGGTCAACGGTGTGCCGGCGGGCAACGCGGTGCAGTTCAACGTAACGGTGCCTGCGGGAGAGTTTTTGGTCGGCGCCTCTGGCGGTTGTACAGCGGTGAATTTCCCGAATACAGGTTTGGCTACGGCGCTGAAATGGCAGCAAGGCACGCAAAATTTCGCAATCACTTCTAACGTCAACCTGCCTCAGATCACGCCACTGCCGGACAGCACTTCTGCGCTGGAGATTCCGGGGCCTGACAGCTTCAACAGTGGTGTCGGCCAAATCTCAGGGTGGTCTTGCGCGGGACCCGTTACTGTTTCCATCGACGGAAAGCCTCCCGTGGCGACCAGCTACGGCTCTTCGCGTGGGGATACCGCTGGCGTGTGCAGCGGAAAGGTGGATAACGGTTTCATCCTGCTCACGAACTACAATCTACTCGGCCCTGGAGCGCACACTGCTCAGATTTTGGTCAACGGTGCACCACGGGGCGCCCCGACTTCGTTCGCGGTGTCTGTGCCCGGTGGGGTCGAATTTCTGACTGGCGCGTCTGGTGGATGTACGGTATCGAACTTCCCGAGCGTGGGTAGAAGTACGGTGCTGAATTGGCAGCAATCGATACAGAACTTCTCGATTCAGTCCGTAAGCCCGTAAATATAGGCATGGGGTGTTCCGCTATCAGCGGGGCATCCCGACTTGGCTACCATTAAGGTCGGACTTGATTTTATCTTAATTATTGGGCGTCTCTAAAAATTCAATTTTCTAGCAGCCTGTCGGACTTGAAGAATCTAAACGATAATTTTTTTCGAATAACGCTGGATTGTGACAAAACGGGGTAAGCCGCAAAGCGGCTGTTCGCAAAATTGAATTTTTATAGGCGCCCTATTCTTGCCACTTTTTCAGTTGCGTGTGGTGGAAGCAGTGATGTTGTTCAAGCAGGCCAATGTCGTGACACGCGCAGGTCAGGTGGTATTGATTTCAGAGTGCGTTCGAAAGGTTATTCGGACGCATGGGTTGTCTTCACTCGTGACTTCGTCCCCCTATGTAATTCACGGATCAATTGACGGGATCTAAACAGTGGCAAACTATGAACGGGGAAATGATCACACGGGACAACTAGGTGCTTTGGAGGTGGGATGCTGAAGAAGGGTCCGTATCCGGAAAAGCCAAGCTTGTCGACAATCATGCCGCCGAAATGCCCGACTCAGTACCCGTCGATAATGGTCAGCATTATGAAGGTAAAAAATTGAGTTAGACGGGCAGCATGTTGCTGAAGTGCGGCTGTGCTTGCTGTGATGACAGGTTATTTGATCAGAGTCACTGGAACTTCGACCAGGTGTATGACTTTGGTGGCGACTGAGCCGATTATCATGGAGGCTACCGAACCTAAGCCATGGGTTCCCATGATGATTTCGTTGCATTGTTTTTCGGACACATGCTGCGCAATTTCATTGGCGGGTGAGCCGACGCGTGCATCTACCTGGTAAGGCACTCCCGCCGTGTCGAGAATCTGCTTGGCGGATAGCAAAATGCGGTTGGCCTCTTCAACTTGCAAATTATGTTCGATTTCTTGAACAGACGAGTCGGCGTACACATCCAGCAGGATGGGATCCTGTACATATAGCAGTTCAAGTAGTACATCGGACAAATCGTTCGCCACAGATGCTGCATACTGCACCGCCCGTAATGCAGTGTCTGAACCGTCACAGGGGATCAATATTTTTCGCATATCGGTTTTCTTTCAAAAGTGTTGATCGGCGGTACTCGATGCTGCATTTTAATTAAAACGTATTGCCGTATGATATACGCCAATATTACCAGTGCTCCCGTATGTTTATTTGATCAGATTAAATTGATCCAAACTCCTGTCCGTCTCGGGTAACTCAACTTTAGATATTCTGCTGACATCTTTGCGTCACCGAAACGATGGCACTATTCAGGTCGAAGATAAGCTGCTACGAAGTTACTAAATCAGTTGCTATACGACAATCTCAAAATAGTATCCACCGATTGAGTATGAGTCCTGAGATAAAGGTGGCAGAGTAATCGGGCCAAGGCCGAAAATCACTAAAAATATATTTATATAAAATAATCAGTTAAGTTTAGTGGCTTAAGAGGGGTTTATTCAAATTGTGAAATGAATGCAAGATTCAAATTTTATATGAAAGCGTTGATGAGCTTATCGGATGCACTATTACCTGTGTTAATCAGTCCGTCAAATGAAAATGAACGAGCAAAGGTCCAGCGAATATCATTAGACCATGCAAGCGAAGCCACAAAATACAAAACCGGACATTTCTATTTGGCGTTGACAAAAGTGAATGTGCCTCATATTGTTTTGTGAGTGCTATGTCGCTTCGCCTTTCTTTTATTCCACCAGATAAAACAGCCGGTAACAAATAGCATAAGTGGCGACAAACCGACGATCACCTGTAATACACGAGTAAACGTGCCACCTATGGTGCCGATATGTATCGGGTACAGTGTGCTATAAACTCGCGTGCCTAGAGGAGCCGACATAGCATTTTCCACCTGTAACACCTTTCCCGAATATTGATCAAAATAGACGAAATTTCTACCATTTGGATGAAATTCTTCGTCCCATTTTTTTCGTATCACCAAGGGTGCCTCTGGTTTCCGAGGAAGGTTAATCACCGTGGTGGTGGCGGGTATTAAAGCGTCAGCTTGGTGTAAAATTATATCAAGTGAAGGTCTCGACATTTGCGCTTGACGAATGTCTGACAGCGGCGGGGCATTTCGTGGTGGGCTTAGCGTGATTGCATTGATCAAGTTGATAGCCGTTTGATTAAAAACTAAAGACGCGCCTGTCACAGCAATCAGCAGAATGAAAACAATGGTGTATATACCCGAAGTACGATGTATATCAAAATTCTTTCTGTTCCAATTTGCGGTCCATTGGATTTTAAACCCCGGTGAAAACTTGCCTTTTCGGGGCCACCATAAAATAAGGCCCGTTATGCTCATTCCAATCAGTAGCAGTGCACTTGTTCCAAGGATAATTTCGCCAAGATCGCCACTTAAAAGCTCAGTGTGCAATAGCGATATCCATCCGGTCAATGTGTCTGCCTGTCGATGATCTCCCAGGATCATACCGTTATAAGGATCAACATAAACAAACAAATCATGCGCACCGTTCATTTTAATTAAATAGGTTTGCTCTGGAGTTCGCGGCGTACGAATGAAAAACGGTTTGTCTGCTGGATAGGCGTGCTGCACTGTCTCCAACACCTTCTGTACAGAGACACGCTCGTCACGCGGTACTGATGTCATCAATTCTGGATATACCAGCGTCTCAATTTCTCCACGGAATACCAACACGCTACCAGTCAACCCGCTTAAAACCAGCAGCAACCCAATAGCCAAACCAGTATACAAATGTAGTTTTGAAGCAATTTTTCTTGCAGTCACAGCATATCTCCGGCAGATTTTTTCGCTTTAGAAGTGCCGCCTGCAGCAGAAGCACTTTTCATTAAATGGAGCCGATTTTACGCAATCATTCGACCAGAAAGACTATGTCTCGGCTCCATACATAATTACTTTTTAAAATTGCATCTGGGCTGTAACCGTAAGCGTGCGCGGTGCCCCCACCCCCAGCAAATTACTGCCAGCTGTTCCCCAATAGTTCTTATCGGTTGCATTGTCGAGTACCGCCTGGAATGTAGTTCGCTTGCCATCAATAATTGTAGTATGACGGGCGCCCATTGACACGGTCGTATAATCATCAACGAAAGCTTGATTTTGATTATTTACCGGACGCTTGCCCACGTAATACAGACCGCCACTAAGCGCTAAACCTGGAACACTCTGTAGACGATATTCGGAAAAAAGGCTTGCAGTCTGTTCCGGAGTATTGTCGGGGGTTTTATTGAATGTCGCTGCATTGTCTGCGTTCAATTGTTTGGCATTTTGAAACACCGCCGAGGCGACGAGCGATAGTCGTTTTGTGATTTCGCCTGAGGCGACCAGTTCCACCCCCCTGTATTGGGCCAAACCGTTCAGAGTAAGGTTGTTGGTAACCGAATCTATCGCAGTTGATGCACGCTCGATGTCGAAATATGCCGCCTGCAGCAGTATGCCCTGCGCAACTTCCGCCTTTATGCCGATTTCTTTTTGTTTCGACAGCGCGGGCGGTAGAACTTGCCCGAAATTGGCGCGATCGGGTCCGACAGTGTCGCTTTCCTCTAAGCCTTCCAGATAGCTTCCATAGAGGGAGACGTTGGAGATCGGCTTGTACATTAGAGCAAACGTTGGGGTCACTTTATCCGCTGTATAGCGGGAGTTGGGTGTCGTGCTCTTGTAATTGCTGCCGCGCGCACCAACCATGGCCTGCCATTTGCCGATCAGCATACGATCAAACAGATACCAGCCACGGTCCCGGATCGTTCCCGGGAAAGAGGGACGAGACTCACCAACTGGGAACTGAGGTGCAATAGCGACCGGATTGTATAAATTTTGCGGATTGGTGACGCCAGTAAAAGTCTGCCCATCCTGGCTTCGCTCATTGGCGGTAAATCCCAACGACAATTCGTGTGTTATCCATGTGCCCGGTAAGCGGCCATAGATCTCGGCGCGGTAGTTCTCGTTGTCAAATTCTTGACCGCGAGTGAAGGAGGTGGTGTTTAGCGTACCTTGACCCGTAGTGAGGTCATAGTTTTCGAAGCGGGAAAAAGCGCGGTCGCGAACGGTCCGCGCCTTGCCAGCCTCGAAGAACACGCCCCAATTGTCGCTCAGCGCGTAATCGGTACGGAACAGTAAATTCGTTGCCTTGGCATCGTACCTTTGCCAGTTTCCGCTCAAATTTTGCCGGTTGTCCGGCACGGACGGTAATGTGATCACGCCGTTAACTGCCGCCGGCACTAAGATCGGCGGCTGCTCCGAGACGTCCTTGGTGTAATGTTCCACATCGAATTTGAAGGACAGTTTGTCGTTAACTCGCCAGTCGAATGCGCCTGAGGCTAACATACGATCACCGGAATAGTGGTCAATGCCGGTATCTTCGCGACCTTTAAGCAAGTTAACCCGTACGCCGAATTGTTGCTCGTTTCCGAAACGTCGGCCAACATCAAGGTGAGCATTCCCACCACCATGCTGATTGCCCAGTAGCTTGAGATTTGTTACCGGTGTATTGCCAGCTCGCTTGGTCACCAGATTAATAATGCCGGAAGGCGGTACAAAGCCGTAATATAACGAGGACGCTCCCTTGAGGACCTCGACACGCTCTTTGTTTTCCACCGGGGTGGAGATCAGGTTGATTATTGGCAGTGATCCGTTCAGGCGGTAGTTGCCACGATTTTCTACCAAAATTCCACGAATGGCGATGTTGTCATAAGTCGAACCACTTATTGCCGAACGTGTAACGCCAGCCGTATTACGCAAGGCTCCAAACAGGCTGGTGGTAGCCTGTGCATCGAGTACTTCGCGCGTGATTACATTGCTGGTCTGCGGGATATCCAGTGGTGCCATGTCCCTAAACGTACCAACCTGAACAAAATTGGACTTAAAACTGCCCGCGCGCTCAGCCGCCACATTTACAACGGGGAGTTCTTTGGTTGATTCATTTACAACGGAGACCTCTGTGCTTGGCTCAGTTATAACGGGGACCACTGTGCTTGGTTCAGACTGAACAGAAGTTTGGGCGTTTGCACAGGAAGCCGAAAACGCCAGCGAAAGCGCACTTGTAACAACGGATAAACGAAACTGCATGGGTATACTCCAAAAATTTTAATTAGATTTCAATGGGGGACTGAGGGCGTGTTAGCACGCTCTCGCTAAGCTTGGCTAGAACGCTACTGTCTGGCGGTTTCCATGAGGAGACTGGTTTTGATTTTCTGTAGGGATTGCATCGCAGCAGCAACAACGAGATGTTGCAGATTGGCAGCAACGATGGAAATTGATGACGGGTCGTTTTGGGTGGATATAGTTCTCCCGACTTGGCGCGCCGCACAATTTCCTTCGGCGTGACAACATAGTTTTGCCGCGAGGTGCTTACTGTCACCTGGTCATAATCGAGAAACAGACACGGAATGTACTGCAGCTGGAGAAGTCGAGCTGCTTCGACACGATGGTGACCATCCATCACCGCCAGGCTGTTTCGTTCGAGCGTGATGGGGATTCTCCAGAGCTGTTCGCTCAGAATCGTTTCGGCCAAAGCTGCTGCATGCTCGGGATAATGACACTCGTTTGGGCGAACCCGGTCTACTCGAATATATTGGATAGGAAGCGTGCAGAGCATTGTCAAATCCTTTCTATACTGCTGTCCAGATACACCCGTTCGGGATGAGGGTGGCTCAAAAAATCGTGATGGGAAATATGCCAGCCATAAGCACCGGCCATTAGGAAAGCCACGCAGTCGCCAGCACGGATGCGCTCAACGTGAGCGTCGCGCGTCAAGATGTCTTTGGGCGTGCATAGCTCGCCGCATAGCGTAATCGGCTCATCTTGCACAGTTGGTCGTGGAAACGGGTAAGGCCAAGCATCGCGTGGCAGCACTACGAATGGGTGGTTGTGCTGCCACGATACTGGCAACCGGAAATGGTGTGAACCGCCTCGCAGTATGGCAAAGTGCTTGCCGTGGGTGGTCTTCACGTCTGTGACATCGGCCAGGTAATAGCCACAGTCGGCGGTGAGAAATCGGCCGCATTCGAATACGATCTGGAAGTCGAGTTGGCGTGCTGCTATTAACGTCGACAATCCTGTACAGAAATTCTCCCAATCGAACGGCGCTTGCCGGTCGGCGTAGTTCACGCCTATGCCACCACCGACGTTAATCCACTTAAAAGTCAGCTGGTAGCGGCGCTGCCACGCTTTCGCCAAATTAAAATAATGCTCCAGCAGAGCGAGATGGGTCTGTGCGTTCAGATTGTTGGAAATCGCATGGAAATGTAACCCTTGGAGGCGCACGCCCGGCAGAGTCTGAATTAACTCTATCAGGGCAGGGATGTGTGCTTCTTCGATGCCGAACTGGGTCGCTTGTCCTCCCATGCGTAATGTGGCCTGCTGCGGTACATGCGCCGGGTTGACTCGCAACAAGATGTCCGCCACCTGATTACGACGGCGAGCGATCCAGTCGAGACGTCGCAATTGGTGCTCACTTTCAACATGGATCAGCATAACCTGCTGTTCGAGGGCACCTTCCAGTTCAGCATCAGTTTTGCCGGGGCCACCGAACACAATTGGCACGGTTCTATCGACAGCTCGCACGCGCTTAATTTCACCCAGAGATGCCACTTCAAAGCCGTTGGTGTGGTTCAACAGAGCCTGCAAAACAGGTTCGTCGCTGTTAGCCTTGATGGCATAGAACAGCTTGCACTGTGAAGGCAAGCTGCTAAGCAGCTTGCTGGCACGTCGGCGCAGATGGTCAAGGTCGTATAGATAGGCGCACACAGGTTCAGTGTCTCTGTCCATATAATTACGCAGGAATTGTAAGTTCATTGCTCGGCACCTCTCACTTGATGCTGAGTTAAATGAGCCGCCATGGCACGGCGGGCAATTCCGCGATCATCACCTAGAATGAACATTCGGACTTGGTCTTGGTACGAAGCCTGAAAATCTTCCGGCGCGCGTGGCAAGGCGCAAAAAACTTTGCCGTGGTGTTGCGCCGCCTTGCGAATACGTGATACCGCCGTTAACACCTCTGGATGACGGGTCTGCCAGGGAAATCCGAGCGACTGAGAGAGGTCCGCTGCCCCCTCCAGTAGTACGTCCACTCCATCTACTGCCGCAATGACGTGAGCCTGATCAAGTCCTTCAGCATCTTCGATCATCACTACCACTAGTGTTTGTTTTCGTGCGGTATCTAAAGTGGCCGATAGGTCATCACGCCCAAAGCGGCTATGCCAAGTGGCGTTTAGGCCGCGCTCGCCGCGCGGGGCGAAATGACAAAAACACACTGCATCTTGTGCGGCTTGCGCTGAGCGGATGCGCGGAAACACAATTCCCTCCGCACCAGCATCCAGAGCCTGTACCACTTGGTGCGGTGCTGCTACCCGGACCAGCGCGGATACCCCGCTCGCCCGTGCGGCCATTAGCATGGTAGCGAGTTGTTCTGCTCCGATCAGTGTATGTTCCAGGTCGATTACCACGAAATCGTAACCGGCCGCTGCAACCAGCTCCACAGTGAGCGCAGCAGGTGTCGAGCAGAACAGGCCGTAAACTGGATCATGTATGGATAAACGAGCTTTCAGGCTGGGCATTATGGCTTCCGTTCTTGCGCGAGTGGGTTGGGAGCGAATCGGGTGCGTAGTCGAATTTCTGGCTGGAAACGACGACTAGCGAGGAGTTCAATGGTGACTTTGTCAGCAAAACAATCAAACAGTGCATAGCGTGCAGCACTCTCTGGATGGCGCCCTTGGTGCGCACACAAAACTTCACGGGTGATCTGCCAGAACTTTTCTTCTGTCATGTCATAGAAACGCTCGAACAGCCAAGCTAGTTCGGCCAAATTGACAAAGAATAGCGCGTCGAAGGTGAAGTCACGCAACTCGTTGGCATTGTCAGTATCCTGGAAAGAACCTGGATTGACCCGGAGATACTCGGCGGGCGGTGCCGTGAGCGCGGGCGTAGAACCGAACAGTGGCGATTTGAAGAAGAGCACACCGCCATCGAAATCCTTAAGCGCTACGCGCGCCGGCAGCCCGTCTTTATGTAGCAGGATCATGTTCTGTGCGTGTGACTCTAGTGCCACGCCGTGTTCCCACAACAGATGCAATACAGGCAGCCAAGCCCGCTCTATCAGCCGTCTCAACCAGTGTTCGGAGCCGTAGCACTTTACCCAATTATCAATAAAAGGTCGTCCATCGGTGTCCACATGCATTAAGGCCGTCATCGGGACGGCAGCCTCATCCTGCTGCAAGTGGGTATGTATGCTTTCGCGCCAGATGCTTGTCAATGCCCCGTATTGGCCGTACGCTGGCGCCAGTGGCGTATAACACACGCCAGCCACTTCGCGCAGTAACACTGGTCGTGCTAATGGTTCTGACCAGTCAGTACGTTCCACCAGCGCTAGCAACCAGTCGCCGATGATTGCTGCATTCTGCACGGTATGCGGTGGCAGCACCCGCGAGGCGGAAGTATTGACTATGTTCATTGCAAGTTTGAGCGACAGGCGGCTACGGTTACTAAAATTACTCAGTGTACGGATCGATTGTTGCGGTAAGTAGCGGTCTGACAGTGGCCCGATTTGCAGTAATTCGCCGCACGCCAGCGCCTGATGATAGCCGGGCAGGATTACTTCGTCCCACTGCCAAGGATGAACCGGTAACGGTAAGTAATCTTCTGGTTGCAACCCGCGCCGATTTAGTTCTTCGCAAAAACGTTGCCAGTCGGCTTCACCCAGCAACGCGTGCATCGCAACGGTTTCGCTTAGCGAGGAACTGACGGCCCAGTGGCTGCGATCACGGCGCACAGCCAACAACAACGGCGTCACGGCAGGCGCGAATTCCGGCGCATAAGCAGCGTTGTCATCAAGCGTAAAACCCAGTCGCGATTTGTAGCTCGGGTGGTAGGGGTGGCCATCGGTCAGCCGGGCTTCTATCGTGTCATAGTCGGTGCCACGCAATACTTCATTGCCACGTGCATATAAGGTTTGCGCATCCTTGATCTGAGTTGCCAATAATTCTGCAGCAAATTGGCTGAGTCGTCCCTCGTCAGCGGCAAGCCATGGCTTGATTTCTGCCAGAAATAGCGCAGGGTCACTGGCTTCTTTGGTGACGCCGTTATCGCTACGCAACAGCGGTGTGGTGATACGCAAACGGCCAAAGCTGAACGTGCGTTGCGCCTGGCATATGTAACTGACTGGCGAACTGTCGGTGCGCAAAGCGGGCAAAGTGAGCGTTTCGCCATGCCACGTGCAGTGTGGTAAAGCGTCTTCGAATAGTAGTGCTTCTAATAATTGGCGCAGCACGCGACGACTGGCTTGCCGGTAAGCTGGACTGTCAATCAGGTTTTGATAATCGTATGGTTGCATGGATTTACCTTTGAATCAGCATGGGGTTGGGAATTTCGACCCAGATTGGATGTTCGCCGTGTCGATGGAAACTACTGAGCATATTGGCTTTGGCTGGTAGAGTAGGCTGTTTGAGCAACTGCTGTGCAAGCGGGTTGCCGGTCGCATCGAGCTGCTCTGCCGTGTCCTGCCACAGCGTAGTCTCCGTGGTCAGCCCAGTACGGGCAAGGCAGGCAATTACATGGCCCACATGATTAACCAGTACGTAATACTGGAAGCGATGCCATGCCTGCTGTTCGTCATATAGAGCAGGACTGTCGGGCGGCAGGCGATCTAAGAAGGGGTATCGTGTGCGGCTGATACTGGCGCCCTCCATGTCGCGGCTGTAGCCACGCACTGGCCAGCCGTTTCGGAAAGCCATCATTGTGTTTTGAAGGTGCGCCTCTAGGCTGATGCCATATTTGGAGAACAGGCGCAGCAATGGCAGTAGGCTAGCCTCAAGGTAACGTGCCCACCAGCGTCGAATTAGTGCTCCGTCGAGCTCGCCTTCCACTGCCGTCTGCCGCAGTAAATTTAGTAGTGGAATTTCGCCCTCGGCCGGCTCTTCCAGCACTGACGCGACCACTTGCACATGCTCGGCCTCGGCGATCGGCATCGCTTTTCGGTACACCACTGCGCAAGCGGCGCGTAGAGCGTTACTCGACAGCTTCAATGTCTGGCTGCCCAGTTCCGGCAAGATGTGGAATGCCGGTTGCTCCAACACATCCTGTGGCAGCAAGGACAGTGCAAGGCTAGCATCGAGCGCCCGTTCTACCTGTTCGGGTGGATTGTTGCGCACGAAGTTTGTGATGCGGATATTGAGTGACAATTTGAGGAACAGGTCTTGACCAGGCAACCAGACCGTGCGTACCGAAGACGTTGGCCAAGCCACTTCACCCAGCGGACCCAACGAAATTAGAGAGCGATCTTTTACTAGTACATTGATTTCAGGTATGTTTAAAAGGTAGTTGGCCTGCCAAGGATGGCAAGGCAACAATTGGTAATCGCCACCAGCCAGCAAATCCTTGGCGAAGAGGAGCGCTTCCGGGTCGATCGGTAGGGCCTCTCTGTCCACGGCGCGCGTATCCAGCAGGCCAGTGGCTACTGCGAAGTAATGCAGGCGAAATGAAGCGCCGAGTTCGGGGGCGTAGCGCTGCATGTCTTCTTCGCTAAAGCCATCCGAGGCTTTGGAGGTGACATGGAAAATGTGGCCGAAACGCATGCCCTGCTCGGCTGACAGGAACAGCGAACGCCCACCTATAGGTTGATATCGGTGGAAGCGACGCACTTTGTCCACGCTGTTGCGCATCAGCGTTTTCAGGTGGTCACGACATTGGTTCGCTACATCGACAGGTAGGCTGTTTGCTGTAGCGAGCGAGTCGGTGATCAAATCAACGAATGGCATTACGTCGTCGGTCAGCGGTTGCCAGTCGCTGCGCCGCCCGATCCACGCGAACGGTGCCACGCGGTGATAGCCGATCGGCGAGAAGTACGCCAGCGCGCCGGCCAGCTGATACCCAGTCTGGCCAAATGACACTCGATACGGCATTAGCCCGGCGGCCCGCCAGATTTCAATATGTGCGCGCAATTCGATTGGTCCCGGTTCGGAAGGCGCAAGGCGCGGGTCAAAGCAACTCGTTTCTCGGCAGTAGGTATTAAGGTACTGCTCCACCAAGCGTCGTTCTATTGGCGTAATTCGCGGCAGGTGTGGTGACATCCAATCCTCTCTAGTTATGCTTTTGAATAAGGGGGGGCTAAAGTGGCATATTGGCCGTTGCGAACCAGCAGCCCAGCCGCTAAGAACATTGCCGCCACTGGCCAAACAAGGTTGACGGGGTCGAGCAGCGGTATTAGAACCATGATCAGGAAGGGACCTAATAATTGCCCGCCAACCATGAAACTACTGATTAAACCAGACATATGGCCATAGGCTGAGGCGGGTAGTTGACGGCTGCAGGCCAAAAGCACCGACTGTGCCAAGGCTGCAAAACACACCCCCTGAGCTACCCGCAGCAGGGCGACTAGCCAGATATGATCGACAACCAACAGCAATCCGATAGATAGTGCACAGCCAATGGCGGCCAGTGTGAAATAGCGTCGCGGTTCGCCACGGTCGTTAAGTTGTCCCCACAGCGGGCTAGCCAGCATGGTAGCGAACCAGCCCAGCGCGTGCAGCAGTCCGGTCTTACTGGCAATGGCATCGGTAGATGGGAAGTGAGCTGTCATGTAGAGTGCGAAGACATTGACGAGCGCGAATGCTGCTGCCTGTATCAAGCAGGCGGCAAGCATCCACTTGCGTAAGTCGGCATGAGCGAGTACGGCGCGCAAACCGGCAAACTGGGGAACGTCAGAATCTGGCACAGTTTTAGGCGGTTCGCTGAGCTGCTGCCACAGTATCCCGCCAATGATACCGGTGAACAGCGCGCTTGCCGTCAGCAGCGGCTTGAGTGACCAATAGTCCAGCATGACTCCACCCAGTACCGGACCGGCAAACGCGCCGCAGGCTATTGCGCTTCCTTGCAACCCTAGCGAACGTCCGCGCGACGAATCGTCACTGGTGTACGCTATGAAAGCAGTGAGCACCACTCCTAGAGTACTCATACCTTGCAGCAGGCGACCCAGCATGAAACCGTAAACACTTGAGCTGAGCGCCATCAGCATCATGCTAGCAATGAAAACCGCCAGCGATACTAGCAACATGCGGCGATAACCAAAGCGGTCGCACCACTTGCCGATGTAAGGAGCAAAGCACAACGTGCCTAAGGCCGGTGCTGCAAGCGCAAGGCTGCTCCAGCGCGCAGCACCGATCGCATCGACATGCGTCAACATTGCAACATAAAGCGGCATGATGGGCACCATCATCATCAGTCCCATTGTGGTCACGGCTTGACATGCAAGTAGCAGCGCAAGGTTACGGTAACGTGACATCGCAGCGGTCATGCATACGCCCCGATGGGTAATAACGGATTGGCCAGTTTTCCCATGGAACTTGGCATGCCGGTACCGAAAATCGGACGATTAAGTAGCGGTCCGAGCACTTGCTTGAATGGCCAACTGGGTTCGTCCAGCAGCAGACTCTTCGTCTGACTTGCGATTTCATCCGTCAGCGGAACGCGCGCCAGACAGTCTTCCATTACTGTGCGAACGATACGCCAACCATGCGTCTCTTCTCGGTCGTAGCGCTCTGCCAGTGCAGCGAGGATGGCATATAGGTTGACTTCAATGGCCAGGGTTTGCAGATATGCCAGTAGTTGTTGTGGTGTATTCAATTCAAGCGTATTTGGAATGCTACGGTCGAACACATAATCCGGTGCCGCTAATCCCTGCGCCTGCATCAGCGGCGAGCAGATGCGCAAGCTGTCATGGTCGCGCAGCACCAGTGCAACGATGCGCTGTCCCTGAAATCCCAGCACCACGTTCTGTCCATGCAGTTCCGGCATGACGCCACCCGCAAAGCAGCGCAGACCCAACTCCAATAAAGCGTGGGCGATGTCAGCAAACAAATTCCAAACTTCGTCTTCATGTCCGGCAGGCCCCACCAATTTATCGAAAGCTGGAA
Source organism: Candidatus Nitrotoga sp. M5 (assembly GCF_927904885.1). Taxonomy (GTDB): domain Bacteria; phylum Pseudomonadota; class Gammaproteobacteria; order Burkholderiales; family Gallionellaceae; genus Nitrotoga. The sequence continues at coordinate 139,102 of NZ_CAKMNW010000023.1, forward strand.
GTGACCCGTTGGCGCTTACGACTGGCAATGCCGCCATAGGTATGAGCGTTACATTAGGCAGTGCCGGGTAACGTCGGATCAGACAAGCCAGTTCACCCGGCTCGTTTTGCAGTACATCATCCTGCCGCAACGCCCACCAGTCATTCTCCTCGCACAACAGCAGATGCGCCGCCAACCAATCATCCCGTCGTCTCAATGTTTCTAGGCAAACACTAGCGAGCATACCGTTGTGCAGATAACGCGGTGGCAGGGTGCGCATTGCTCCTAGTGCGTTGACCGAAAGCGCAAGTTTGACGTGTATGCCGGGACGGCCGATGATGGCGAGTGATCGCAGCGAAGCTGTTGGCAGCACCGTTCCCGGTCCACTGCCCAAGTTGATGCACGCCGCAAATTCCGACGGTACTGTTCGGCTAAGTTGTTCCCATTGCCACGGATGCACCGGCAGCCACAGGTAAACCTCACTATCGGCACCGCAAATGCGCGCCTTCTCGGCGAGCGCATTCTGCTGAGCATGATCAAGTAGAATGTCTGCCAGAGGTTGTCCGGAACAGGCGCTTCCTCGAACTCGGTCCCGAGGCAACGCTACCCAGTGCAGCGCGAACGAAGTTGCTGTTTCCGGTAAGTAGGCGGTGCCATCACTTTCGTCCCAGTCCTTGGCACGAGCCAATGGATGGAATGGGCGATCTTTTAGGCAGCTTAATGCCTCCCAAGACAGCAAATCGTCTGGTGCCGCAGTGAGACGTGACATGATGTTGTCTTCATGCACTGCAGCGAAAGCAGTTTGATCGTAGGCAAGCCGGAAGAATCGAACGAAACGGCCCGTCCGGTCGATCCACCAATCGGCCGTTTGTAATGCTTCGACAGCCTCGATAACATTCAAATCTGTCGTGTGCGTAGTGGCATGTAGTACTGCCGGTCGATCCGAAACTCGGAATGGCCGTAAGCCGGTGGTCTGGTACCCATGCCAACACAGCGATCGTATTGGGCTCAGCGTAATCTCAAGGACTGTTTCGTCTTCGGCTGTCAAATGGAAGGCACAATGTGTGCGAAAATCATAAAGATTTTCTAACCAAAGCGCATCAAACAGATCCTGTGTTAACCGAAGTGCGTAAGGGTGAGTTGGCGTAATCTGCATACCCTTAACCGTATAGAGGCAATTGTGTTCCGACACCTCGAGCGCATGCCAAATGATAGAAATGACGCGCGCAGACTATGTCGTCGAGTGCCATACCCATCGGGTTGAGAAGGATGATTTCATCATCGTTTTCCCGTCCCGGCCGATCGCCGATGACAATTTCACCAAGCTCGGCATGCAATTGTTCGCGACTGAAGCGACCTTCCACCACTAATTGGTTAATAATTTTCTTTTCGCGATTGGATTGGTCCCAGTCATCTACCACTACCTTATCAGCCTTTTCATAGACATCTTTGTGCACGTCCATGATGGAAACATTACTAACAAAGGCTCCGGGCTTGATCCAGTCGTAAGACAGATAAGGCGAATCGGTTACCGTGCAGGTGACGACAACATCAGCTGCACTAACTGCTGATTTCGCTGAAATAGCTCGGATGAAGTCAACATTCTGAAAACGCTTTGCCAAAGTGTTTATCAACGTGTCAATGGCAGTCGGCGATAAATCAAACAGGTAAAGACGCTCGATGGATGGAAATTGCTCTAGCAAGGTTTGCATTTGCATGCGCGCAATCAGACCGCACCCAATGCAAGCCACGTCAGAAAAACCCGTACGTGCCAGATAGCGAGTAGCCACGGCGGTGATGGCGGCGGTGCGCATACCGCTAATCAGCCCCCCTTCCATAATTGCGATTGGATAATTAGTTTGTGCGTCATTTAGCACAATTACTGCGCTGGCGCGTTCAAGTCCGAAGCGTGCAGGGTTATGTTGGCGGCTACCGATCCATTTCAAACCTGCCACTGCCTGCTCACCACCCAAGTAACATGGCATGGCGATGATACGATCTGCAATATGGTCTGCACTAGGCCAACGCAAATAAGGTTTGAGCGGCTGCACACTGTCGCCACGGGCGTGTGCAGCCAGTCCAACGATAGTCGCATCGACGTAAGGTTGTGAAATTCCGCCGTCTAATGACATCAGATCGTTGCGGCTAAGATAGAGTAGGCCAGGAGTGCTGGATGATGTACTCATGTTGGCTGTCCCAGAAGTTCTTCAACAGAAAATTTTGATTTGCGGCCTAGATGATGATCTTCCATACGCGCCAACCATTCGTCGTCGTAAACCGTATCCAAATATCGTTCACCACGATCTGGCAATATCGTCAGAATGCGAGCGGGGTGAATCAAGTGTGCGGAAATTTTTTGAATAGCAGCTATCACTGCCCCGGACGAGCCACCTGCGAAAATTCCTTCATGCTCCACCAGTTGTCTGCAAGCAACAGCAGATTCATAGTCGTCGATGTGAATGACCTGATCGAATTCATCGCGCTTCAACAGTTCGGGTACGCGGCTGGCGCCGAGCCCCGGCAGCTCGCGAGGAGATGACGCGCCGAACATTACCGAACCTAACGCATCCACAGCCACAACCTTCAGGTTTGGCCACGCCTCGCGCAGCCGCCGTGCGATGCCATGTATAGTGCCGGACGTGCTCACCCCCAGAATCAAGTAATCTAATGGGTTATCCAGATCACGCAGAATTTCTTCGCCTTCACCGTGGTAATGGCTTTGCCAGTTAAGATCGTTGGCATATTGATTGGTCCATATCGCGTCCGGCTGCTCGCGCAGTATGTGCTTCACGCGCTCAATACGGGTTTCTAGATAGCCACCTTGGCGATCCTTCTCTGTGACAAGCTCAATATTGCCGCCATAGCATTGAATGATCCGCAGATTAATTGGTGAGATTTTTGGATCGACGACCGCCGTGAAACGCAATCCATGAACTTTACAAACCATTGCCAGCGCAATGGCGAGATTACCTGAAGAGCTTTCGACGATATGCGAATTTTCCCGAATTGAACCATTGGCCAATCCTTGCTCAATAAAATAACGCGCGGGTCGGTCTTTTACACTCCCTCCAGGGTTGGTCAGCTCCAACTTTGCGAGTACCTCGCACCGCGATTTGTGGAAAAGACGAGAGAGGTGAACAATTGGCGTTTTACCTATGCCACTAAGAATGCTATGTAGGATCATTTGGTTATCTCGCTATGCAAAGGATAGGGGCCGACAAATCGGACACGATCAACTTTTGAGTGGCGATCACCACTTTCACTTCAGTATGATTTTTGGTGACGGTTAGTGTGGAAGGCTTGAACCAGATTGCACGACCTGTTACTTTCTTAAGGTGTTTATTACGACGGGCTTGTTTGGTTTGGGCTAGGCCAGAAAAAATAATTGCAATAGAGGCAACTGCTGATTTGATGGCAACATAGGCTGTCCGCTGGGGATGTGTTCGCATTTAACTCTCCTGAATCAGAAACCACAAATATTAAAAATATTGGCTAGCTAGCATGAGTTTTATTTAGTCGTATTGTCTTATATATTATTGATAATATTAATAATATGGCTAAATGCGCTTCGAAATTCTGCTCCTAGATGGCTGGATGAATGTCGCTAAGCAGTCGATCGGTAGGCTAGCAGGCCTACCTCTGCAAGAGCTCAACTATTCTTCTTAGAAGACCAAAATATAAGAATGAATCTTATTAAGATCTAATTTCTATGTAAGAAAAATAATAGTAATACGAATAAGAATAATTATCAATAAATAGTTTGTAATTCTGCAAGCATGTCAGCAGCAATGAGCTGTGGATATTCTAAGTGTCAAGTTCAACCTGTTGAAATGATGTCGATCAAATCTGTCTTTTTGAGTAACTCATGCCGAATTAATAGGATAAGTAGCTAGCTTCGCTTTATTGAAAACTTGCATGTGGCCTCAGAACGGTCAGTCAATATCATAATAGACAAGCCAAGGTTGTCGAGCGGTCGAAACAAAGACCGCACTAGCTGAATCGATTCTGTCATGGCGTGCCTTGTTAAATATCAATTTGCAGTGACATCAATGCCGACCGTCTTGGCGAAGGCATCCGACCCTGGCTAAAGTCGACTCCGCGGAAGTAGTAATTTTTATCGAATAGATTATTGATTCCAAAGCTTGTTGTGAGTTTTTTGCCTTGTAAACGAGTTTGATAAGTTACCTTCGCATTAAAAACCGCAAATGCAGGAATCGGGCCGATGGATCCAGTGGCATTTTCATCTACAGAATTCGCCCCATCGCTAAATGAATTACTTTGGTACTGGCCATTGACATTCCAATTCCATTTGCCGCTGCGATAGTTGACCCGCTGACTTAACTGATGATGAGCTGCAAGTGGTAATTCATTGCCAATAAATTCACCTGATAGTTGTTTGGTATCGACATAGGTATATGCCGTTACAAGCTCTAGCCCCTTGACTTGTTCTGGTCGCCATCCAAACTCGGTTTCCACGCCCTGGTGGCGAGCTTTGCCAAGATTCTGGAAGCCAACGAGTTGATTTACAAATTGAAGTTTATTGTCAAAATCTAAGCGAAATCCTGTAAGGGTAGTATCAATATTTTTAGTGGGTGCCCAGCGAATTCCGGCTTCGTAATTTTTTGCTTTCTCTGACGCCAAGTCAGCGGCAAGTGTAATTTGTGTGAACTGCACAGGGCGCATCGACTTGTGAGTATTTGCAAACAGAAATACCTCATTAGTTGCCTGGTATCCAATATCTAAGCCAGGCAACCAATCTGAGGTTGGGTTATTGGTTTGTGCGCCACTCAAATTGTTACGGTAATCAAGTTCGATACGCTCATGACGAATACCCGGCGTTATTTTCAATTTATTATCTAGCAACGTGAAAGTATCACTCATGTAAAAAGCATAAGCGTTATTTTCGAAGCGCCAGTCGCGAGCAACAGAGTAAGCGACTGTCATGAGATCTCGTGAATCAACGAGATAGTCCACTTCCTCACGCATATAGCGCGCACCAAGTGAAATTTTTTGTTTGACTATGCCGTCGATATTAAAAGTGAGTCGAGGTTCGCTGCCGTACACTAAAAATTCCCGAGGCGCTGACATCTCCCGTGTTGACTCGATGTCTGCGTCGGTGGAGTTACCAAATTTAAATTCGCGGTTACTGCGATGCCCGAAGTTGGTCCAGCTAAATTCTGCACCATTATCGAAGAAATAGTTATACGTCAAATTTCCGCGTAAGGTATCACCGTTGAAACTGTCTAGCGGCCGAGTAGACTGGTTGCGGTCTTGATCATAGGATTTCGGTGTTAGTGCGCCAGGCAGTTCATTGTGGGTGCTGTAATACTGAATGCCCATTTTTACTTCAGAATTGTCAGTAACAAGCCAATGGCTGTCCAACATCAGGTTGTTCACCTCCGATTTGGAATGTGCACGTGCGGCATTACCGCCGATTACGTTGGCCTGTAGTTGTAAGCCTAGCCTGTCGTTAACGAAGCCACCAACACGAAAATATGTATCGGACAGTACGTTGCCACCGGCAAAAAAAGACACCGTTTCCTTGAGCGTCATGGATGTTTCGTGAGGAATTCGTTTTGTTACAAAGTTGATTACGCCACCAACATTATTCGGGCCATAATGCACGGCCACCCCTCCTCTTGCTACGTCAATCGATTCAACCGAATTCATGGTTAGCGGAAACAATGACAATCCGGTTTGTCCATAAGGTGCGAGAGTAATCGGAATTCCATCAACCAAAATCAATGCTTGTTCGCTTCGCAATGGATTTAATCCGCGTATTCCGATGTTGGGTAGAAACCCAACTCCGCTTTCGTCCAGAACTCGCACACCTGGCACAGTACGCAATACATCTTCCACAGTGCGCGCACCTGATTCATTGATTTCTTGACTGGTAATGACGGTCCGCGCTCCAGGATGTTTCTTCGCCGATTTCGGTGTCGGAGGACCGAGCCAATCTGCGCTAACCGTTACTGCCTCCAAGGTTTTGCTGGGCTCTTCTTGCTGAGCTTGGCTTAGACAGGAATAGAAAATCGCGTTAGATATAACTGCTAATTTGATGGTGGCATGAGCTGCCCAACGGGGGTTTACCTGCATTTAATTCTCCTGGCTCAGAAACTAAAATATTAAAAATTTAGCTGGCTTTTCACCCCGTTGAATGGGGTTCGGTGGCTGGCTAGTATGTTTTTTATTTAGACATAAAGTTTTAATGTCATTGATAATATAGCTAAATATGATTAGAAATCATGCTTGGCAATGGCTTGAAGAATGTCGGCAAGTAGTCGATCGGTTGGCTCGAAAGCCTACTCCCCACAAGAGATTAACGATTTTGATTAGATGATCCAGAATATAAGAATGAATCTAACTATTGCTTTCATGTTATTAACGGTAATAGTAATGCTATTAAGAACTATTATCAATACTAACCTTATGATTTAGTAAACTTGATATCTTTGAGTCATATTAATTTTTCTCTAGAGACTTAATTTCGAGGGAAGGAAACAACAACACAAAGTGTTATTCAGAAGCATTTACAGAGCAGGCGCTAAATAAGGTATATGCGCTAGAGATATGACGATACAGTTGGTTGTGAAAGTGCAGATTGCGGACTGATATACGGTAAAAATTGAATGAGAAAAGGCGGGTACGGTCGGCTTGTTGGCGATTCAAGTAATGACACCCTAAAGATTGGAGTTCTGAGCAGTAGCGGGCTGCGTTGTATGAAACGTATGCTTTGTCAGGTGAGCCATAGTAAATCTGGTGTTGTGAAACGGTTTATTTACTCATCACCTCACAAGGATGATGTATGATTTAATCATAGGGGCACCTCTAAAAATTCAATCTTCGTCACAATACTGCGTTCTCGAAAAAATTATCACTTACATATTAAATATATGTTGTGTTAAATTTTTTATCGTGCTTTGTCCGGCAGCGGGGTAAGCAGGCAAGCCGCGCAACGGCTGCTCGCAAAATTGAATTTTTAGCGGTGCCCTTATCCATGCTATGGATGGACGTTAATTCCAGACTGTCCAATTGCTGGAATTAGATTACGTTTTACATGATGATAGCAATGCCTGAAGGCTGGCTATTCAATCTATCTAAAGTAGCTATTACTGAAAATTCGGAGAGCTGTCGGAAATCTGATAACAAAACGGGATTTATAAAAGCATTCAAATGAATAAACATAATATTGCAATAAGTAAAAAATGGTTGGCTTTGGTACTGAGCGTATTTCTTACCGCCTGCTCCATGTTTTCTAAATCACCTGTTACATCAAGTCCTCAACCCGTTACACCCCCTCCCAAAATGATGCCAGTACCCGCAGCAGAATTGGCAACCCCGGTGTTTGTCGTAAGTAAATGGGAGATGCTGCCAGATTGGCAAACGCTTGATCTTGAACTCTCCCACACTGCTTTTCTGAAAAGCTGTCGTGCGCTGAAAAATAAACCTCACTGGCAGGAGGTCTGTCTTCAGGCCGAGCTACTGGGGGTCAATGACAATGCTACGCTTCATGCATTTTATGAAGAATGGTTTACCCCTTATCAGGTACTCAATCCGGATGGTAGTGAGCAGGGTGTGATTACCGGTTATTACGAGCCTTTGCTCAAGGGTAGTCGCTTTAAGACACCGCGTTTCCAATATCCGCTGTATGCCGCGCCGAATGATTTGCTCACGATCGATTTGGGCGAAGTGTATCCGCAACTTAAAGACCTGCATTTACGCGGCCGCTTGCAGGGCAAGCGCATCGTGCCCTACTACAACCGTGCAGAAATTGGAGCCGGAGCTGGGGCGACCATGGGAAACGAATTGTTCTGGGTGGAGAATAAAATTGAGCTTTTTTTCCTGCATATACAAGGATCAGGGCGTATTGAATTGCCTGATGGCAAGCAAGTGAAAGTCGGATATGCTGATAAGAATGGCCACCCTTACCTGTCCATCGGTAAGAAGCTGATTGAAACTGGTGAACTTAAACTCGAAGAAGCCTCCATGCAGGGCATCAAAGTATGGGCTGATAAAAATCCGGAAAAAGTTGATGCTTTACTGGAGCAGAATCCCAGCTACGTATTTTTGCGCGAGTTACCGGATAGTCTATCTGCTCCGTTGGGTGCACTGGGCGTGCCACTTACTAATGAATACAGCATTGCTGTAGATCGGCGCACCATCCCACTGGGTGCGCCAGTTTTTCTCGCGACGACTTATCCCAATGATAGCGCACCGCTCAACCGCTTGATGCTGGCACAAGACACTGGTGGTGCCATTAAAGGCGCGGTGCGCGCGGATTTTTTCTGGGGTTTTGGCGAATCGGCGGGTGCGCTGGCGGGTAAGATGAAACAACAGGGGCGTTTATGGGTGCTATTTCCGAAAGGCGGGGAGCCGATGTTAAATTGAGGATAAACTCAAGTTTAAGTACAGCGGCAAATACTGACTCATTACGTCTGCTTAAGATTCTTATTTCTTATGAATGTACGGCCGCGTAGCATGTTTGTCCGCAGCCCAATTCGGGAGTTTATTGCAGGCGATACAACATACTATTCGTTTTCCACTGGTTCATCCAACATCCGTTTCATCATCACTATATCCGCTTGTTTTCCGATCTTGCGATTGCCACTGCGGCTTGCATTTTCAGGCAATACTGCGATATTCACCGGTACGCCCGTTTCAGTTTTCAGCGTAAAGCACGGCACAATTTGCTGCCCGCCTGCCAGATGTACGGACCATTCACCGCCTTCAAAGGGCAAATTATGCTTGAGCAGGAACATCATTATGGCCTTTTCATCATCGGAATAAACCAACAGGTTAATGTCTGAGTGCTCACCTGCCGTGCCGTTCAACACGGAGCCGGTGAGGAAGGGGTGGAAAGGATCCATTAATTGCATGACGGCGAACGCCTGCTGGCGTAATTGGTGCAGGATAAGGGGATGGCTTTCACTTTGATACAGGGCACGGAAGCTACGCAACGCCATTTCAACTTCATCATTGCTGGGTAGGTGCTGAGTATCTTCTGCGCCCAATTGTTTAGCGGCCTTGCGTTTGGCAAACGCATAATCAGTAATGCCACCTTCGGCCATTAGGCGCGCGGCGTGATGTGCGAGCTGTTCGCGCATCAGGTCGCGCCGATGTAAACGCTTATTGTTTTTATTCAAATTGAAATATGTTATTGATGATTGATTCAATAAGTGACTCTTCCGGTGGCGGGGGAGGTTGCTCTGGTGGCAAATTTTCTTTGTAAAAATATTCGGTTAACTCACCTGTCTCGTCCAGTAGTCCATCTTTGTTAATGCGTGCAGCCACCATATTTTCTGGCATGATATAGGTGGATTCAGGTACGCCTTTAAGTATCTTTGTCATGTAATCTATCCAAATGGGTAAAGCCGCCCCGCTTCCACTTTCCCGCTTGCCCAGACTGCGTGGGCTGTCAAAACCGACCCAGGTAATCCCTACCACGGTGGGATGAAAACCGCTAAACCATGCATCCCTTGCCTCATTTGTAGTTCCGGTCTTGCCTGCTAAATCATGTCGACCCAATCGCATGGCGCGGATGGCAGTGCCGTGTTGCACCACATCTTGCATCATATTTACCATGGTGTAGGCATTGCGCACATCTAAAACCTGTGGGGCGGTTTTTCCGGCCACCACGGGTGCGGCTTGGTGTAGCACATTGCCTTTGCTGTCCTCAATACGTTGGATGAAATAGGGGGTGATGCGGAAACCGCCATTGGCAAAAACGGAGTAACCCGTGAGCATTTGCATAGTCGTAACTGAGCCGGCTCCTAATGCCATAGTGAGGTAAGGAGGGTGCTTAGCTGCATCGAAGCCAAACTTGGTGAGGTAGTCTTGTGCATATTGCGGTGTAATAGCTTGCAGGATGCGAATAGAGACCATGTTTTTGGATTTGATAAGCGCTTGCCTCATGCGCATAGGGCCTTCAAACAAGCCACCGTAATTTTTCGGTTGCCAAGCATCGGTGCCAGTTTCTTCTGCTTCAATCACCAAGGGGGCATCGTCAAAAATGGTGGCAGGGGTCAGGCCCTTTTCCAATGCAGCGGAATAAATGAACGGTTTTATGCTGGAGCCGGGTTGCCGCCAAGCCTGAGTTACATGGTTAAATTGGTTGCGATTGAAGTCAAAGCCGCCTACCAGAGCATAGATTGCGCCATCGTGTGGACTGGCAGACACGAAAGCAGCTTCTACTTCCGGTAGCTGGACAATTGACCAAATATTCTTTTCGTTCTTCTGCACACGGATTAGTGAACCGGTACGTAACCGTCGATTCAGTGCAGTATTTTCGCTCATATAACGTTGAACAAATTTCAACCTTGCCCCGTTGATTTTGGCAATTGTGCCCCCTTTGCTGTAGGCGCGGATGCCTTTGGAATTCACTTCAAGTACCACGGCGGGAATCATGTCGTCACTATCAGCAATATCTTGTAGCGCTTCTTCCATCTCCTCTTCGGTATCTCCTTTGCTTAGGTCGATATAGCCTTCCGGGCCGCGGTAACCATGGCGCTGGTCATAATCCAATACGCCTTTGCGCAGCGCTGCATAAGCTATTGCCTGGTCTTTTTTACGGATAGTTGTATAGACTTTGATACCTTGCGTATAAGCGTCATCCTGATAGCGTTCGAATACTTCTTGCCTAACCATTTCCGCCAGATATTCCGCTTTACCTGAAAATTCTTGATAGCTGTGTTTCACCATCAAGGGTTGTTGTAATGCCATATTTTGTTGCTGGATGGTAATGAAACCCAGCTCATGCATGCGACGCAGCACATACGTTTGGCGAAGTTTGGCACGCTTGGGGTTGACCACCGGGTTATAAATGGAAGGGGCCTTGGGTAAGCCGGCCAGCATAGCGAACTCAGCCACACTGAGTTGGTTAAGATTTTTGTCGAAATAGCTTTGTGCGGCAGCAGCGAAGCCGTAGGCACGTTGACCCAGATAGATATGATTAATATATCGTTGAAGGATTTCATCCTTACTCAGATTTTGTTCGATTTTGATGGCAAGCAACACTTCGTTAAATTTACGCGACAGTTTTTTCTCTTTAGTCAGAAAGAAATTGCGTGCCACTTGCATGGTGATAGTGCTGGCTCCCTGCCTAGCGCCACCTGCGGTGAAATTGAAATAAGCAGCGCGTAATACGCCCTTGTAGTCCACCCCGCCATGTTCATAAAACCGATCATCTTCTGCAGCGAGGATGGCTTTTTTCATCAAGTCAGGCACTTTGTCAATCTTGATCATCGCACGACGTTCCGCTCCGAATTCTCCGATCAGGAAGCCTTCTGCGCTGTATATGCGTAGCGGGATTTTTGGCCGATAGTCGGTCAATGCTTCAAGCGAGGGTAGCGTGGGATATACCAGCATTGCGGTTAGCATCAGCAACAACAGTGGTGTGATGATGAAGGCGAGGCCAGCTATGATCGGATAGAGCAACCAACGGGATGTCATGGGATACGGAATAGTATAAAAGGCATAGTTAGGATTATATCGACTTTTGGCACGTGAATAATCCAACAGCAGAACTCATGAGGTGCAGAGCTATAATAACTCTAGTTTTAACGTAACGCTATCTTCGCCCGTGATCTGGGCGGGATCAAATCATGGAGTATATGGAATAAACATTTCAAAAAACGCTGAATCAGGCCAAAGCACAAATCAATGTGCACGAAAAAGTTGAGATTGCCCGAGCCAATTACCTTGTTGTCATTAGCAGCTACATAAAATAAATGCTTCCGATACCTGATCTGAATCCTCACTCTTTTTACGCGACTTAAACAAGCGCGAATGACTACGCTGCCATTATTCCACCCCGCAGTGCAAGTTGCCAATCGCTTTAACACATTCATTGATTAACCCAGGACCGCGATAAATCAGCCCACTATAAGTCTGAATTAGTGCAGCACCAGCGTGTATTTTTTCCGCTGCATCATCTCCGCTAAGGATACCTCCTACGCCAATGATAGGCAGCGTTCCTTGTAATGCAATGGCAAGTTCGCGGATAACGGCAGTAGATTTGTCTCGCAATGGCGCGCCACTCAGTCCACCTGTCTCTGCATGCTGCGAAAGATGTTCGACGCCTGCACGCGTCAGTGTTGTATTGGTAGCGATCACGCCGTCGATGCGGTGGCGTTGTAACAGTGTCGCTATTTGGCGTATTTGTTCGCTATTAAGATCAGGGGCTATTTTTAACGCCAGGGGAACATATTTGCCGTGCGTGTCAGCCAACTTTTCTTGTTCGGTTTTAAGTTGCGTGAGCAGCGCATCCAGCTCATCATTTCCCTGAAGCTGGCGCAAATTTTTGGTGTTAGGCGACGAAATATTGATGGCGACATAGCTGGCATAGGTGTACACACGTCGTAAACCGGTCAGGTAATCGGTGGCGGCATGTTCAATTGGCGTGTCAAAATTTTTGCCAATATTGATGCCAAGAATGCCACGATAATCTGCGCGTTTTACGTTTTCAATGAGTGCATCCACGCCGTGGTTGTTGAACCCCATGCGGTTGATAATGCCCTGAGCTTCAGGCAAGCGGAACAATCGCGGTTTTGGGTTGCCTTCTTGGGGGCGGGGCGTGACAGTTCCGATCTCGATGAAACCAAAACCCAGTCTAGCTAACGCATTGATATGGTCGCCGTTCTTATCTAAACCTGCGGCCAGCCCGACTGGGTTAGGGAAGGTCAGTCCCATAACTTTATGTGGGTTGTCCTTCGGATGTTTGACAAACATCGGCAGCAGGCCGAGACGATAGGCGAGTTGCAGAGTTTCAAGTGTAATGAGGTGGGCGGTTTCCGCATTAAAGGAAAAAAGTAGCGGTCGAATCAGCGGATACATGTCACGGCCTGTGCGCTGGGAGCGCTTGCCACTTACCTTGTATAAGACCTTGCAGCGGACTGAAGTTGGCTTTGTATGCCATTTTGCCGCTCTCCTCTATCCAGTAGCCCAGATACAAATATTCCAGTTGCAACTTCCGGCAAAGTTCGATCTGCCACAGAACGTTGTAGGTGCCAAAGCTGGATTTCGCTATGTTTGGTTCATAAAATGTATAAACCGAGGATAGCCCATCGTCGAGAATGTCGATGATACTTACCATTCGTAGCACTCCATTTTCGCGAAACTCTATCAGTATGGAATCAACATGGCTTTGCAGCAAAAAATTGCGGTATTGGTCTCGACTGTCATCTTTCATGCCGCCATCAGGATGTCGCCCCATTTGATAACGCTGATACAAGGCGAAGTATTCTTCATCGTCTTTCAATGCATGCGACGAGGTTTCCAGATCGATGTGACGATGCCTGGAGCGGCGCTGTGTGCGGTTAGGTACGAAAGATGCTATTTCGACACGCACCGGAATGCAGGCTTGGCAGGCATCGCAGTGGGGCCTATAGGTAATAGTACCGCTCCGGCGGAAGCCGCGCCGGACCAGTTCCGAATACACAGCTGGGGGAATCAGAAAACTGGGCGTGGCAACCTGCGAGCGTGCTAGTCGATCCGGAAGGTAGCTACATGAATACGGAGCAGTAAGGTAAAGCTGCAGCGCCGACAGCGGAATGTCATGTAACAAGGTCATCGTCGAATTGCCATTTGAGCAGAGTGTTAGGACAGTGTATCAATTCTTTTAAGCGATGCATAAATTCTGCACGCGGAATCTCACGTGCACCTAGCGAGGCAAGATGCGGTGTGCTCATCTGGCAATCGATCATGCCATAATTCCAGCGTTGCAATTGTGCCGTGAGATGAGCGAGCGCAATCTTGGATGCATCTATAGCTTGGCTGAACATCGACTCTCCATAGAACATGTGCCCGATACTGATACCATACAGACCACCCGCCAGACTGCCGTTTATCCAGATCTCCACCGAATGCGCCACGCCCATCTGATGTAGCTTGGTATAAGCTGCAATAACGTCGTCATGTATCCATGTTCCCGCCTGCTTACGGCGCGGCGCGGCGCAGGCATACATTACTTGTTCAAAAGCGCTATCAGTACGAACTTCGTAGCGCTTATCGCGCAAGGTCTTGCGTAGCGATCTGGAAATCTTAAATTCCTCAGGAATCAGTACCATGCGTGGATTTGGGCTCCACCAGAGAATGGGTTCCCCGGCATTGAACCAAGGGAAGATGCCTTGCCGATAAGCATCCAGCAGACGGTGTGCAGACAAGTCACCCCCCATGGCCAGCAAGCCATTGGGGTTTTCTAGTGCCTGCTCCACAGGCGGAAAGGGTGTGCCAATATTCAAAACGTGATCATCTTCTGTAACGAGCCAGCTAAAGTAAAGGGCACCTCTAAAACCGTGTTTTGCGAGCATCCGTTATGTGGCTTTCCTGCTTACCTCGTTTTGTCACACATCGGCGTTACTCAAAAACAATATCGCTTACATATAAACTATAAGCTGTGTTCAAATTTTTACTCGCGTAGAAAATTGAATTTATAGAGACGCTCTGAAGTGATTTAAGCAAGCAAGCAAGCTGGCTGATACTAGCAATCAAGGTATATAAGGCTTTGTATTTAATTTGTGCGTCAGCCAAGTCTGGATATCACGCACTTCTTCGGGACATACCGAATGTTGCATGCTATATTGATGCCAATCAACCTGATAACCCCGTTTTTTTAATTCGTCAGCTGAGTCTATCCCTCGCGTATACGTCACTACCTGATCACTATTCCCGTGTGCCATGAAGATGGGGATATCGAGAGCAGCTGCACTGGCTTCACTCGACAAAGTTTCGACCTGAAGGAGATAGGAGGATAGTGAAAGAATGCCGCCTAGGCGCGACTTATGGCGCAAGCCGGTATGCAGCGCTATGGCTCCGCCTTGTGAGAAGCCCGCGAGAAAAATATTATCTGCAACAATGCCACGTTGCTTTTCCTGTGCAATAAGCGCTTCAATAGCAGCTTGCGAAGCGCGAATACCTTCAACATCTTGTTTGGCATTAACATTAAAAGCTGTAATGTCATACCATGCACGCATAACTAAGCCACCATTGATGGTAACTGGTTGTTTGGGGGCATGCGGAAACAGGTAGCGTATCGCTACCGGCAGGCTCATTTCTTCTGCAATGGAAACAAAGTCATCGCCGTCAGCACCTAAGCCATGCAGCCAGATGATACTGTGTTGGGGAGATTTCCCAGTTTCGAGCGTGATATGTGGTAGAACGTTATTCATGGTTTGATGTTACGCGTCTGAAATAGTGGATGAATCTATGTCGGGTACTTAAGAAGTTTGCTCCGGCAGAATTTCGCGTAGCATTTGAAAAATTTCACGATAGCTCTTCGGTGGTTTTCCCAGTTCTTTTTCCTTTATTGCATTTCGAACCAGCGCCCGCAGTCTTTGTGCATCAGCTTCTGGATGATCAGCGAGCAACTCGGTCATCGCCGTATCGTTTTCCAGTAGACGATCTCTCCACCGTTCCAGTTTATGCAGCCAAGCGATATGCTGGTTCGATTTCCCGCTCCATGCTTCCAGCTTTGCCACGATGGGGGCAGTTTCTACGTCGCGCATTAATCTACCGATATATTGCATTTGCCGTCGTTGTGCGCCAAATTTATTGATGCGCTTCATCTCGAAGACGGCATCAAATAAGTTTTCTGGCAAATCCATCTGTTTCAGTTTGTCGGTACTAAGTCCAACCAACCGCTCACCGATATCCTGCAGATCAAGCATCTGCTGTTTGATCTTGGTCTTGCTCGGCGGCAAATTTAAGTCTTCGGTATTGTCATTGTAGTAGTGCATAGGTGCGAAATTATAAATAGATGTTGTTATGATAACGCTTTCCCATAAATATCGTTTACCTTATGAATGACATTACACCACCCGAACATCGTTTTTCCCATTCCGCAGAGTCGCTGCGTAAGATTGCACGGGACATGCTTGAATATGCCAACCACCAAGGGGCAACTGCCTCTGCTGCGGAAGTGTCTGATGGTTTCGGACAAACCGTCACTGTACGTCAGGGAGAAGTCGAAACCATAGAGTACAACCGGGACAAAGGTCTTGGTATTACCGTTTACATTGATCAACGGCGCGGCAATGCCAGCACTTCAGATTTTTCGCCGCAGGCAGTGCGCGACACCGTGGACGCCGCTCTCTCCATTGCTCGTCACACCGCAACTGACGACTATGCCGGATTGCCTGAAAAAGAAATGCTGGCCACTGAGTTTCCCGATCTAGACCTCTACCATCCATGGTTGCTGGATGTGGAAAGTGCAATTGAGCTGGCCAAAACCTGTGAACAGGCTGCATTTGATGCCGATAAGCGGATCGACAATTCGGAAGGCGCTACGGTAAACGTGCATGAATCTCAGTTTGTGTATGCCAACAGCTTGGGCTTTATCAGTGGTTATCCTACCTCGCGCCATGGTATCAGCTGCGCCGTCATCGCTGGCAAAGATGACGGCATGCAGCGTGACTACTGGTATAGCGAAGCGCGTGCATTGAGTGATTTGCTGACAGCAGAAAAAGTCGGCCAAATCGCTACAGAACGCGCCGTACGACGGCTTAACGCTCGCAAGCTCGATACCATGCAAGTGCCCGTGCTGTTCGAGGCACCGATAGCCGCCAGTTTGCTCGGCCATTTTGTCGGAGCAGTGAGCGGCAGCAGCCTGTACCGAAAAGCCTCCTTTCTACTCGACCACTTAGGTAAGCAAGTATTTTCGCCCAATATCTGTATTGATGACATACCCGACATTCCACGCGGCCTGGCTAGTAGCGCGTTTGATCGCGAGGGCGTGAAAACGCAGCGCCGCACCATTGTTCAAGATGGCGTACTGCAAAGTTATTTTCTCGGCACTTATGCCGCACGCAAACTGAGCATGCAAACCACCGGAAATGCAGGCGGCAATCACAATCTCATCCTGCGTCCTGGTGAATTGGATTTTAATGGTCTGCTAAAGAAAATGGGCCGTGGACTGCTGGTCACCGAACTGCTTGGGCAGGGTGTAAATCACATCACTGGAGACTATTCGCGCGGTGCGGCGGGCTTCTGGGTGGAAAATGGAGAAATCCAATACCCGGTAGAAGAAATTACAATCGCCGGAAATTTGAAGGACATGTACACTCATATTGCGGCTGTGGGCAATGATGTACTGGTACAGGGGTCCAGGCAGTGTGGTTCCATTTTGGTTGAAAATATGATGGTGGCGGGGCAGTAAATTTATTTGATTTAATGTGGTGAATTGTCGATGCCAATTAAAGGTGATAAATAATACTCCGATGAGGATTCAATACGGTGAAAGATCTTCTTTAATCTGGCTTGTCGTCTTGGAGACCTGCGCGGCCAAGCTCACGAATATATGTGGCCCATTTGGTGAAACTTTATTTTCAGATGTCCGATGGTAGAGATTGGCCGCTTTTTGGAGGTTTACAACATAATGGTAAGCCGCTTAATGCAGAAGTTTGAAGTGGATCGAAAGAACATGCAGCTACGTTAGAACGGCCCCTAAGCTTGCTGTATGAAAAACATGGATATGATGTGTAAATTGCATCGTAGCAAAAGGCTGCTGAACCCGCTATTTCTGTTCACAATGGCTATTAGAAAAGGTTATGTCGCAATTAATTTGAACTTGTTTAAAAAATTTATTCAAGCATCTATAAATAACAGGGTTGGCTGTTCTTGTAGTTAATGAAAAACCCTGCACCATAGTAATTGTCAATACTCAACAGAAAACTACGACATAGCCCTTAAAAATTGTCAAAATGAGACGAATATTTGTTTAGTATGCCAACATGATGGCAAATGGCGAATCCTCCGACAATACAGTTTTTTGAGAGCTGGAAATCGGAACAAGGCCGACAATTCTATTGGCATAAGCGGGAAAGGAAATAATACATGAGTTTCTCCCAGCAGCCTGTTAGTGTGGAAACTCCATCAAAACCTCGTGATGAACGACTTAAAGTGGGACGGTTCATTATCCGCCGCTGGCTCGGCAGTGGCCTTCAAGGGAAAGTCTTTCTGGCTTTTGATCCGGTTTTGGAAAGGCAGGTGGCGATCAAGTGGTTGCATCCCACAGACAGTGACAAGCAATCAGAAAATCGTGGAATCTTTCCGAGCGAAGCACGTATTGTAGCCAAGTTGGAACATCCGAACATTGTGCCATTGTACGAGGCAGGTCTGTATCGGGACTTTCCATATCTCGTTTTTGCCTATGTCGAAGGAATGACTCTTCGCGAGAAGCGAGAGCAGTGCGGCGCCATGCCGGTAAAGGAAGCTTTACCCATGTTCGGAGCAATACTCTCGGGCGTTGCTTGTGCCCATGCGCAGGGTATCCTGCATTTAGATCTATCACCAAGCAACATCATGATTGATTCAGCTGGCGTACCCCGTATCATGGATTTCGGGCTTGCAAAATTCATGGGCGTGGATGCCGCGACCGACAGTAGCGACGAGCTAAGAGGATCGCCTCTTTACATGTCTCCAGAACATTTCAGCAATCATCCGTTAACTACTCGCTCAGACGTCTTCGTGCTGGGCTTAATCCTTTTTGAAATGGTAAGCGGTAAATCACCAGTGCCAACGGAAAACTTACAAACAATCATCGATACAATAGCAAATAGCGAACTGGATTTGGGAGGCATGGACCGACTGGGCTTAAATCCAGGGCTACAATTAGTGATTCGGCGTGCATTGAGTCACGATGCCAACAAGCGATTTGTTGACGCTACTGAAATGAAACTAGCGATTGATGAATTGCTCGAGCCAGCTGACCAGGATGTTGATCACAGCACTGTCCTGTTTCTGTTTAAACGCTTGGAACGCAAGACAGCCTTCCCCGCTCTCTCGAACAATTTGGTGGAAATTAACCGTTTGACCGATGAGAACAACCACGCAAATGTCGACAAGCTGGTCAACATAGTGCTCAGAGATTACTCCATCACCAACAAGCTTCTGCAACTTGCGAATTCGTCTTTTTACGGGCGTGCGAGTAGTGGCGTCAAGACGATATCGGATGCGATCCACCTGCTTGGCCTGAACGTCATCCGTACGACTTGCAACGGTCTTATGTATTTTGATGCATTAAAAGGTGGAGATCAAAACCTCAAAGACGCGTTAATCTGTTCTTTTGTTAGCGCATTTATTGGTCGCCATTTCGCCGTCCGTCTCGGATATCAAGATTTGGCCGAGGAGGCTTTCATCTGTGGAATGTTCCACCGACTTGGCAAGAGCCTCACCATTTTTTATTTTCAAGAGGAATTTAATGAAATAGAGCGGTTAATCCAAGAGTATGGTTTGAGCGACGAAACGGCTTCAGCTGGGATTCTCGGGATCAGTTACAGCCATTTAGGCATGGCAGTTGCTGAACGTTGGAAATTTCCCGAAGCTATACGGGGAAGCATCCAATGCCTTAATGTCGGAAAGTTACCGAAGCCCACGAAAACTGCTGAGCTTCAGCAGCAAATTGCAGCTTTTGCCAATGAACTATGCGAGCTTGCAGCAAATACTTCTGCTGAACAGGGATGTCTACGGCTGGAGGAATTTTCCGATCGTTTTGCGGAACTCGTATTGTTGTCACCAGCAGAGCTAATTCAGTTGCTGGAAGTGGCATTTATAAAACTGAAAGAATTTTCTCCGATTTTAGGCTTTGATTTCTCAAGCAGCTTATTTGTAAGCAGTGTCGATAATTTCCTTACCAAGATGGTGGTGAAATCATTAGAAGAATCGGAACAAAGTTGAAGTCGTTTTGAAGTCTACTCTATAGAAGCCAGAATATAGCCGAACGACACAAAGCGCGGATGAACAGTTACGTACCGACGTGCCAATGATACAGAGAGGGGCATGTTCTGACCTGACCTTGCCTGGATGGTGCTTAGAGGTATTAGTGCGGCAATTGATGACTTGCGTGTGGCCATGATTCGGTAAAAAACATACATCCGTTAGCCATTCTGGTGAAGATGCTGTTGTTCGGCTACAAATTGAGCTGAGCGGTGTATATTTAGCCGCTTTTTTGGGCAATAGAACAACTATTGCCCTGCACAATCGTCTAAATCTCTTACGCGCTCCCTCTATTAATATAAACTTATTTTGAGTGACCTTCGGGTGATTTTTGGTCTTGGCCTGATGGCCTCGCTCAGTCCAATTTTCGCTACGACTCTTTAAGTCCGACAGACTGCTATCCACCCAGATAGGTGCGGTGCACTGCATCGCTCCCCAAAAGGTTGGCAGCACTGACGGATATTGTAATTAATCCGCTTTCTAGTACATAGCCCCGTTGTGCTACTTCGAGAGCAAGTTTAGCGTTTTGTTCAACCAGCAGAATTGAAACCCCCTGTGCTGAAATACTACGGATGGTTTCAAAAATTTTGACCACCATCTTCGGTGCCAGCCCCATGCTGGGTTTATCCAGCATCAATAATTTAGGGCGGCTCATCAACGCGCGCCCCAATGCCATCATCTGTTGCTCACCGCCTGACAACGTTCCGGCCAATTGCACATGGCGCTCGGCCAAGCGCGGGAAGAGCTTGTAGATGCCCTGTAAATCCTGCGCAATGGAGGATTTATCGTTGCGGCAATATGCACCCATCTGCAAATTTTCTTCTACCGTTAGCCGAGCAAATACGCCACGTCCTTCAGGCACTAATACTAATCCTTCTTGTATAAGTTGATGTGCGGCGCGGTGTTGTAAAGATCTACCTTGGTAATGTATTTTTCCTGCAGATGGGTGTAGCAAGCCAGCCAACGCCCTAAGTGTTGTAGTCTTACCTGCGCCGTTGCTGCCGATGAGTGCGACCAGTTCGCCCGGCGCTATGTCGAGATCTATGCCTTTTAATGCTTGGATGCCGCCGTATGCTACTTTCAGGTTGTGAACCTGTAACATAGATATTGATTAGATGAGATCATGATTTCGTCATGCTTAACAATGTGAAACTACTTTTTTCTGATCAGATTCCTGCCTGTGCAGGAGTAATAGGTTCTGTTCCCAAATAAGCTGTTATAACCGCTGGGTCGCATCGAATTTTTTCTGGTATGTCCTCGGCAATTTTTTTGTCGTAATTCAGAACTGCCACACGGTCGCACAGGCCTAGTATAAACTTTACGTCATGTTCAATGAGCAGTACTGTAATGCCACTGGCGCGTATTATTAGTAATAATTCCTTCAAATCTTCAGTTTCAGTGGCATTCATGCCAGCTGCTGGTTCATCGAGTGCGAGCAGTTTTGTATCGGTTGCCAGTGCACGGGCTATTTCAAGCCTGCGTTGTTCGCCGTAGGATAAATTTTTGGCTAAAGTATTGTGTGGCCGATCTATGCCAACATAACTCAGTAAATCGCGTGCTTGCTGCACGATTGCGTGTTCTTCGGCGCGCGCAGCAGCGTTGCGAGTTAATGCGCCCCAGATGCCAGTGCTGGTGCGCAGGTGGCGACCGACCATGACGTTTTCTAGTGCAGTCATATTAGCGAACAAGCGGATATTTTGGAAAGTGAGTGCAATTCCTGCCTGCGCTAATACATGCGGCTTGCAGCGACCGCTATATTCAGTGTTGTTAAACGTGAAACGGCCACTATCAGCCTGGAACAGCCCAGTCAAGATGTTGAAGAGTGTCGTTTTACCCGCGCCATTTGGGCCGATTAAGCCATAGATTTCTCTGGGCCGGATATGTAGCGAAATATTGCTCAGTGCAGATAGGCCACCGAAGTGTTTGGCGACACCGGACAGTTCTAGTAAATTGATATCGAATTTAACGGAGGTTGTCATGCACAAATATCCTGTTACAGCTGAGCCGCATCCTTTTCGACAACCAGTTCGCGACGGCGTTGACTAGAGGGCTATAATCCAGCAGGTCGCCATAACATGACCATTATCAGTGCGAGTCCGAATAACAACAAGCGTAAGCTTTCCGGATCGATAAGTGTCTTACCAAACAGTAGTTGCTGCGCCGGTCCAGAGCCGTGGCGCAAAGCTTCGGGCAATACTATTAGCAGTATGCCTCCTAACAGCACGCCTTTGATGTTGCCCATGCCACCGATTACTACCATGCGCAACACGGTGATGGATTCAGTTAGGCTAAAGCTTTCCGGGCTTACAAATCCTTGGAAACCAGCAAATAAACCACCCGCCAAACCGCCAAAAATTGCTCCCATGGCGAATGCTAACAGTTTGATATTGTGTGTATTGATGCCCATCGCCTTAGCTGCCACTTCGTCTTCGCGAATTGCCATCCATGCGCGGCCGATGCGTGAATCTTCCAAGCGTAGTGAAATAACAATCACTAGTAATGTGAAGAAAAGGAACAGGTAGTAATGCAAATGGACCGAGGGAAAAGTGAGACCAAACAATTCGTGCATGTCGCTTAATGAGAATTCGCCGATAAGGATGGGATCTATCATGCTGATGCCTTGCGGGCCGTTGGTAATATTAATCGGCGCGTTCAAGTTGTTGAGGAAGATCCGAATTATTTCGCCAAATCCCAAGATGACGATGGCAAGATTATCGCCGCGTAGACGTAAAGTGGGTGCCCCTAGCAGCATGCCGAAAAAACAGGCCAGTAGTGCGCAAAGCGGTAAGACTATCCAAAATGGCAAATGCAAGCCTAGTTGAGGCGAGCCGAGCAAGGCATAGCAGTATGCGCCCACCGCAAAGAAGGCGATGTAACCGAGGTCGAGGAGGCCAGCATAACCAACTACGATATTCAACCCCAGCGCCAGCATGATGTATAGCAAAGCAAAATCTATGATGCGAATCCAACCGCGCCCGAGCATTGCATCGGTAAAAAAGGTAAAACTATCAGCGTATTGGTGAGTACGACAAATGCTAACCACGCGCTGTGCCTGTTCTTGGATGACAGGAGTTTAAGGGCGTTCCGCAAGACGTTCTCCTAATAAGCCAGATGGGCGAAAATCAGTACGAAAATCAGTACAAAGAAGGCAAATACATCTTGATAGTGGCTGCCGAGAAAGCCACCACTGAGATCACCAATGTAGCCTGCTCCTAAGCTTTCAATTAAACCCAGCAGCAGTCCACCCACCATGGCTCCGCGCATGTTGCCGATGCCGCCTAATACAGCGGCAGTAAACGCTTTTAGTCCAAGCATGGCGCCCATGGAATAGTGTACGATGCCATAGTTCGCGCTGACCATGATACCTGCCACAGCAGCCAGCGCGGAACCCAGCATGAAAGTAATAGCAATCACACCGTTGACATTCACCCCCATCAAAACGGCAGCGGAGGCGTTCTCCGATACAGCACGCATTGCGCGACCCAAGCGAGTGCGATGCATCAACAGCAGCAAGCCACCCATCATTCCCAGCGCAACTAAAACAATAAGAATCTGCACTTCCGTAATGATCGCACCAGACAGCATGTGCGAGATGTTTGGCAGTAAAGACGGGAAAGCATGGTATTCGCGTTCCCAGAACATCATCGCCAGATTTTGCAACACAATGGAAACGCCAATTGCCGTCATTTAATGGTGCTAGGCGAGGAGCCTTGCGCAATGGGCGATAGGCGATGCGCTCGATGCCGTAACCTAGCGCCATGCAAACCACAATCGAAGCTATCAGGCTAATCAGTAATATCAGCGGCAATGGCAGACCAGATTCGATGAGTAGTTGGCTCACGGACAGCGCGACCATTGCCCCTACCATCACGACTTCGCCATGCGCGAAATTAATCAGGCCGAGAATGCCATACACCATGGCGTAACCCAAGACAACCATGGCATTCACGCCGCCTTGCACGAGGCCGTTGACGATTTGTTGTAGTAATGTGTCCAAGGGTTACTCACACAATAAAAAACGACACGCAAGGTGTCGCTTTATTATTCCAGCAAATTTTCTACAATGCGCGGATATCTCGGACTGCCCGCCTATGTTTGCAATGGCTGCCACTTACCTCGCTGTACTTGGTACAAGGTCACTGCGCCATCTTTAATGTCGCCTTTTTCCTCGAATGCAATGTTCGCAGTTACGCCATTATGCGTAATCATGGCGAGTTCGAGCAGGTATTTCGCTGGATCGGCTGAGTCAGCTTTTTGCATCGCGGCTATCATTACGTTTACAGCATCATAACAATAAGGTGCATAGAGCTGAATGGGTTGATTATATTTTTCTTTATAGCGTTGGGAGAAGTCTTTACCGCCGGGCATCTGCTTTAGTGGCACGCCAGGCAATGAAGCATAGACTCCATCAGCCGCATCGCCAGCCAAATCAAGTAATTTAGGCGTGTAACCACCATTGCCCATCATGAACTTAACATTTAAATTAAGTGCCTTGAGCTGCTTGGCCATCGGCACGCCTTGTGGATCCATACCGCCAAAAAATAGCAAGTCGGGGTGTTTGCTCTTGATGGAGGTAAGCACTGCAGTGAAATCTACCGCTTTGTCAGTGGTGTACTCACGCGCTACGATCTGCGCACAGTTGGCTTGCACAGATTTGATGAATTCGTCAGCAAGCCCTTGGCCATAGGCAGAGCGATCGTCTATAACTGCGATTTTCTTGGCATTCAGGGTGTTTGCCGCGAATTCGCCCAATGCTGTGCCTTGTTGACCATCGTTGGACATCACTCGGAAGGTCGTCATATGGCCTTGGGCGGTATAACTCACCGCTGTTGCGGAGGGGGAAATCTGGGGGATGCCGTTATCGTTATAGATCCTTGAAGCAGGAATAGAGGTGCCAGAATTGAGATGGTCGATCACGCCATTTACTTTTGCATCTGCCAGCTTTTGCGCAACGATCGTAGCAGTTTTTGGATCCGCTTGGTCATCTTCGCTGATTAGTTCGAAATGTACCTTGCGGCCACCAATGATAATCCCTCGGGTGTTGGCGTCCTCTATCGCCATGTGCGTACCGTTTTCATTGTCTTTGCCGATATGTGCTTGCGGTCCGGTGAGTGGGGCTGCGGCACCGATCTTCACCACTAGCTCATCTATGCCGCTGGTTATAGATTGTTTCGGCTCACCGCAACCAGTGAGGAGAGTAAATGACAGGGCGGCGAGAAGCAGGTATAGCTGATTATGCGTCTTCTGGATTCAGAGAGTAAATAAATTATCGAGCGGATTGTGTTTGGAATGTTGCGTTTCTGTCAATTTGACATATTCCGAGCAGTGATTGGAACGTAAAAAATAAGCAATATTCACGATATAGTGTGACAGTTAAACCTATAAATTGTTGAGTATTTATTAATCAGTATGTTGTTGCTTCTAATGATTAACTGTTAACGATAACCTAGCAGTAAATAATATTTGCACATTTATATGCAAGGAATGGCAACCGAAACGCCAATATATTAAAGCCAGTTTAAACTGGCTTTAATTTATTGAATTCTGTTTGCAAGCTTTCAAATTATTCATTTAATTATTCGATTGAATTGTTCAGTAGATGCAGAAATAGAAAGCAGAAATCGGCATAAACCGATTTCTGCTAAGAGAGAATTGCTTTTTGATTATTTAGCCAGACCCAAAATAAATTGAACCAGCTCTTTGATCTCCGCATCGCTTACTTTAGGAGAGTTAGGAGTCATTGGTACCTTACCCCAGTTACCAGTACCGCCTTTGGCAATTTTCATGGCCAAGCCATCTTCTAATGACATTTTCTTGGCGTCAGCATGGTCACTGCCTTTTGGTGAATAAGCATACTCTTTAACGCCCTTGTACTTCTTGGAAACATCCATCCAAGCGGGGCCAACAATTTTTTTATCAATTTTGTGGCAAGCTGTACAGCCGCTTTTCTTGGCTAAATCTGGCATATCAGTTGCAAAAATGCTACCTGAAGCCATCAGGCCTGCTGCTGCGATCACGCTAATAATGATAGATTTCATGTAATTAAGCTCCATTAAATTTAAGTTATTCTTCGGTTAAACAACTAAGACATTGCTGTCTTTGCCATTTTAACCAACTCCAACTTCTTTGCAAACTGTAAAGTACTAAACAGTATTGGCAATAACGCGTATATCTCACTGTCCGTTGACAAACATGCTCCAGCGAAGCAAATATAAATTGCTGAGAGCATGAAATCGACACGTAACTAAATCACGTATAATAATTTATCTTAAACATTAAATCATTTGCTAATACGATCCGCATGTTCATTCATCCCCAGTTTGATCCAGTTGCTATACACCTTGGCCCGCTTGCAGTGCACTGGTACGGATTAATGTATCTACTGGCCTTTATGTCATTTTTATGGTTGGGAAAATTGCGTATCCGCACTCTCAACCGCTCAGGATGGGATGAGAAAATGATGGATGACCTATTATTTTACGGCATTCTTGGAGTTGTGCTGGGTGGGAGGCTGGGTGAGGTGTTGTTTTACAACCCCGGTTACTATGCATCTCATCCACTTGAAATTCTCGCAGTTTGGCAAGGTGGTATGTCTTTCCACGGAGGTTTTCTTGGCGTGCTTGTGGCGATGGCATTTTTTGCACGTCAGCACAAGCTCCCTTGGCTGCAATTGATGGACTTTATTGCTCCCTTGGTGCCGCTTGGTCTAGGCGCAGGACGTATAGGCAACTTTATTAATGCAGAATTATGGGGGCGACCTACAAATGTTCCTTGGGGGATGGTATTCCCGCATGTAGATGATCTGCCGCGCCACCCATCTCAGCTTTATGAATTTGCACTGGAAGGATTGGTCCTGTTTGTGCTGTTGTGGTTCTATTCGCGTAAGCCACGCCCAGTAGGTGCAGTGTCTGGTTTGTTTCTTATTGGCTACGGCAGCTTCCGTTTTCTTGCTGAATATACACGTAACCCAGATGACGGAATATTTGGACTAATGAGTCTTGGTATTAGCATGGGTCAATGGCTCAGTCTGCCAATGGTGATTGCAGGGCTGGTGCTAGTGGTAAGGGGGCAGCGAGAATCGGTTACGCTTAAATAATCTCTTGTACTCATTACTTGTTGGACGCCTGTCAATTTTGCAGAGAATGCCTGACCTCAACTTTGTGCATTGCTTTTTTGGCACATCTGGAACTTTATTACTAATCAAAAGTGGCAATGAGTTTGGTTTTTAAGGGGTGCGACATGCACAAAGGGTTGGTTATATTGAAAAATATATGTGGCAATCTTAAATATATGTTTGTATTTAATTTTATGTAAGAAATTGATGCAGAAATTAACGCGCTATATTTTTCAATTTTAATTTTGTTATTTCGTACTGTTGACTTTATTTTCCAAACTGGACATTATGCGCGACCGCGGCGTTGTGTCACGCCTATCCCTTGCGGATTGGTTGCGCCAAATAAGTGTGTCAGTGCTTAAAACGATATGCGTCGTTTTAAATTACCTGTTTTGAATGTGTAAAACATGTCGATGCTGTTCCGTCGGCAGTCTAATTTGTTTGTTGGGGGAGCTACTTACGATGTATTCTTTTTTACGTTTGTCCGTACTGCTTGTTGGATTAGTCGTTTCCGCTGGCAGCTATGCCGTTAAAGCGGCACAGCCCCTTACGACGGCTGACGATTTAGGTCCTAACGTCGAGCAGCCATTTGAATTTCCCCATGATCGCCACGCTGGCGATGCTGCAGATGGCGGCATGGAGATAAACTGTATGTACTGTCACACATATGCGCGTCGCAGCATAGTGGCAGGCATTCCGCCGGTACAGAAATGTGTTGGTTGCCATCAGAACATTGAGTCGGTGCGGGAAGCCCCGAGAATCAAGAAGCTGTTCGAATATTGGGACGCTAAAAAAGCTATACCTTGGAAAAAGGTGCATGATCTTCCTGATTTCGTACGTTTCAACCATGAGCGTCACATACAGCGATTTGTTTTTGCGCAGGGCAAGCCTGTGCAGGAAGCCTGCGGCTACTGTCACGGAGATGTGAAAAAAATGACAGTTGCGCGACGCCAAAAGCCGCTCTCAATGGGTTGGTGCAGGAGTTGTCATATGAAAGATCATCGGATAGATGCAACATCCACAAAGACGAGTCAGGGCCCAAATGACTGCTGGCAGTGTCATAAGTAATGGCGCGTTCACAAGATAAAGATTTCCAAGAGGTGTCAGCAATGATTGAAAATGGTTTTAATCGGCGAAATTTTCTGAAGGTGCTGGGGTGGGGTGGTGCAACAGTCGCGTTAAGCGGGTGTGGTAATACCTCAGTTGAGGATGGGAGAGAGTTTGTTACTTCCTATGCCGAGACAGCGGACTATATTATTCCTAGTATTGGCACATATTTTAATTCGACCTGCGCGCAGTGTGATGCTGGATGCGGCATTATGGGGCGAGTGAGAGAAGGTCGTGTGCTCAAGCTGGAAGGTAATCCAGAATCCCCCATTAATAACGGCAAAATGTGCGGTTTAGGGCAGGCCGGAGTGCAAGCGCATTATAACCCCGATCGAATACGAGAGCCGCTTTTGCGCAACGGAGATAGGGGAGAGGCGATAACATGGGAAAAAGCACTGGAGTTAATCAACGAAAAAGTTGGTAGTGTGAATCCAGAGAATGTCGCATTTCTGACTGGTGTCGTTAGTGGGCATGTCAAAGCATTATTGAACAATTATCTAGATGCACTGGGTTCTGGTCACCATTATGTCTATGAGGCAGTTGCGCCGTCAGTTGTGCGTGCCTCTAATAAGAAGGCATATGGTGTAGAAATGCCTCGGTTAAGTATGGATAAGGCAAAGGTTATCGTTTCGTTCGGAGCGGATTTCTTGGGTGCGTGGGTTTCACCAGTGCATTTCTCTCAGCAGTATGCTCGGTTCCGCAAACCTGATAATGGCGAGCGTGGGGTGCTGGTGCAGGTTGAATCCAAGATGACGTTAACTGGTGCCAATGCGGATCGCTGGCTGGCTATACGACCAGGTACTGAAGGCATACTTGCGCTGGGATTGATTAATTCTCTAGCTGCTGCAGGGTTGCCCGTATCTGAAGATGTTGCAGCTGCTGTAGGGGAGTACACCTCTGATCGTGTGAGCAAAGACACCGGAGTGTCGGCTGAACATATAGCTAAGCTTGCCGCGTTACTGAAGGAGCGCAGCCCAAGCTTAGTAATTGCAGGCAGTGCTGCCGAGGGCTATGCGCATGGTTCGCAGAATGCCGCTGCTATCGCATTGTTGAATCAGGTTTTAGGTAACGTCGGTCAGACGGTAGAAGCCCCGTCCAGTGTGCCGTTTCCGCAAATGGCACCGTCTACTGGAAACAGCTTTGCGTTGCAGTCCCTCAGTGACGACATGGCGCAAGATAAGGTTAAAGTCTTGTTTAGCTATGGTGCAAACCCGGTATTCACTGCACCTGCTTTCTTTAAGCTAAAAGAAAATTTAAAGAAGGTTCCGTTCAAGGTTGTGTTCGCTCATTATATGGATGAAACCGCTGTAGAGGCAGATTTAGTTCTGCCGTTGAACTCTGCGATGGAGGACTGGGCGACTTTGATGCCGGAATATATTGCCGAAGGTGCTCAGCTTAATATTCGGCAACCGTTGATGGAAAAAATGTACCCCGGTACCTTGGGTGTGGGTGATATCTTGCTTGCTATGCTCAAGCAGCGCCGGCCAGATGAATACAATGACTATGAAGATTTTTACTCATACTTGCGTAGCGCAATGGTGTCGAACAAAGATGCATTAGGTGGCGCGGATAAGGATGACGATACATTTTGGGAGACAGCTCTAAGTCATGGTGTGGTTAAGTTGGTGGGCGAACCTGTCAATATGACAGGCAGTATGTCAGCTGCAGCTTTGGTTGTTCCTGCTCCATTTGCAGAAGATGCAACGTATCCTCTACACCTGATTCCGGCCGTGAGCGCAAGCATGCGCGATGGTCGTAACGCTAATGAGCCTTGGTTGCAAGAATCACCGGATCCACTGACAACTATTGTGTGGGATAGCTGGGTGGAGATGCACCCGAAAACTGCCGCCAAATTGGGTATTGTGGAAGGCGATATTGTCGAGGTGGCTTCAAAAAGCGGTGCTATCAAAGCACAGGCCTACCTGTTTCCAGGTATTCATCCCGATGTCGTTTCAGTGCCACTAGGCTATGGCCATGAGGCGATGGGACGTTACGCAAAGGGTGTTGGTTCTAATGCCTTCA
Organism: Candidatus Nitrotoga sp. M5; assembly: GCF_927904885.1. Classification (GTDB taxonomy): domain Bacteria; phylum Pseudomonadota; class Gammaproteobacteria; order Burkholderiales; family Gallionellaceae; genus Nitrotoga. The sequence goes on from NZ_CAKMNW010000023.1 coordinate 169,031, forward strand.
GCATTCTTGATCCAGTGTTCGACAATGAAACCGGAGAATTGGCAATGCATGAGACGCGCGTTAAAGTTACCAAGGCAGGGCAGCGTGTGATTATAGTTAAAGATGAAGGCCCAGCCGGTGGCAGTCAGATGGGTAGAAGAATCGCGCTTAGGATTCCATCTAATAAAGTGAATCTTTCGGAGGAGGTATAAAAGATGTCCATTACCAATTTATTAGAAAACTGGTCAGATTTCCGCCATCAGCATCCGTCGGAGGACAGGCCTCACTTGGAATACAAATGGGCGATGAGCATAGACTTGGATTCATGTACCGGCTGTAATGCCTGTAGCGTGGCATGTTATGCAGAAAACAATCTGCCCGTGGTAGGTAAGGAAAAGTTTGCACATGGACATTCCCATCATTGGATGCGTATCGAACGATACTGGGATAATGATGGTCGCGAATTTGCCGACCAGGGGGCTCAGTTTTTACCCATGTTGTGTCAGCATTGTGAGTCAGCGCCGTGCGAAACGGTATGCCCTGTAGGGGCGACCAACCACACTGCCGATGGTTTGAATTCGCAGGTTTACAACCGCTGTGTCGGTTCACGTTACTGCAATGCAAACTGCCCATATAAAGTCCGTTATTTCAACTGGTATGATTATCCAACCACTGACAATGTGTGGCCGGCACCGATGGAGCAACAGCTTAATCCAGACGTGACCGTTCGCGGCAAGGGTGTGATGGAGAAATGTACTTTCTGCGTGCAGCGACTGACCGTCGCTAAAAGTGACGCACGTACCGAAGGTAGACTTGTGCTTGATGGTGAAGTTCAAACTGCCTGCCAACAAGTTTGCCCAACGGGAGCTATAACTTTCGGTAATCTAGTTGACCCATTGGCCAAAGTAGGTAAGCAGTGGATGCAGCAACAGGTTGATCTGAATAAGGATAAGCAAGCAAAAGACGCAGCGGAAGATGCTGTCAAGCTGCGCGGTTATCGTATTTTGGAAGAGTTGCGCACTTATCCGTCGGTGATGTATCTGGAGCAGTTGCGTGAAAGTGCTATTTAAGCCCCGTGATGGGGGTGTTACGTGGTAAACGGCACTGAAACAACATTCACGCAGGCACAAGGGAAGGAAATAAAATAATGGAAAAAGATATACGCGAAGATATTGCTTGGGCGCAGATTAACAAAGATGTGCTCAAGAGTTTGGAGAGTCCAAGAAGGATTTATTGGGTGATCTTGCTTATCGCAATTGCCATGGTTGGTGTTGCGGTGGGATGCGAGATTTACCAATACCAGACCGGTATGGGTGTCGCCAATAAAAACAACTCACATGTGTGGAGTTTATACATCGCCACCTTCATTTTTTGGATAGGCATGAGCCATTCTGGGACTTTGTTGTCGGCGATTTTGCATTTAATGCATGCAGATTGGCGTAAGCCGATATACCGTTTTGCCGAGGCAATGACCACCTTCTCGCTGATGACGGCAGGCTTGTTCGTGATGGTCCACTTGGGCCGATTATGGCAAGTCTATTATGTCATGCCTTACCCTAACGAACGTTGGGCGTGGCCAAACTTTCAGTCGCCGCTAGTATGGGATATGTTCGCGATTGCTACCTATTTAAGCTCTTCCGTTCTCTTTCTTTATGTCGGCATGATTCCTGATTTGGCGATTTGCCGTGACAATATTCATGCTGGCTGGCGTAAGAAACTGTATACAATTATGTCGCTTGGCTGGGAGGGAACAGATCGCCAGTGGCGCAATTTCCGCATGACTTATCTAACAATAGCTTGTTTCCTGATACCACTGGCAGTTTCCGTTCACTCCATTGTGGCTTCTGACTTTGCTATGTCGAATATGCCGGGCTGGCACGTAACATCATTCCCGCCATACTTCGTTGCAGGTGCTTTGTATTCCGGTTGTGCGGCGATAATTACACTTTTCATTATCCTGCGATATGTGTTCAGGTTTGAAGAGTACATGACATTACCTATCATGCGGAAGCTGGTACGCCTGACATTCGCTATTGCTATGGTGTGGACATATCTAAACCTGATTGAATTCGCTTCAGTTTGGTATGGGCATGACCAAACAGCTAAGGATCAATTGATTTTCAAAGCTACCGGTCCTTATGCACCATACTTTTGGGCAATGATCTTTTTTGGTTCCATATTGCCATTAATGCTTGCCTTTAAACGATTCCAGACTCACCTTCCGATATTGTTCGTAGTGTCGATATTGCTCAATGTGGGAATGTGGCTCGAACGATGGATGATTATCTCGCCAAGTTTTGCTCACGGTCACTATCCTTGGGCATGGGATCATGATCAATGGCCGAGCTTAATCCAGTGGGGAATGGTGTTTGGTAGTTTTGGCTGGTTTACTTTATTGTTTATGGTGTTTTGTAAAGTATTTCCGTCTGTTTCTATGTATGAAGTTAAAGAAATGGTATATCACCGTAGTCTGGCTCAGAAGCACAAACCTGCTGTGAAGGGAGATTACTAAATGAGCACACGTCATTTACTGGCACTGTTTAATGATTTTGATGAGGCCGTGGCTGCAATTGCCGATTTGCGTGCGGCCAATATCAAGGGATTTCACATAGACGATTTGATACTCAAGTCACCTATTGAGCATCCCGAGGTTGAACAAGTATTGGGTGATAAACCAGTCAATGTTCAATGGTTTACTTTGGTGGGTGCCACAATGGGTGGTCTGCTGGCGTTCATTCTTGTTTCGGCTGCTCAGGGCAACTTTTTTGCTCAGCTTAAAGGAGGTAAACCAATCATTCCACTACCGCCTAATTTCATTCTGACATATGAAATGTTTATTCTTGGTGGAGTATTCATTACTATTTTGGGATTCTTAATTTGCGCAGGCTTACCAGCTAAGCGGTCACCGCTATATAGCGCCAAAGTATCCGAAGACCAAATTGGAATTTTGGTGCAAGGGGATGAGTCAGCAGTAGCCGCTTTCAAGGCTATTTTTACCAAGCATAAGGCACTTGAGATTCAGGAAGAGGCGGCAAAATGATGAGATTATCCATAGCAATTGTATTGCTGTTAGCACCTGCGTTTGCGCATGCGTGGCCATGGTCGGACGACATGGCGAATCAAATAAGTATTAAACCTCAGGAAAGTGTGGATTTGAAAAATCCTGGAATGACGCCATATCCCAAACGGTCAATTCCCATTCCTGGTACGTCATCAATGATAAGGGATATGGAGGCGTCGGAAAAACAGACAAATCCAATTCCGGCAGACGACAAATCAGTAGCGCTTGGTAAGAATCTTTTTGAGATTTATTGTGCTGCGTGTCACGGAGTTTCTGGTAAAGGCGATGGCTACGTTGGAGCAAAATTGTTATTGCAGCCGTTTGATTTAACAGCTGAACAAACAATAGAGCGATCTGATGGTTTTATATGGGGCTACATGACGTTCGGTGGTGCAATAATGCCATCGTATGCTAATGATCTGTCAGCTACCGAACGCTGGAGTGTGATCAACTATGTACGCAAAGTGCTGCAAAATGGGCAATCCGCTGTAGCGGATGAGCCTGCAGCCAAATAAGGGAGTTCAGCTAATGATTTCGTATAGCAATTGGTCTGTTTTGACGGCTAGCTTTTTGGTGGTGCTTTATCTTGCACTGGGAGGAGTGACATTGAGTGCAGTGTTGCACTTGGTGGGTGCTCAGTGGCGCTATGAAGTTCGCCGATTAGCGATATGCTTATATGCTCTATTCCCGCTAGCATTTGTATTGTTGGTCATATTGCTAGTTGGCGGCGAAAATACTTTCCCATGGTTGAGCACGGCTAATGAGCATGGACATCATCTACCCGCATGGCATAACTATACATTTCTGGTAGCACGGCAAGTGCTTGGCCTGCTGGTGGTTATGGCAATTTTCTGGATATTTATCAAGCGTCAGGCGGTTAGTGATCGCAGTACTGAAGATCAGCAAAGCTTCCATATGATTGCTTGTTGGATACCGTACGTCTTTGTGTTGTACGGTACCATGATTGCGTGGGATTTTGAGATGACGATGGTGCCATCTTGGCACAGCGCGATCTACGGCATGCAGCATTTTATTAGTAATTTTAATATGTTCATGGCCTTCTTGGTGACGTGGATTTATGTATTGAATACTCGCGGCAAATTGGTACGTCCAATAGGAGATCATTTATATAACTATCTTGCGCAGATGATGTTTGCATTCACTTTGCTATGGGTATACACATTTTTCGCGCAATATTTAGTTACTTGGTATGCGAATTTACCTGGTGAAGTAGATCGCATGATGGCAATGCAGAATGGTGAATACACTGTGTTGTGGTGGTCGATGATAGTCCTAAAATTGTTTATCCCATTTATTGTGCTGGCAATGAGAGCTGCACGGCATTCACCTCCAATCATAATGACTGTGGCGGCTAGTATTATTCTGGGTACGTTGTTTGAAAGGTATATTTGGATTTCGGGCGTAAATGGCACCGGTACCATGCCTGTGCTTACTGTCTTGATTGTTGCTCCGGTATTGGCTGTTGCCGGGTTCTTACTGGTGCGTCGAATGATGGCCAGTAACCATCTGATAAAAGTGTGAGCCGCGCTATGATGACACTTTACTCGGGAACAACTGACCCATTTAGCCAGCGTTGCCGTATTGTGTTGTATGAGAAGGGGATGGATTTTCAGATCGTTGATGTTGACGTGTTCAACAAACCTGAAGATCTCATGATAATTAATCCGTACAATTCGGTACCAGTGCTTGTTGAACGCGATTTAATATTATATGAGTCAAATATCATCAATGAGTATATTGACGAACGTTTTCCACATCCGCAGTTGATGCCTGCGGATCCAGCAATGCGTGCTCGTGCTCGATTATTCTTGCATCGATTCGAGAGTGAGATGTTCTGTCACATTGCTGCGCTGGAAAGTGGGGTGCAAAAGTCCGCAGATAAGGCGCGACAATCTGTACGAGACAGCTTGGCTCAGATTGCTCCGATTTTCGCGAAACAAAAGTTCATGTTGAATGATGAATACTCTATGCTTGACGTGGCAATCGCGCCATTGCTTTGGCGGCTGGATTTCTATGATATTCAACTTGCCAAGGAAGCTGTACCGCTCATGAAATATGCTGAACGATTGTTTTCGCGTCCAGCATATATTGAAGCAATGACAGCCTCCGAAAAAGCGATGCGAAAGTGAGTGAGATTTCATCAAAGCCATATTTGATTCGTGCGATTTACGATTGGTGCTCCGACAATGCTTTAACTCCTTATTTGGCAGTTAAAGTGGATGAGTGGACGCGCGTGCCAAAGGCGTATGTAAAGGATGGTGAGATCGTTCTTAGTCTCAGTATGGATGCAGTACGCAACCTTCAGATTGGCGATGAAGAGATTACCTGTGGTGGTCGCTTCGGCGGTGTCTCACACGGGCTGGTTGTGCCGATAGCTGCAGTGATTGGAATTTTTGCTAAGGAAAACGGCCGAGGGCTTGTATTTCAGGGAAATGACTCTTATCCAACGCTTTCAGCGGATATCGGTAATGCGACTTCACCAGATAAACCTCCTCCTAGTAAACCGCGGCTAAAGATAGTGAAATAATACGTCTTTAACTGTACCCCTCTTCTTACTCTCAATCATAATTATTTAAGCCACTCAAATAGTGATTTTGAGATTCCTCGACTATTAATCTATGGTTTGTAGCGTTGCTGCTTATGAAACAAATGCTTGAGCGTAGATTAACGAACGGGAGAGTTCGAAATATTTTACGCAACCTTGTTCAATCCAAAATCTACTCACTACGATTATTAGTAGATATCACCAATGCGAGTTTGGTGACAGGCAGTTAATAAGGTTCACTATTTCACAATTTTCAAGAAAATGTGGGGTCTATATAATATTTTTATCCAACTTTAAATATCCATCAAAAATTTATTTTTTTTAATCATGGTTTTGGTGTGTGCTAGTGTTACTACAAGCCATTTTGCTCGTTATTTCCGCGTCAGCTTTTCAGTTTTACGATCCTTCAGGTGTTGAACTGATTTCCAATGCTTGATGGATTGCCATAAAATCAGATAATCCAAGCGCTCTTGCGCTCATGGATTGTCCGGGCATCATTACTACGCAAGCTCTTTGTGCACGGCGCTGAACGGCTAATGGCGCTCTTAATTGCGTCCATGTAGCGTTGATTCCAGCCATCTACAAATTTAGACGTATTGCCTGCACACACTGATACGCTAGCAGGTTTATAAACAAGCGCTCATCAGAACGCTCCTCCTTCAAGAGAACAACGGGACGCAAACCCAGCTCACTCTTCAAGTTACGGAAAAAGCTCAACAGATCAGTCAGCATAGTATCGGTGCGCCACATTCTCTCTTCGCCTCAGGATAACGCACTGCTGTGAAGGCAATACACGCGGGAATGCGTTGCCAAGGTGCCGGCCACCTAGGTCATCACCCACGTCAATGCTGTTGCTATCTTGCCTGATTCTATGTCGTGACGGCTACGGTGTAATGTTTGTTTGCTCACCTGATCTTCTAATTGAGACGGCCAATTCGTGCCAACAGTTTATCGTGCCATTTTACTGCTCGAGGTTTGGTCAGGCCATCAGCGGTCTTTTGTCATTCTGCTTCGAAGTCTAGCGTAATGGGTGCTTATAACGCCGTTACTTCCGCATCACGTACTACAGAATGACAATATAGTTGAACCTCTTGGCTGTGCTCACTAATCCCTGTGCGGCCGGTTCGACTCACCGTCGGTGACGTTAATCGTCACCGACTACATATCATCAAATTGACGTGCTCAGCACGCTGCACTACCAGATAGCGGTAACCGTGTTCCACAAACCAAACCAGATTGGCTGGGGTGGTAATCCCCGCATCCAATATGACCATTGCGTTCAATGGAACAATTAACCTGTCAACATGAATTCCAAGGTTGTTCCTTCTAAGACCTTGCCAGCGAAGGTTCTGGGGCGACGGTCAAATCCTCTGCCGCTAGCTCCAGCCTTAATATCACCAGGGAACACTCGCTGCGATTCTCTTTTGAGCGACCGTGACGAACTTTCGGGTTGGCCCCGGCTGCGCCTTCAAAATGGGTATTGGTCAAGTCATACAAGGTGACTACATGCTCCAAACCAAACAATTTATGAATGGTGCAAAACAAGTGCTTCTCAATGGCGTTGGGATGACGCATCAAGGCACTAGAGTCGCGATTTAAGCTCATATCCAACATGACCCCTGCGTAATCAAAATTGATCAACTCGCCCAAAGCGCTCTAAGCTTGTAGCCAGCGCCAAGTAGGTCGCTCAGAGGTAGGTCGGTCCAACCGCCGTCTTGATGAGATTACCAAGCATCGTGCACGCATGCCCCTATTAAAGGTCCAGTTCACATAGTTTATCGACATAGTGCTTGAAGTTACTAGCTGTATAGTAACTGGTGAACGTAACCAGAAAGCTAGCCATAAAGGGTTTTTAACTCCTCAAGATGGCTGAAGGTATAGCGGAGAAGGATCAAAGAGCAGCATATTATCGTCGATAATTACGCTACTCATAAGCATGGCAAAGCATGGCAAAGCATGGCAATGGTTACCACTGCATAAAGGTGAAGTACTAAATTTATAACGATTCGTTCATCGTCGCCGAGTTGGGAATAAAAAATAAAGCTTTTTCTTGATAAGTTTTAATGCGAATCCAAAATTTTTGTCAGCTTAAAATCTTCTGAGGGGAGTTAATAATCGTGTCTCGAGCGCGAATAACCATTGATATAATAGGCAGCTAAATTACGTAGTTAGCTGCTATTATATGGCGGACTGCATAGTGACTTGCATTTTTGCCATGGCTTTCTGCTCAATCTGACGTATGCGTTCCGCAGATACACTAAACTCGTTAGCGAGATCATGTAGCGTTACAGTGCTGTCCTCACGAAGCCAGCGAGCTTCAATGATACGACGACTGCGCTCGTCCAAGCTCGCCAGTGCGCGAGTTAACCCCGTGCTTTGCTGCGTTTCCATTTGTTTCTGCTCAAGAATCCAGGATGGTTCAGTATCCGTAGCAGATGCCAAATAGGCTATAGGAGCATGGCTAGTATCGTCTTCACTGTTTGTGGCTGGTTCCAACGCTATTTCGTGGCCGTTGAAACGGGCTTCCATTTCTAAAACTTCGTTTGTGCTGACCTTTAGCTGTTGTCCAATTAAACTGGCTTCATGCGGCTTGAGTGATTCCAATCCTTGCCTCATCCTACGCAAATTGAAGAACAATTTGCGTTGAGCTTTCGTGGTTGCAATTTTGACAAGGCGCCAATTACGTAAAATATATTCATGCATCTCAGCACGTATCCAGTGCAACGCAAATGAAACCAGCCGTACGCCATGACCTGGGTCAAAGCGTTTGACTGCTTTCATCAGACCGATATTTCCTTCTTGTATTAAGTCTGCTTGTGGTAGGCCATATCCAGCATAGCCTCGCGCAACGCTGACTACTACACGCAAGTGTGAAACAACAAGCTTGTGTGCTGATTCCAAATCATTATCGCGGATGAAGCGGGTTGCCAGGCCGAGTTCCTCATCTGGCGTAAGTAGCGGGAAGCGATTTACGGCTTGTATATATCGATCTACAGAACCTACCGCCGTGGGTGTCGGCAAAGTCAATGTTTGATTCATTAAATATATCCTCCTAATATGAAATTTTAGCACTCAACACCATCGAGTGCCAATTGTCTTTTGGATATAAATTTATATTATGGGCTTGGCAATTAAATATTGACCTTAATTGATGAAGTTATGTCTTAAGCAAACGCGAGAACGAGGGCCTTATCCCTACGGTCACGAACCAAGACAAGGTCAGGTGGATGGTGCTGAACAGTGCATTGAATTCAGATCGGCTCATAGAATTTCTGAAGCAATTGGCGAAAGATGCCAAAAGCAAAGTATTCCTGATTATGGATAACTTGCGAGTCCATCACGATTAGTTGGATAAGGCATGGCTTGCGAAGCATCGGGATGAGATTGAAGTGTTTTATCTACCGAGTTACAGCCCTGAGTTAAAATCAGATGAAATGCTAAATACCGATATTAAACAGACAGTGACTTCCAAAGCGCCTGCCTGAACAAAGGGCAGCTTCTCAAGACGACTACCAGTCACACGCGCAAGCTACAGAAATCACTCGAGCGTGTAAAAAGCAAATTTGAATATACGCCTGTAAAGTATATGCGTAAGTTAACTAATTGATATCTGCGAAATAAGATATGGTATGTCGATATTGGTTGTTAAATCGAGTGATGAAAAGGCATAAATTGCAGTTACTGAGATGCACATCAAGAAAACGACTGAGTTCAAAACAAGGATTGAAGCGTTAAATAATTTGGGTCGTGATTAGCGGTATCGTCAAAGCAGATGAGACGTTCATTATCGAACACTTTAAGGGGGGCGTCCCTTAGCCAAAGAGTCCGAACATGAGGTGTAAAGCAACGATAAGAGGAACTTCGGAAGATCAATTGTAAGTATTGGTGATTGTTAATAGTCTAAGGAGGCGGTTCATTTTGTTTTACCAAGCCTAAATACACAGCTGATCGAATCTGTATCAAGCCATTGATGTGTTGAAGGGTGTAATGCAAGGAATAGATGCGAAGTCGCGTACAAAAATAATTCTACATGGGTGGAGTACGTTCACCGCTAGGTCAACGTTGTCGGAGGCTACCGGGTAAAGGATAGAATCTATCTCATTTAAAAAGTAAAGCTATAACAGCAGATTCAAACAATGGATGATGAAATTTTATGGAAGTACAACGAGGTGAAACGAGTCCCCCGAGCTGGCACAGAATAAATGAATCCTTTCATCCAGGCTGCCGC
>NZ_CAKMNW010000024.1 GCF_927904885.1 Candidatus Nitrotoga sp. M5
CAGTCACTTCGATCAAATCGGGTAACTGTCAGATGATGTCGCGATTACTACAAATTATGCTGCTACTTGTGACAATCAACGTTATTTCTTCAACCGAATGTTTACTAAAAAATAAATAAGGCCAGAAAAAAAACTGGCCTTATTGTTTCGCTATTTTGCGACTGTTTCAAGAACTTAATGCATCAATAACAGCCTCGTACGCTAATTGCCTGAATTATTAGATCAGTTAGAATTAACTATCCAGATCTAAATTTGATCCAGTAGGCTTATAACTGCTACCCGCATGACCAGAGGATTCATAACCATCCCGTGAGCAATCTACTCTTTATGAACTCTACTGACCTATTTTGAAGTGTCCTAATGTTTAGACTTGTCACGTTGTTCAGACTTGCCATGCTCTGAAGTCATAGTTGGGTACATCTTATCTGTTCTCCCATGTCCAGTGTAGTCAGGACCGACAGACCCTCCTTTTGATGAATCAGGCCACAGATAATTACTCAATGCTGCTCTTTCAGACTCAAGTGAACCGCCACCCTCTGAATCGGCATGGGCAGACATAGCAGCTAATGCAAAACATGAAACTATTGCGAGATTAAGAATATTTTTTTTCATGACATTCTCCTTAAAATGCATCGTGTAAAATCAAGTTAAGATCAGCTCAGCATTGTTTCAAACTGACCTTTGTCGAGTCAAATTAGACTTATGACCAAACTTTGATGCGTCTAGGTACTGTCTGTACGGTATGCCACACAACATCGAAGCAAGCACATTGGACTATTAGCCATCAGTCGAAGACGCATCCTTTTAATCACTAACCCTACTGACCTATTTTGAAGTGTCCTAATGTTTAGACTTGTCACGTTGTTCAGACTTGCCATGCTCTGAAGTCATAGTTGGGTACATCTTATCTGTTCTCCCATGTCCAGTGTAGTCAGGACCGACAGACCCTCCTTTTGATGAATCAGGCCACAGATAATTACTCAATGCTGCTCTTTCAGACTCAAGTGAACCGCCACCCTCTGAATCGGCATGGGCAGACATAGCAGCTAATGCAAAACATGAAACTATTGCGAGATTAAGAATATTTTTTTTCATGACATTCTCCTTAAAATGCATCGTGTAAAATCAAGTTAAGATCAGCTCAGCATTGTTTCAAACTGACCTTTATCGAGTCTAATCAGACTTATGACTAAACTCTGATTGACACATTAATGAAGACAACAGGCATTAGTCTGTGCGGTACCGCACATAATGGCGAAATATTATTATTCGCCTACATCAACGATCTAAATGCCGCGTAAAAGTCACTCTCGGAGCGTGGCTTTACAGTGATCTCAGTGCAACTGAGTTATCACCCGAAAAGTTGATATTGCTAAGTGATACCGAGTACGAAGACGAAGAAATAGTAACGTTCCTGGAAGTGGTCGAAACGGATAACGATGTGCAAGTGTTTAGGTGGGATTGACCGGATTCAAGGTCAATATTATTTCGAGGGACATTGTCGTGTAAGAGTGTTGCGTCAACTGGACCAGCATGCTTTAAAAATTTGAATGTAATTTATAATTAATTATCTATCGCTTTAATTGTATTTTTTAATCATAATTTTGGACTACTTTTCTGCAAAGAGAGGTCAGGTTTTCGCTAGCTTAATTTATTTGAGATGATTTCCTCTAACCGAATTTTTCGCTTAATCAAATCTTGTTGTATCTGTTCCGCCAAATCGCCCAAGGGGTCGCTACCTTTCAACTCTGCTCTTTCAATTGTGATTTTTAATTTATAAATATCAGATCGTTTTTTTTCATACAACTCTTCCTGAATTTCATCCATACGGCGCTGTAACTGTCCACTACGACGAATAACTTTCAACATTCGTAATTCCACACCCAGATCAGGAATTAACTCACGATCCTCTGGATCATCGGTCTCACGCATCCCGGGATCCTGGATGAACTCCTGCACCAGATTTTCAATGGCCTGCTGATCACCGCGCTCGTAGGCAAGGTTCACCTTTATCATAAATTCGTGGCGGCGCACTCGCTCTGGCTCCGTGGATGCGCGATCGGGGTGCATCATCATGGCGGCGCGCCGGAATGCCTGTTTGAGTTGCGGCGTAATAACCAGTGGCGGGGGAGGCTGAGCCTCTATTAAACCCGCTTCTTCAGCAGACTTTCTAGCCTGATCCTGCGCGGCTTGTGCATGGGCTTGAGCATCCGCATCACCGGGTGATAGCCCCGCCTGTTCGTTAGCAATTTGCGCGTCAAGCTCATCTAACTGAGCGTAGAATCGCCCGACAATTTCATAATAGCGGCGCTGGAACTGTGCTATTTCTGTCTTGGCTGTTTCCAATTCCAATTCAGCCGAAACAACCTGCTCTGCTAACTTAACCTGCTCACTCACCAGGCGGGCAATCTCCTGTTCTAAAGTGAGCTTCATTCTGTTGTTTTCCAACTGAGCGTAAATTCGTTCAGTTTCGCCCACGCGGTGGGGTCGATTTTCTCTCTACTACTAACCCCAAGTTCCTTCAATTGATCCAAGGCTCTGGCTTCACCTTGTTGTCCAGCCTTGCGATACCATGACACCGCTAGCTGGTCATCCTGTGTTACACCTCGGCCTTTGCTGCACATGAATCCAAAATTGAATTGTGCTTCCGCAAGCCCCTGCTCTGCGGCTTTACCGTACCAAGATGCCGCTTGCTGATCGTCCTGTGTAACGCCCTGGCCATTGTCGTACATAATGCCTAGGGTGTATTGAGCTTGCATATCGCCCTGCTCTGCAGCCTTTAGAAACCAATACACAGCTTGCTGATCGTCTTGGACAACTCCCAGCCCGTTGTTGTACAAATACCCCAGATTTAATTGAGCCGTAGCATGCTTCTGTTCTGCAGCTTTGTTATACCAGGACGCGGCCTGCTCGTTACTTTGTGTAACGCCTTGACCTTTTTCATACAAGAATCCTAGACAGAATTGTGACTCCGCATGACCCTGACCAGCAGCTTTTTCATACCAGAATGCAGCTTGCTCATAATCCTGGTGCGCCCCTGAGCCTTTGCTAAACGTGTTTCCTACTGCATATTGTGCTCTTACATGTCCCTGCTTGGCAGCTTTTAGATACCAAAACGTGGCCTGCTGATAATCCTGATTGACGCCCTGGCCATTTTTGTACATAACAGCTAATGCGAATTGTGCTCGCGCATACCCCTGCTCTGCAGCCTTCATATACCAAAATTTAGCTGGTTCATGATCGTGCGTTTCCAATTGGCCGCTGTTGAACATGGCTGCCAAATAGAATTGTGCTCGCGCAAGGCCCTGCTCTGCGGCTCTACGATACCAAAACGAAGCTAGTTCGTAGTTCTGCTTGATGCCTTGACCATTCTCGTACATATATCCAAAAATTTGTTGCGCCCATGCATTTCCTAGGTCTGCACTCATCTGATACCAATGCACAGCCTGTTCATAGTCCAGTGCAACGCCTTGCCCGTTGTAATACATGGCACCTAGTGCATACTGTGCACGCGTATGTCCTTGTTCTGCAGCCTTGAGATACCATAACATTGCTTGCTGATAATCTTGTATAACGCCCTGTCCGTTGTAATACATGGCCCCAAGATTGTATTGCGCTTGCTCTAGTCCTCTGTCTGCCGACTTCTGATACCAATGGAGTGCTTGCTCGTAGTCTGCCTCGACTACCTCACCGAGCCAATATAACCTACCCAAGTCATGCCATATTTCAGGGTCATCTTGATTTTGGTTTGCTATACACCAGTCGAAAGCCAGCCTTGTGTAATGCTGAGCATGTTCATTGTGAACCGGGAAACTCCGTCCACCCTTGTGGAGAAGCGATAATGGAAAATATGCTTTGCCATATTGGCTATCCGCCAACCGTTGGAAGGCATCTAAGGCATCTTTCAAATCGTCGAGATCATTACGTGTCCAAGCTATACCAAAGCCTGTTTTATCACCAAGTTCAATAATATAGTTATAGGTGTCTCGAGCATGGCGATAAATCGCGTCATAGTCTTCATCTAACGATGGATCTTTACTACTCATAACTGCAGCCATTCCTCGCATAACAAGGCTGCTACCTTGCCCTGTATGCGCGATAACTTCCCGCGAGATTGCTTTGGCTGGAAGCTTTTTTTGTTCGGTCATAAGTATTTACTCACCTATATGTATGCTTTTAATTCGTGAACTGATTATCTTCAAATTATCGCTATGTGTTATGTATGGCTGGGGTTAAAAAAATATAGTAAAACATTAGTCCTGTTTTTTCATCATATCTCGCTCGATCTGTATCAAGTTTCTTTACTTCCACTGCATGTTACGCGAGGATGAAATAATGCATGGGCACCTCTAAAAATTCAATTTTGCGTGCAGTCGTTTCGCAGCTTGCCTGCTTAGCCCGTTACTACGCAAGATAATGCTCGACAATAAAACTGATCACGGCATATGACTGATATTTAATCGATAAATATTTTTTGAGCCACGCAATATTGCGACGAAAATTGGATTTTTAGAGGTACCCTTCATAGTGTGCAACCGAAAATCAAACTAATTAAACTTGGAAAAACTTATGTGAACTCAAATTAAGCGGAGAGCAAACGCTTCACTTTCGCAAATGAAAGCAAGCCACGCAAGCATTGTTCATTCTTATTGTTGGTTTCCATAACAGGAATATGCGTCACATCACTACTTTCAGTAAACACTTTGAGTACTTCGGCTACGGTTGCGTTCTCGATATCCTTAAGGGTTGCTACGTGCCAATCACTTATCTTCTGCATGATATTTTTAACCAATATATCTGGACGTGAAACACTTGCAAATTGCATATACTGCAAAGGCTTTTCCCCTGAAATATCATAGGCCGTGATCATCCCTACCACTGTACACATTTTCCCATCAATCACAAAAGCACAACGCACACCGGTGTGTTTCATGTGGTCTAACGCCGCATCAATTGTAGAGTTTTCTGATACTGTCACCGACGAATGCCAGTGAAAATCTGTCATCACCAACAATGCAGGGTCATTTTCAATAACGTGCCAAGACTCAACACCAGGAATAGGAAGGCTTGTGGCGTGAACGGGTTTTAATTTTAGAGCGGATGGCATAAGTAATTGTCCTTAAATTGTATTAAGTGAAATGATAGTTGTGATTGTATCGGAGTTGAAAATATTTTCTAAGTTGGTATTTTGCCAGTCTTTGCTTGGCTATCCAAATACTGTGCTTAACTAGACATCGCATAGCATACAGACAAAGACATTTTATTTGGAGTAAGCAGCAAAGCGCGCTGCTCACTAAATTGCTATTTTAGATTCTTCAGAGTGCAGCTGTTTCAGCACGAATGAGTTTGAATTATTCTTTATTCAGATATTGTTTAGCGAAAACGTCTGATTTTTAGATGATAATCTCAAATTTTTCATGCGTCAGCTCTAGAAAATTGTCAAAATTTTGTTTCATGTTGTGAATGACTATAAGTTCATAATATAGAGTCCTGACGTTCAACTTCTCCGACGCTACGCTTATATCGTACCGCCATTCATTTTACTCATCGATAAATCCTTTGGACTTCATTTCTTTATCAGTCAGACATTCACGGATTGTCAGAGTAACAGTTAGAACAATTGTTACAGCCACTCCCGCAGTAATAGATAATTTCAAAAATACATCACTGGATATTATCTGAAACCAAAGCTGAACTAGCGCTAGTAATGCCCAAACTACAGCGATAGAAAGACAAGTAATTATCCCAAGTTTCATGCGTCCCTTTCCATAATTACCACGTATGCCTCACGCTTCCAGAGAAGAAGCATTCTCCGTATATCTTTTTCCATAGTAACAACTTGCCACCCTTGGCTTGCATTCATGTTTAAGAAATCAGTGAATTTAACAGGATCGACTTTAGATGAACCGAGAACCAATGAACCCAACATACCTTCTTGGTAAATTACAACTTTGTATTGTTTCATCGAACCCCCTACTGTAATTGATAAATCTTGTTGGAATGAATTTGACGGGGAGCGTCTCCACGACAGAAATCGTGAGTATCATGCTCCAGTTGTTTGCACACCACGCTTGCACAAAAATCTTAGGCGTTAGCAGTGCTGCCTATTGAGGCATCTGACAATGGGATTTTCTCTCGAACCAGTAAGCAATATTGCCTGCGACAACTATTGAGCCAGAGACGATGACCGAAGCTGCTGTGACCGCACTGGCGACCAATATCAGTGCAATGCATTCCTGATTTCTGCATTGATGAATGGCAGCTATTTGCACTTCTTGAAGCTCCATGTGATTTGCGACAACTTGGCATTCAGAATCAAATACTTGCGTGCTTCTTGGAACGTACACGCAGGCTTCCAACAATACGATCAGTGTCAAGACGGCAAACATCAAAGTGGTATTTTTCGATAAGGAGAGCCGCTTCTGGTACCTGACGCTCGAATTCACTAGCACTGCGACTCTATCACGCAACGTCTGGGTGGAATGCAGAGGCCGCATTTTCACCGCCTGATTTTAAGGCTTTGCCCGTCTCGCACACTAATGGTTTGCCTCTAAACCACTCTTCAGCCGCGTTTACGTTTGCGAGCGCTGCGAGTACGGCGGAAGACAACTCGTACTTACCTACGTGCAGGTTATTTTTTTGGAACGCTTCGTTAGCGCCGGCCACTATTACTTCGCATTGGAGTAATAGGTTGAGGTTCTGAGGTATCTCGGGAGCCAATTCTTCACACGCCTTTACAGACAAAGAATGCGCTTTTCGACAGACCGATGGCCTGATAGCGTAAATGGAACAAAGGCCAGCCTCAAGGAAGGCACAATCGCTTCTCCCAGATGTAGTCAAGTTTGCCTTGTGTGCCGCCACAAGCTTCAGCTTTTCAATGAGCTTAACTTTCTCATCCTGAGGAAGGTCCTGAACGTGCCGGGCGATTTGGATCGCTTCTGGATCAGAGACTTCAACTTTGACGCTGCAGCAGAATGAACAGCCAGCCTTGCATTCAGGTGTCAAAGCTAAACTTTGCGGTTCACTTGTGACAGCGTCAATACTTGAGTTTAGTGACTTCAAAAAGACGATCGCTTGCCAAGCGTTCGTGCACTTCTGTATGGAAGAAGTAGCACGAACCGAGACGGCCTTTATAGATTCGCGAATACGCGATTGTTCTTCTTGACTGAGCATACGCCTCCAGTGGTCGATGGGACCTTAATGCAATACTCAAAACAATTCATACAGAGCACGTCTATAAACCTGATCTTCGTCTCAATACCGCGTTACTCGAAAAGAGTATCACTCATATATCAGATATATGCTGCGTTCAATTTTTTACTTGCGCCCTATCTTGCATGTCAACGGGGTAAGCAGGCAAACTGCGAAGCGGCTCTTCGCAAAATTGAATTTTTAGAGGCGCCCCGCATTCGCTTCGGCAATCACACTGCCCAAGTGATGAGTGCTAAATTCATTTATTCATGACTTACCGATATTCAATCTCAGCATCAGCGTCAACGGATGCAACGGCGACGACTGAAAGCCGTAGTGCTCGTAGAATTCCTTGGCGTGGTTGTGAAGTGCATGCACCAACAGAGCTCGGACACCGGAATTTTGAGAAACCATTACAGCCCGGTTGACGGCGTCTTGCAGTAGAGATGCGCCAAGCTTAATGCCTTGAACGTGGTAGTCAACTGCGAGCCGAGCCAGAACCATCACCGGAACGGGATCTGGCATGTTCCGATGCGCAGAACTGGTTGACATCTGGTGCGTTACAGCCCCCGCAGTCATGGCATAGTAGCCGTAAACACGATTATCCTGATCCGCCACTACGAACGTGCGGCTGGCTCCGCTCAGTTGGTTGGCCATTGCGCGGCGTTTGAACCACTCGTCGAGAATGCCTTGGCCACACTCAAATCGATCCAGAATGTGGGTGGTCGCGAGTGGCTGCGGTGCGTTTAGTTGCAAACTCATGATTTGATTTCGGTCCAAGGAGACGCCACGTCCATGAGGCGCTCAAGCCCTGGATTATGGCTGGGTGGTGCGTCGAGCATTGCTGAATACTGCTGAAACTTGTCGGAATTCAGGCTGAAAAAAACTTGGTCAAGTATTACCGCCTGCGCGGCTGAGCAGGCAGCTTCGAGCATGAAATCCGAACGGTTCTTGCCTAGCAGAGTTGCAGCTTGATCAATTAAATCTCGTTGCTCGGGCAATGCCCGAAGGTTGATGGCGGCGTCGCGCATGGAACTCTCCTCTTAATGCATACACAATAGATACGCAAACAATAGCCGTGCGTATATCTATTGTCAATACGTTAATTGACCTCATCTCGGATTTAATGCTTCCAATACCGCCGTGCCAAGGGTGGACACAGGCAGCTAATCGACATGGTGGGCAAAAAATCATTTTTATCACGAATTTGGTGTTCCCAGAATCGCCATTGCCAGATAGTCAATTCGCGATGTCTCAGTATCCGCTTGGGCACAAAACCGTGCCCACCTTACTTGGTTTCATATAAATTCGCTTACCTACCAGGCTTTATCACTTCATAATTTTTACAATGGGTCATAAATAACCCGGAAGTGGGTCAATCCCTCTCATTCCTTTGTCACAGGCGTTTCCAGCCAATTAACTGCCTGCAATATTTATTTTACTGGGTGCAATATGCCCCACCACTCACTTTTCATTAAAAATATAATATTATTAATCAATATGTTGATGAATATTATGTGTCTGGCACGCTATATGCATGAAATAAATGTAGTGCGGCACAAAAGTGCAGTCAGCGTTTCTGACTCTAGAAAGCGCGCAATGTGGAGAAAGAAAAATCAGACTCAGATAGCACGGAGTTGCGTAACTTTTAAAGGTACTGCCCCTTTTTCCACATTATTTCTCCTAGTACAACGGAGGGTAGGTAGGATAGATGAAATCTAAATACGCATTAGCACTAACAGCAATATTAATAATGTTTTATTCACAATCCACATTGGCTCAATATGATAACTGTAGATGGGATGGTACCTCACCAGTTTGCAACGGAAGTTGTGGAGCCAAGGAAACAGAAATTACCAGAAGCTCAACGGCACCTGGTGGCGGTGGGCCACCTGCTTACTATGGACCAAAGTTTGGTGCAGCATGTGCGACCGGATCGAAGGCATTGTGTTGTCCGAGTGCGGTGAAGTGTCGCTGGGACGGCACGGCCCCGTTCTGCGATGGCTCATGCAAGAGTCACGAAAAAAAGTCTACACCGCCAGCTGGATCATCGGGTGGCAAAGCTTGCGCCACGGGTTCCAAAGTTTACTGTTGTAGTTCGGTTTCAAGCGGTGAGTCAGGCTTGTCGAATTCAGACACGACGTTGAAACACCGCCCGGCGATTTTCTCGCGCAAAGAAGGTCACCTTGATGTGATCGGGATCGGAATGGATGACCGATATTTCATCTCGTCTTGGAACGCTAAGACGTGGTCTGCTTGGGCTCCAATCGGCACTGGTGAGTACAGGTCCGGTCCAGTGATCGGACGTTCAGTCAATCGGCTGCGGAATAATGATCAGTTTTCGGTTTTCGGGCGAGGCAAAGATGATCGTTTCTACGAACTGCACTGGAATGGCCAGTCATGGTCTAGAGAAGTCATAGAAGATGGTACATTCACCAGCGGACCAGCCTATGCTGACGGTACACGACCAACTCTTTTTGGCGTTGGGAAGGATAAACGAATCTATAACTCTGAGCGCAATTCAGGGAAATGGAGAAAATGGACACCCATAGGTGTCGGGACATTTAGTTCGTCGCCGAGCTCAATTAAATTCAGTGCCGACCAAGTGAATGTATTTGCACGCGGCGAAGACCGTGCCATCTACACCAGTTCACGCAAAGGCAATGATGCGTGGAGTGCATGGTCCAAAATCGGCAATGGAACATTTCTGTCTGCGCCAACTGTCGTCCGTATGGCACCATCTCGTCTCGACTTATTTGCCGTCGGTGATGACCGAAAGTTGTGGCAGAACACCTGGACGTCTAAGGGCTGGGAAGGCTGGTTTCGTATGGATAATAAATCGCTTCTGGACTCAGCTCCCAGCGCTATTTCGACCGCAAGTAACCGAATTGATGTGATTGCCGTCGGTATGGATCAGGAGGTGTATCACAATGCCTGGCTTGGAGATCACTGGACTGGATTCATGCAGGATCTTCCTTCAGGAAAGTTTAAATAGGTTTAGGTGAAGCTGAGTAAGGTGGGCACGGTTTTGTGCCCACGCAGTCTGCTTGGTTGAAATGAATGTAATCGACATGGCGGGCAAAATATTTTTCATCACGAATTTGGTTTTCACAGACTCGCTGTAGGCAGATAGTCGATTCACGACGTCTCAAAATCCGCGTGGGCACAAAACCGTGCCCACCTTACTTGCTTGATTCGCCACGAAAGCGGCTTTCACGTGCACACTGGTGACACAATTAGCTGGCTTCTCGATGCGCCGCTTGGCGGTGTAATAACCCGAGCGGCTTGTTTGTAATGTTCGACATGCTTGGCTGATGGCCATCTGTTGCCATTGCTTGATGAGGTTGTAGGTCATCTCAGTTCGCGGGAAAAGAAGGCCGATGCTTTTTTATAATTCCCGGTATTGTCCAATCCTGCGGCTCACCGCTGTGCGACCTAGGCTCATGTTTTTAACCACTTGCGAGATACTCAGCCCTTGATCAACTACCATGCGTGCAACTTCTAATTTAAATGCGGCTTCGTAATGCTTGCGGAGCGTACTCATTGCGATTCCTCTCTAGCTGCTTAATAATCCTATCGAGGTGTGCGTTTCTATAAGACCACTACAAATGTCACTGGCTTCTTAAACGCGTTGAGCTTGTATCGGTAATCCATAATCCTGCTTATATGAGAAATCGTTGAGAGGGTCCGTTTCTACTGCTTCACCTCAAACAGCGTCCATCCCTGGCTATTCATACTATTGTCTGTGTTTGGGTCATACTGAACGTTTTCCGTACTAAAATACTCGGCATTGCTACCGACCCAGTAGTTCCCAGGCTGCGTCTCGACTTGAAACATTTCGCCGGTCGACGCGTTGGTAATTACAGACTGTCCGCTGAGCATATTCACTTCTTTCGCCTGGCCCGAGCTCACCATATTGCTCCGCTTCAAGAACCCAGAATGGCTGATGTCCAAAATATCGCTATTAATCTGCGCCACAGACGAACTTGTTTTGCCACGTTCCGCAATGGCGTTCATACGGTTGATATGTTGAATCTGGATTTGCCTCATTTGCCCATCCCAATGCTCTTTGCTCGCACGTATACTCTCAAGTAACCTATTGTTCGTGGCAATTTGCCAGCGCGGATTCAATTCAGTCATTGCACCCGCATGCAAGTAAGCGTCTTTAGCATTTTCAAATTCAGATTCTGGAGCAAAAAGCTCACCCGATAAAACCCACCATCTGACATAGTCATATTTCTCAAGAGTAGTCATCACCAGTACCGTACAGGCCTTGAATCCATTGGCTCCTTTCCAGTCCGCACCAATGACGATGAAACTACGCTTATTCATTCCTTGAGGCAGACCCATAGAATAAAGATCCCAAAAATCCTGAATTTTAGGAAGTTGATAACTATCCGTCATATCAAATCCTTTTTCTTTCATGTAAGGGCCAAACCGTTGATTCAGAAACTGCTCAATGTGCATCGGAGGAGCCATTTGCGCTCCGCTCGACTGAGCGATCTGCCTTGAAAACGGATCATTGGAATACGTAAATTGCGCAGACATATTTTCATACGCCATTATTTTCCCGGGGCCGGTCATTGAGAGCTGATCATTAGGATTCGAATCAATTTTCCAGCCTTCTGGATACGGAGCTGTAAACATGACCATTCCTCCCATTGAAGGATCTTTGAATTCAAGCATTATCAGTCCCTCACGCTTTTGATTTTGCGCAATATTTTCTCTGCGTTCCGGTTGCTTGGAGGTCGTTTTTGCGGAGGGCGTCTCTGCGGCAGGCGTTTGAACGTAATTGGTAAACCCAAACCTTCCTAAACCAAACGCAGCAATACCGAGTCGGCCTTTGCCAACATTGTCGTTCTCTATAGTGCTGATAGTCCTCCCATTGGCTACAACCGTGAGTTCCCGACCTTTTTCGTTCAGCTCCAATCGCACCGAATCATCGTCCCCCATTTCTATCGAAGTCGACGACGAAAGACCAAATCCACTGTCGTCCCTTTTGTATATGCCAATCTCTCCGCTCGAGCTCGCTACGACTAAATAATAGAATTTGGGCGACTCTCTGTATCCATAAAGCAATCCTGCTCTAGCATCTGAGCCCATCTCAGCTGTCTTGACATCGACACTGACAGATCGTCTGCCGCCATTTTCATCACCGGATTCAGTGAAAAAATATCGAATGGCATTCGGATCGTCCGCCTCGTTCGTCAGCGAATAAACGCCCTTATCCATCGAGCCTGACCATCCATCGACTGAGCCCATAAACACAATGTCTGCAAGCGGACCCATTCCTGCGGATTCGGACTTATTTCCGCAAGCAGCGAAAAAACAAAGGACTACGATTCCAGTCAATAGACGGACGAGGTTTTTGCTCGTGGGGAAAGCGACTATCCCAACTTTGAAAGAATTGATATTAAGCATAATCCATTATGCTCTCGAGAGAGCCTCAATAAGGGTGAATTCAAGTTCTAAGTGCAACAGTTTTTTGTTTTAAAAAGAACCTCGTAAGGAGTTCTGAATTTTAAACATTATCGAGGTTGATGTGAACTAGAGTGATTACCGAGGGAAACTGTCGGTCTAATTACCGAGCGACTTTGTCATAATCACTTTAGCTAAAGTCAATTCCAAACCAAGATTAAGCACCCTCCCCGCCCAAACACTATCAATTTTGGCAACATCTCTCAATCCCTCTCCTCACGCTAAACACCCTTCCGAGGAATATCCTGCTGGGCACCCTCAAATTCATCCCAACCCCCACCCAGTGCTTTAAGCAATGCTGCGCTGGCAACCAAACTTCGGCCAGTGATATTGAGGCTGCGTATATCCGCATCCAATGCTGTTGCTTGTGCCGTGACTACATTCAAGTAGCTGACTGTTCCTGCTATGTACTGGTTATTAAAGAGTGTGACGGATTCCTGCGCAGACTGCGCCGCTTCACGTTGTACTTTGGCTTCATCATTCAGGATGCGTAATGTCGCAAGGTTGTCTTCGACTTCCTGAAATCCAGTTAGAACAACCTGCCGATAATCAGCAACGCTTTTGTCAAATAAAGCAATTGCCTGCTCTTTTTGCGATGACCGCACTCCGCCGTCAAACAATGTCGCAGCAATGTTCGGCCCTAAAGACCATACTCGCCTCGGCAGGGATATCAAATTGGAAAGCATGGAACTTTGATATCCCGTTGAGGCACCGAGAATTAAAGTTGGAAAAAATGCAGATTGGGTGACCCCTATTTGAGCATTTGCGGCCTGAACGCGGCGTTCCGCTGCTGCTATATCAGGGCGCCTCTCCAGCAATTCAGACGGAAGCCCAGCAGGAAATTCAGGCAACTTTGGCAGAACTGTGCTTGGTTTGAGCAAAAAATTGGATGGTGCTTTTCCGATCATCACAGCGATCGCATGTTCAAGCTGTGCTCTCTCTACGCCAAGATCGATCGCTTGAGCTTGGGTAGACCTTAATTGTGTATGTGCTTGAACAACGTCAGAACGTCCCACCATGCCAGCTTCATAGCGATTTTGAGTAATTTCGAGCGACCGCTTATAGGCTTTAGCTGTTTGGTCCAGTAGTTTACTTTGTGCATCATTGATTCGTAATTGAAAATATGTCTGCACCAACGTAGATTGAACACTTAGCAGTGCCGATTGCAGGTCTGCGGCACTGGCTTCAGCTGAAGCTCGATTTGATTCGACGGTGCGTCTGATTCGCCCCCACAAATCGACCTCCCAGTTGGCATTCATTAAGAGCCGGTTTGTATTGGTAATGGCTCGGGAAGCATCGCCGGGAATGGTTACCCCAGAGTTGGTTGAGCTTGTGCCTTGTCCCCGTGTTTGAGCAAAGCTCCCGGATACTGTTGGGAAGTATCGTGCGCGCGCGACACCCAGAAGAGCGAGCGCTTGTCGATATTGCGCTTCAGTGCTTTGTATATTTTGGTTAGAGATTGATACTTGTTGCACAAGCGCATTTAGTTGGTTGTCACCATAAATCTCCCACCAGTTGCCACGTAGCGTGTGATCTCGAGGTTCTGCCAATTTCCAAAGATTTCCTTCTTCCTTGAAAGTGGTTGGCGTTATGACGACAGGTCGTTTGTAATCTGGTCCTACAGCACATCCGCTTAGACTTAAAAATACCAGTACACAAATAATATTGTTAGTTTTTATCAAAATTAACTCCTGAAGTTTTTTCAACTCCGTAAAATTTTTTTAGATGCCTATATTTATGTTCGTTGCGCTGTTTTAAGTGATTTAACCTGGGGCCTTTGCTTCCAAGTATTTTGACACCATAGCCTAAATCGATCGAGGTACAGGTAGACGACGGGGGTCGTGTATAGCGTTAGTAATTGACTTAAAATTAGTCCACCGACAATAGAGATACCCAGAGGTTGGCGCATTTCGGCCCCCATGCCTGAACCTAAGGCGAGTGGTAAAGCGCCAAACATGGCGGCCATGCTGGTCATCATGATTGGACGGAAACGTAATAGACAGGCTTCATAGATCGCATCGCGTGGACTTAAGCCACGTTGCCGTTCGGCTTCCAGAGCAAAGTCAACCATTAGAATCGCGTTCTTCTTAACAATGCCGATCAATAGGATGACGCCAATCAACGCCATAATACTAAAATCCATTTTGAATGCTAGCAACGCTAGCAGGGCACCTACTCCCGCCGACGGCAGCGTTGAAAGAATGGTTACAGGATGAATAAAGCTCTCATAAAGCATACCGAGTACAAGATACACGGCAATCAATGCGGCAAGAATGAGCAATGGTTGATTGGCAAGTGATTCCTGAAAAGCTTTAGCTGTCCCCTGAAAACTTCCCTGCACAGAAACGGGTACGCCGAGCTTCGCCATTGCATTCTCAATTTCCTGCGTAGCTTCTGAAAGCGACACGCCTTCGGGAAGGTTAAATGCAATCGTCGAGGCAGCAAACTGGCCCTGGTGGTTAACGACCAATGGCGTTACCTTCTCTTCCCAGCGGGCGAATGCGGCCAATGGTACTTGCAAGCCTCCGGGCGCAATGAAAAATACGTCCTTCAGTGCTTCCGGGCTTTGCAAATATTGCGGGGCGGCTTCCATTACCACGCGATACTGGTTCAATGGGTTGTATATCGTTGATACCTGGCGTTGGCCGAACAAATTATTCAATGTCGTATCGATCAGCCTTTGCGTTAATCCCAGCCGTGAAGCAGCATCGCGGTCGATAATCAGCGAGGTCTGCCTACCGTTATCTTGTTGATCGGTATTGACATCTGTAATTTGCGGTAATGCTTGTAATGCTTGGCGGATGAGGGGCTCCCAAATACGCAATTCATCAATCCTGTCTGCCTGGAGCGTGTATTGATATTGCGCGTCTCTGGAGCGACCGCCGACTCTAATATCCTGTACCGCCTGAAGAAACAATTTGGCACCGGGTTCATCGCCGAGCTTGCCGCGCAACCGTGCAATAACCTTGTCGGCGGATATCTTACGTTCAGCCAAAGGCTTTAGCCCAACGAACATTCGTCCCGTGTTTACCTGTCCTCGCGTTCCTCCGGTAAAACCTACGACACTTTCCACCGCAGGATCCTGGCTGACAATATTCACAAAATTAGCAAGCTTGACTTCCATGGCTTGGAAAGAAATGCTTTGATCCGCTTGAATACCACCCGCCAGGCGGCCGGTATCTTGCTGTGGAAAGAAGCCCTTGGGTATAGCTATATAGAGGTATACATTAAGGCAAATTGTAGCTAATAATATGCACAGCGTGATGCGACTGTGTGCGAGTGTCCAATCGAGCGATACACGGTAGCCGTTCAATAGCGCATTGAAGATTCGCTCACTTACCCGAAGGAAACGCCCTTGCGGTGACGCAGAGCGTGGACGCAATAGCCGTGCACACATCATGGGTGTCACAGTAAGCGATACAACCAGAGACACCAGAATGGCCGCCGATAAAGTTATTGCAAATTCTCGAAACAGCCGCCCGACGATACCACCCATTAACATAATTGGTATGAACACGGCGATCAAGGACAAGCTCATTGATAAAACCGTGAAACTCACCTCGCGCGCTCCTTGTACGGCCGCTTTAAATGGCTCAACACCGTTGTCGATGTGGCGAGAAATATTTTCCAGCATCACTACCGCATCATCCACCACAAATCCGGTGCAGACAGTCAGAGCCATAAGCGAAATATTATTCAGACTGAAACCGGCCAGATACATCACGCCAAAGGTGCCGATCAACGATACTGAAACCGCGACACTTGGGATTAGAGCAGCTCGAACGTCGCGCAGAAACAAGAATACAACCAACATCACCAGGGCGATCGAAATCAACAGTGCGTGCTCGACTTCACGTAATGATGCGCGAATAGTTGGCGTGCGATCCGACACCATTGTCAGAGTCATAGCTGGCGGTATAGAAGCGCGCAATAGCGGCAACAATTTCTTCACTTGATCAACGGTTTCAATGACATTAGCGCCTGGCTCCAAACGCAGTATCAGTATCACTGCCGGTTTTCCATTGACTAATCCGGCATTTCGAATGTCTTGTACCGAATCCACGACCTGAGCAATATCGGCAAGACGGACGGGGGCACCGTTTCGATAAGCTACGATTGCCGGAGTATATTCAGCAGCAGTTTTGGCTTGATCGTTAGCCAATATCTGCCAGTGCCGGTCTCCATTTTCAAGTGAGCCTTTAGGCCTGTTAGCGTTAGTGGCAACGATTGCAGCACGGACATCCTCTACGCCGATGCCATATTTGTTCAGGGTACTCGGGTTAAGTAATACGCGCACGGCAGGTAGTGAACTGCCGCCTACAGTCACCTCTCCCATCCCTTTAACCTGAGATATCTTTTGAGCGAGGATAGTTGATGCCGCATCATACATCTGCCCTCGATCCATCGAATCTGAGGTAAGAGAAAGAATCATAATGGGCGCAGAGGCTGGATTGGATTTGCGGTAAACCGGGTTGCTGGGAAGGCCGGTGGGCAGGAGATTTCGCGCTGCGTTCATTGCCGCCTGAACGTCATGAGCAGCGCCATCAATGTCGCGGTCAAGATCGAATTGCAAAGTGATTTGGGTTGCACCCAGCGCGCTGGATGAGGTAATTTCATTAACGCCCGCGATAAGACCAAGTGATCGTTCAAGCGGTGTAGTTACCGTGGCAGCCATCGTTTCCGGGCTTGCTCCCGGCAAGGATGCCCGCACCGAAATTGTCGGAAAATCTACTTGTGGTAAGGATGCTACAGGAAGCAAAGTAAATGCAATGATCCCAGACAATACGATGCCAAGTGCCAATAGTGTCGTGGCAACCGGGCGATTTATGAAGATTTCGGACAGGTTCATGGCAACAAGACCAAGTTACACCTTAAGCATGCTTGGCAATCGGGGACGATCTGAAACGTTGCACACACCGATCAAAAGCAAGATAAATGACCGGCGTAGTAAACAGCGTTAATGCCTGGCTGACCAATAACCCTCCCACCATAGTGATGCCGAGAGGATGACGCAACTCAGACCCAACGCCGGTACCGAGCATTAATGGAAGTGCTGCAAGCAAGGCACACAGGGTCGTCATCAGAATCGGCCGAAATCGTAACAAACAGGCTTCATAGATTGCCTCGCGTGGTGCTTTGCCATGCTTACGTTCAGCATCCAGCGCAAAGTCGATCATCATAATGGCATTTTTTTTAACAATGCCAATGAGCAGAATGATACCTATTACGCCGATAATTCCAAGGTCCGTGCGCGAGATCAATAGTGCTAATAATGCGCCGACTCCAGCAGAAGGTAGAGTGGACAGAATTGTGACTGGGTGAATGTAGCTTTCATAGAGCACGCCCAGAACAATATACATGGTAATGATTGCCGCAAGAATCAGTAGCAACATGTTGCTCAGAGAAGCTTGGAACGCCAAAGCCGCTCCCTGAAAACCGGTTTGAACACTAACCGGCAGTCCAATTTCTTGTTCCGCAGCACGGATAGCTTTCACTGCGTCGCCCAACGATACACCGGGTGCCAAGTTAAACGAAATAGTGGAAGCTGGAAACTGATCAATATGGTTTACAGAAAGCGGTGTTGAACGTTCTGAAATACGAGCTATCGACGATAACGGCACTTGACTACCATCCAGCGATACGATGTAAATTCCATTAAGAGCCTCCGGCCCTCGTTGAGAATCAGGCTTAACTTCCAGTACTACACGATATAGGCTGGATTGAGTGAATATTGTTGAGATCAATCGCTGACCAAAGGCATTGTATAAGGTGTTATCTATTGCTGCAGGCGTTATGCCAAACCGACTGGCGGTGTCACGGTCGATCTCGACATATGCCTGTAAACCTTGATTCTGGAGGTCGCTGGCGACATCAATGAGCTCCGGCAATTGGCGCAGTCGCTCGAGTATTTTAGTCGCCCATTCGTCCAACTCGTCAGGATTGGCATCTGCGAGACTGAACTGATATTGAGTGCTGCTTACCCGCGTCTCTATGGTTAAATCTTGTACTGGCTGCATATACATCTCTATTCCATGTACCTGTTCCAGACTGTTTTGCAGGCGACGAATTACGCCACTAGCGTCCTCGTTACGCTCACTCTTTGGTTTGAGGTTAATCAACATACGGCCACTGTTTAACGTGGCATTCGTGCCATCAACACCAATAAATGACGATAAGCTCTCTACCGCAGGGTCTTTCAGCACAACTTGAGCAAGTGTTTGTTGACGTTCGGCCATGGCCGCGAAAGAAATTGACTGTGGAGCTTGCGTCATACCTTGAATCACACCAGTGTCTTGCACTGGAAAAAATCCTTTTGGTACAAATATATATAGAATAACACTAAGGCCAATTGTAGCCACAGCCACCAGCAACGTAGCAAACTGACGGTCAAGCACCCAATTGAGCATGACACCATAACGCGCAATTACGTTATCGAAAAAAACGCCGCTCTTACGGTAAAACTGACTTTGCTCGGCAACTGGCACATGTCGCAGTAATTTCGAACACATCATCGGCGTGAGGGTAAGCGATACCACAGCAGATATCAGAATAGCCACTGCCAATGTGATAGCAAATTCGCGGAATAGCCGGCCGACTACATCACCCATGAACAGCAATGGAATCAGTACAGCGATCAGCGAAAAGGTCAGCGAAATAATGGTGAAACTTATTTGTTCAGCGCCCTTGAGCGCGGCTTGTAAGGGCGGATCACCAGCTTCAATATAACGCGTGATATTTTCAATCATTACGATTGCGTCATCCACCACAAAACCAGTGGCAATAGTTAACGCCATCAGCGTCAAGTTGTTGATACTGAAACCAGCCAGATACATCACGCCAAAAGTGCCGATAAGCGATAGAGGCACGGCAATGCCGGGGATGATGGTGGCGTACACGCTACGTATAAACAGAAAGATCACCATCACCACCAGCGCGATAGCAAGTAGTAGCTCAAAGCGGACATCTTCCACCGATGCACGGATTGTAGTCGTACGATCAGTGAGAATTTTGACATTTATAGCGTTAGGTAACGAAGCTTGCAATTGCGGCAAAAGCGCCTTGATATGATCCACCGTTTCGATGACATTGGCTCCGGGTTGACGCTGAATATTCAGGATCACAGCACGCGTCTGGTCAGACCAAGCAGCAAGATGCGTGTTCTCGGCACCATCAATGGTGTCAGCAATGTCACTTAATCGGATCGGGGCGCCATTACGCCAGGCGATAATAAGATTTCGGTATTCTTCGGCGGATTTGAGTTGGTCATTGGCATCCAGGGTTGAGGCCCGGGCCGCGCCATCAAAGCTTCCTTTCGCAATGTTTACATTGGCATTCCCGATTGCAATGCGAATGTCGTCGAGGTTAAGACCCGTTGCGGCAAGAGCTGTGGGATTAGCCTGGATGCGTATAGCGGGCCGTTGACCGCCGCCGACACTTACCAAGCCAACGCCAGGCAACTGCGATAACTTCTGCGCCACGCGGGTATCCACCAAGTCTTGCACTTTCGGCAGTGGCAGCGATTCGGACGTGATCGCCAACGTAACGATAGGCGCATCAGCAGGATTGACCTTGCTGTAAACCGGCGGCATCGGTAGATCATCAGGCAAAAAAGAGGAAGCAGCGTTAATTGCTGCCTGCACGCCTTGTTCGGCTACATGAAGACTGAGATCGAGTCCGAACTGTAGTGTAATGACTGAAGCTCCGCCTGAACTGCTGGAAGACATTTGGCTCAAACCGGGCATTTGCCCGAACTGGCGTTCCAATGGTGCGGTAATTGAAGATGTTGTTACGTCAGGGCTGGCGCCGGGGTAAAAAGTAGTCACCTGAATAGTCGGGTAATCAACCTCCGGCAAGGCTGAAATTGGCAATAAGCTGTAGGCCAGTATCCCTGAAAACAGGATGGCGACCATTAGCAGCGAGGTTGCTACTGGCCGGATAATAAACTGTCGTGAAGGGTTCATGCCCCGTCTTTGCTCTCAGTCGGGGATTTCCGCCTATTTTGGCGACTATCACCTTTAGGTGGATCTTTTTTTTCTCCGCCTCGTTCGCCAGGGGAAATTATCTCCACTTTTGCGCCCTGATTCAGCTTGTCTGCGCCGTCGATTACGACTTTCTCGCCAGGAACCAAGCCTTTCTCGACTGCTACAATATTGCCCGAAACTTGTCCGAGTATGACCGGTCGCATGCTCACTGTCTTGTCCTCATTCACTACATAGAAATAAGTGCCTTCTGTACCATGCTGGGATGCTGAAGTCGGAATTAAAGTCACCCCCTGTTGAGTTTCAATGCGCAAGTGGACGTTGACAAACAGATTCGGAAAAAGAGTGTTGTCAGAATTTGTAAATTCTGCCTTAAGCTTGACTGTGCCCGTAGTCACATCAATCTGGTTATCTACCGATTGCAGCACGCCGGTAGCCAATCTTTTCTTATTATCGCGATCCCAAGCTTCAACTGTAAGCTGTTGATTATCATTAATCTTACTCATCACATCAGTAAGATGGTCTGAAGGAATAGAGAAAATGACGGTAATCGGCTGGGTCTGAGTAATAACAACTAAACCGCCAGTATCAGTGGCGCGCACCATGTTACCTGTGTCAACCAAGCGCAGCCCAAGTCGGCCAGCAATCGGTGCCGTAACTTTTGTGAAAGCAAGCTGGAGCTTGGCATTATCCACCAGAGCCCTATCTGTTTTCACATCACCCTCATATTGTTTTACCAGCGCTTCTTGCGCATCGACCTGTTGTTTAGCGATCGAATCTTTCGCCAGCAGGCCGCGATAACGAACCTGATCAAGCCGCGCAATGGCAAGTAAAGACTCATCCCGCATTAGCTGTCCGTTCGCTTGATCGAGTTGCGCCTGAAAAGAGCGCGGGTCAATTTCTGCAAGCAAATCACCAACCTTCACGATTTGGCCTTCACTGAACGCAACGCGAATAAGTTGGCCGTCGACGCGGGGTTTGACAGTTACGGTATTGCGCGCTGTGACAGTGCCTAACGCGTTAATCACCACATCGATATCTCCGGTCCGGGCGGTTGCAACCGTCACAGGCAGAGATCTGTTTGCACCATCTTTGCCGCCACGCTTAACTGACGGCGCTTGCTTTTCTTCCTCCCCGGAAGCAGATAAAAAAATTGTTAATACACCGATGACCACTAATAATCCGCTCGTAATCCAAAGGACTTTATTCTTCATTCAGGGTTCCTACCGGTAATTTGATGCATTTTTGGCGACCTATATTACAAATTCAACAACAAGACTTTCAACGAACCAAATTAAATGGAGTGCGTTTTTTGGATAACGGGAAGACAGGTATTACTTGTATTTAGTTGCGTATGGCCATTTGTATATTCTCTACACTCAACTGGACTGCGAACCGATACTAAAAAATTTTTTCTTGCAGCCTGTTGGACTGAAAGAATTTAAGTGAAAATCAGCTAGGCATAGAGAAATTTTGCTTGCTTCACCTTGCGGTAAAATGCCTGCTTACCCGAGTGCCACTAAGTTAAGCCTTTTTTGCAAAGTTAGACTATTGTAAAACCCGCGTCAACACTGACTTAAATTGTTATTTTATATATGCTAATTAGCCTTAACTTAGTGCCATTCGGTACTGCTCCCTTTTTACGATAACACCAGCCCCGGTAGTCATAGCGTTCAAAGGAAATGGCAATTCTATAGGAAAGCCAAACAGCTTCTGGGTGCCATGGAAAGGAAGTGAAACGCTGTAACAATTCGAAAAGCTGCGAAGCTATGCTCAGAGTAACAGTCTAAAAACGTCATTTATTCTTCCTTCGTTAACTTGACGCCACTTGGGACCCGGCTGTATCTTCTTCGCATTGATATAAACCTCCTTTTGCGCATTATCGGGCTCTTTGAAGTGTCCGCAAATCGGGGTAGAACCCCCTGGCGGCGGCCCTGTGTGGACCGCCGCGTAGTTGGTTATGGCAAAATCAGCGATGCCGGCGTTTCTTGCCACTCATGTCTTCCAGCTCAGCGCGTTGTTCATCGGTGAGAATAGCATTGATCTTCGCACGTTGCTGGGCTCTTAAGACAATCATATCGGCGTTAAGATCGCCCTGAGCGTCCGCGACCGTACGCACCGCCGCTTCATCAAACGGACTTTGCTTCGTCAGCGATTTCAGCTGTTCGCGATTCGCCTGCATCTTGTCACGTTGATCGCTAATCTGCTGTTTAGATGCTTCCATAATGGCCTCAATCTGCGTGCGTTGGTCATCTCCGAGGTTAAGCTTTTCGGCCATGCGGTCCACGTTAAATCCCTTGTCGCCATGCTTATAACTCGCACCCATGCGATGACCACTGCGCTCACAATCCGGCCTATCGCTGAGCTGCTTGGCGGACACTGTCGCACCAAGTCCCAATGAACTCACGATCAACACACTTGCCAACAGTGCTTTTGATGACTTTTTCATAATTAATCTCCTATATCTGTTAGTGATATGCTTTGTGAATCAAAGCATGCTGCCAGAATAGTTAATTTCGGCGTCAAAGTGTGTCGCAGCTGTGTAAGATTGTGTAAAGATAGGTAATTATTGGAAAAAGGGTAATTACTTATACCTCCCATTATGGCAACATTAGTGCAGGTTTGTTGATTAAGATCGGAAATATGCCATGAACCGAATACTGCTGGCGGATGATGACATTGAGTTGTGCGTGATGCTAAAGCAATACCTGGAAGTTGAAGGTTTCCAGGTGGGTATGGCCCATGACGGCGAGTCCGCATTGAATCAGGCCCGAACAAGCGACTACGACATGGTCGTACTCGATGTGATGATGCCGCAGCTGAATGGCTTTGATGTATTACGCAAATTGCGTAAAGACTCTTTATTGCCGGTGCTGATGCTAACGGCCCGCGGCGAGGATGTGGATAGCATTATCGGCCTTGAGCTGGGCGCTGACGACTATCTACCAAAACCTTGTAACCCGCGCGTATTGGTCTCCCGCATCCGCGCCATACTCCGGCGTATACAATCACAAAAACAACACGGCGAAGAATCAGCGCCACCGGAAATATTGAAACTCGATGATCTCGAGGTTCAAACCGGGTCGCGCACAGTTGCTCTGAATGGGCGGCCTGTCACCATGACGAGCACAGAGTACAGTGTCCTTGAAGTGCTACTGCGTGAAGCCGGCCATGTCGTGTCCAAGACGGAATTATCAGAACGCGCCCTGGGCAGAGAGCTGACGCGTTATGACCGCAGTATCGACATGCATCTCAGCAGTTTGCGCAAAAAGCTTGGTCCACTTGCCAACGGCGAGGAAAGAATCAAAACCGTTCGTGGTGTTGGCTACCAGTACACACGTTGATGATGAACCGCCTCTTCTGGAAAATTTTTCTCTCCTTCTGGATTTCGCTCATCCTGTTCGCCGGCGCCAGTTTGCTGGCAGCTTCGCTCTTTCTGGAGCGCACGCACGCGCAGGATGAGATCGAAAGTCCACGCGACCGGCATTTAACCTATATCAACGAGGCTCGGTTAGTCGCGAAAAGCGAAGGAATTGAAGGGCTGAAATCGTGGCTGAAAAAACTGGACCGAACCGAGGCAACCCCCTTTTTATTGATCGATAGAGCAGGCAAGGATTTACTTGATCGCCCCATATCATCCCATCTCGCGGAACACCTGGATCGCAAAAGGAAATCACAGCGTTCAATAGATAAAAGACGATCGCATAAGCGCCATAACCTGATTCAGGTGTCCGGCGCCGGCGAATACCTGTTGGTGCCAGACTTTCAGGCGGTAACCCTGAATAGAGTACTGAGCAGACCGCGAGTCATCGCGCTTCCCCTCATCGTGGCCGCGATTGTCAGCGGACTGGTCTGCTTTCTTCTGGCTGGATATCTCACCAGGCCTATACGGCGACTCAGCAATGCGACTCATCAATTCGCTGCCGGCAATCTCAGTTTGCGAGTCGCGTCAACCATGGGTAGGCGCCGGGATGAAATCGCCGATCTCGCCCGTGATTTCGACCATATGGCCGAACGCCTGCAAATTCTCATCGGCTCACAAAAACAGTTGCTCAGCGACGTTTCACATGAACTGCGCTCACCGTTGGCTCGGCTGCAGGTGGCATTGGGGCTCGCGCGTCAACGCCAACAACATCAGACCAATGCCGAATTGGATCGCATCGAGCACGAAGCCGAACGTCTGAATGAATTGATCGGACAGCTTTTATCACTCACGCGCCTGGAGTCTGATACCCGGCTCGCCCATTCAGAGCCGGTTGATGTAGCCGCCCTCGTGGCAGAAGTGGCTGAGAACGCGGATTTTGAAGCGCGTGCCGCGAATCGACAGGTGCGCACCATCAATAGCTTGTCGGCAACCATCGAGGCCAACGAACCCCTGCTGAGAAGCGCCCTGGAAAATGTAGTGCGCAACGCAGTAAGACACACGGATGAGAATACCTCGGTAGACATCACCTTGCAGCACGACCCTGAGCACCCCGGCTGGCTGCTTGTTCAAGTACGCGATCATGGTCCCGGCGTGCCGGACGATATGTTGACGAAATTATTTGAACCCTTCGTGCGCGTGGGTTATGCCCGCGACAGGGAGAGCGGTGGGTACGGCCTGGGATTAGGGATCGCGGAACGCGCGATACACCTGCACGGTGGCGTAATGACCGCAAGCAATGAACCCGATGGCGGGCTCAACGTACGCATTCGATTGCCACTTAATCAGACCAAATAAACACTGGCGATGAGTATCTGGAGAACAGCAAATATTTTACTACTTAGGCGGTAAAGTCCTTTTTAGAGTGACAATCTCAGAGCGACTCAACTCAGCGTAGGTTCAAAGACCAGTGATTATCTGGAAATACCCCCGCATCCTGATTTCCGAAGGCATCCCATATACTGAGAAAATAAATAAAATTGGTCTCTATGGTCTAGCGAAATGCCTCGCTGTAATTGTTCACAAACCCTGTCCCATCTCCGTTCAAAGTCTACTTGTTTACACAAAGGCTTGCATGACAAAGATGATCAGCAGCGTGAGCGACGTTAAGCCTATTCCAAAGCCGATGATGCGACGGCGATTAAATTGCGTCCAAAGTACGACACCGGTTAATGACAGGAAGATAATGCTGCCTGCCAAAGTGTCTGCGAGAAGTACCCAAGGTATGCCAACACCGTTACCTTTGTGCAGGTTGTTCAATGTACCGAATACGTTTTGATCATTACGCTTGACTGAGACGAAGGTATTACCGACCCAATGTTCCGCCTGCAGGTTGACTTGAGTCCCTTTAAAAGTAACAGACCATTGCGCAGGCTGTTGCAGTGTTTTATCTCCCCATGCCACAGGTTTAGCCGGTTCACTACGTACTTGTGAGGCAGGACTATCTACAACCAATTCCCGTTGCAACCAGCTGGCCATTGCTTTTGCGTTGGCTGGTGCGGGAGTAGGCATAGGAATTTGCAGATTCGTTGTTTGAGTTTGGGCAGCCGGTATTTTCAAAATGGTACGATGATTCAGCAAAATACCAGTCACGCCAAAGAGCAAGCCTATGGCCGCACCCCAGAGCCCTATCCAACCATGTGTCTTGCGTAACCATTTCAAGAAAACGGAACGCCGTGAACGTGCGTCACGGTTTTTTGTATCAAGTAGACTTTTATCAGCGACTTCTTCTGGGCTGACACTGTTAAGTTTAATAAACTGATCGATTGTCGACATGTGATTATTCCAGAATAATTTATTATGGTGTACCCCACATATGTACCAGGATGTAATTACAACCTGTTAAATGTGTGCGATCAGTTTCATCCGCGTTGTCAGTATTCAACCGTTGAATTACGGTATCGAGATCGAACAGTAACGTACGCTGGCCGTCCCTAGACATCAAATTTTGAATCCAGAAAACACAGGCAGTACGCACGCTGCTTGTTATCGGCATAAGCTGATGCAACTCGTAGCTGGGTAATTCTTTACCGCTTGTGATTTTTGTGCAAAGGCTGAGCTGGAGAGATGATGTAATGCCAAAACCACCAATAATGCGGATGTGATATTTTGAACTCCATGAGCTCCCCTGTTTTCAAATTCATAAAAAGTGGCTGGCTGGTGAACAACACGTGGCTGGCTTAAAATCAAATAGAAATTTAGATTAATTTAATGGGCAATATTTATTCGTGAGCTTCGTACTTCCCTTTTACGATGGCACCTGTACGATGCCCTTATGCGTGATCAGATATAACTACGGTGTGGCATACCTTTCAACTGCGAACTAGTGCGAGAGACCCTATATAAATGCACGCCAAAGTTTTAAGCTGAAACAAACACATCCTAAATGTTGCTAAAGTTAAGTAGCCGCATGATTCGGTTGTGGATGCAATGGGCTGCCGGATTTATTTTAAAAAACTGAGCGTAACTGTATGATTTTCGCCAGCGTAAGCTTTACCCTCAAATTCTCCGGGGTGGTTTTCTTTGTGCTTAGCTTCAGCGACATAAAGCCCGGGCTCTAACAGTGAAAAAGTCGTTTCTCCATTGTCGTCTGTGCGAAGTGGTTTTTCCCAACCGTTTGGCGCAATAAGAACAATTTCAGCCTTGGCCAGTGGCTTGCCCTTAAAACTTAAACTCAACTTGTTTGCGTTTAGTTTTATATCCAATGGTAAGTTGCCCCCTTTGCCCTGCCGTGCATACAAAAAGCTCTTTCGCGCAGGCGTAGTCTGATCTCCTTGTGGAGTACGAATTGGCTGTTTGAGTGCTTGAACTAGTACCGTAGCGCCACCTGGAATTTCATAGTACTTGCTGCTGCGCTTTGCAGAGACAGACTTTTCTTCACCAGACGCGTCAACAATGGTAATCATTGGTGTGACGACATTGTCTAACTTACCTGGTGAGGCTTCCCGCACGTTATTACCATATTCGCCGTAATAAAGTTTGCTCTCAGTAGTATCGCCCTCTAACCATAGCGCGTGTGCGGCAGAATTGAAGCTAAGCATACTACTCATGGCAACGGCAAGAATCGTTAGTGTTGTTTTCATTAATAAATTCCTTTTCTCAAAATTAATGTGCAGGTTGAGCAGAATTACTTCTGCCGAATTCGGCAGGAAAGATCGTACTCACTTCAATTTTTTTTCTAATTCATTTAAAACCTCCTGTTATCGTTATGTATAAAGTTACCAACTTAATAAATTCGGATTAATTGCCATCAGATTGAATTAGTTTCGTTCGGTTACTTGTTCAGGGATGACTTTATGCAGTCAAGAGCAATTTATTGCTCTGAGTTATCCGAAGCAGATAAATACGTCCTGCATGTTCAATTTCGATTTCACATTTAAGTTGAAACAAACTCTCACTCTTAATGCGGATATTTGAATTGGTATTAGTTCTTGAAGCCAAAATTAACATTGTGTTAGTAGCCTCTGTTTCACGTTGAATTGCCATAGCTATAAAAATATATACAGTAGTAATAATACGAACGATTCGTATTATTACTACATTTTACAATGAATGCAATTGTTATTATCCATAACATCCATAACTTAGTGCGGGGTTGATATAAAATATGGCGAATCTACATGAGACTTATATTATTTTCAGTCAAAGTGACTGCAAATGTCTCTATCTATCATCGTAATGCACAAACTCTAGAAGCCTGTCGGACGTATTGAATCGTAGCGATAATTAAGTTGAGAGAGGATAGATAATGAAAATTTTGCAGTGTGATAATTATTCTATTGCTCAATAGAATATCGAAATCTACCGTGCTCAGCTCAATTTTCAGCTGTTTTCATTTAAGCCCGACAGGCCGCTAGTGATGCAGATATACATAGAATGTAGCAAGCTGCACAACTGGCCAGTATTACCAATAAACATAAACTGACCAAGGAGAAGCTCGTACTTTGATGCCCTGCCTGGACTGTCTAATCGTACAAGCTGATGGAAAGTTTTCAATTCACTATGTTGCTCTGTGTGCAAAACAATCTATATGG
Organism: Candidatus Nitrotoga sp. M5; assembly: GCF_927904885.1. Lineage (GTDB taxonomy): Bacteria > Pseudomonadota > Gammaproteobacteria > Burkholderiales > Gallionellaceae > Nitrotoga. The sequence goes on from NZ_CAKMNW010000024.1 coordinate 28,605, forward strand.
CGCAGTTATACTTACTGATATTGCCAAATTCACGACGCTGAGGGAAATTCTAGGCCATGGTACCCACCAGAAATTAATTGAATTAGCCAAGCATATTCATATTTTTGTTCGCGAAGCGGATACCGTAGTATGAACAGGGAGCGATGCGTTTGTTGTGTTGCTTGAAGAAGTAGCAGCACAAGCCGGATAAGCCTTACCCAAGGCGCCTTCATCGTTGAAAAATTTTGAGCCGCCTTTTTTCTCCCCTTCCAGATAAATAACAACAAGCTTCACAGATCACCCAGTACTGGGATACACCTGTATCGCGGTAAGGGTAACACTGCTGGCAGTTTACTAAAGTACACGGTTAAAGAAGCACAGCATATGCGTGTCCCACCAGAGCCATCAGAAATAGCGCGGAGGTGTCAGCCAAGTACCGACAGGTTCAAAATTGCTGCTGTTACGTACCATCGTATGGCTGTTTCATCACAGTCACACTGTTACCAGTACGTCGCTTTGCGATTCATCCAGGACACGCTTAGTATCACTGCCCAACAGCAGTTCTTCAAAAAAACTTTCACCGTGCTTGCCCATCACGATCAGATCACAATCCTGTTCCTGCTCTTGCTCAATGATACGTGAGGTTGGATCGCCATGCAGGACGAGCTGGTGGGTTTCATAGAGCGACAGCCCAGCCTCTTCACACAGAGCATGGAGTTTTTGGATAGCTTCCTGTTTAGCAACGATACGATAGTGATTGATGGTGTCCTCGTCCACACTGGCGTAGCGCAATTGCCCCTCGAAGGGAACATCATAGACGTGCAACAGCACGATGTCGGCCTTTGGGGCGATGCGGCGTGCGTGCAAGATCGCGCGAAGCGACGAGGGCGAAAAATCAACGGGCACAAGGAGCCGACGGTAAGGTTCGTGGGGAGCTTGCTTGACCACCAGTACGGGGCACGTCGTCGTGCTCAAAACTCGCATCGCCGTCGTTCCCAGTAAAAGGCGCCGAATGACGCTTTCCCCTTTGGCGCCACAGACCAACAGACCGGTAGCCAGACTTTTGCTCTCCTTGGCCAGTTCGGCCAACAAGGAACCAGCCACCGCACGCGTGCCCACCTCCACACCATAACGTTGCTGGAGAGAAGCCGCCAAGTCCTGAAGCCGTTGCCGAGCGGTATCAAGCACCCGCTGTTCCATATCGCCTTGCGTGGTGTCCATGAATTGCCGCAGCCGCTCTAAGGGCGCGAGATTTGCCACATGCAGCAGATCGAGTGGCGCGGCCGTGTCCTTGCTCACGAGTGCAGCACGTTCCGTGGCGTGACGGGCGGGAGCCGACAAATCAGTGGTAGCAAGAATTCGCGTGAGCGATGTCATGGATTTTTTTCCTGAGCGGGTTCTTTTTCGAGCACGGGTTTGTAGTCCCAATCGCGCACGTCCTGAAGCATTATATCTATATCGTCGGTCGGAATCGACAGCATCCGCAGCGCTGTCGCCCCCAGACGCAGGCTAGCTTCAATCGCTTCCGGGTAGGCATGGGTGGCGCCGGCGTCGATGAGTTGTGAGCTTGATTCGAGATCTCGTGCCCGCGCGATGACGGGGACATGCGGGCAACTGCTGCGCAAAACAGTAACGGTGCGCAACGCATAAGCATGATCATCCACCGTGATAACAACCAAGGAGGACCGTTCCACGTGAACTGCCGCTAGTAATTCTGCATCAGAAATGTCGCCATAAAGTACCGAGTGGCCGTCGGCTCGGCCCTGCGCTACCCGCTGCGGGTTAGTGTCAAAAGCTACGAACGGCACGCTGCTAGCCTTCAGCAACACTGCGATCGTGTGGCCGACACGGCCATAGCCGCCAATAACGACTTGCGGCTTGGGTGCATCCGACACCCGGGAGGCAATGCTTTGGTCTGCATCGTGGCGGACTTTTACCAATCGAGTTGCGATGGCATGATTGAAACGTATAAGAAAAGCGCCCGCGATCATTGAGAACAGGACAGCTGTCAGCGCGATTTGCCCCACGTCCAAGTCGATCACCTTGGCGTCAAGCGCGATAGCCAGCAGGGCAAAGCCGAACTCTCCGCCCACAGCCAGAAGCAATGCCGTGCGCCACGCCGCCAGGGTGTCGATCCCGCTTTTTTTAACCATGGCTGCGACCAGCAAAATTTTGCTCATCAATAGCAACAGCGCGCCGAGCAAGGCCCAATGCCATATGTGAGGAATCGTCGCTGGGTCGAACAACATGCCAATACCGATGAAAAAGAGACCGAGTAGCACATCGCGGAAGGGGCGGATACTGGATTCTACCTGGTGGCGAAACTCAGTCTCGCCCAGCATCATGCCCGCCAGAAACGCACCGAATGCCAGCGACAGGCCGAGACTGAAGGTCGTCCAAGCAGCGAGCAAGGCCACCAGTAATACGGCCAGAGTGAATATCTCGGCGGAGCGGCGCCGCGTGACGAGGTGAAACAGCGGGCGCAGCAACCAACGACCGAAATAAAACACAAGAGCGAACGCTAGTAAGGCTTTGACCATCGCCAATCCCAGTTCGACCGCCAATAATTCGGCACTCACTGCCATACCCAGCACGGGAATGACTACCAGAAAAGGTACCGCCGTGACATCCTGAAACACCGACATCGCCAGTCCGAGTCGTCCATGCGGCGAGTCCTCTTCCTTTTGCTCGGCCAATTGGCTGCCGATGATGGTGGTGGACGATTGGGCAAACACTGCTCCGATCACGAATGCCGCAGCACCAGGCAAGCCGGCCAACCAAGAGACGACGCCGACCACGATGGTTGTGAAGGCCACCTGCCCCGAGCCAAGCCCAAACACTTGATGTCGAAGTGCATGTAACTGTGGCAAAGAAAAATTCAGACCGATCGTAAACAACAAAAAAACCACGCCAAATTCCGCCATTGCCTTGAACTCTGGCACATTGACAATCGGCCCAATCGTGTGCGGACCGAGAATTACCCCGACCAGCAAATAGCCCAGACTAGTGGGGATGTGCAGACGCTGGAAGGTAAGTACAACGGCGACCGTAACGCCCAGCAACAGTAGGATATGTGACAAATTTTCCATTACGTGGATATTTCCCAGTTAAATCTGACGGCAATGAACAGCAGTATTTTATTCGCCTCTGCCAGTAGCAGTGCGCGAGAATCGTTGGAGTTTGGACCGGGAGAGAAAACATACATGATCGATACCTTTGTGAAAAGTTAAGCGTGCGCCGAAGCTGGCGCCAAGTGGTACAGCAGACGTGGAAGAAAAGCGGCCTTATAATGGCGGCGGACCGATGATCCTCTAATTAGAAATTTTGAAACGGTGAATCATTGTCCGGCCCCATTGAGTATGAGCAGGATAGTTGCTGAAGCAACTTTGGCAGCGCCGTCTCTCACGCCACCAACTCCAAGAGTTGATGTCGAAATACCCGTGAGCGATACGATTGTACATACTGCGCCACAGAAATTCTGTTTGAGGTCAAGCATGTAATGATGGTAGCGTCGACATCATGCACAGCCTAAACTCGTTGAATTATAAGCGATTTATAATTCAATTTCAAGAACCATTTCGTTAATCGCAACACCTTTATTTCGCGTGCTGCATCATCAGGCTGACGTGGTTTCTCAATATTCCTCGTTTCCAACAAGAGGGAGTTCTCATCCCATACCGTTCGTATCTGTCCACCGCGAGATAGAAAGTCTGCTCGCATTACCAGATGCAGATGATGAGTAGATACGTATAGTGGACCCTAATATTCAGACAATAAATTAAGGTGGTGACCTGTTGCAATTGAGGAACAGGATATAAGTGAAACGAAGCGCAAGAATTTTAGTGGTGAATTCAAGGCCCAGGTAGCACTTGAAGCGATCCGTGGGATCAAAACGGTGAATCAAATTGGTCAGGAATTTGGGGTGCATCCCACACAAGTTGGCATGTGGAAGAAAGAGCTGTAAGAGCAGGCATCCGGCCTGTTTGATGCCAAGCGCGGGCCATAACTGTATAACTTATTGTTTTAACTATTTTTATGCTCCTTAACTTAGTGGCATTCGGCTTTGACCACTTTAGTTACGTATTAGGTTTGGCCATCACTTTGGGTATTGCAGTTCTCCCTCTATTTTTTTATTCATATGAGTATTCGTAAATTACATAACAAAACGGCCAAGCTGGACTTCCACAAACGTAGTTCGCTTGCTCCAGCCGCTTACCTGGGCGTTAAGCTCAGATAGGCGTGCGCCACGCTTAGTGGCAATAGCGAAAAATAAAACTGCATGAAATTTTAAAGCTCGATATAACACTGGGCAGTGAAGTTCTGTATATACAACATGTTAAAAACTAGACATAGGATGCGAGTATGGGAATAATAATTGCTTGCTATGTGCGACCAAACACACCCCAAGTTTTAATTCCAAAGAGAACGGCGCTCTACTCCAGAAAATAAAATGCCCCGCAAGGAGCAGGGCACTTTATATGTTAGCTGTAGGC
>NZ_CAKMNW010000025.1 GCF_927904885.1 Candidatus Nitrotoga sp. M5
TAGGTGAATTTTATCAAAAGTGCTTCATGAGAATGGGTTTTTCGAGGTGCCCTAAAGGCTGTTCGAATTCGCACTACTGCCAATTCTACCTCAGAACAACTCTGATTTCCTGCTGCTGCACGATCCTTGCCGACGTCACGGACAGGGAGATATATTCTGCGCTCAGATGCATGAAATTTTTTTCCGCCAATCGCCGTAATGGTCTGATTAGTCGCCTGATTAAATTTATTACTGATTTCCGTCACCCCATCCCCATTAACCTCACTCTGCGTTGTTGACGAATCGCACTCTAATTAATCTCTACGTACTAAAAAATTCCACATTCCTGGACGGAAAACAAAATTATTGGGGATGGTCAAAATTTCAAGCGAGCATTTATAAAAACAGGTGTTTTCTGTCAGTCATTATATAATCGTCCATCGTCAGATTAGTCGGTCAGTTGGGCAAAACCGATATCCATAGGATATTTATGGAAAAGTCCTTTATTTTTTAATATGTGTATGGAGAAATACGCAAGTATAATTTTTGCCAGTCGTCTCAATCTTCCAATGACCGTGAACCTCAACCCAAGCAAGGCGGCACCGCTACGTATCATTCCGGTTTCCGGAAAGGCGGATTTAGACCAGTTCATCCGCATTCCCAATATTATTCTTGGATCCGACCCGGCTTGGATCCCGCCGCTGCTGATTGAACGGCGCATGCATCTCTCAATCAAGAGTAATCCGTATTTCCAGCACGCTCGATGGCAGGCGTGGATTGCCTGGCGCGGCGAGCAGCCAGTGGGTCGGATTAGTGCCCAGATTGACGCGTTGCATCTGGAACAACATGACGACGCGACCGGCTTCTTCGGTATGCTGGATGCCGAGGATCAGGAAGAAACCTTCGGGGCCTTGCTCAGTACCGCCGAGCAATGGCTACGCGATCAAGGCATGCATCGCGTACGCGGGCCTTTCAACCTCTCGATAAATGAAGAAATGGGGCTGTTAATCGACGGTTTCGACACGTCGCCGACATTCATGATGGGACATGCCCTGCCTTATTATGGAGGGTACATCGAACAATGTGGATACCATAAAGCTAAAGATACGCTGGCGTACATGATCGCTCCTGATTTTGAAGCGCCTGCAGTGATGCGGCGGTTGATCGCCGCGTCCGCTCATCGCGTGCGGGTGCGTCCGCTTGATCGAAAACGTTTCGATGACGAAGTCTCCCTGTTGCGTGACATATTCAACGAAGCATGGGCGGAAAACTGGGGGTTCGTGCCTATCACCGCCGCCGAGTTCCACGATGTTGGCCAGAACCTTCGCTTTCTCATCGCCTCGGAATTGATACAGATTGCCGAAGTCGATGGCGAGGCCGCCGCATTCATTGTTGCCCTTCCCAACGTCAACGAGGCGATCCGAGGGCTTGGCGGCAGGCTGTTCCCGACCGGTTGGCTAAAGCTTCTGTGGCGCCTCAAAGTACGCTTCCCCAGCACTGCCCGTGTACCGTTGATGGGCGTAAGGCGCAAATTTCAGCACACCCGTCTCGGGCCTGGACTGGCATTTCTCGTCATTGATGCGGTGCGAGAGCAGTTGCATAGCCGCGGTGCCAAGCAGATCGAGTTGTCCTGGATATTGGAGGACAACGCAGGCATGTGCAACATTATTGAGTCAATCGGCGGCCACGCCTATAAGCGCTACCGTGTTTACGAGCGGCAACTCGAGGAATGCTAAACTGCAAGTGGAACCTCATTGAGCGTGCCTCCGATCACAGCCGAAATGACTAAAGCGTGGTCACATAGGGGTTTAGTATTTCCAATCCAGACATGAACCAGATCTGTCAGAGTGAATAGAGGACGCTTTAGGGGAGACTAGCTCTTCTGGAAAGCCGCAGTTCCTGTTATATTGTCACAATTTACAATTACCTTCCTCTAGGCTGTTAGTGCGTCCAAGGGCCTGAAAAATTAGACTTCAAATTTATGCCTACCAACAACCCCGTGACAAAAAACTCTGACTCCATCAGTCCGTTTTTAAGCACGTCTCTTTCAAGATTAGGGCATCGGTGGTCGAAGCGCTGGATCGTGATCATCTCGATTTTAAGTCTGGCAGTGGGGGGAGGCGCAATCTGGTATGCCAGTTCTCAACGGGCCGACTCCGCAACGACGGTCAATCATCGAAGCGCTGAAAAACCGGGAGGCAGCAGTAATTCCTTACCTCCCGCGACGCCTGTCGTTGTTGCTCCCGTGCGCAATGGCAACCTTGAGATCTACCTGTTCGCGATTGGCACCGTCACGCCGCTCAACGTTGTCGTAGTTCGCCCGCGCGTGGATGGCCAGATCATTAGTATTGCATTCAAGGAAGGTCAGCTGGTCAAGAAGGGCGATCTGTTGGCTCAAATCGACCCGCGTCCATTTAAGATGCAGCTCACGCTCGCCACTGGGCAATTGGCGGGCGATCAAGCACTGTTAGACAATGCGCGAGCCGATCTCAAACGGTATCTCGCGCTGCTTGCGCTGGATTCAATTTCCGACCAGTTGGTCGATACACAGAAGTCAAAGGTGCGCCAATACAAGGCCGCAGTGCAAGCCAGCCAGGGCGGGGTCAACAATGCAAAAATGCAGCTCGCGAATGCCCAGGTCATCGCGCCTATCACCGGACGGGTCGGGCTGCGCCGGATAAGTCCGGGCAATATCGTGCACACATCTGATGCCGATGGTCTCGTGGTGATCACGCAGTTGCAACCCGTTGGAGTCGTTTTCGCGATTCCGGAAGATGACTTGCCACAAGTGATCAAGCGGCTGCGCACCGGTGACCACATCCCAGTTGATGCCTACGACCGCGCCCAGAAAGTAAAGCTGGGTACAGGTCGATTGATCGCCGCGGACAACCAGATTGACACCACAACCGGCACCATCAAGCTCAAAGCAGAGTTCCCAAATGAGAACGGCACACTCTTTGCCAACCAGTTCGTCAACGTGAGAATGCCCGTAGAGATGCGACGAAACGCGACGCTGGTGCCAACAGCTGCTATTCAACACGGTTCAGCTGGGACGTTTGTTTATGTCGTCAAGGATGACCACACAGTTGACGTAATCCCAGTGAAAACCGGGCCCACGCAAGATGAAGTTACTGTGATCGACAGTGGTGTGACCACAGGCGCAATGGTCGTGATCAATGGCGCGGACAGGCTCCGTGCAGGAGTGAAGGTTGAGATTGTCACGCACAATTCACGTGCCAATAGTGGTGTCTGATCAACTTAGTCGCCGCGTAGCTTGGCCATGAACTTTTCGCGTCTGTTCATTCTTCGTCCAGTGGCGACCTCGTTGCTGATGGTGGCAATCTTGCTCGTTGGCCTGTTTGCCTATCGGGCATTGCCACTGTCGGCGCTGCCCAAGTTTGATTATCCGACCATTCAGGTGGTGACCCTGTATCCGGGCGCGAGTCCGGAGGTGGTCACCTCGACCATCACAGCGCCACTTGAACGGCAGTTCGGCCGGATGTCGGGTCTGAACCAGATATCTTCGACAAGCTCGGGCGGGGTCTCGATCATCACGCTGCGGTTCAGCCTTGACCTCGCGCTTGATGTCGCCGAGCAAGACGTGCAGGCAGCCATTAACGCAGCCGCTAGCTTGCTACCGCCGGATCTGCCCCAGTTGCCGATTTACAACAAAATCAACCCTGCTGATACACCAATCATGACGCTGGCCTTGACTTCGCCCACATTGCCGCTGCCAGAAATCAGACGTCTGGTTGACACCAGGCTTGCGGCAAGTATTTCGCAGTTGACCGGTGTCGGGCTCGTTAGCATCAGCGGCGGACAGCGACCGGCCATCCGTATCCAGGCTAATCCAAAAATTCTCGCCGCTTACAAGCTTTCGCTCGAGGACATGCGCATCGCGATCAGCAATGCCAACTCGAACCAGGCCAAAGGCAGCTTTGACGGACCCACGCAGTCATCCACCATTGACGTCAACGATCAGCTCAAATCTGCCGACGAATTTAAGTCTATGATCATCGCCTATCGTAATGGCGCTGCTGTGCGATTGGCTGATGTGGCAGAAGTCTTTGATGGGGCCGAAAATGAGCGTCTTGCTGCCTGGGCCAACGAATCGGCGGCGGTGATCGTCAACATCCAGCGTCAACCCGGCACCAACGTCATCGAAGTGGTTGATCGCATCAAGAAGTTGCTGCCGCGACTGACGGCATCGCTGCCCATCGCGGTTGATGTTGAGATTTTGACCGACCGCACTGAAACCATTCGCGCATCAGTACGTGATGTTCAGTTCGAACTGCTACTTGCGGTAGTGCTTGTAGTGATGGTCATTTTTCTGTTTCTGCGCAATTTGGTTGCGACTGTGATTCCTGCCGTAGTGGTGCCGCTGTCTCTTATTGGCACCTTTGCTGTGATGTACTTGGCCGGCTTCTCGATCAATAACCTCACTCTGATGGCTCTCATCGTCGCCACCGGTTTTGTGGTGGACGATGCAATTGTAATGATCGAGAATGTCACGCGCTATATCGAGGCTGGTGAGCCGCCGCTTAAAGCCGCAATTAAGGGCGCGCGCCAAATCGGTTTCACCATTATTTCGTTGACGCTGTCACTGATTGCAGTGTTGATTCCGTTATTATTCATGGGCGACGTGGCGGGTCGCCTGTTTCGGGAATTTGCGATCACTGTGTCGGTGGCCACCCTGATCTCGGCCGTGGTGTCGTTGACGCTGACCCCAATGATGTGCGGACGGCTATTGCGTCGTGTTCCCGCGCAGCAGCATGGACGCCTGTTTCATGCCAGCGGCGCCTGGTTTGATCGCGTCATTGCCCGTTATGGTCGCATGCTGCAGTGGGTGCTCGACCGCCAAAGCCTGACTCTGCTGGTAGCGCTGGTCACGTTGGCGCTAACGGTACTCTTGTACATCTTCATTCCTAAAGGATTTTTTCCGATCCAGGATACCGCGGCAATTCAGGGCATTTCTCAGGCGCCGGCAAACATCTCTTTTGCTGCGATGGCCGAGCGCCAGCAGGCACTGGGTCGCGTTATTCTGCGCGACCCAGCGGTTCAAAGCCTGTCATCCTTCATTGGTGTGGACGGCAGCAATCCGACGCTCAACAGCGGTCGTTTCCTGATTAACCTCAAACCTTTGTCGCAGCGCGACGACGGTGCCAGCGACGTGATTCGACGATTGCAGGTCGAGCTCCTCCAGGTTGATGGGATCAAGCTATACATGCAGCCAGTACAGGATCTCACCATCGAGGATCAGGTAAGCCGAACCCAATATCAGTTTTCGTTGGTGGATGCCGACGATAGCGTGCTGCGCAAATTGGTGCCGCGACTAGTCGAGCGGCTACGTAACGAGCCAATGCTGGCCGACGTGATCAGCGATCAACAGGAAGGCGGACTACAGGCACATGTCGAGATTGACCGAGCCCTCGCAGATAGCTTTGGTATAACGCCAACAGCCGTGGATAACGCGCTATATAATGCGTTTGGCCAACGTCAGGTAGCCACCCTGTTCACCCCGACTCATCAACAGCGCGTTGTGCTTGAGGTCAAGCCCGAATTTCGTAACGGCGTGGATGCCCTCAACAACCTTTACGTCAGCGCGGCGGATAGTGTGACGGGGACGAAAAACCAAAACCAGTCGCGGCAAATCCCGTTGTCGTCAATTGCGCAGATAAGCGAACGCACCGCACCACTGATCATCACCCGCATTGACCAGTTTCCAGCGGCCACGATCTCGTTTAATCTTGCATTAGGCGCGTCACTCGGCGATGCAGTCAAGGTAATCGAGGCCACACAGCGAGAACTTGGCTTGCCGGCCAGCACGCAAATAAAATTTCAAGGTTCTGCGCTGGCCTTCCGTGCCTCCTTGACCAGTCAGTTGTGGCTGATACTGGCCGCGATCCTCACCGTCTATATTGTGCTGGGTGTGCTCTATGAGAGTTACATTCACCCGGTCACGATCCTGTCGAGCCTGCCATCGGCTGGGGTTGGAGCCTTGCTTGCGCTGATGTTGTCTGGTAATGATCTCGACGTGATTTCGATTATCGGCATCATTCTGTTGATCGGCATCGTCAAAAAGAACGCGATTATGATGATTGACTTCGCGATCGATGTTCAGCGCAAGCAGGGCCTCACGCCACGCGAAGCAATTTTCCAGGCTTGCCTGCTGCGTTTTCGACCGATCATGATGACGACCATGGCCACGCTGCTGGGTGCGCTGCCGCTGATGATAGGGTGGGGTGTGGGCTCTGACTTGCGCCATCCGCTGGGTGTGACCTTGGTCGGAGGGCTGATTGTAAGCCAGGTGTTAACCCTGTTCACCACACCTGTCATCTATCTTGCATTTGAGCGGCTGACGCATCCGTCATCAGCGCTGCGTTCCGATATTCGCCCGGTCGCAACGGTCAAAGGTGATCGCCTTTGAGGCGCCCAGCATGAATATCTCCGCACCGTTCATCAACCGACCTGTCGCCACCACGCTGCTCACTGTTGGCCTGATGCTGGTCGGCGTGTTTGCGTTGCTGCTACTTCCGATCTCGCCGTTGCCAAAAGTTGATATCCCGACTATCAAGGTTTCGGCATCCTTGCCGGGGGCGAGCCCGGAAACCATGGCGGCGGCGGTGACCCTGCCATTGGAACGCTCGCTTGGACGTATCTCGGGCATCACTGAAATGACATCAAGTAGCGCACTCGGTGCAGCACGTATCGTGCTGCAATTTGACCTTGATCGCGACATCAATGGCGCAGCACGCGATGTGCAGGCGGCGCTCAACGCCGCCAGTAGCGAGCTGCCAGCGGGCTTGTCAGCCAACCCTGCCTATCGAAAAGTGAATCCGGCTGATGCACCGGTCATGATCCTGGGCCTGACCTCTAACACTATGACTCAGGGGCAGATATACGATGCAGCCTCAACCGTCGTCGCCCAGAAATTGTCGCAACTTAAGGGCGTGGGCGAGGTAGAGATCGGTGGCAGTTCGCTACCGGCGGTACGAGTTGAACTCAATCCTCAGTCTTTGCACAAATATGGCATTGGATTCGATAACGTGCGCGCGGCTATCGCCGCGTCAAACTCGAATCTGCCTCAAGGCGCGCTGGAAGACGACCAGCGGCACTGGCAGGTTTCCAGCAACGGTCAGGCGCGTAGCGTCGCCGAGTACCTTCCAGTGATCGTGGGATACAGCAACAGCGGCTCGTCCGTAAAACTTGCTGACGTAGCCAACGTCGTTAATTCAGTGCAGGATTTGCGCAACGCGGGCTCGGCCAACGGCAAGCCCGCTGTACTGGTGATCATCAAGCGTGAGCCCAATGCAAATATCATCGAGACCGTTGAACGCGTCACCAGGCTTCTACCGACGCTGCGGACGTCGGTTCCGGCCGCGATTGACGTCGCGGTGATGATGGAACGCACCTCCACCGTGCGCGCCTCACTGCGCGACGCCGCTTACACGTTGGTGCTGGCGGTAGTGCTGGTAATTCTGGTGGTGTTGCTGTTCCTGCGCAATGGTCGTGCCGCACTCATCCCCAGCGTTGCGGTACCGGTGTCCATGATAAGCACTTTCACCGTGATGTATTTACTGGACTTCAGCCTCAATAACCTGACGCTGATGGCACTTACCATCGCTGTCGGCTTCATTGTTGACGACACCATCGTAGTTCTTGAAAATGTCACACGTCATATCGAAAACGGTGTTCTGCCCAAGCAAGCCGCACTGATCGGGGCCAAGGAAGTCGGCTCCACAGTTTTGACTATGTCCTTGGTGCTCATCGCCGTTTTCATTCCGATGCTGTTCATGGGGGGATACGTGGGTCTTTTTGTGCGTGAGTTCGCAGTCACACTGGCGGTGGCAGTTCTGATCTCGCTGGTGGTCGCGCTCACCACCGCACCGATGATGTGCGCCCGACTGCTCAAACCGGAGGGAACCAAACGCCAGCAAGGCCGCTTCTACCAATGGAGTGAGCGTGGGTTCGCGGCTATGCTGCGCACCTACGAGCGCAGCTTGGCATGGACACTTAAGCATTCACAGCTCACAATGCTTGTCCTTCTAGCCACCATATGCCTGAATGTCTATCTCTACGTCATTATTTCCAAGGCCTTCTTTCCAAATCAGGACACTGGCCAGCTCACCGGACATATTCAGGGTGACCAGAGTATTTCCTTCCAGTTAATGCAGAAAAAACTGACCAATTTCATGGATATCGTGCGCGCTGACCGAGCTGTCGAAAACGTTGTAGGCTTCACTGGCGGCTCCCAGCGCAACACCGGATCAGTGTTCGTTACGCTCAAGCCGCTGTCCGAAAGAAAAGAAAGCGCCGACAAGATCGTGACTCGCTTGCACGCCCGGCTTGCTAACGAGCCGGGCGCCACTCTCACCCTCAACCCTGTGCAGGACATTCGTGTCGGTGGCCGCAGGAGCCGCTCGTCGAATCAGTACACAATCCAGGCCGATGACCTCGACGAGCTGCGGCTGTGGGAACCGCGCATTCGCCAGGCTCTGGCGCAACAGCCAGAGCTGCTTGATGTTGACACCGACGACCAGAGCAAGGGGCTGCAGACTTCGCTCGTAGTTGATCGCGACGCGGCAGCGCGTCTGGGTATTAGTCCCAAACAGATTGACACGGCACTCAACAACGCTTTTGCCCAGCGATCAGTCTCGATCATCTACGAACCGCTGAATCAGTACCGTGTGGTAATGAGCGTCGCTCCTGAATACGCGCAATCGCCCGAGGTGCTTGATCGCCTTCAGATCAGTGGCCCGCAGGGGAAGCAGGTACCACTATCAATGCTGGCACACCATGTGCAGACCGAAACCTCGCTCCAGGTCAATCATCATTCCCAACTCGCCGCTACGACAATTTCGTTCAACTTGCCGAGAGGGGTGTCACTGTCGGAGGGAGAGCAAGTGATCGAGCGCACCATGCGCGATATCGGGGTGCCTACCTCGGTACGTGGCGGCTTCCAGGGATCGGCACGTGCCTTCCGGGAGGTGCTTGACGACCAGCCAATTCTCATCCTCGCGGCCATTCTTACCCTGTATATTGTTCTGGGCGTCCTCTACGAAAGTCTGATACATCCGCTGACTATTCTCTCGACGTTGCCGTCTGCCGGTGTAGGTGCGCTGCTAGCCTTGATGGTATTCCGTACTGACTTCAGCGTCATCGCATTGATCGGCATCTTCATGCTGATTGGCATTGTCATGAAGAATGCCATCATGATGATTGACTTTGCGCTTGATACTCAACGAAACTCAGCGGTGGCCCCTCGCGAGGCGATATTCCAAGCATGTCTCATGCGCTTTCGGCCGATCCTGATGACTTCCATGGCTGCGCTACTCGCCGCAATTCCGCTGGCATTGGGCCATGGCGATGGCGCCGAGATGCGCCAGCCGTTGGGCATAGCGATCGGCGGCGGGTTGATTATGAGCCAGTTGCTGACCCTTTACACCACGCCGGTCGTCTATCTTTATCTCGACCGCTTCAACACCTGGGCGCGAAGCCTGCGGCAACGACGGTATTCCCGTACTGCCACATACTTCACCGCTGTCACCGACTCGACACCATGACCATTACGAAGAGAACCTCGACCCTGTACACAACACTGGCTCTTGCCGGTTTCGCGACAATCAATACTGCCTGTACAGTGCTTGGACCGGACTACGTGCGTCCGCCCATGGATGTGCCTGCTGCTTACAAAGAGGCGTCCGAATTGACAGCGCCGCAGACGAACGACGTCTCGGCCGACGAACACTGGTGGATGCTCTATGATGACAGCCAACTCAACGAATTGATCGTCCAGGTTGAACCTCGAAATTACTCGCTCCAGGCTATGGAGGCACGGGTGAGGCAGGCTCAGTCACTCACCGATGCGGCTCTGGCAGCGCAGTCCCCGATGCTGCTTGCTGGGGTTAGAGGAATCGATATAGGTATGCTTGCAATCTGGGAGCTCGACCTGTGGGGTCGTATTCGCCGCAATATCGAGGCCAGTGGCGCAGCTGCCCAGGCGAGTGCGGCCGACCTCGCTGCAGCGAGGTTGTCGCTGCAGGCGCAGCTTGCGCAAAACTACTTCCTGCTACGGGTAAAGGATGCCGAAATCCGCTTGTTACAGGATACGACCGCTTCCTACGAACAATCATTGCAGATCACACGCAACCAACATGCGGTGGGCGTAGCCTCCCGAGGCGTTATCATGCAAGCGGAAGCCCAGCTCGGCGCCGCACAGGCGCAGATGCTCGACGCACGCGTCACACGAGCTAAGCTAGAACATGCCATAGCGGTATTGGTCGGCAAAGCGCCGGCTGATTTTTCTTTTACTGTCGCACCTATTGACGATAAGGTACCCGCAATACCGCCTGCGTTACCCTCAGACTTGCTGGAACGGCGTCCCGACATTGTCGCAGCCGAGCGGCGAATGGCGGCCGCCAGCGCGCAGATCGGCGTGGCTGAGGCGTCGGCCTACCCTTCGGTTGTTCTCTACGGCGGCGCGGCCATACGCGGAATCGTCGGGGGCGCAAGGGCGGCTGTGCCGGTCTTCGACAATGGCTCGATCCGTGCACAAAGGTCGAAAGCGGAGGCCGCCTATGACGAGGTGGTCGCCAACTATCGGCAGACGGTTCTCGAAGGCTTTCGCGAGGTGGAAGACAATTTGATTGTGCTGCAAATCCTCGACGAGGCCGCTTCAGCGCAGGCTGTAGCGGTGAAAGCGGCGCGCGAGGCGGCGGTGATCACGTATAACCAATACCGTAATGGCATCGTCGACTACCTGTCCGTGATCGTGGCGCAGACTACCGCGCTCGGCAATGAACGCGCAGCATTGGACATGCTCGGCCGCCGTCTGGTCGCGAGCGTGACCTTGATCAAGGCTTTGGGAGGCGGCTGGGAGTCCACCAACCCGAAGGCGTCGGAAAAGTAGTCATTCGTCGCGAGTCCCGCGCGCGAATAGCTCAATCGTTACCATTGCATCCCTATCTGCACACCAGCACTTTTGCTGTCGGCCCAAGGCACCAGCTGCACCTTGCTGTTGAACGCATCAGTGAAGAACCAGCCACTACTGGTGCCAATTAAAGCCCCAGCAACGACATCGTACCAGTGATGCTTTCTGGCATCGACGCGTGCGTAAGCGGTGAGGGTAGCCAGCGCGTAAGCGGGAGCGCCAGTCTGCCAACCGTAACGACGATGCAAGGTAGTCGCAGAGGCAAACGCCAAAGAAGCGTGCCCTGACGGGAAACTGTTATTGTCGCTGCGATCGGGCCGCCGCTCATGTATAACCGCCTTGCCCAGGATTGCCACCCCCTCGGCAGTAACGAGACTGTAGCCCGCTTGGCGAAACCCCTGCCAATCTTCACGTACCGCCGGAAGTGCCAAGGCAGTACCGGCCAAGGCAATGACGCCAATATCGCTGATATTAGCCCATTGCTTGTTGTCATTCGCCTGCGCCGAGGGAGTGATGCCTGACATCAGTAAAAATATAGCTGCAAACAAGCGAGATTTCATGGTCGACCCCTTAAAATAGAAAGTGCCGAGCATCGCCGCCGTCGGCAGCTAAGCTTACATTAAATTATTGTGGGAGTACCACGCTGATCTATAAATTTTGGCAATATCTGTACTTTATACTGCTGCGTAAATTCGCTATTCTTACGAGCAGCTTTATGAAAGGTTTGGCCGAATGAATTTTTATGAAAACTAACTGCATCCGCGCAATGTGTATGTGGTGGCCGCCGTTACTTATATTGTTGGTCAGCAGTGCTTGCGGCGTTGCACTGACTTATTATGGCCCGGCCAGTTTTGATGAGCCACTGCTGCTGTGGTTTCGCGTAAGCGGCAATACCGAGCAGCTGGCTGGCCCACAATGGGCTGCTGCATTTTGGCTGGGTTTGACCTGGCTGGGTGATACCGTGCCACGTATCGTCATAGCTAGCTTGACGATACTCGGGCTGCTGATGTTGCGCCGCTGGCACACCGCCTTGTTCATGGCTGGGATTCTGCTCAGCGGCATCGCACTATCAACGTCACTCAAGTACTGGGTGGGGCGGCCAAGACCACAACTGGTCACGTATCTGGACCATATCAACTCTCTGAGTTACCCCAGCGGCCATGCCTTGAACAGTACGCTGTTCTATTTGGCGGTGGCATTGGTGCTGTCTCCGCTATTGTCACGGCGCGCGGCACGCTGGACTCTGTACGTCGTTGCAGCAAGCCTGTCGTTGGCAACCGGTGTCTCGCGCGTTGCCCTTGGCGTTCACTACCCGACAGATGTAATCGCAGGCTGGATCATCAGCGTAGCATGGGTGTGGCTGTGGTTTGCCGTAGCCATGCGTTATTGGCCAAAGGCGTTACCCCAGGCATCAGCCAGCCGGTAGCCGCGCCTAGTCTGTTTGCAAAAATCAGGAGTATGATGAAATTGAATCGCAATGCCAATGTGACCACAACGAATAAGTCGCTCGACGAGCCCCTTTTTTCAGCAGAGCAGTGTGATGCGCTTTTTGCAGCTGTGCTCGTTCATGATGATATTTACTCGGATGCTAGGCTGCCCGATGTTATTCACCTCGATTACAGTCAGGAACAACTTACACAGTGCTACAGGATATGCAGGCAGCTATGGAAAGACGGCGTAGATCGGGAAGACTTGCTAGCGATCATTAATAAAATTTACCGGCATCGTGCCCTGAGCGCGGAGGATCAGCTCGCTTTCAGGTATCTGCGCGCCAAGATCAAGCACCTGCGCTTTGCGTATGCCGCTTTTGATGAAAGGCACCGCTATCCCCGGATGTTTCATTGGATGACTGCCATCATGGGCAATCTGCAGGACGCCTTCAAAAACAAACAGCATGTTAGCGCGAACCGAATTGCCATTCTTGTTCGTTTTTTTTTGGCACGACTTCCTTATTTTCTGATCAATAAAGAAATAGATAAATTTCAGCCGAGTACAAATGAAAGCTTCCGCCAGTATGTTCTTGATGAAATTAAGTTTATTCACTTAAATCTTGCTAAAAAGGCAATCACCAGTAAAGAGTTTCACGAAGTACGCAAGGTTATCAGTCGGCTTGTGGCGCTCTACGATAACCTGAAGATTCTTTACCCCTCTCCCTATCACGTCAGCATCTCACAATATCTCAGTACTATCAACGGCCTGATGGGTGCAATGCACGACGAATTGATCATCAAAAAATTTAAAAAAACACAGGACTATTACGCCGACGAGTTTGAGATGCCGGTGGAAATCAGGCAGCGGCTGGTTGCGCTTACTGAAAAATACAAGGCGACTTTTTAATATCTCCGCATCGACACATCCGTCCATTGAATATGTCCATTATTCAATATAAAAATGTCAAGGTACCAGGTTTTTCATGACACTGTTATTCTGTCCAGTTCCATTAATAAACGCCATTTGGATATCGGAGCCTGAACAGGGAATTTGTGATGTGTGGATGTATAGATTGAAAGAGGTATTGCTGAAGTCAGTCCGCTAGCACGCCACGAGCACGCAGACGCTCCAGAATGGATTCTCCCGCACGTTTGAATGTATCGGCACTGTATAGTGGCAATACCCGCGCACGTGCAGCTTGTCCCATGGCGGCCAAGCGTTCCGGATGGCTTAAGGCTTCTGCCAATGCATTCGCGAGAGCTTCGACGTCACCTGGCGGTAGCAGCCAGCCGCTACGCTTGTGTTCCAGAGAATAGGGGATTTGTCCCACAGCCGATGCGATGACCGGCAGGCTTGCCTGCATCGCCTCATGTACCGCGATGCAAAAACCTTCCACGCGCGACGGTTGCAGGTACAAATGCAGTCCAGCCAGAAAATCCTGCGGCCGATCAACAAAACCAATCAGGTGTACCTCCGTTATGCCACTGCGTTGTAATGCAGCAGTTAACGCTTCGCGCTCGCGCCCGTCACCAGCAATCTGAATTTCGAATGGTGTGGAGGATTTGAATCCACGTTGCTTCAATTGCACTAGCGCTTCTATCAGGAGTTCATATCCTTTTTGCGTGTGCAAGCGTCCCAGGCACCCCAGTCGCAGGGTTTGTCCCGGCTGCCAAGGGCGTGCCTGTGGTGCATCCGGATTTACGGAAAATAACGGCCACGATGCCATGCGCTCTGGCGGCACACCGAAGCGCTCTGCAGTAATTTTCGTAACCATGTCCGAATCACCGATCCACATCACAGGGCGTTTGCGCAAAACATAGAACGGCAACAATCGGGTCCATTTCAGGGTGGCGTTATGCTGCCAGCACACTACGGGAACCGAATATTTCTTTCCGAGCAGCAAACCAATCAGGCTAGCGCGCGCCACCGAGGTCCAGATTAAATCCGGTTTGTAAGTAGCGATTTCACGATCCAGCCAGCGGTAGGCTGCCCAGTGGTCGCGGTTACCCCCTTCACGCACATGTACTTGCAAGCCGTCTGCCAGCATCGGCGGAAGGGCTCGACCATCGCGCCGAGTAAGAGCAAACACCTCGACGTGTGCGCCAGCGTTGCGCAAGACTCGAGTGACCGCTGGTATCGGCAGCGGACCGCCGCTGCCCTCAAGTGAACTGGTAACGTATGCAATTTTCATGTTGAAATCTGTGAGCAACTGGACAGCGACAATCGTATTGTAACGCCTGCTACCAATTTTCTTATGAGGGCTGGTGTAGCAGGTTGTGCGCTACCCAGGCTTGGCTTCTGCTGCAGAGTATCACTCAATTGCTTTTGTAGATTTTTAAAAAATCAGTAGCGATTATCTGATTTCCGTTTTCATTGAAATGCATGTCACCGTGAAAAAAATTGTTATTAATGACCTCTTTTTTGCTGGTTGACCTAGTCAAGTCAAAGAACGTTGGAAATGAGTTATAAAAATTCGTGCACTTGTCGATACAAAAGTTTCTCCATATTTTTACCTGATTGGATTCTTCAGTATCGTAAAGAATCTGGCTAGGCCAAGGATAAACACCAATCGAAAGCTTAATGTTATTTGTTTTGCATAAGTCGTATAGTTTTTGCATTATTGCAATTGATTTATCGATGGAACCCTTGACACCCAGCTCCCCGTATCCCTCATTACTGTCATCGAATGTCCAGGCAGCTCTTCTAAAATCACGTTGATAAACTGCGTCAGTTAAATCCAGATGATCTACATGGTAATCATGATGCAAAATTCCGAAAGCGGATATTGAACTATCTCGTAATCCTTTAAGGCCAAAATTCAATAATGGAAACAATTTTCGGTTACCTGTGCTCCCAATTGTATTCACAACCTTGCCGTCGACGATAGCATAGTTAGCCTCATCCGCAATGTCGCTAATGTCAATATATACAACAACTTCATTGAATGTGTATCCGTTTTTAAGAAATTCTTTCAATTTCAGGTAATAAATGCTTGGCGAATATGATGCAGCACCAAGATTTGCAATTTTTTTCCCGGGCAATTTTTCCGCAATTAACCCAACAAAAGTCTTCTCATATGGCAAACCAAGACCTTCCGTAAAGCTGTCGCCTAGAAATCCGATGTCGATTTTTTTATGGTCACTGACTTCCCCACATTTAGATTTTAAGCCGTCTGAATTGGTGCAGAATCTGTATTCTGATTGGTTTCGACCTAAGCCGTCATAATTTGCAGAAAGGGTATGGTGGTATACAGGATGGCGAATTTTTATACCCCTCTCTGCATTATTTCTGGTGCTAATCGGAGCTTGTTTAAGAATTGCATAGCCCAGAAAATAATCAATCAACAAAAGAAGAATGATACTCACCACCAAAACAATGAGACTTTCTTTAGCTGCTCTTGATCTAATCCAACTCATACGCATTTTTGTAATCCTTTATCAAAGACATGTCCTGATTTTGCTTTTCAAGAATACAATTCCCCACAGCCAAAAATTCAATGCCTGTTCCCATTAAACAATTAAAGGCATCTTCGGGTGTGCAAACGATAGGCTCTCCCCTGACGTTGAAAGAGGTGTTCACTATGACCGGACAGCCGGTCAATTCCTTAAATTTTGAAATCAAGGCATGATATTTTGGATTAGTTTCTTTGTGAACTGTTTGAATTCTTGCTGAGTAATCAACGTGAGTGATGGCCGGAATTTTTGAGCGTGGTACATTGAGCTTATCGATACCAAACAGTTTTCTCTGTTCCTCAGTCATTTCCAGCTGCTTCTCTTTGGCCACTTCTGCCACTAACAACATGTAGGGGCTATCTTTGTCGAGCTGGAACCATTCAGCAACATTTTCTCTCAATACGCTTGGCGCAAAGGGACGGAAAGATTCTCTGTATTTGACTTTAAGGTTTAATTGTTTCTGTACCAAAGGTGAGCGAGGGTCGGCAATAATTGAACGTCCTCCCAGCGACCGAGGCCCAAACTCCATCCTGCCTTGATGCCAGCCCACTGCCTTACCATCCGCCAAAGCTTGAGCAGTCAAATTAATTAACGCAGTGTCACTGACAGTTTCAAACTTTGCACCGGCAGCAGTTAACCGCTGCTCAATGTCAGTCTGGCTGAATTCCGGACCAAGATAAGCGCCCTTCATACTATCCTGAGCATCAACCTTTCGCGGTTGATTAAGCATTAGATAATGAGCTGCTAATGCCGCACCAACCGCGCCACCTGCATCGCCAGCGGCTGGCTGTATCCAGATATTGTCAAAGATGTTTTCTCCAAGAAGCTTGCCGTTCGCCACACAGTTCAGCGCGACCCCACCGGCAAGGCACAAATTCTTTAATCCAGTTGATTGCTTAATGCCACGCGCTAGCTTGATGACAATTTCCTCCGTGACTACTTGAATTGAAGCAGCAATGTCCATCTCTCGCTGGGTTAAGTCAGATTCAGATTTTCTGGGGGGCGCGCCAAATAATTTGTCAAATCTATCGTTAGTCATCGTTAGACCGATGCAATAGTTGAAGTAGCTCATATCCAAATGGAAAGAGCCATCTTCTTTGATATCAATCAGATTGTCTTTGATGAGGTTGGCGAATCTGGGTTCGCCATAAGGTGCTAACCCCATTACTTTGTACTCGCCAGAATTAACCTTGAATCCAGTGTAATAAGTGATGGCGGAATAAAGCAGTCCTAGAGAATGAGGGAAGTGAATTTCCTTTTTTACGGTAAGTGTATTACCACGACCAATAGCCAATGATGTGGTTGCCCACTCGCCCACACCATCCATCGTCAGGACTGCAGCTTCTTCAAACGGAGATGGGAAAAACGCTGATGCAGCATGACTTAAGTGATGTTCAGAAAACAAAAGCCTTTTTGACCAATCTATTTCATTCTTATTTCCACAATACTCTTTTAGCGCATTCAGAATTACAGACTTTTGAAATAGCTTATCTTTTACCCATACAGGTAACGATGTTGCGAAGCTTGTGAAACCCTTGGGTGCAAAGGCTAAATAAGTTTCAAATATACGCTCAAACTTCAGGAAAGGTTTATCGTAAAAAACAACATAATCGATCTCACCTGCCGACAATTTTGCTTCATTCAGGCAGTATTTAATAGCATTAACAGGGAATACAGAATCATGTTTTTTTCTTGTAAATCGTTCTTCTTGAGCTGCACCGATAATTTCCCCAGCAACCAATATGCAGGCTGCAGCATCATGGTAGTAAGCCGATATTCCTAAAATGTTCATCGCTCAATTAAAACAAGGTATAAATAAATGGAGCCAGGACGGAACCTTGTCCTAAAACGAGTAAACCACCCAATAAAATGATAACGAGAATGATCGGAGCAAGCCAAAGTTTTTTGCGCTTACGTAAAAAAATGAACATCTCTTTTAGAAAGCTCATGTCGCCACCTTAAAATTGATTTTTAAACGATTCACTATCAGTATTAGTATCAATTGGTTTAATCCAGTATGTTTTTGAATTTGATTTGCGAAGCTTTAATTCATCACGACCAAATAACCTTGAAATCACCGCAACTGGTGTTAAAAGTCCGAAAAAAATAATGCCTAATACGATCGGGCTTACTACTTTGCCTAATGTATGCCCCAACAAAAACCACGCTCTGTTTAAGGGCGTTAGGAGAGACCAGTCTAGAAAACTTGCGGCCAAAAAAAACAAGCTCATGAGAGTGAAAGAAATTACCGCTATGGTATAGCCATGCATAATGTAGACATACAGGGCTAAAACAAAAAATACGCCTGTAAATAATAAGCCGAACTTTTTATTGGAAGGAAGTTGAGTGTTCATGTGCAACGAATTTAATTTGTTAAACTATTGGTTAAGCTAAGCGGGAGTTATGCATCACATTGATTGAAAATCAGACTCCTGCTCGGCGGGCTGGCGGCACAAAATCATGGGTTTGGGACGTGTAGCCTCGTTCGGTGAGTGTGTGGGTCACTGCAGTCTTGGCAGCCGCCAATACTTCATCCAATGGCAAAGTCGCGTCCACATCGACAATTGGCGCACCGTTGAACTTCAGCAACGGTATAGCGGCCACCTTGTCGCGCAGTAATTCGCGGCGGTGATCGGGTTTGCGTGCACACGCTGTATCCAGGTCAACATTGAGGCGGATCACGAGATCAGGGCGAAAGCTGGTCATCCACTCATAGGCAGCCAGCTCGCGTCGTGCCAGCCACCGCACCACCGCACTGCCCGAAGCCGTGGCAGACAAATCTGTGCTGTCGGAAGCGCCAAGCAGATCCAGTTGCGGGTAGCGGTCGGTCACGATGATCAGGCCCTTTCGTCGTAACGCGAGCATGTTCTGGAATCTGCGCAGTCGCCGTAGCAAAAAAGCCATGAGCACCAGTGCGACAAAAAAGCCGGGAGCTTTCTTTCCAGCTCGCTGCGTGCGGGTCTTATCGGTCTTGCGCACGATTAAGCGATCCAGCCATGGTCCGATTAGTGGCCATCGAGCCACAGCACGGCCGATATTGCCTGACTGCTTGCCCAAGTGAGCCGTTTCCGCTGGACCGTAGCTGCTAACCCAAGCCAGAATTTCCTCGCTCACAGTTGACTTACCCGACCCATCGCAACCGATGACGGCAATTAGTGGGGCCAATTCTTTACGGTCAATCGGCATAATAAAATTTTATTGAAGGTCACAAAAATTGGTGCCCGGCCGTACGAAAAAAAATAATCGCCTGGCTAATGACAATTACGCTGATCTGAGAATCACGGTGAGCCTTGGATAGACACTCATGATTACACTCAAGGGTACCTCTGAGGATCCAATCTTCGTCACAATGCCGCGTTACTCGAAAAAATGATCACTTATATATTAAATATATACTGCGTTCAATTTTTGATTTGCGTCTTGTTTCGCTTAGAAAATTGAATTTTTAGAGGTGCCCTTAAGTTCCTGCCGGTAAATTTTGTTCATTGAAATGGGCATCAGGATACAGAAATTTGTAACCGACCCGACTTTCATGAGGCAGGCTGTTAAGGTGCCCAAGCCGTCTCGCATTCTAGTGCAGCATCGTGTTGGCATCAAGATTGATCATAAATAATCCTGAAGGTTACATAAACCTTGTTTTACTAGAACTCAACATTCGCCATTCAACAACAGAAAAGTGGCTGTTTGTTATACAAAAAAACAAAACTAACTCTCCGGTCCGTGCAGCGATAACAAAGGTAAGCAGTCGGACGGTGACATAATGAAATCCAGCGCATCGTGGAAGCAGTTCGTGGAATTGGTTACTTACTGCATGTGTGCGGCCTGATCTGGATTAGGTCGCCTACACGGATGAATGTCGCACAAAGATTGATATGGTGTTAGAAAAAACTGCCTGCAAACGTGTTTCTTCTTGTGGTGGGAGATGTATGGCCGCTATGGCGTATTCTCAGTTGAAAAAATGCTACCAATTATTGGAACGGGGACATGGGAGAAGCCCACCATCCTCGACAAGCCTGCCGGAAAGTATGGCAAAATGGTCAAATAAGATGCCTATAGTTTATTGAGATGATTGCAAAAATCATGAGGCTACTGTAAGGCTCTTCGCCAAAATACCTTGGTGCCATGTACCAGTAATGGTGGAGAGCGTGATTTGAGAATGCGCCAAGTCGATAAAAAGGTTTCCGGATATTTCCGTTCTGAAGTTTATGCTCACGTATTTTGTTGTAAAGGCAAAGCCAAGTGTCATACAGACGTGGAGAGGGAATGCAAAAACCTGTAAAATCCTGATTTTCAAAAATTCTATTAATTAATGTAAGGAAAATACATGAGTAAAAACCTGGTGCAATTCATTATCGAAGAACAAAGGCAATTACCGAGTGCAACCGGTGACTTCACTGGGCTGATCAGTGACATCATTACGGCCTGCAAACAAATTGCTCATAGTGTTAACAAAGGTGCATTGACTGGTGTGCTGGGGAGCGCAGGTAGTGAAAACATTCAAGGTGAAACTCAGAAGAAGCTGGATGTAATAACCAATGACATTTTTATCGAAGCAAACCAATGGAACGGTCATCTTGCCGCTATGGCATCTGAAGAAATGGATGATATCTATCCAATTCCTGCGCAATATCCAAAAGGTAAGTACTTGCTGACATTTGATCCGTTGGATGGCTCGTCCAATATTGACGTAAATATCTCAGTTGGTACGATTTTCTCGATTCTTCGTTGTCCAGAAGGCGTGACCAACCCAACTGCAGCGGATTTCTTGCAGCCGGGCACCAAGCAGGTCTGCGCTGGTTATGCACTATATGGCCCCTCCACGATGTTAGTACTCACCACCGGAGATGGTGTAAATGGCTTCACACTGAACAACGACATTGGGGAGTTCCTGTTGACCCATCCTAATATGACCATTCCGGTTGATACACAGGAATTCGCCATAAATATGTCCAATCAGCGTTTCTGGGAAGCCCCAGTGCAACGCTATGTGGATGAATGCGTAAAGGGTAAAACGCCAGGGGGACGGGAAAAGAACTTCAATATGCGCTGGGTTGCTTCGATGGTTGCAGAAGTGCATCGTATTCTGATACGCGGCGGTATCTTTATGTATCCATTTGACAACAAGGAGGTGGGCAAGGCAGGCAAGTTACGTTTGCTATATGAAGCCAATCCAATGTCTTTCATCGTGGAACAAGCCGGAGGGGTTTGCTCCACGGGTCGCGAACGTATCATGGAGCTCAAGCCCGAGGGGTTGCACCAACGTGTACCGGTGATTCTTGGATCGAAAAATGAAGTAGAGCGTGTGACGGGGTATCACAAAGAGGCGTGACACAATGAGTGTATACCGCTAACTTACGATCAAAACCAACCGGGCGTGGGACAGTTCGATTGGTTTTGAAGCCAGTTTTTTCAAACTGGCAGGACGATTCAGGTTGAAGCAGTCAGCACATCCACATTTCGAAGCGCTACACAAGTTAACTTTGGTAATCTCTGAAAAATTCCATTGAGAGGTGCCCTAAGTTAACTGATAGCTGCTATATCAAAAAATACTTTACCTAACCGCGCACAAAATAAAAAACAATAAACCCGAACAAAATTAACGCGACTAATGTGATCAGTCGGCTTATTTGTTTTTGCTGGGACACTAATTCTCGCAATACGCCTGCAATTTGCAATTCGGACTTTTCATTCAGGCTCTGGTGCAGCAGGCGCGGTAGTTGCGGCAATAGAATGGCGTAGTGTGGCGCCTCTATTTTTAGCGCATTAATAAAACCACGCCAGCCAATTTGCTCGCTCATCCAGCGTTCCAGCCAAGGTTTGGCAGTCTTCCACAGGTCCAGTTCGGGATCGAGTTGCAGGCCCAGTCCCTCGATATTAAGCAAGGTTTTTTGAAGTAGCACGAGTTGTGGCTGGACTTCGATGCCGAATTGGCGCGAGGTCTGGAATAGGCGCAGCAACACACGACCAAAAGAAACTTCACGCAAGGGTCGGTCAAATATTGGCTCGCACACAGCTCGAATGGCTGCTTCCAGCTCATCTACACGGGTATCGGCAGGTGCCCAACCGGACTCTATATGTGCTTCTGCCACGCGTTTATAGTCGCGTCGAAAGAAAGCAATGAAGTTCTGTGCGAGATAATGTTTGTCGGAATCTGTCAGCGTGCCCATGATACCGAAATCCAGTGCAATGTAGCGGCCATCCGCTGCCACCTGCACATTACCTGGGTGCATGTCAGCATGAAAAAATCCATCGCGAAATACTTGGGTGTAGAAAATTTCCACGCCATTGGCCGCAAGCGTAGGGAGGTCAATGCCGGCCGCATGCAGTACGTCCACATTATTGACGGGAAGGCCATTCATACGTTCCATCACCATTACTTCATCTGTACACCAGTCCCAAAAAACTTCTGGGACTAGCAACAGTTTTGAATTTGCAAAATTGCGTTTTAATTGGCTGGCGCTAGAGGCTTCGCGCATCAGGTCGAGTTCGTTGCGCAGATGTTTTTCGAACTCCTCTACCACTTTGCATGGCTTGAGCCGCTTGCCGTCTTCCCACCATCGTTCAGTTAAGCTAGCGCAGATCTCAAGTAATGCGATGTCGTGCTCGATGATACGTGCGATGCCGGGACGCAGAATTTTTATTGCGACTTCGCGTCCATTCGGCAGCACGGCAAAATGTACTTGAGCCACCGAGGCACTAGCTATAGGGTTTTCCTCAAAGCTGTTGAATACGTCATAAAGTTTTTTATTGTAGGTGGCCTCCAGTAAAGCCACAGCTTGTGCAGAAGGAAAGGGTGGTACCTGGTCTTGCAGTTTTGCAAGTTCGTCGGCGAGATCGACAGGAATCAGGTCGCGGCGAGTGGAAAGCATTTGACCGAACTTTACGAAGATCGGCCCCAGGTTTTCCAATGCATGGCGCAGTCTCACGGCGCGCGGTTTAGAGGTGTCACGTGCGAATAGCAGCAGATTGATTGGCACCAGCAGCCAGCGTGTGCGTGAATGTGCAAGTAAAAATTCGTCCAGGCCGAAGCGCAGCACGACAAAAATTATTTTTAGCAGGCGTAGCAGGCGCATGAAAGTTTCACGAAGATTTGATTAATCTGCAGTCCGAGCGAAGTGTTCGGTCGCACCCTTAAAGTTGTGCTCGCTACTTGATTTTATTTCGGCCAAAAGCTCATTAACCCAGCCTTTGAATACCTGGAAAGAAAATTAGCTTAGTGACTTTCAAGAAACAGTTAAATAGTTCGCGGCATATTATAGAGGCTAGCAAGAATTTTCAGGAATTAGATAATCGATTGACACGTTGTTCAAGCCGCGCTAAATCGTCGCGCAGCTTGTCTGTCTGCTGCACGAAGTTCGCTATATGAGTGAATTTAGCAATCAGTGGGAATTCTTCCGTCCAATATTCTGCCAGCACTTGTGTCAAGTTAAGTGTAGCATCCTGAATAGATTGCTGGCCAGCCTTAGCGCATTGTACGATACGTTCAGCAGCGATATCGCCAGTCACCTGACTTAAGTCTTCTGCAGCATCCCAGTGCAGATGACGGCTAAGATAAAAAATTTCGGCGAGTAGCGCGGTATCGCCACAACTTTCAATTTGCGCAGAAGCCGTTTCATCACATACGGCCAGACGCGGCAGTAATGAAGGCGGAATGGTGCAGCTCGCATCGGCATTTACATCGGGCTCAGCGGCGCACAATGTGCCGTCATTTTGAATTGTATATGTAAAAACAAACGGCGCGATGGTGAAACGCGCTGTCTTGCCTGCATGGATTGCCAACCGCTGCAATGCCCAGCAATTTTGGATCAGCAAGTGGTTAAGGGCAGAAGTGGTCGGCTGAAACATCATGTTTAAGCTATTTTCTGGATTACGGATAGTAACCAGACGACCTTTCCAACGCACAGGTTATTCTGCAAACGCTCAATTTCATTGAAACTCTCCAGCGTCTCTTTATTCTCGCGCAATCGGTCATTCATACGCACTCTGGTATAGCATTGTCACCTTCATCGACTACCTCGAAAACAAGAGTATTGATTGTCATCACATCTGTTTTTTGGATTTATCGCCACGTTCCTGTTACTACAATGAAATTTCAGCGAATATTTACAGTGAGTGTATTCACGAATGTCATTGAAATTCTTACGACACACTCAAAAGTATAACACTACATACTTAGCGTATATGCAAAATCATCAGGTTGCATTATGCAAATCAGGTTTTTTATGTCCTAAAAAATTTATATGTTGAATCATTAAGTTAAATTGATAAGCTTGCATAGGGCAAGTTATATATTAAGAGTGTTTGGAGCGTTTTGCAGGAAATTTGGATGCAATCCATGCTAAATTTTATAACCCTTGTGCAGCGCTACAATTCCAGCGTTAAGGTTAAAATATTCAACACGAGAGAGTCCTGCTTCTTCCATCATGCGCTTAAGCTCATCCTGTGAGGGGTGCATGCGGATAGATTCTGCCAGGTAGCGGTAACTGTCAGCATCCTTGGCAATCACTTCGCCCAATTTGGGTAGCAATTTGAACGAGTAAGCATCATACATAGGCTCCAGCGGTTTCCACACCTTGGAAAACTCAAGCACCAGCAAGCGACCACCGGGCTTAAGCACTCGCTGCATTTCACGTAGCGCAACATCTTTGTGAGTGACATTGCGCAGGCCGAAAGCAATGCTGACACAGTTGAAATAATTAGACGGAAATGGCAAATTTTCTGCATCACACTGTACGGCTGGTGTGTTTAGTCCATCGTCAATCAAGCGGTCGCGGCCGACGCGCAACATAGCGTTGTTAATGTCGGTGAGCCAAACTTGCCCGCTGCTGCCAACACGTTTGGCAAACTGACTGGAAAGGTCACCAGATCCACCCGCAACATCGAGTACTCGCTCTCCCTCTCGTACGCCGCTGATCTGGATGGCGAAGCGTTTCCATATCCGGTGCAGGCCAACTGACATGAGGTCATTCATCACATCATATTTGCTGGCGACGGATGTGAATACTTTCGCGACACGCTCGGCTTTTTCAGTTTCCGCGATAGTCGTGAAACCGAAATGGGTTGATTTGTTCATTTTATTTTCCGGATTTATCGAGTGCGTCGTCGGGGTGATGCGGAACACGGCTTTCTCCCGCTTCTGCCAATTTGCATAAATATTCGTTCCACAAAGCATCCTGATATTTTCCGAGTTCATTCAAGTAATCCCAGGAATAAAGACCGGTATTGTGGCCATCATCGAAAGTCACTTTGATGGCGTAGCTACCTACGGGTTGGATGTCAGTCACGTTCACATTCTGCTTGCCGACCTGCAGTACCGCCTGACTCGGGCCGTGCCCACGTACTGCGGCAGAAGGCGAATGTACGCGCAGAAACTCATAAGGCAAACGATAGCGTGAACCGTTATCGAAGGCTATTTCCAGCAGCTTTGATTGCTGATGCAGGGTAATTTCGGAGGGATTAAGCATGATTCTTAAAAAAGGGCGCACATAATTTTGTTAAGGCAACGTAATCATAAAAAGTTGGGGCGGCAATAGGAACGTTGAGTTCCATGCCGTCTTGGCATTTATAGCACATAGCTTCCGCTTAGAATTTTTTTGTTTAAAGTTTGGCTTGCCAAGCAAGCGGTACTTAATCGAGGTACTCAAATACCTTTACGACACGCTCCACGCCGCGCGAACTGCTGGCGATATTTGCGGCGGCTTCAGCTTCCTTGTGATAGACCATGCCCATCAGGAATACTGAGCTGTTTTCAGTAATTACTTTTATATGTTCAGGCTGAAATCCTTGCCGGTTGTTAAGGAAGCGCAGCTTAATGTTACTAGTAATAATGCCGTCATTGCTACGCCAGGATAAATTAGTGAGTGGGGATACCTGCAGTTCGTTAGTAACCGCTTTTACATTCATCAAATTTAAAACTATTTTTTCAATATCAGTTTTAAATGATTTGTTAGGCACTTGGCCAGTAATGAGCACGCGGCGATTGAAGCTCGTGACATTCACATATACGGTGTCTTTATATTGGGCCTTTATGTGATTGAGTGCCTTGTTCTCGATGGTTTGATCTTCGAGGATAATGCCGGCAGTACGGCGATCTGATACCACTAGCGCACCCGTGCCGACACCCGCAGCAATTATCGGAAAGCACCCTTGTATCGAGCCTAGCATGATAGCCAGTAGCAGGTAATTTAAATAACGCATGTTCCCCTCTCACTAATATGTCGTTGAAGCGCTGGCAGGCTCTGCTGATCAAAGTTCATTGTTCTAATAATCCGTTGCGATGAATTCGAATGTTACCCGAAATCAGGTGGTAAAAGCATGCTTGATCCATTCCAGTCGGGTGCTATCTAGCGCATCAAGCAGCAGCGCATCAAAACGGCAAGGTGGAGTACGGCTCAATGTCGCGAGGTAATGTTGAGCGGTGCGTATTAGTCGAGCCTGCTTGGACGCATTAATGCTAGCTGCAGCGCCGCCGAAATCACCTCGGCTGCGCAAACGCACCTCGGCAAAAACCAGCATGTCGCCATCTTGCAGAATCAGGTCGATTTCGCCATAACGGCAGCTATAATTTTTTTGCAGCAACTTGAGGCCATGGCGTTGAAGAAACTGTGCCGCCAATTGTTCGGCCTGAACTCCGCGTTTGCTCATATTTTACGGCGGTATTGATTTCTGAGTCAGATAAAATCAGTAGACCGCGAGCGCATAAAAACGTTCCATGTCTGGTTTGAATAGTGAGTTTTCATGAAAGAAAATTACTCTTGGTCCCGTTTAAAAATGGGAAGCCCTAACGTTTGGGAGTGGCACAGCCTCCTACGCTCACGTATAGTACGGCGGCTATCAAACGACAACAAGAGGATGTGCAGTGCATAGCGGTGAAAAACAAAAACTAGAGTGTGCATTATATGTGGTTGCCACCCCAATTGGGAATTTGCGAGACATCAGTTTGCGTGCATTGGATGTGCTGATATCTGTGGATATCATTGCTGCTGAAGACACACGCAATACCGCAAATCTGCTGATGCATTATTCCATTGCGGCAAATAGGTTAATGGCTTTGCACCAGCACAACGAACGGGTGGCGGCAGAAAAAGTGATCGCGCTGCTGGCCAGAAGTCAGTCGGTTGCTCTAGTATCCGATGCAGGCACGCCGGTGATAAGTGACCCCGGTGCGATATTAGTGGCAGAGGTGCGCGCTGCTGGTTACCGCGTGATCCCCATCCCTGGAGCAAACGCCGCATTGGCTGCCCTGTCTGCCGCTGGCATGCCCGCACCACACTTCCTGTTTTATGGGTTTTTGCCTAACAAATCAGCTGCACGTTGCCGTGCGTTACAAGAGCTGATCGCCTTACCTTATACCCTGATATTTTACGAAGCTCCACACCGTATTCTGGAATGTGTGTCTGACCTGCGAAGCGTTTTCGGTGGTGACCGACAAATTGTATTTGCGCGTGAAATCACTAAACTTTTCGAGAGCATTCAGCGATGCTCCCTTGCCGAGGCATTGGTTTGGCTGCATGGCGACTCCAACCGTCAACGGGGCGAATTCGTATTACTGGTTTCTGGCGCTGTAGCGCAGCAGGAAGGGTTGGATGCAGACGTCGAGCATGCATTGACAGTGTTGCTAAACGAATTACCGCTTAAGCAAGCGGTACAGCTTGCTGTGCGTATTACTGGGGCAGGGCGTAACGAACTATATCAACACGCGCTTTCACTAAAGTCCTCAGATTAACCCAGAGCTCACCTCATTTTTAGATTCGGATAAAATATCTACCATGGAACTGAAATTAACCCGCCCCGACGACTGGCATTTGCATTTGCGCGATGGTGCGTTAATGCACTCCGTGCTGCCTGATAC
Organism: Candidatus Nitrotoga sp. M5; assembly: GCF_927904885.1. Classification (GTDB taxonomy): domain Bacteria; phylum Pseudomonadota; class Gammaproteobacteria; order Burkholderiales; family Gallionellaceae; genus Nitrotoga. The sequence goes on from NZ_CAKMNW010000025.1 coordinate 27,644, forward strand.
CGCACGCCAATTTGCCCGCGCCATTGTCATGCCCAACCTCCGCCCACCGGTTACAACCACAGAGCAGGCGCAGGCCTACCGCGCGCGCATCCTCGCCGCGCTGCCTGGGAATTCGCATTTCGAACCGTTGATGACCATATATTTGACCGACAACACTACGGCGAAAGAAATTCGGTCTGCAAAGCAAAGCGGCATAGTGCATGCAGTTAAATATTATCCTGCAGGCGCTACCACCAACTCCGATTCGGGTGTCACTGACATTCGTAAAACTTATCCCGCTCTGGAAGAAATGCAGAGTTGTGGTCTACCGCTGCTTATGCATGGCGAAGTAACAGATACGACGGTGGACGTGTTCGACCGCGAGGCAGTATTCATATCGCGCATATTGCAACCGCTACTGCACGACTTACCCGATTTGCGCGTAGTATTCGAACATATCAGTACGATTAATGCTGTACAGTTTGTAAAAAGCGCGCCAGAAAACGTCGCAGCCACTATCACCGCGCATCACCTGCATTACAATCGCAATGCCATGCTCAGCGGCGGCGTCCATCCTCACTATTACTGTTTGCCAGTGCTGAAGCGAGAAACACACCGTGAAGCATTGCTTTCAGCGGCCACCAGTGGCAGCAAAAAATTCTTCCTGGGCACCGACAGTGCTCCTCATGCACAACATACTAAAGAGACCGCTTGTGGCTGCGCCGGCATTTACACCGCCCACACCGCCATCGAGCTCTATGCAGAAGTTTTCGAGCAGGTTGGGGCGCTAGATAAGCTAGAAGGTTTTGCCAGTTTTTTTGGCGCTGATTTTTATCGTCTACCTCGTAACGCTCAAAGCATTACCTTGCGTAAGCAGGAATGGCAAGTGCCTGCAACAATTGGCTTTGGGGAGCATCAGTTAGTGCCATTGAAAGCAAGTGAAATGATGAAGTGGAAGTTGGTGGGGGAGTGAGGATAGGGGTCAGGCGTCGCTCGAGCAGCCTGTCGGACTTAAAATAAATCGGCTGCAAATTGAGCTGAGCGGTGACTGTTTCTTCGCAAGGTGAATGCTTGCACAATCACCCCGCGTTCAGCAAAATTTTCGTTAAGATTCTTTAAGTCCGACAAGCTGCTAGCAGCCTCATCACTCTACTGTGACAGATTTGGCCAGGTTGCGAGGCTTGTCCACATCCGTTCCCTTTTGCAATGCCACGTAATATGCCAGCAGTTGCAATGCGATGGTGTGCAGAATGGGGCTTAAATATCCGGCGTGCTCGGGCATTTGCAATAGGTGTATGCCCTCGCTCGAATGAAAGCGCGTGCTCGCATCAGCAAATACATACAGTTCGCCACCTCGTGCGCGTACCTCTTGCAGGTTGGATTTGAGTTTTTCCAGTAATGCGTCGTTAGTGGCAACGGCGATAACCGGCATATCTTTGTCCACCAAGGCTAATGGGCCGTGCTTTAATTCACCCGCTGGGTATGCTTCGGCGTGAATGTAAGATATTTCCTTAAGCTTGAGAGCACCTTCCAGTGCGATTGGATAGTGTAGCCCGCGACCGAGGAACAGTGCATGATGTTTGTTGGCAAAGCGTTCGGCCATCAACGCAATATCGGGTTCGAGTTTTAAGACCAATTGAACCGCGCTGGGCAAATGGCGCAACGAATGTAAGTGGTGCTGTTCTCTTTCTTCACTCAACTTGCCACGCAGCTTGGCAAAAACCAGAGTAAGCAGGAACAAAGCCGCTAATTGTGTGGTAAATGCCTTGGTTGAAGCGACTCCGATTTCCGGCCCCGCACGCGTTAAGAAATGTAGCTTTGAGAGCCTTACCAGTGCACTTTCCGGTACATTGCAGATGGCAAGTGTATGTGGGTGCCCCATTGCTTTAGCGTGGTTGAGTGCAGCCAGAGTATCGGCGGTTTCACCCGATTGAGAAATGGTAACAACTAGCGCTTTGGGATTGGGCACACTTACGCGGTAGCGATATTCGCTGGCGATTTCTACGGTACATGGAATGCCGGCGATTTCTTCGAGCCAGTAGCGTGCCACTAGCCCCGCATGGTGGCTGGTGCCACAGGCAAGAATGAGGATGCTTTCAACTTGTGCGAAAGCGTCAGCGGCTTCGGCACCGAAAATGCCGGGTATCAGCAATTTGCTGTTACATACACCTTCCAGCGTATCAGTGAGCGCTTGCGGCTGCTCGTGAATTTCCTTCTGCATGTGGTGACGATATTCGCCCAGCTCCATGCTTGCGCTAGACTGTTGACTGACGTGGACTGGCCGTTCTACCAATTGACCCATGACATCAAAAATTCGGTAGCTTTGCAAGCTAATTTCGGCTACATCGCCTTCTTCCAAGTACACCACATTTTGTGTTACTGGCAGCAGAGCTGATACGTCTGACGCAATGAAATGCTCCTCAATGCCCACTCCCAGCAACAACGGGCTACCCTTGCGCGCACAAATAAGCTGGCTTGGATTGTCCGCTGCCACTACGCCAATGGCATAAGCACCCACTAATTCGGTAAGCGCAGCCTGAGTTGCAGCCAACAAGCTGTTACCGTGCGTATAGTGGTTGTTAATAAGATGAGCAATGACTTCGCTGTCAGTGTCGGACGTGAATACGGCGCCTTGCTCAGTCAGGCGTGTCCGTAACGCTTCATAGTTTTCGATAATGCCGTTATGCACCACGGCAATGAGATTGCTGCTCAAGTGCGGGTGCGCGTTACGCTCGCTGGGCACGCCGTGAGTGGCCCAGCGCGTATGTGCAATGCCGATGTAACCAATAGTAGTAGTACTTCGCGTGGTTAATTCCGCAACACGTCCGATGCTGCGGATGCGTTGTAACGCATTGTTCTCGACAACTACTAATCCAGCCGAGTCATAGCCCCGATATTCCAGACGTTGCAGCCCTTGCAATAGAATGGGAACCACATTGCGCTGCGCTATTGCACCAATTATTCCACACATGATTAATTCCGTTTTAATTTCAAGCGTTAATTGTAGCAAGAATGAGACTTGTGGCGTAAGTTGAACATGTTATAACTTCAGAGTGCATCTATAAATAGTGACGAACCACGCCAAGCTTAATTATTTAATAGTATTATCAAGATGTCACTTGAATTCCGAGTTGATTAAAATCCCAAGATATGTCGTACTGGTTTTCCCAACACGTAACGTAAATATTTTTGTTGAATTCATGTTTATTAACCGAGCAGTATTGGGTCAGCTCTTGAAATCATGCATTTTTAAGCGAAGTTTATGGAGTACTCTGCTGATAGTGGAATAATGCACCCCAAAAGCATCGGCAATTTGCTGCGATGAAATCGTCAAATAGTTAGCGGCCATTCTTTAGAAATCTTGAATGCTAAATCAGCTCTATATGACTCATAGTGGATATCCATTTGATAAGCGCAAGTACGGATAGCAGACAGGTCGTGCAATAATGCATTTAGAACAAATTTTTACTAGATTTCGGGGGGTCGGATGGAATAGTCCTAAGAGTAAGCACCTTGAGCAAGTAGACCATTGTGAAACCCGCGCCAATACTGGCTTAAGCTGTTCTTTAAATGTGCTGAAGCCCCTTTACTTATTGCCATTCTGGTCAGGAGGTCAGGGGAAAATAATATACCGTGGTAATTACGAGCGCTCCAATAAGATTGAGAAGATCCACGACGGATGATTGCTGGCATAGTTATTTTCCGAACGTAGTCCGACGAAGCGAAATGAATGGAAACCCTTGTCATGTTTAGTTCGGCATAGAATGCATTGCAGGCATGGGGCGAAGCTGGCCTGAGTTTTACATCGCAAGGGTTAATGATAATTAACTATCTGATATTAAATGATTTATATCAAAATAATTTCGTAAAAAATGACTGTTTGTCCTTGATTTGTCGCCAACTATGTCCTGGGATAACTTCGATTTCCCCTCCGTTTTTGGCTACACGGGCCGCGCCGAGTTTGCGGGTGGGGAAATATTCTCTAACTTGGGTGCATGCTGCTTTCCTTCGTGGAAGCGGTATTGGTTTGATTGATCGCCTGGCCTAGCTATTCCCGAATACCGTTACCCCAGCAGCTACATCAAACATCCCCTTCTTGATTTGCTGACAGTGTGCATATTTCAAATCCCACGGGTTTTCTTCCAAGATTGGCGGCATTGTCTGCTTGCCAACTGGGATTTAAACCCCAACGTTGATTCCAGAGATGAAAGAAGCCTAATCATTATCAAATAATGAGGGTGCCATGTGATTTTTGGAAAATGCGGGAAAAGTACAATAAAAAACCACCTTCTTCCCCCGAAGGAAGAAAGTGGTAGGGAGGTAAATCAAGGAAGCCCTCCGCTTATTGCCCGTCAGGGGAGACTTTCAAATTACAAATAACTAAGGAGAGGGATTATTTGCATTTTAAGCAAAAGCAGAGAACGGGTTTATTATATGCTAATATAAACGTTAATGCAAATGATTCGTATATGCAATACAATATAAGCAATTTCGGACGCAGTGATAGGTAACTTTGCTGCCCTGTTCCGCTCAAAATTGGGGGCTGGCAGATTACCCAATATGGAGTGTACGGAATTATATTTTTTAGGGTGGATACCCCATGACGGCGTAAACAACGGTCGAGGTTCGATCTGGAAACACTGAAATTGATGAATTAACGGGTTATCGCCAGCAAGTGATCCAGAGGTAACACAAGCATGCGAACAGCTCGGCGACGAGCAATTCCTGAATTTGAGTTGTTCGGGCGCATAGATGTACTGCGATCATCCCTTAGTCTTTCTCTAATGCCACTGTACTATGACGCCGATTTCGCAGCAACAATCGGCTAAGCACGGTTGTTACTCCGGTTCCTGGCGGTCTGTTATCGGCGTACCGCGTCGTACAGGCGAATTAATCGATCAATTCGATCGCCAGGTCGTCTGCCCACAGCGTTCCGCCATCTTCCAGCATTACGCCGACTTTTAGCGAATAGGCAGTAGGTGGGATTTTTAATTCGATGGTGTAACGTTTCCAGTCTTGCGTGCCTATCACACGGGCATTTTGCATGAAATTCCAGGTCAGGATTTTGCCGCTTCCGTCATCTGCACGAAGGATGAGCGCACCACCAGCTCCGTTGATGTTCTCGCTTTTAAGTAAGCCGGAAAGCTGAGCTGTTTTGTTGTGCCATGTGGGATGGATGATAATTGACTGTTGGAGCAAACCAAAAGGTTCAGAGCCATGGCGTCTGATTCGCGCACTACTCGGGGCCGAAAATGCATTTTCCGGATCGGCTACAAAGGTATAGGAATTACCTGAGGCATGCTCAATCGTTGCCCAAGCATTCATCTTGCCTTGGTTGTCAGGATTGAACGAACCGTTCTTTAAGCTGATTGCTGCATTGGGAGCTGCGCGTCTTGCATGGCGGCGTGCGAATTGAGATGGAAGGGCGGCAGGTACGTTAACTTGCGTCTCAGTAGATGTGACTGGTACTGGCGGATTATATGTATCATGAGGTTGGGTTGAACAGCCAGTTAGCAGGACTATAGCCCACGAATAGAATATTGAGTTTTTCATAAGTTCACGAAAATAGAGTGGTGCGTAATTATAGATTGCAGGTAATGTTCGTGTGGCTCAATATTTGAAGATAACTGAGCATTGGCTCTCATCCATAAACGTAAACACCTGCATTTTTCAGGATTGACTGCAAAAATGTATTTAAGTCCCCGCCAAAGCTCAATTCTTGACCATTTGCTTATATTAAATATTTTTTTGATATCGATTAAGAAATTCGTTTTAACAGTGCTTCGCGAAGCGCTGGAATTGATTGTGGTTGAAGTAGCGTTGCGCTGGCTATATGGAAGGTGTCTTCGGCACGTGCTCCCAGAGTATTGATCTTGGCGCTACGTATCACTATGCCTTGTCGCGCAAGCACATGCGCGATACGCGCCAGTAGGCCAGGGCGGTCTCCAGTGATAATTGAAAGTAGATAGTTTCCTTTGTTGTCTGGCGTTATATTAACTTCGGATGCAATGGGAAAATGTTTGAGTTGGCGGGATATTCTGGCAGTTTTTTGTGCGGGAGGTTCGTCGGCGGCGACTAACTTGCGTGATAATTCATACTCTATGTAATTCATGATATCGCGATATGCTGGCTTGCTATTGCTTGCATCCATTGCCAAAAAGCTATCTAGTGTGTAACCGTGGTGGGTGGTGTGGATCTTTGCTTCCATGATGTTGTAGTTTAGTCGTGCAAAAAAATCACAGATGCTCGAAAAAATATAGGGCTGATCAGGACTGTAGACCATCAATTGAATACCTTCCCCGATGGGGCTTAAACGTGTCTTGACGATGGCTGTTTGGCTATTGACTTGATGCGCCAGCAGGCGAGTGTGCCAAGCAATTTCCTGCGGTTCGTGGCGCAGAAAATATTCTGGGTCTAATTGTGCCCAAAGTGTTTCATGTACTTCAGGAGCAATCGCATACAGGCTTAGTATTTCTAATGTGCGTGTGTGAATTTCGCCGATCTGATCAGCAATCTTACCGTCAACCATATAGCGGCGAGTTGCCCAGAATAGATCTTCAAGTAACTTGCCCTTCCAAGCATTCCATATTTTTGGACTGGTGCCACGAATATCGGCCACGGTGAGCAAATACAAGGCTACTAGATATCGATCATTTTTTATTTTTGCAGCGAAGGTGGCGATCACGTCTTGGTCTGACAAATCTTGTTTTTGTGCGGTGGCGGACATCGTTAGATGCTGGGCTACCAGCCATACCACCAGGTCGGAATCTTCACTCGTCAATCCGTGTTGTTTACAGAAGCGTGCAGCATCCGCACAGCCCAGTATTGAATGGTCGCCGCCGCGACCTTTGGCGATATCGTGGAACAGCCCAGCGATATATAGCACCTCAACGCGTGCGAAATCCTTGATCAGCTTGTTACACAAAGGAGATTCATGCGCGTGTTCTGCCAAGGTTAAACGGCGCAGATTGCGCACTACCATCAGGATATGTTCGTCTACTGTATAAACATGAAATAGATCATGCTGCATTTGTCCGACGATGCGACCAAACGCAGGAAGGTAGCGGCCCAGGATGTCATTTTGATTCATGCGCCGTAGCGCATGGGTAAGGCCGTGTGGCTGGCGCAGAATAGTCATGAACAATGCCCGGTTGTGTTCATTGCGTCGGAATGCAGCATCTATCTTATAACGCGCCCGCCACAGAGCGCGCAAAGTGGGGGCGGAAAATCCGCTCAGACGTGGATATTGTTCCAGCAACAAGAAACTTTCCATAATGGCTGATGGTTCGTGTTCGAACAGGGCTTCATCACGCGCTTCGAGTAAATCATCGCGCGTTATGAATCGTTCATTCAGGGGGTGCACTGTGCTTGCTTCGGGGAACAGGTGCGTGCGCAAGTTTTGCAATAGCACGGCACTGAGTTGTAGCACCGCTTGTTTAGTACGGTAGTAACGCTGCATCAGATGTTCACTGGCACGGCGCACACCTGTAGCAGCGATGTGCATTTGTTCTGCCAGTTCGGTCTGGTAATCAAATAGCAGGCGATCTTCACGCCGGCTGGCCAAATAATGCAGGCGAATGCGCAGGTTTTGCAGCAGTTTTTCGTGACGCGCGATGATACGCGCCTCAGGCCCAGTAATCATGCCTGCATTGGCCAGCTCGCGCCAAGTGTCGCCCAAGTTGCAGGCGCGACTAATCCACAGCACGGTCTGTAAATCGCGCAGGCCACCAGGGCTTTCTTTCAGGTGGGGCTCGAGGTTGTAGTCCGCGTCGATGAGGCGTGCGTGGCGCCGCTGTTGTTCATGCAGCTTGGCAAGATAGAAAGCGCGATGATCAAGGTGTTGCGTCAGCGTGCTGACCATTTCCTCAAACAGTTGGGGGGCGCCGATAATTAAACGTGCTTCTAATAGGTTGGTCTGTACCGTAATATCGACCGATTCTTCTACACATTGAGCAACGGTACGGATACTGTGGCCAACTTCCAGGCCAATGTCCCACAGCAGGCCAACCAGTTCCTGTAAATGTTGTTGCAATGCCGGATCTGGTTCCTCCGGCAACAGAATTAGCAGATCAATGTCAGATTTGGGATATAACTCACGACGTCCATAGCCGCCTACACCTACGAGCGTTAGATCTGGCGGCATGGCGAGAAGTAGCCATGCCGCGCGTAAATGTTTGTCTACCAACTTGGCATGGGAACGCAGCAGGCTGGATGGTTGCGCGTGACGTTCATAATTCTGCTTCAGCAATAATCGTGCAGCACGCAAGCTCTGGTGAATTTCAGTGACGCTATGCACGACTTATTTAAGGTGGGGGAGAAGGGGTTCCAGCAGAAACAGTCAGCACTTCAAAACCAGATTCGGTTACCAGAATGGTATGTTCCCACTGAGCCGATAAGCTGTGATCCTTGGTCACGATGGTCCAGCCATCACTGAGTTGACTGATGCCAGCCTTGCCTGCGTTAATCATCGGTTCTATGGTGAAGATCATGCCCGCTTCTAGTTTCAAACCACTTTTAGGCTTGCCATAGTGCAACACCTGTGGCGCTTCGTGAAATCCCCTGCCGATACCGTGGCCGCAGAATTCTCGTACCACGCTAAAGCCCATCGCTTCGACGAAGCTCTGGATAGCATGCCCGATATCGCCCAAATATGCACCGGGTTTGACCACGCGGATACCTCGCCACATTGCCTCGTAAGTGGTTTCACACAGCCGTTTTGCCTGGATGGAGGTTTCGCCTACATAGAACATGCGGCTAGTATCGCCGTGATAAGCATGCTTGATGGTGGTGACGTCAATATTCAGGATGTCGCCATTCTTAAGTTTTTTTTCACCCGGCACGCCATGGCATATCTGATGATTGACTGAGGTGCAAATAGATTTTGGATAGGGCGTATGTCCTGGCGGCGCGTAATTAAGTGGCGCAGGAATACATTGTTGCTCATTCACCATGTAATCATGGCAAAGGCGGTCAATTTCGCCAGTAGTAATGCCAGCTTGTATAAAAGGGGTGATGTAATCAAGCACCTCGCTGGCCAAGCGGCCTGCGATGCGCATTTTTTCTATTTCCTGAGGAGTCTTGATACTGACGGTCATAATTGCTTAGATTTTAAGAAGTAACGTTGGCAAGCATAGTTGATAGCGGCTGTCTGCACAACAGGGTAGCTATAAAAACCAAAATATCTGAGCAATCTGCCGTACAAGTTGCCTCATTAAACAAATCTATTTCCGGCTATTGCGTTTCGAATCGTGAGTTAAGCAGCAGATGCTTGTATATTCAGTCTGTATTTGGCATTTGGTTAAACTCTGCATTGTTAGAGATGGTCACAACAGTGTGACTGCCAGCATAAACAAAAAAGGCATGCCTAGGCATGCCTTTTTTACTTTTAGCGATAAAATTGTTTAGTGCTTAGCGGTTGCCGCTGTTGTAGCCGCGACCATTCGAGAAGCTGCTTGCTGGACGACGCTCCTGCCCAGCAGGCCCCGTGTTGCCGGTGTTCCCATTACGCCGAGGTGCATTATCGCCGAAACGATTATGAGATTGGCTCTCACGGCGAGCGCCATCAGCATGAGCATGGCGTCCGTATCCGCCGGGTTTGCCACGTGTATTGGAGGGCTGTGAGCGCGGTTTGAATTTGGGTTCAAGACCGGCAACGATATGAGCAGTAATGCTCTGACCCGTATAGCGTTCGATTTTCTGCAGGTTTCCGGCATCACGGTTGGATGCAAATGATACTGCGATACCGGTAGATCCGGCGCGGCCGGTACGACCGATACGGTGCACGTAGTCTTCGGCGGCCTTGGGCAGGTCGAAATTGATTACATGAGAAATGCCTGGGACGTCGATGCCACGTGCGGCTACGTCAGTTGCCACCAAAATACGCACTTGGCCACGGCGCAGGTTAACCAAGGTGCGGTTACGTTCGCGTTGGTTCATATCGCCATGAAGCGCGGCAGCCGAATGACCCTGGGACAACAGTTTGTCAGCCAAAGCATCAGCGTCACGTTTGGTAGCTGTGAATACGAGTGCTTGATTCAAACTCGTATCATGTAGCAGGTGATCCAGCAAACGACCTTTGTGCGCCATGTCGTCCACATACATTAGGCGTTGTTCTATGTTTTCGTGGCGTGCCTGTGTAGCTGCGATGCTGATGCGTTTAGGATTCGTGAGCAGTCGTTTTGCCAGGTTGCCAATTACACCATCCAGTGTGGCAGAGAACAATAGCGTCTGGCGCGTGGCTGGAGTAGCTGCTGCGATGCGCTCCACATCATCAATGAAGCCCATGTCCAGCATGCGGTCGGCTTCATCCAGAACTAACATTTCGAGACGCGAAAAATCGATACGGCCGCGCTCGATATGATCAATCAAGCGACCCGGAGTGGCCACTAAAATATCAACTGGATTGGATAACAGCTTGTTTTGCAGAGGATAGGGCATGCCACCAAGAATGCTTACCACTTTCAGGCGCATATTCTTACCATATTTAGCGGCGGCGTCTGAAACTTGTTGTGCCAATTCTCGCGTCGGGGTCAGCACGAGCACGCGCGGCCCCTTGCTGCGAATGGCGGCAGGCTCGGACATGCGATGTAACGCGGGTAGGATGAAAGCGGCAGTTTTTCCGGTTCCAGTCTGGGCGGATGCCATCAGATCGTGGCCTGCCATAACTTCGGGAATGGCTTCGGCCTGAATGGGTGAGGGTACGGTATAGCCAGATTCTTCTACAGCACTCAGGATTAATGGGTTCAATCCCAGAGAGGCAAAGGTAGTAACTTTAATAGGTGTAGCTGTGTTATCAATAGACACGTTTGTTCCTTAATTGAATGAATAAATCAAAGCGCATGCGTGGCTAAGGCCACACATTAAAATTTAGTAGGGAGATTACAGACTCTACCAGCGCAAAACATCGTCGCTAACCGGTAAAAGCAAGACGCGTCAGAGACGCCAGAGGTCAGAAAACGATGAACCATCGTTGCAAGAATATTGCATCGAACTGTCATTATACACAGTTGAATATTATATAGCCAGAGAATAAAGTATGGCGGTGTATTGCTACCTGATTTAGGTAATCTCAGGCGCAATGAATCTGTCGAAGCTGAAGTATCATCCTACGAGCAGCACCGTCGTACACTTAATGTGATAAACAAGGTTGAACTATCCTGATAGTCCAGACGATCGCCGACAGATGGTTCATCGAGTTTGGCAATACCCACATATTGAGTAGCATTACTCGATCAAAAATTTTGTGTCCAGTAGCCTTTTCCTAGGCTTCTTGAATGCCTTTGCGAAAAAATTTCAGCCTATTATTTATGATTTAGTTCCGCAAGCGGATCTTTATAGTTTGTTTAACTGTAGTAGTTCAGACTTAATCTGACAGTAAAGTCTTGCCAAAGGGTGGGGTT
>NZ_CAKMNW010000026.1 GCF_927904885.1 Candidatus Nitrotoga sp. M5
GCTCTTTCCAGTCTCTCAAGAATGAGCCAGAAACACCATACAAGCTTGTCGAAGGATGGATGGATTGTTAAATCAAGGATAAATGAAATGTTTTGGGTGTACATTCTCCGCTGCGCCGACGGTAGCTATTACACCGGTCATACCGACAATCTTGAAAAACGCATCGGCCAGCACCAGGCCGGAGAATGTGTGGGTTATACCGCAACGCGCTGTCCGGTTGAGCTTGCTTGGTCTCAGGAGTGTGTCACGCGGGAAGACGCCTTATCGGCCGAGATGCAAATAAAAAGCTGGAGCCGCAAGAAGAAAGAAGCCATGATGCACGGCGACTGGATGGAAGTTTCTCGATTGGCGAAAAGTAAATCCTTTAGTCCTGAGCCTGTCAAAGGATGAGCGGATTTACATCTTTGGCGGGAGGTTGAAAGTTGAATGCCCACTGTATTTGATATAGAGCCATGAATACGGTCAAATCAAATTACACGCGCCCGCTTGATTTTAAGCAGGGACGGGTGGATATGTCGCACGGCTCCGGTGGGCGCGCCATGGCGCAATTGATCACCGAGTTGTTCACTACCGATTTTGATAACGAATATCTGACACAAGGCAACGATGGTGCGTTGTTGCCGCCAATCGCCGGGCGATTGGTGATGTCTTGCGATGGTCATGTTGTGTCGCCGTTGTTCTTCGCGGGCGGCGATATTGGCTGCCTGTCTGTGCATGGCACCATCAACGATGTCGCGATGATGGGAGCGAGGCCGTTGTATCTGGCAGCTTCTTTCATTCTCGAAGAAGGTTTTCCGCTCGCCGATCTGAAACGCATTGTCGCATCCATGGCGAACGCTGCAAGATTAGCGGGTGTCTCTATCGTCGCAGGTGATACCAAGGTGGTGGAGCGAGGCAAGGGTGATGGGATATTCATCACCACTACTGGAATTGGTGTGGCGCGTGAGGGCATCACTTTGTCCGGTGATCTTGCGCATCCGGGTGATACAATTTTATTGTCTGGCGCAATAGGAGATCACGGCATGGCGGTGCTTTCGCAACGTGAAAACCTGACTTTCGATGCACCCATCGTGTCGGATACGGCGGCGTTGCACTGGCTGGTCGCAGCCATGCTGGACAGCGGAGTAAAGTTACGCGTGCTGCGCGACCCGACGCGCGGCGGATTGGCAACGACACTCAATGAGATCGCCAAACAATCCGGTGTGGGCATGATGCTGCATGAATCCGCAATTGCGGTGAACCCGCCGGTCGAAGCCGCCTGTGAGTTTCTAGGACTGGATCCACTATATATCGCCAACGAAGGCAAGTTAGTTGCTATTTGTGCGCCGGAAGACGCAGAGCGCTTGCTTGAGGTGATGCGTGCCCATCCGCTGGCTCGAGAGGCGGCCATCATCGGTGAAGTCACAGAAGACCCCCATGGGTTCGTGCAAATAACCACCAAGCTCGGTGGTCGTCGTATCGTCGATTGGCTGGCAGGTGAACAATTGCCGAGGATTTGTTGATTTTATTGGTACATGGTAATGCTTGTCTATGATTTTGCACATTTTATTGAATGTTTGCGCGGTTTGATAGTACTGTGATAATGCCCAATTCTTGCTATGTAAACCGCATATATCAGTCATATACTCTGTGCTTGATCGCTTGAATATTCGGTTCAGATAACGGATGTCATAGTATTAACAAATTTCGTTAATATAAAACACTGGTCACCGTTCTGAAAGATTATAAAAGTCATGAAAATGTGTAGTCAGGTACAGGAAGTCCATAGCTATTAATAATCGGTACCTGGTTTCTTATTTCGGTAATGCATTTGTCGTTTGTATTTCTGATTTATGATTAATCACTCATCAGGTGTAAAATCATAAAAATTGGTCTATTTCTCCACTTCGTGTGCGCCAATGAATAAAAAACGCCCTAAATATCTTGACTTGCGCTTGATCAAATTGCCTTTGCCAGGCTTCATATCTATTCTGCATCGTGTTAGCGGATTGTTGCTATTTTTAGCTCTACCGCTGTTTCTGTGGATGCTGCAGAGCAGCCTGCTTTCTATCGAAACTTATACTCAGTTGGTCGCGGTACTGCGATATCCCCTAAGTAAATTAATTTTAATCTGCCTGCTGTGGGCATTTTTACACCACCTTTGCGCCGGAATACGCTATCTCGCGATTGATATGCATATCGGCGTAGGGTTGACGCATGCACGTGCCAGCAGCAAATGGGTATTGTTTGTGAGCTTGGGTTTGACTGTGCTAATGGGAGCGTGGCTATGGTAGATCGTATCGTAACCGGCGCGCATTATGGGTTGCGGGATTGGTTGGTGCAGCGTGTTACCGCTGTTCTGATGGTGGCCTACGTGCTTTTTATTGGGGCCTATGTAGTGCTGAACTCCAGTTATGTCAGCAATACCTGGGTCGGTCTTGATTACAACACTTGGACAGGGTTATTTTCAAACTTGGTGATGCGCTCGTTTTCATTGCTATTTTTGTTTGCCGTTTTCTACCATGCATGGATTGGGGTGCGTGATATTGTGATGGATTATGTCAAGTCGGCAAGAATACGCCTTGTTATATATGTGTTGGTAATAATGGCGTTGCTGCTGTATTCGGTTTGGGCAGTTCAAATTTTGTGGGGAATGTAATGGCAGTGGCGAAACGCACATTTGACGTTGTAATTGTGGGAGCAGGTGGCGCGGGGATGCGTGCGGCTTTGGCATTATCTGAGGCTGGATTGAAAGTGGCGGTACTGTCAAAAGTTTTCCCCACACGTTCGCATACCGTAGCGGCGCAAGGTGGGATTGCTGCATCATTGGGCAATATCAGCGAGGACAATTGGCATTGGCACATGTACGATACAGTGAAAGGTTCGGATTATCTTGGTGATCAAGATGCCATTGAATTCATGTGTCGCGCTGCGCCAGAAGTGGTGTATGAACTGGAGCACTTCGGCATGCCATTTGATCGTTTGGAAAATGGCACAATTTATCAGCGCTCATTCGGTGGCCACATGCAAGACTATGGCAAGACCCCGGTGCAGCGCGCCTGTGCTGCTGCTGATCGCACCGGTCATGCTTTGCTGCATACGTTGTATCAAAAAAACATGCAGACCAATACCATTTTTTTCGTGGAATGGATGGCTCTGGATTTGATTCGCGACGAAGATGGCGACGTGCTTGGCGTGGTGGCAATGGAAATTGAAACCAGTGAAGTGATGATTTTACAAGCGCGCGCCACGCTGTTTGCTACCGGAGGCGCGGCGCGCATTTTTCAAGCGAGTACCAATGCATATATTAATACCGGCGACGGCTTGGGTATGGCAGCTCGTGCTGGCATTCCGCTGGAGGATATGGAATTTTTCCAGTTTCATCCCACTGGAGTTTATGGCGCGGGCGTGCTGATTTCAGAAGGTGTACGCGGCGAAGGTGGCTATCTCCTCAACAAGGACGGTGAGCGTTTTATGTCGCGCTATGCACCAACAGCCCAAGACCTGGCAAGCCGCGACGTGGTATCACGTGCCATCGCCACTGAAATAAAGGAAGGACGCGGTTGCGGTCAACATAGCGATCATGTTTTGTTGAAGGTGGACCACATCGGTGATGCAGTCATTCGCCAGCGCCTGCCCGGCATTCGTGACATTTCCCTGAAGTTCGCGCACGTTGATCCAGCTTTGGCTCCCATTCCAGTGGTGCCTACTGCGCATTATATGATGGGCGGTATTCCCACTAATTATCATGGTCAAGTGGTCGCCCCTTACAAAACCGGGCCGGAAGAAGTTGTGCAGGGATTTTATGCGGTGGGTGAATGCGCTTGTGTGTCAGTCCATGGCGCTAACCGGCTGGGTTGTAATTCATTGCTTGATTTGCTGGTGTTCGGGCGTGAAGTGGCGCGGCAGATTATTGAGGACTTGCAGCGTAACCCTCATCCCAAACCATTGCCACACAATGCCTCTGAGCGTCCGCTGTCGCGTCTTGCAAGGTTGAAATCACAAAAAAACGGAGAGAGTGTTGCCGAAGTAGGGGCAGAAATGCGACGTGTGATGCAACATCATTGCGGTGTGTTCCGTTTCCCCGACCTGCTGGCTCAAGGCGTGCAAGAAATTCGCACAGTGGCAGAGCGCGTTCAAAATACTATGATTAATGATCAGAGCAGGGTGTTTAATACTGCATGTGTAGAGGCATTGGAGCTCGACAATCTTATCGAAGTAGCGCAAGCCACTATGGTTTCTGCTGCAGCGAGGCAAGAAAGCCGTGGCGGTCACACTCGGGATGATTTCCCTCAACGCGACGATGACCACTGGTTGAAGCATTCACTATATTTTAGCGAAGGACAAAAGCTGGATTACAAGCCGGTCCGGCTGAAGCCGTTATCTGTCGAATCATTTCCGCTTAAGGCGCGAGTGTACTGATCTGGAGATCTCAGTGTGTCGGCAGTCAATTTCAGATGGAAAGTAATATTTTCGAAAATTGATCAGTAATGGCTTGAGTTACCGGATTCCTCATTTTTTGAGGTGGATTATAGGGAATCTGTGGGCAGGCTATGCGAAGCATGTGAATGGTTTGTGGTCAAAATGAGTGCATATATAAAAGTTACTAGCAGGGATGAGCAGGTAACTTTTGCAAGTCTTGTTGAATCAATCAGTGACGAGCGTTTTTGTACTGTTATTACGTGTTATTGATGAGATCAATGCCTATTGATCGCCTCTGAAATTTCAATTTTTTAGGCAAGACAAGTCGCGAGAAAAAAACCGAACACAGCAGATATGGTGAAAAAACATTTTTATTTTTGTGCTGTATTGTCGATAAGGATCATCTACATGAAATGGAAGTACTGGAAGACTGCCGGGACGTGATGGTTAACTGTTTGGGTCGTGAAAACTTCCCCAGTTTTTTGATGGTGTACTGGAGTAGCCGCTATGTTTTTGTAAGTCAATTCGAACTTTTTTGAACTTTACGCTCCAATGCTACGAGCCGTGAGGAATTTTTTGAGCTGTTGCAGGGTACGGAAGAGGAGATATGAATGCCTATCTGTTACTTGTCCAGGTGGAGTCCACAAAGGCCTGTTGATCTCAAGGAGCATGCACGGGACTTGCGCTGGCTCAGAGCGCCAGCTTCTTCCATTGCTTATCGCAGTTCACCGAATGCTATTTGCTAGTGGCTTTGAGCGTGTGCTACGTAATTGTATTGCGATTTCATTTCCGTACACCGTAATTGGCAGCCAGCCCACGAAATAAAAAAATAGTATATATTATTCAAGGCACAAAAAATTTCAAGTTGCGATGTCACTACTGCGGCAGCGGTGAAGAAGGCAAGGCGTCGAACTGGCGGCAGCATTGGGATTTGAGCTGCCTCATATAAGTATCGTGCGTCGCAATTGTATAAATCGCTTTAGCAGTTACATGCAAGACCATTTTTTACAGTGCAGTCAGTGATTAAACATACAATGTAATTAAAAAGTAGTGCGTGCAGATGTGGCTATATATGTGTTTAAAAAAGGCGATGGACTTGCCTTTATTTTGAGGCGGGTGATTGTTTAGGTGCGGGGATGGTGTAGGCAGATGACTAGAAGTGATTAGCAGAGGAGTGAAACCATGAAATTCAAAATTTACCGGTATAACCCCGAAACCGACGAACAGCCTTATATGCGCAATTATGAGTTGGATATAGAGGTGGGCGATATGATGTTGCTGGATGCGTTGCTTCTGATCAGGGAGCAGGACGACAGCCTGAGCTTGCGTAAATCTTGTCGTGAAGGCGTGTGTGGATCGGATGCGATGAACATTAATGGGCGCAATGGTTTGGCTTGCATTACGCAGCTGTCCAGTTTGAAACAACCAATTGAATTGCGCCCGTTGCCCGGCCTGCCAGTGATACGTGACCTGATCGTGGATATGTCGCAGTTTTTCAAGCAGTACCATTCGATCAAACCTTATTTGGTGAATAACGATCCGCCTCCGGAAACAGAGCGCTTACAGTCGCCTGCGCAGCGTGCCGAGTTGGATGGATTGTACGAATGCATTTTGTGCGCCTGCTGCACTACTGCATGCCCATCATTTTGGTGGAATCCGGATAAGTTTGTAGGTCCTGCCGGTTTACTGCAAGCCTATCGCTTTATCGTCGATAGCCGCGATCAGGCAACAAGCGAGCGATTGGATTATCTGGAAGATCCGTACCGATTATTTCGATGCCACACGATTATGAATTGTGTGGATGTATGCCCCAAAGGTTTGAATCCCACAGCTGCCATTGGAAAAATTAAAGCCCTCATGGTGAAGCGTACGGTATGAAAGAGGTGGAACGAGTGCGCTGGCGCTGTAGACGAGGTCTGTTGGAACTTGACATTGTGCTGGGGCGATTCGTAGAGCAGCATTATGCAAGCTTGAATAAGGCACAGCAGGATGCACTTGATGTGCTGCTGGATATGCCCGACCCGACACTCTGGGATATGATTACTAATACGCAGCCGTCGCCGCTGCAAAGTGAGCAGTGTGTGGTGCTGAAATTGATGCAGACAGTTTGAGAGCGCCTTGCGCGGTAGTGGCATTATTTGCTACTACATAAAGTTGTAAAAACAGGAGGCGAGATGAAAGAAAAACGTGTTGCAACACTGATGCTGGATGATAACCGTAGTATCGAGTTGCCGATATTGTCTGGCACTATGGGTCCTGATGTGATCGACATCCGTGAATTGAGTAAGCTCGGCGTATTTACTTACGATCCAGCTTTCGTTTCCACCGCCAGCTGCTCTTCCGATATCACATTTATTGATGGCGATGCCGGGTTGCTGTATTACCGCGGTTATCCGATTGAACAATTGGCTGAAAAATCGGACTTTCTTGAAGTGTGCTACTTGTTGCTACACGGTGAGTTGCCGAATGCGATACAGAAAAGCGAGTTCACTGGAAAGATTATGAAGCACACTATGGTGCATGATCAGCTTGCCCGTTTTTTTAACGGCTTCCGTCGTGACGCTCATCCGATGGCGGTAATGGTTGGGGTAGTAGGTGCGCTGTCGGCTTTTTATCATGAGTCGCTTGATATTACTAACCCGGAAAATCGCGAAATTTCGGCGTTACGCTTGCTGTCAAAGGTGCCGACCATCGCCGCAATGACTTACAAATACTACACCGGCTTTCCATTCATGTATCCGAAGAATGAATTCAGCTACGTTGAAAATTTCATGTACATGATGTTCGCGACTCCAGCAGAAGACTATGTGCCGAACCAGAAACTGGTACGTGCACTAGAGAGTATTTTCATACTGCACGCTGATCATGAACAGAACGCTTCGACTTCGACTGTACGGCTGGCAGGTTCCAGTGGAGCAAATCCATTCGCATGTGTGTCCTCCGGCATTGCAGCGCTGTGGGGGCCAGCTCACGGTGGTGCGAATGAAGCAGTACTGAAGATGCTGGAAGAGATAGGTGATGTGTCACGCGTGGCGGATTTCATGAAAGGTGTGAAGGACAAAAAATACCGCCTGATGGGCTTCGGTCATAGGGTATACAAAAACATGGATCCGCGCGCAAAAGTAATGCGCGCTACTTGTTATGAGGTGCTTAAAGAGCTAAATCTAGAGAAGGATCCACTGTTTGCAATGGCACTGGAGTTGGAGCAGATTGCGTTGCGGGATGAGTACTTCATAGAGCGCAAACTATACCCCAATGTGGATTTTTATTCCGGAATTGTGCTAAGTGCGTTGGGTATCCCTAGCAATATGTTCACAGTAATTTTTGCTGTGGCACGCACCATAGGTTGGATGTCGCAGTGGAATGAAATGATCGCCGACAGCGAGCGTAAAATTGCTCGACCACGTCAGCTGTATCTGGGTGCAACACAGCGCGATTTTGTACCGTTAGCCAAGCGCTAAATCCGGATCGAAATAAACGCACACCTGGAAAAACTGAGGCTGGAAGGCCTTCATGTGCTTTAGTGTCATATCATATTGAAAATGTTTAACCTCCCAGCGCCGCACTTTTATGAAGCTGTGAAGCGCAAAGACATGACGACAAAAACAGATGGGTAATAATACATGACGTCGGTAATACAAACCATGTTGGGCAACTCTATGTTGTTCGGTGCCAATGCGCCGTATATTGAAGGTCTATATGAGGCGTATTTGGCCGACCCCGATTTGGTTCCGGATGGTTGGCGTGCCTACTTTGACGGCCTGCAAAACATAACGAGCACGGAGCAGCAAGATTTTCCGCATAGCCCGGTGGTGCGTGCTTTTGCTGCCTTACCGTTGACGGATGCACAAAGCGTAATTCAAAAAGCTGATATGGCGCGCAAGCAGGTGGCAGTAATGCAACTTATCAATGCTCATCGTTTCCTCGGCGTGCATCGCGCCAGCCTCGATCCTCTGAAGCGGCATTCCAGACCTGAAGTGCCCGAATTGGATCCAGCCTTTCATGGTCTCGCGGAGGCGGACATGGATGTTACATTCGAGACAGGTTCTCTGGTAGGAGCGCCCCGCATGATGCTGCGGGAAATTCTGCAGTTGGTGCGCCAGACCTATTGCGGCAGCATAGGTGTCGAGTATATGTACATCAATGATGTTGCGCAAAAGCGCTGGATTCAAAATCGCCTGGAGAGTGTACGCGGCCAGCCAAATTTCAGTGCTGAGACGCGGTATCGTATCTTGGAGCGGCTGACTGCAGCTGAAACGTTGGAGCGCTATTTGCATACCAAGTTTGTCGGTCAGAAGCGTTTTTCTTTGGAGGGTGGCGAATCACTTATTCCGATGCTTGAACATTTATTGCAACGCGCAGGTACGCAAGGAGTATGCGAGACTGTTATTGGCATGGCACATCGTGGACGCTTAAATGTGGTGGTGAACACATTAGGCAAACTACCGAGTGATTTATTCGCTGAATTTGAAGGTGTGCACCGTGAACAGCTGACTTCCGGCGATGTGAAATACCACCAAGGTTTTTCCTCGGACATTTCTACTCCGGGCGGAGCGATGCACTTAGCTTTAGCATTTAACCCCTCGCACCTGGAAATCGTTAATCCGGTGGTGGAAGGTTCAGTGTGCGCTCGTCAGCATCGTCGCGGCGACAAGGACAAACGCGAGGTGATGCCTGTATTGTTGCATGGCGATGCGGCCTTCGCTGGCCAAGGCGTGGTCATGGAAACTCTCAGCTTATCCCAAACGCGCGGTTATAACACGGGCGGTACAGTGCACATCATTATTAATAATCAGATCGGTTTTACAACTTCGAATATACATGATGCCCGATCTTCTTTGCACTGTACCGATGTGGCGAAGATGATAGAAGCTCCGATTTTCCATGTGAATGGAGATGATCCTGAAGCAGTACTGCTGATTACCGAAATTGCACTGGATTACCGCATGACTTTCAAAAGGGATGTCGTGATCGATATGGTGTGTTTCCGCAAATTGGGCCATAACGAACAGGATGAACCGCTGGTTACGCAGCCATTTATGTACCGTTATGTTAACCAGCATCCGGGCACACGTGCGTTGTATGCTAAATACTTGTTAGAGCAAAATGTGATCGTGGAAGGGGATCCGGAAGCTATGATCGCGGCCTATCGTCGCTCAATGGATGAGGGTATTAATCCGATCCAGCCAGTATTGAATGATTTGAATAAGGCATTAGCTGTAAACTGGTCTAAATTCAGGAGCGGCGTGACTTGGGACGTGACGGTGAACACTGCCGTACCGCAAGAACAGTTGCAAAAATTGGCGCGACGGCTAACAGAAGTGCCAACGGATTTCGAGCTTCATTCGCGCGTGGAAAAAATTATCACTGACCGCCGTGCCATGGGTAATGGCGAATTGGCTTTGGATTGGGGCATGGCAGAAAATCTAGCCTATGCCAGTTTGGTAGCTGAGGGTATTCCTGTTCGTTTGTCTGGTCAGGACAGCGCGCGCGGTACCTTTTTTCATCGCCATGCTGTGCTGCACGACCAGAACCGTGTGCAGTGGGACAAAGGGTATCACATTCCATTGCAAAATATTGCGCCCAATCAGGCCGATTTTATCGTTATTGATTCCATCCTTTCGGAAGAGGCGGTGCTGGCATTTGAATATGGTTATGCTACCGCTGAGCCAGATTCTCTGGTTATATGGGAGGCGCAGTTCGGCGATTTCGCTAATTGTGCTCAGGTGGTAATTGATCAATTTATCTCATCAGGGGAGGCCAAGTGGGGACGCATGTGCGGGTTGGTGATGTTTTTACCTCATGGTTACGAAGGGCAGGGGCCAGAACATTCATCCGGGCGCATTGAGCGCTATTTACAGCTATGCGCAGATTACAATATTCAAGTGTGCATCCCTTCCACTCCTGCTCAAATGTTCCATTTGCTGCGCCGCCAGATGTTGCGCCCAACACGCAAGCCGCTTATTGTCTTTACACCCAAAAGCATGCTGCGCAGTAAAGATGCTTCTTCGCCGCTGAATGAGTTGGCTCAAGGAGCATTTCAGCCAATAATTGGAGAAGTGGATGCGGTGGAAGCTACCAAGGTGCAGCGTATCATTGTATGTAGTGGGAAAATATATTATGGGCTGAAGACCGCACGACAAGAACTCGGCATTCAAAATGCTTTGCCGCAGTCCTTACCTTCGGAAGTGGTGGCGATTGTCAGACTAGAACAACTTTATCCATTTCCGCATGATGCTTTCGAGGCACAGATTGCCAATTATCCAAATGCTACAGAATTGCTGTGGTGTCAAGAAGAGCCGGGTAACCAGGGCGCATGGCATCGCATTCAGCATTATCTGCTGCGCCATATGCGTGACGGCATGAAGCTTGCATATGCGCTGCGCTCTTCTTCTGCATCACCTGCGGCGGGCTATTTGGCGGTGCATAATGAACAACAAAAGGCAGTGATAGACGCTGCTTTCCGCTGCGATCTCGACATTAAATCAGGAGCAAGACGCCATGCAAGTTGAAGTGAAAGTGCCGCAACTTTCCGAATCGGTTTCCGAGGCCACTCTGGTAACCTGGCACAAGCAGCCTGGTGAAGCTGTGGCTGAAGGTGAAAATTTGATAGACATTGAAACTGATAAAGTGATTTTAGAGTTGCCTGCGGTCAAATCTGGAGTGCTGACCAAAGTTCTCAAGCAAAATGGTGACAAGGTGACCAGCAATGAGGTGATTGCCTTGTTGGATACCGATGCAAAACCTGATGTGACCAGCGCCGTTCAACCAGATGTGAAAACCAAGGAGCCAGCTGCCGTGATGCCTGCGGCACAGAAAATTGCGGCGGAAAATAAAATTGATACAGCTGCGATTAATGGTAGCGGACGTGATGGACGCGTCATTAAGGAAGATGTGTTGACTGCGGTACAGAAACAAGCTGCAGTGATGGTAACCGAAGTTCCGCAACCCATTGAGGGTGGGCGTGTGGAACAGCGCGTGCCGATGACTCGCATCCGCCAACGCATTGCCGAACGTTTGCTTCAATCGCAACAGAATGCCGCAATTCTTACTACTTTTAATGAAGTGAACATGTTGCCAGTGATTGAGTTGCGTAATCACTATAGAGATGCTTTTGAAAAGAAGCATGGTGTAAAACTAGGTTTTATGTCATTTTTCATCAAGGCTACGTTACTCGCATTGCATAAATTCCCAGTGGTGAACGCGTCGGTGGATGGTACGGATATCATTTACCACGGCTATTACGACATCGGCGTGGCAATTGGTAGTGAGCGCGGCTTGGTGGTGCCTATCATTCGCGATGCTGACAAGCTTTCACTAGCCGATATCGAAAGACAAATTATGGACTTTGGTACGCGTGCCAAAGACGGTAAGATTACATTGGAAGAATTGCATGGAGGTACCTTTTCCATTTCCAATGGTGGTGTGTTCGGCTCCATGCTCTCTACTCCTATAATTAATCCGCCACAGTGTGCCATCCTCGGTATTCACGCTACCAAAGACAGACCAGTGGCCGAAAATGGTCAAGTTGTCATTCGCCCGATGAATTACCTCGCTCTGTCTTACGATCACCGAATCGTTGATGGGCGTGATGCCGTATTATTTCTCGCCACTATTAAAGAAGCGCTGGAATATCCTGGACGAGTGTTGCTGGATTTGTAGATGTGCTTTTGCCAATTCAAGCCGGAATGAAATGAAAAGTTTAGTGCGGGTTCAGATATTGATAAAAGGATTTTATTGTGTCGAAATCATTTGAGGTTGTAGTTATCGGTGCCGGCCCTGGAGGTTATGTGGCGGCGATACGTTGTGCTCAACTAGGGCTGAATACAGCCTGTATCGACGATTGGAAAGGCGTGCAAGGCAAGCCCAGCTTAGGCGGAACTTGTCTTAATGTGGGCTGTATTCCATCTAAAGCTTTGCTGGAATCATCAGAAAACTTCGAACGGATGACGCATGATTTTGCTGCGCACGGCATAAGTGCTGACAATGCGAGCATGGATGTTCAGAAAATGGTGAAGCGCAAGAATAAGATCGTGTCCGATTTTACATTGGGCATTAATCAATTATTCAAGAAAAATAAAGTGGATTCACTGCACGGTAAGGCTCAACTTCTCGGTCGGGATGGCGATGTCTGGCGTGTCGGGATTGTGGATGGAGAGGAAGTAAGGGCGAAGCACATTATAATTGCCACAGGCTCAACGTCGCGAATTTTGCAACAAGCACCGCTGGATGGAGTGCGGATTGTGGACAATGTAGGTGCTCTGAGTTTTAGCGAAACGCCCAAGCGCCTTGCGATCATCGGTGCGGGGGTCATTGGGCTGGAACTTGGTAGTGTATGGCGCAGGTTAGGGGCTGAGGTGACGATACTGGAAGCCTCGCCTGTATTTCTTCCTGCCGCCGATGAGCAAGTAGCTAAAGAAGCATTGCGTGCTTTTACAAAGCAAAAGCTGGCTATCCACTTGGGTGCCCAGGTTGACGGTGTTACTCAGGCTGCTGAAACTATAAAAATTAATTGGCGTGATATAAATGGGGCTGCGCAGGAGTTGGTTGCGGACAAGCTGATCGTTGCAGTAGGACGTGTGCCAAATACGCAAAGTTTGAACGCAGAATCGGTCGGACTTAAGCTGGACGATGCAGGGCGAATTGAAGTGGATGAACAGTGCCGTACTAGTCTGCCACATGTGTATGCGGTAGGTGATGTGGTGCGCGGCCCGATGCTTGCGCACAAGGCCTCAGAGGAAGGTGTGATGGTGGCAGAATTGATCGGCGGGCAGATGGGACACACTGATTTGAATTTGGTGCCGAATGTAATGTATACCGCTCCGGAAATTGCTTGGGTGGGTAAGACTGTACAGCAGCTTAAGGCAGAAGGTGTCGCTTATAAAGCTGGGCAGTTTCCCTTTCTTGCTAATGGACGTGCTCGCGCCTTGGGTGACACGGCGGGATTTATTAAAATTTTAGCTGATGCAAATACAGATCGCGTCCTTGGTGTACATATTGTCGGCCCGATGGCATCTGAGCTTATTCAGCAGGCGGTGCTGGCGATGGCGTTTTCAGCAAGTAGTGAAGATTTGGCACGTACCGTTCATGCACATCCGTCATTGACTGAAGTGATGCATGAAGCCGCACTGGCGGTAGATATGCGTGCAATCCATATATAACCGGAGTTTTTCGTGCTTGTAGTATATAACGTCAAATTTTAGATTGTGATGGTGAAAAGAGCCACGATCTAAACCGTTTGTTGACCAAATCCGGTTTCGATGTGATTTTTTCATATGGAAATATATTTTTGAACTACTATCGAAGATGTTTACATTTGAACCTGGCTTGAGATTCGGTTACAATGCCGTGCCTTGTATAGGCGCGTAGCTCAGCTGGTTAGAGCACCACCTTGACATGGTGGGGGTCGTTGGTTCGAGTCCAATCGCGCCTACCACTGAATTTGAAATTAAATCAGTTGGTTAAAGTAGGTTATTCTGCTCATAAAATTACAACATTTTCTACGGGCTTCTTTAGCAAGTATATAAGCAAAAATTAACTATCCGGCATGGATAGCGCTCCCAGCAGGAACCTGTACATCTTTCCTCACATTTCTTACCTTTTTGAATTAAGGCAAAACATCTTGGCTATCCACGCAATTGTGTAATTGGGCCGAGGCAATGTCGAACATTAATCAGGTGCAGTGAAAGTTGCTTTGAAAGTGACATCCGTGAATTCCCGTCCCAGGTCAAGAAATAGATGCCGTGTGCTCCAGCCGCTTGATCGGATCACGGAATAGCATTCCATGGGGCAGGTATGCTACCTTGTGGCTGGACTATGTGCGCTGTTTGGACAAGGCGACATAAGCCGCAAAGCCTGTTAAAATCCGCAACTTAATTGTTAATCACCATTGGAGAAAGTAGCATGGCTGTTGAACGTACCTTGTCAATTATTAAACCTGATGCTGTTGCTAAGAATGTTATTGGACAGATTTACACCCGCTTTGAAAATGCTGGATTAAAGATAATTGCAGCACGTATGGTGCAGATGTCACGTTCCGAAGCAGAAAAATTTTATGCCGCACATCGTGAGCGTTCATTCTTTAAGGACTTGGTAGATTTTATGATTTCCGGTCCAGTGATGGTGCAAGCATTGGAAGGTGAAGATGCGATTGCAAA
Organism: Candidatus Nitrotoga sp. M5; assembly: GCF_927904885.1. Taxonomy (GTDB): domain Bacteria; phylum Pseudomonadota; class Gammaproteobacteria; order Burkholderiales; family Gallionellaceae; genus Nitrotoga. Next base: position 14,559 of record NZ_CAKMNW010000026.1, read on the forward strand.
AAATCGCGATTTAATGGGAGCCACGGATCCGAAAAAAGCTGACAAGGGTAGCATTCGCGCTGATTTCGCTGACAGCATTGATGCCAATGCAGTACATGGTTCAGACTCACCGGAAGCCGCCACAGTGGAAATTACTTGTTTCTTTCCTGATCTGAAAGCTTCATAAATCAGCCCGATTTCGTAAGCTAATTATGTTTTTCATGTAAGGTTTTATCTGGTATGTTCATTCAATTGTTGTTTGAAAATAATAGCCTGTGCAATAAGTTCGCGAATTTATGATATGTTCAAGCTGTTATGAACGTAAATTCGTGTTGATACGAGCCAGTGTAAAAAACTTTGCATTTGTTTCCTCGCCATCCAACATGGCTTAACATTAGTTAACTTTCAGTTATTCGAGGAGCAGGACCATCCCCATCGTGGGGATGGTGTAACTTTTAAAGGTCAACTGATGTCCAAAAACCTTCTTGACTTTGATGTACCACGACTTACCGCCTGGTTTGCTTCAATGGGTGAGAAGCCCTTCCGTGCGCGTCAGATAATGCGCTGGATTCATAAAGTAGGAGAGCCGGATTTTACAGCGATGACCGATATCGCTGCTTTGTTGCGCGAAAAGTTACAACAGAATGCTTATGTGGCTGCGCCACAGGTGATGCGCGACGAAATTTCTGCAGATGGTACGCGTAAATGGTTGTTGGACGTTGGTACGGGCAATGCAGTGGAAACAGTTTTTATTCCAGAGGCGCGGCGCGGCACATTGTGTATCTCAACTCAGGCGGGTTGCGCGCTTAACTGCTCATTCTGCTCGACCGGTAAACAAGGTTTCAATCGTAATTTAAGTGTGGCCGAAATTATTGGTCAACTGTGGTGGGCCAACCGTCAAATTGGCAAAGATGTTGATGACAAGTGGCCAGTCACTAATGTGGTGATGATGGGCATGGGCGAGCCGTTGCTCAATTTCGATAATACAGTAAGTGCCTTAAGTCTTATGCTGGACGATAATGCTTATGGCTTGTCTAGACGTCGTGTGACTTTGTCCACATCTGGCATCGTACCTGCGATGGACAGACTACGTGAGGAATGCCCAGTAGCGTTGGCTGTGTCGTTGCATGCATCCAACGACAGCTTGCGCGATGTGCTGGTGCCGATCAACCAGAAGTATCCTTTGCGTGTATTACTGGCAGCATGTCAGCGTTATCTGGAACGCGCTCCACGTGATTTTGTCACTTTTGAGTATGTGATGCTGGAAGGTGTGAATGACAGCGTACAGCAAGCGCATGAGCTTGTGGCGTTGGTGCGCGATGTTCCGTGCAAATTTAATTTGATACCGTTCAATCCTTTTCCGCAGACGCATTACCGTTGTCCTAATGCCGATGTTATAGCCAGATTTCGTGATGTGCTGATGCAGGCCGATATGATTACTACTATTCGTAAAACAAGAGGTGATGATATTGCTGCTGCCTGTGGACAACTGGCTGGTCAGGTACTGGATAAAACCAAAAGAACACACCGATTGTTAGAGATACGCACATGAATTTATTTTCACGTGTGAAAGGGTTGAGTTTTTTTCTGCTTGCTGTGAGCATGGCAGGATGCGTTACGCCATCCAGTGGTGGATACGGCAGTGAGGCACAGAGTGCGATTACGCGGGAAGAATCCAGCGCCAGAATACATACTGAATTAGCTGCGCAATATTACGATCGTGGACAGCTTGGAGTGGCTTTAGAAGAAATATCTGCGGCTTTGCAGACTAAACCTGACTACGCACCTGCTTATAACGTGCGCGGCCTTGTGAACATGGCTTTGCATGAAGATCAGCAGGCAGATGAGGATTTCCAGCGCAGCTTGCGTTTGGATAGTGCCAATTCAGAAGCGCATAACAACTATGGCTGGTTTCTTTGTGAGCGAGGGAAGGAGTCAGATTCCATTAAACACTTCATGGCAGCGCTAAAGAACCCACTTTACGCTACTCCGGGGAGAGCTTATTTGAGTGCAGGATTGTGTTCCATGAAGGCCGGCAATACAAAAGATGCTGAAGAATTTTTGAAGAAAGCGCTAATCGCCCAGCCCAATATGTTGGAAGCACAGCTGGGTTTAGCCAATCTGTACTTTACTAAAGCCGATTATGTAGGTGCGAAGTCCTATTTTATGACCTTTAAACAGAAAAATTCATCCCCTTTAACAGCTGAAAACCTTTGGCTGGCAGTACGCATTGAAGATAAATTGGGCAACAGGGTCGCGGAAAATAGTTACGCGACGCAATTGCGTAACAATTTTCCTGATGCACATGAAACTAAGCTAATGCTGGACAGGCAATAAGTGGATAATTCGTCGGAAAATAATTTAGGCACTGTCTCTGGCAACACTGAGGCACGTCCATTCAGCGTGGGTGCTGTGCTGCGTGAGGCACGCGAGCAACACGGGCTTAGCGTTGCGGATGTGGAAAGTCGTCTCAAGTTTCCATCACCCAAAATTGAGGCACTGGAGGCGGATAACTTTACTCTTTTGTCTGGGAATTCTTTTGTGCGTCTTTTTGTACGCAGCTATGCCAAACTATTGCAATTGGATCCTGATCCCTTATTAGCAGCATTACCAGAAACGCAAACGCAACCTTCGCTGCACTCTGCAAGCAATATGATTGGAGTGCCGATTCAAAATGCCTACGTATCGCGCGGGCTTAAGAGCATCTGGTTGGCAACCGGTCTTGTTGTCATCGCGGTCATATTGGTCTTTGTCTGGTTGAATCGCAGCCAGTCAATTACGCCGCAGGCTAGGGTGGAAGTAGTAGGGTTGCCAGCCATTACAACGACGCCTCCAGAGTCTGATGCGATGGAAGAGCCGTCACCTGATGAGCTCGATGTCTCCCCAGAAACCCCGACCGATGCCAATGCTATACAGTCAAAATCAAATAGCGCATCCAAGAAATCCGGCGCTATTCGACTGATATTTGATGAAGAATCCTGGGTCAAAGTGACAGACAGTGATGGCAAGGTACTGCTGTCACAACTTAATTCGCGCGGCAGCGAAAAGCACTTGAATGGCCGACCTCCGTATTCCGTGGTTGTTGGAAATGTCGGCGGCGTGCGGGTATATTATAAAGAGAAGCGTGTTGATTTCGCGCCTTCGTATCCTGGCGGAATCGCGAATCTCACGTTGGAATAGATTATGAGTCAACATCCCATTCCGCGTCGCGTGACGCAACGTGTCATGGTGGGCAATATCGCCATAGGTGGCGGTGCCCCTATCGTTGTGCAGTCCATGACCAATACTGATACCGTGGATGCCGTAGGTACCGCGCGCCAAGTTTATGAACTGGCACAAGCTGGTTCCGAATTAGTGCGAATTACTGTCAATACCGCCGATGCTGCCGCACAAGTGCCTCGTATTCGCGAGCTGCTCGACCAAATGGGTTGTAATGTGCCCTTGGTAGGGGATTTTCATTACAACGGACATCGTTTGTTAGCTGATTTTCCGGACTGTGCCCAAGCACTGGGAGGCTACCGAATTAACCCGGGTAATGTCGGTCGTAACCGTAAAGGTGAAGACCAATTCGCGATGATGATAGACGCTGCCTGCCGGTATACTAAGCCGGTGCGTATCGGGGTGAATTGGGGTAGCTTGGAGGCTGATCTGATCGTGCGCATGATGGATGAAAACGCTAAATTAGCACAGCCGAAGGAAGCTGCCGCGGTCATGTCTGAGGCGCTCATCGTGTCTGCGCTGGAAAGCGCTCAGCGCGCCGAGAAACTTGGTTTGCCGCATGATCGAATCGTGTTGTCATGCAAAGTGAGTGAGGTTCAGGCTTTAATTGCGGTATACCGTGAATTAGCACAGCGCTGTGATTACCCGTTGCACTTAGGTTTAACAGAAGCTGGCATGGGATCAAAAGGTATTGTCGCTTCCACCGCTGCGCTGGCTGTGTTACTGCAGGAAGGGATAGGAGATACCATACGTATCTCTCTTACGCCGGAACCGGGCGGCGATCGCACGCAGGAGGTAATTGTGGCACAGGAGATTTTGCAAACGATGGGTTTGCGCTCCTTTGCGCCTATGGTGATTGCTTGCCCCGGTTGCGGTCGTACCACTAGCACAGTTTTTCAAGAATTGGCGCAAAGTATCCAGTCTTATTTACGTGAGCAAATGCCGGTATGGCGCGAGCAATTCAGTGGCGTTGAGGAAATGACAGTGGCAGTAATGGGTTGCATCGTGAATGGTCCAGGGGAAAGCAAGATGGCCAATATTGGTATCAGCCTGCCGGGCAGTAACGAGCATCCCGCAGCACCAGTATATGTAGATGGTCAAAAAGTGGTTACTTTACGTGGTGACAATATCGCCAACGAGTTCAAGCAGATCGTGAATGATTACGTTACGCGTAACTATGCGCAGCGTGAAGCTGATCGTCCCCATTCAGAAACCATATAGATCCACGTATAAATTGAGCACCAAATAATTTAAAACAGCGTTCAGGCATTGCAGGCGTGCATAGTATTCGGGCGAGGCTGTTTTAATCATATCTGTCATGAGTTAAATAAAGGTTAATCGTTTTATGAGTAGCAATTCCCCGTTGCAGGCCGTGCGTGGCATGAATGACATTTTGCCGGAAGAGGCGGGACTTTGGCTGTGGTTCGAAGATACTGTGCGTGACTGGCTGGAAAGTTATGGTTACCGCAACATTCGTATGCCGTTGCTGGAACAAACGGCGCTATTCAAACGTGCGATAGGCGAAGTGACCGATATTGTAGAAAAAGAAATGTACAGCTTTGAGGATAGCCTCAATGGTGATCAGCTTACGCTGCGTCCGGAAGGAACGGCTTCCTGTGTGCGCGCCGCGCTGCAACACAGCCTGTTGTACAATGCGCCGCAGCGTTTGTACTACAGTGGTGCAATGTTCCGCCACGAACGTCCGCAAAAGGGGCGTTACCGTCAGTTTCATCAAATCGGTGTGGAAGCATTAGGTTTTGCTGGCCCGGATATCGATGCTGAACAAATTCTGATGTGCGCGCGTTTATGGAACAAACTGGGATTGCGCGATATCACATTGCAACTTAATACTCTGGGTGATAAAGCTGCAAGACAGCGACATCGCGCCAAATTGATAGCCTATTTTGAGCAGCACAGTGGTGTATTGGATGCTGATGCCTCGCGCCGTTTACACAGTAACCCACTACGCATACTTGATAGCAAAAATCCGGCTATGCAAGAAATAATATTGGCCGCGCCTAGTCTGATGGAGGAGCTGGAAGAAGACGCACTTGAACATTTTGAGGCAGTTCAAAAAATCCTGCATCGTCACGAAGTGGCGTTTGAGATAAATCCACGCTTAGTGCGTGGGCTGGATTATTATAATCGCACTGTATTCGAATGGGTTGCTACCCGTCTCGGCGCGCAGGGAACTGTCTGTGCTGGTGGTCGTTTTGATGGTCTGATTGAGCAAATTGGCGGAAAACCTGCACCGGCCACCGGTTTTGCCATGGGTATAGAACGCTTGCTGGCACTGTTGTTGGAAGATGGTATGGAGACTCCATCAGCACCACTAGATGTATATGTAGTGCATCAAGGTGAGATGGCAGATGGCATGGCTAGCTTGATGGCGGAGCGAATGAGAGATTTAGGGCTGCGCGTTGTGTTGCATTGCAGTGGGGGAAACTTTAAATCACAGATGAAAAAGGCAGATGCCAGTAATGCCTTCTTTGCAGTTATTCTCGGTGACAATGAAGTGAGTACCGGGATGGCTACACTCAAATCGCTACGCGGTGGCGAACAAATGCAGGTGGCATTTGACGAATTGCCGGCCAAAATTAATGAACTGATTAAACAAGGATAGAAAAAATGGCGGTACTAGATTTGCAGGAACAGGAACAAGTAGATGAATTTAAGGCATGGTGGAGTGACAATGGCAAGTGGCTGTTGATAACTGTGACCTTGGTTATAGTCGGTTTCGCTGCGATGCAGGGATGGAAATTTTATACTGAAAAAAAGTTGACTGAAGCCAGTATGTTATATGGAGAACTGGAAAAACAGCTAACTAGCAACGATCCTAAGCGGATTAATGATGCCGCGACAGCTGTGATCGACAATTATGACTCTACCGTTTACGCGCCACGAGCGGCTCTGCTGGCGGCACAGGTTAATATTGAAAGTAATGATTTGCCGCGCGCTAAAACGCAACTAGAGTGGGTGATTAAACATGCTGAGGAAACTGGACTACAGAATGTAGCGCGTCTCAAGCTGGCCAGTGTCTTACTGGATGAAAAAAAATACGATGATGCACTTAAGCTGGTGAACCAAAAGCATGCTGAATCATTCGAAGGTTTGTATGCCGACCTTAAGGGTGACGTGTTGCACGCACAGGGCAAGGCTGATGAAGCACGAGCCGCTTACCAGCTTGCATTAAATAAAACCGCTGCCCAGAGTCAGTATCGCACATTGATTCAAGTTAAATTGGACGCGCTTGGAGGGGCTAAATGATTATTCGCACAGCCGCGTTGTTGCTACTTGCCATGTTGGCAGGTTGCTCCACTGTGTCTGGCTGGTTTAGCAGCGAAAAGACCGGCAAGGAACCAGCAGAGTTGGTCGAATTTAAACAAGCTGCTACGTTTGATGTGCGTTGGCATCAGAAAATCGGTGAGAGTGAAAATTATGTACTGCAGCCTGCTGTAACCAGTGATGCGGTGTATGCCGCCAATGCCGAGGGTGAGTTGTTTCGACTTGATCCTGTAACAGGAAAACAAGTGTGGCGTGTCGACAGTGGCTTTACCATTTCTGCTGGAGTAGGGGTGGGAGAGGGTTTGGTACTTGTTGGTGGTGGGAAAGGCCAATTGGCTGCCTTCGCGGCAGATGGTAAATCACTATGGACAACGAAAGTATCCAGCGAAGTGTTGAATGTAGCACCCGTTGTCGATGGTATAGTGGTAGTGCGTACCGCTGACGGCCGCCTTTCAGGAATAGATGCTACGGATGGCAGTCGTCTATGGCAGTATGAGCACGCGGTACCCTCGCTGATTGTACGTAGCCATGCTGGTGTTGCAGTTGAACGTGGCACAGTATTCGCCGGGTTGCCTGCTGGTAAACTAACGGCAATTAGCTTAAGTTCAGGCATCGTCATATGGGAAACAGTCGTGTCTCTGCCGCGAGGCAACACTGAGTTGGAACGGATCAGCGACATTACCAGTTCGCCGGTGCTAGATGACGAACAGGTTTGTGCAGTGGCTTTTCAAGGGCGCGTGGCATGTTACAGCTTGTCCCAAGGTAGCTTGCTATGGAGTCGGGATCTATCCAGCGATAAGGGTATCCAGCTATTTCATAATTATCTTTATAGTACGAATACTAGTGGTGCTGTATTGGCGATGGATAAAAGTAGTGGAAGTTCAGTTTGGAAAAATGATCAGCTATTCATGCGTCAACCCACTGTACCCCAAGTATATGGAGATAATCTGGTAGTGGGCGATTATGAAGGGTATCTACATGCACTGAGCCGTGAGGATGGCAGTATGGTGGCAAGACTCAAGACCGATGGTAGCGCAATGTTGACTGCTCCGATGAAATTTGATGGCGGTCTGCTGGTGCAAACTCAAGATGGTGGTTTGTATTCGGTTATCCTCCATTAAAGAGACTTCTAAAATCTAATTTTGCAAGCTGCCGCTTTGCGGCTTGCTTGCTTACCATCGTTTAATCGCAATGTGGCGTTACTCGAATAATTATTATCTATATATCAATAGTATACAATTCTACGGATTCTATTCGTGCCTAGAAATTTGAGTTTAAGAGGCGCTCTTAAATTTGTTCCTAATTGAAAGTCAGAAATGTTACCCACACTCGTTTTAGTCGGTCGTCCCAATGTAGGGAAGTCCACTTTATTTAACCGCCTTACGCGTAGCCGTGATGCTCTGGTGGCTGATCAGCCAGGGCTCACGCGTGACCGCCACTATGGGCGCGGGCGCGTTGGAGAACGGCCATTTCTAGTGGTGGATACTGGTGGGCTGGAACCAGTCGCCAAGGACGGCATTCTGTACGAAATGGCCAAACAAACGCGGCAAGCGGTGGACGAAGCTGACTTGGTGTTGTTCTTGGTTGATGGACGACAAGGATTGACCCCGCAGGACAGAATTATTGCCGAACAATTGCGCAAAGCTGGACGTCCGCTGTTGCTCTTGGTCAACAAGGCTGAAGGCATGCAACGTGCTGCTGTAGTCAATGAGTTTTTTGAATTGGGTATTGGTGAACCGTTGCCTATTTCTTCAGCACATGGTGACAATGTAAGTGAAATGGTGGAGCTTGCACTGGAAGAGTTACCACCTCAGGCTGAAAATGATGAGAATCATTCTGATCAACCGAAGATGGCTATTGTTGGCCGCCCTAACGTTGGTAAATCCACCTTAGTTAATGCGCTGTTAGGTGAAGAGCGGGTAATTGCTTTCGACCAACCTGGCACCACACGCGACAGCATCTATATTGATTTTGAACGTAATGGAAAACAATACACGATTATAGACACCGCTGGTGTTCGTCGCCGTGGCAAAGTCGACGAAGCAGTCGAGAAGTTTTCCGTAATAAAAACATTGCAAGCGGTAGAAGACGCCAATGTTGTCGTTATCGTGGTAGATGCGCAACAGACCATAACCGAGCAGGATGCGCATATCGCAGATTTCGTTTTGCAAGCTGGACGTGCACTGGTACTAGCAGTAAATAAGTGGGATGGGCTGGACGACTACCAACGCGAGACGACTAAACGCGATCTTGATCGCAAGCTACATTTTCTCAGTTTTGCCAAATTGCATTACATCTCTGCACTCCTTGGAAATGGCGTTGCCGGCATATTGAAATCGGTGGATGAGGCTTATGCAGCGGCCATGGCCAAACTGCCTACGCCTCAGCTCACACGGGTACTTATAGCTGCCGTGGAAAAGCAGCAGCCGCCGCGCTCACAGTTTCGCCCCAAGTTACGTTATGCACACCAAGGTGGCAGCAATCCGCCACTAATCGTGATTCATGGCAGCGCGCTGGACAAAATACCGGAAAGTTACCGCCGTTATCTGGAACGAACTTTTTGTACTGCCTTCAACCTGCAAGGAACTCCACTCAGGATAGAATTCAAGGCAGGCAAAAATCCATTCGCCAATAAAACTCCCAAGCCGTTAACGGAAAGCGAGGAGCGCAGTGCGCATCGTGCTCGCATCCGTGGGCGCAGGTTGTATGGGCGTTAATTCGAGCTTAACAACATATTAACTTTGTATCGATATCAATTAATTATGTGGTGCACGCAAAAACAAGGTGCGGAGTGTTTTGCATAAATAATGTATACCGTGGTATTGATTTTTATTGACGCAACAAACTAAAACATGCCTTGTATTTTCTTACGACACGTAGTTTTGTTTCTTCTGTTCCTGTGCAGTTCAATATCACAAGCCGCCAGCATCGTTAAAGCTGACGCTGATAATTATCGTGCATTACTTTCTCGGCTGGAGCCAGGCGATACTCTTTTGCTACAGCCCGGCGTTTACAAAAAAGGTTTACCTGTGCATCGGCTACACGGGGATGAGGACAAACCCATCATCATTACAGGTCCGTCCAACGGCCCTCGCCCTGTTTTTGTGGCAAATCCTAGAAACAATACAATCAGCATTATTAACGCCAGTTACATTGTTATCCGTAATTTAGAGCTTGAAGGGCAGGGCATGGCTGTGGACGGCGTTAAATGCGAAGGACACGCTGATTGGGCTCACCACATCACGCTGGAAAATCTGGTATTTGAAGGTCATGGCAATAGCCAACAAACTGTGGGGATCTCTACAAAGTGTCCGGCGTGGAATTGGGTTATTCGAAGTAACACAATTAGGGGTGCTGGCACCGGGATTTATCTGGGCAATTCTGACGGCACCGCACCATTTGTGGCGGGATTGATAGAGCACAATGTAGTCGTTGATACGACGGGTTACAACTTGCAAATCAAGCATCAAAATGTGCGGCCAGAGATTCTGGGTATGCCTCTCGATCCAAGCGTCACAACCATCCGACACAACGTTTTTAGCAAAGAGAAAGGAGCCGCCACCGGAACATTCGCACGTCCTAATGTACTCGTGGGTCATTGGCCCGTCACTGGGAATGGGTCGAAAGATATCTACGAAATCTATGGCAACTTCTTCTATCAAAACCCTACCGAATCGCTTTTTCAGGGAGAAGGGAACCTTGCCTTGTATAACAACCTTTTTGTCAGCGGCCATGGGGATGCGATCAGAATTCAGCCACATAATGATATTACACGCACCATACACGTTTTCTACAATACTGTTATTACCCCTGAAATCGGCATTTCAATCATATCAGGTCAGGGCAGCGAAAATTTTATTCAACACGTTTCAGCTAATGTGATCTTTGCTTCTAAACCTGTTGTTGCCAATTCGCAGGAATCCAATAGCATTGGCAAAAGAGATGATGCTGCTGATTATCTAGTGAATCCATTTGCCCCATTGGGCGCTATGGATCTTTATCCAAAAGTATCTAACTTGAAATCCAGACTGGTAGACACCACCTCATTTCGCGTTTTTAAAGACTGGGATATGGATTTTAACAATCGCAAGCGGAATGCACATACCCGTGGAGCGTATGGCGGAGAAGGTGTAAATCCTGGCTGGTTACCACAAATCGAACGTAAGCCATAATAATGGTCTATCCGAATCCTTAGAAGCGCTGGGCCGCCAAGGGTGATTGGAAGAATGACAAATTAAGCAGCGGGTATTTACTAAAGGGCACCTCTATAAATATTCACAAGAATGTTGAGAGTATTGCGTGATGGTAATGAAAGATCCTATTTGTAATTGATACGGTCTGTTGAATATGAACTACCAAATACTATCAATTCAGCTTAATAACTTTATCGTGAATGCGGCGAGTTACATACCAGACTGCCCAGAGGATTAACGGGATCATTACCCCGGTAATCAACTCAGGATGAATCGGTAAACCAGCAGCCTTGCCTGCTTTGGCTGCGTACAGTAGCAAGCTGACTACATAATATGAAATAGCGGCAATCGATAAACCCTCCACCATACTTTGCAACCGCAACTGAAGTTCTTGTCCACGCGTAAGCTTTTCGAGTAACTGTTGGTTTTGCGACTCGGTCATTATGTCAACTCGCGTACGCAGCAATGCGCTAGTTTGCGAAATGCGTTCAGAAAGTGAAACCATGCGTTGCGCAGTAGCTTCAACAGTTGCTATGGCTGGAGAGAGGCGACGTCCCATAAATTCACCAATAGTTGGCGTTCCAGGGATGGCTTTTTCTCTTAACTCGGTGATGCGCTGAGTCATTATTTTGTCGTAGGCATGCGTGGCTGCAAAGCGATACATGTGTTTGACATTAGCACGTTCAATACTTACAGCCAGTGAAATTAATCGATCTAGTAATTCTTGTTCAGATGCGGCTTTTATTTCCAGCTGCGCTGTGATTTCGACTAACTGTTGCTCAGCATTTGTTAACTCGGGGGCAAGCTGTTTAGCCGCTGGCAGACTTCGCAGTGCGGCAAGGCGGTAAGTTTCGAGTTCGAGCAGGCGCTGTGAAATACGTCCAGCACGTGATTCGGATGTTTCAGTCGGCGCAATTACAAGCATGCGTTCAAAACCGCTGTAACGCAGCATAAAATCTGTAACCGCTATAGAGTTGCTATCCCTTCCGATGAGAGAAGCTACAACGGGGTTTTTACCAAACCAATTGCGTGCTAATGCAAGGGCCTCTACCGGGTGATTTAAGTCGCCATGTACCATGGCTAGCTTGATAGCAGCAAAAGTACGGCCAGGAATCCCAGCTAACCAACCTTCTGGCAGGGCTAAAAACGAATGCAATTCAGGGTCTGCTGCTCCTAATTGTGCGACTTCAGGCAAGTGTTGCACAAGCGAATAAGAAGTGAATTCGGTGTGGCGCTCCCACCTTAAGCTACAACCCTGTAGCCGCAACCTCAGAAAGTTATCCTGCAAATGTCCAATTACGAGCGCTTCTTGACAGGGGAGTCGGCGCAAATGCTCACATTCTTGCTCAAGCGTGACACCATCATTGAAAACCGCCACATAAACCACCAACGCTGGTAAACGGATACGTTGGCTCGGGCGGGTATGCACCACGTTATGCAACAAAGCACGCTGCGGGTCGTTAGGAGGTAACACATCGCGCTGAATAAAATTACCACTCGGACTCATGCTTGATAACCCAATGACAAGAAATTTATTGAGTAAATTATACTAGCTCCCAATCGTCTACACCTTCTGTAACCAAAATTTAATAAGGCTATGTTCGCGAAGTATGTTGTTAGGCTTAATACTGCTGAGACGATGGGCAGGGATTGAACCGGTTATTTACCATCTGAAATCAGATTATCTGCTGGGACGTAACTTCCTTTAAGGGATGGTGGGCGACCAACTAAACGTCCTGATAGCTGCTGCAGCCTGGAACTTCTTCATTAAGTGGATGAGGGATTTTATTGTTGCCTGTTTTTTAGGCACAGATAATAACCACTATGGCACAAAAAACATCATTATCTCGCTATGGCATTGCATTAAGTACAGAGGCGTAAAACAGATTAGCACTCAGGCTGCTTACGTAGCCTGATCTTAACAACAGAATCAAATAATTCAGTGTCGACTAGGTACGCGGCGCTCGCGATTGATAAGTCCTTCTAAACCATCGGTTTCAACGAGTTCTTGATAGCGATAAAACGTGTCTCTTGATACGCCCATAATCTTGCAGGCTTTGGAGACGTTTTGAAGCTCTGAAGCAAGATTGAGCAATCCTGCTTTATGTTTAATGATTGGGTTGTTAGTATGAAACATGAGCGTTACCTTTCTTTATGTTTGATGACGGATTCGACACCCATATCAAACTCGGTAACGCTCACTTTTACAAGTGCATTGTCAGATCAGATTGAGATTAGTTCAATTTATAAATAGAATCTAACTGTATTGATTTTACATTGATTTTGTGACCTCATCGATTTTTGTAACTTCAGTCACAAGAAGACTCATAACCTGACTCGTTAAATTGCTTTGCAAACTTGTTTTGGATAACCACTTCATCTAGCGCTAGCTGACCCGGCCGTGGCCACGCTTCCTTTGTGCCTTTGCCAATTGCAACAAACATTGCAATTACATGGTCGTCAGGAAGGTGAATAAGCTCAGCAACTTTTTCGAAATCGAAACCATCCATGGGACATGAGTCATATCCAATCGATTTTGCGGTAAGCATTAATGTTTGCGCGGCTATGCCACAAGATCTCATTGCCTCATCTCTTTGAACCTGATCTTTGCCTCGATAGTAATTATCGATAGCTGGAAGCATAAATTCCTGGACCTCTTTTGGGGCATTATTCCAGTAACGACCAGGCTGCTTTTCCCATGACTTCAGGTCGGCACATAGAATAATGAACAACGACGCATCTGTTACTTGTGCTTGGCCCCAAGCCACCTGCCTGATTTGTGTTCTTAGTTCTTGGTCAGTTATTACGACGTAGCGCCAGTTTTGAATATTGAACGCCGTAGGTGCAAGTACAGCCAAAGATAGAAGCTCGTTTACTTCTTCTTCTGTCATGCTGTGGCTGGCGTCAAAATGTTTAACTGCTCGGCGTGAACGTATTGCATCTACTGTCTTCATACTGTTTATCCTATTTGTTTTGTATAAAAATATATCATAAGAGATGTTGCCATCCGCTTTGTGGGTACTGCTAATATCTCGAAGAATTGGCAGTCGTTTAAAGTAGCCCATTGTATATTGCATCACGGATAGCTTTTTACAGCCACCTTGGCAATCTGTGAGTGAAATATCTACCGGATAAGCCGTCTAACGCTACTCATTCGTGCGACCAAGGCTTTGGCATAGCCTTGGTGTGGATAATGATATGAGAGCTTGGGCGGGAATTGAGGTTGGCAAGTATCGATAAAAGGCTGTAGCAAAATAACTCGTATGCGTCGTTTACGGGGCTGTGCTGGAAGCATGTCAGGGCGGTGTGATCGCGTATGCTTGCTTGATTTATAATGCCATTGCTCAGACCCTTCTGATTAAGGATGGCAGGCGAGTGCTTGCTCTCTTATCTATCTATTTGTGTACAGACGAAATCTTAAAAGTTGGCATTGACCGAGGAGCGGTGGTCAGGGATACTTCTAATTGCGCGGTTGAATTTCCTACCTTTTTTTCCTTAATTCTTTTGGTACCTTCGATTTATGCTTCATGATTTTTGGCAAGAAATTCTTACGGTGTGGCGTGTTGGCATTCTGAATACCACCCTGGGTGATATTTTCATTGCGATAGGCGTGTTTCTAAGCTTCTTGCTTGTTCGTCGAATTTTCTCTCGCTTTTTTTGCTATGTCTGCCATAGGCTGGGTAGACAATCCGAAACAGATATATATGACCGTATCCTGGAAGCTATTAAACGTCCCCTTGAATTTACCTTTGTAATTATTGGTCTCTATATTTCAGGACAAGTCGTCGAACTATCTCCAGCGTTAAATACAATTTTTGGGCAAATCATCCGATCCCTTATTGCCTTCACGATCTTTTGGTCCATTTTTCGAATGCTTGATCCGCTGTCACTATTGCTAAATCGATCCAGTATGATCTTTGGCAACGAAAGCATGCATGAAACCATTAAAAGCTTTTTCATAAAAATCGCAAAATTTGTAGTTGTGTGCTCAGGTATTGCCGCTGTGTTTCAAGAATGGGGATTTAATGTCGCGGCAGTCCTCGGTAGCTTGGGTTTGGTCGGTATGGCGGTTGCCCTCGGCGCGCAGGATATTATCAAGAATTTGTTTGCGGGGCTCACCATTTTCTTAGACCATGTTTTTGAAAAAGGGAATTGGATCAAGACGCCTGACGTGGAAGGTACTGTTGAAGAAATCGGATTTCGTGGAACAAAAGTTCGTCAGTTTGATAAAGCTCTGGTCACGATCCCTAACTCCAAATTGGCCAATGAAGCGTTGATCAACTACTCTCGGATGACCAACCGGAGAATTTATTGGATGATTGGAGTTGAATACCGTTCTACTACACAACAAATCCAGAATATTATTCGTGCAATTACGACCTATATTCACGAGTGTGGAGATTTTGAAACCAATCCAGAACGCACAAAAACATTCGTTTTTTTGGATTCATTTGGCGGCTCGAGTATCGACATTATGCTTTATTGCTTTTCTAAAACGACCGTATGGGGTGAGTGGCTGCAAGTGAAACAACGCTTGGCCTATAAAATCAAGGAAATTGTCGAAGCTGAGAAGGCCAGTTTTGCATTCCCATCGCAATCTATTTATGTGGAAAGTCTGCCATTCGGGCAACCAGAAGCATTCCCGCTCCACAGACCTGAACCAATTGGAATATAAAGTTTGAAGAAAAAAGTGGGGAAGTCATGATGTTACAGTTTTTTGTCAAATACAGTGCAAAACTGAGTAGATCAGCATACTTAAAATTCGATAGCCAGCCTTTCATGGCTCGAAAGATCGTGGTCTTTTCACGTTGAAATAATGGCACTGCATGAGAGCAAATCTAATCCAGTCGCCTACCCCCAAAAGTAAAAAGTGCGCACTTGCAAGAAGTACGCACTTACCGGATGAACCCTAAAAACCAGCACTTGGTTCAGGTTTTGTTTCTCTGATTATCAGCATAAGTAAGCTGCCCTCCTGAAGTTTACTAGTTAGTTATTTTTCATCTGACGGCCAATAATGCGCATCGTACCAATAAAGAAATGTAATGAACGACGAACATCGGGGTCGTTTAAGGAGCTCATCAATTGAAACAAGCCGGGTGGCTTTTCTAATGCTTCTGTTTGAGCGTTCGCCATACGAATAGCATTACCGGTTGTCCACCCCAGCGCTAAAATTTCCTCGCCGACTTTAGTGGTTTTTTCCAGTGACGCTTCATCAAGAAATTCAATATTGTCTGATATGAGTGACAATAAATCGATGATATGGTTAAACCGACCAGCTTGTACTAATGGGGCCGTTTTTTCGATTAAGCTCTGAATACCCTCGATAGTTGCGGGATTATTAAGGGCTGCATTCGACATAAGGTTTTCTTCAATTGTATTTAACTGCTTTTGCTCAGACATAAGTAACTCCCCTTTATTCAAACTATTCCACGCGCAACGGCCCAATAAATACCGCGATTAAACGTTTTACGCATTAATCCCCCGAGCTTGGTAGGTGGGGCGACCTGTACATCATGCTTATAGTCGTACCAGAGCGGCATGCCGGCTTCCAATCCCATTTGAGCGATTGCTTGAACTTTTCCATCATAAATGGCAGAGGTATAACCGCGACGAATTTCCGAAGCGATATTTTCCACGACAACAGGTGACTGGTTATGACAGCTGCCCCCAGCTTTACTAACGGGCAAATCAACGGTATCGCCCATAACATAGACATTATCGGTACCGTACATTTTCAAGGTTTCAAAGTCAGTAGGTAACCAGCCTTCATTATTTTGTGCTTCTGATTTTCCTGAATTAATTACGGCATCTACTGCGCGGATAGGTGGAGTGGCCATTAAAATATCAAATTCTTGGGAGTTGCCTTCTTCCGAATAAGCTATTTTTGCTTCGGGATCAACCTTGTCCAAAGTAAAACCACGTTGATAGCTAATGTTTTTACTATCAAAGATGGTAGGCAATACATCGCAGGTCGGTTTCTGTAAAAATAAACAATTACGCAATAACTGAGAGACCGTAGGATAGCTATAAATAATCTCTACGCGGTCTCGTACACCTCGTTTACGTAAATAATCATCAAGCATTAGCGTAGTTTCGATAGGAGCAATACCACATTGATGGGGTACGTTCGGGGTTTTTGGGAAATTGACTGTTATAAATATACGACCCTCTTCGATGGTGCGTAATTTTTGAGCGAGTTGTTGCGCTGCTTTAGTCTGATAAAAATGATCACCTGCCTCCTTCAGCCCTTCAACACGTTCTGGCGCAGGAATACAGCCTGTTGAAATAACAAGATACTCATATTCGTATCGCTTGCCGCTTTCACAAAGGACGCGGTTTTTCTCAAATTCAAAAGCTTCAACACCATCAACATGAAAAATAATTTCAGGGCGTAATAATGAACGTTGTTTACGGACTAATTCATGAGGATGAAAAGCACTAAAAGCCACATACATATTGGCGGGCTTGTAAATATGGTTAGGGGAATTTGAGAGCATCATAATCTCAATTTCACGATTTAGAATTTCAGGATAAAACTTAGCGACTAAGTTGTTAGCGGTCATCGTGCCGCCAATCCCGCCACCAACAACAATGATACGTTTAGTTGCGCTAGTCATAATGACTCCTTTAAGTGGTTATTAATTAATGAAAAAATATTGTTTTCCCATTGAATTTTCATAATGCTGGACCGCTGCTATGTTCGGCTGTGGTTGGATTGATCATAGCTTTTACTTCGGCAATAGAATTTGCCGGAAATTTTCCACGTTCTGCATGTGTTTTAATGCTTTGTTTGTCGGGGGCAATGTAAATGCAATAGATTTTGTCGTTCGTTACATAACTTTCTACCCACTGAATTTGCGGCCCCATATCGTTCAGAATGCAGCAAGATTTTTGTGATAGCTGTTGCAACCCTGCAGCGTCTAATTGGCCTGCGTCAGGAATTTCTCGTTCAATAATATATTTAGGCACATTGTCTCCTATGTAATAAGATGACCAGTCATCTTTTAATGGTTGTAATAAAAACGATATAGGCCATTGTGGCCACATCGATTAAAACTTTTTGGTTACACAGTTTTTAAAAGTAACACTTATGTCTGTGATGGAGCTTTCACTGCTAATCCAGCAGCTTTCCAGGCTGTAATGCCGCCATTAATATTCTTGATGTTTTTAAAGCCCATTTGTTGCATCACAGCTGTAGCCATTGCAGAACGCCCCGAACTGGCGCAAAGTAATAGCCATTTCTTATTGCGGTCAGTCAAATTTTCATTACGACCTGCATTTTGACGGTCAGCCGCCACTTCCAGTATTCCACGGGGAATATTCAACGCGCCCTCAATAGTGCCTGACATAAATTCAGCAGGTTCTCGCACATCTAATACCGAATAGCCTTCATCCAATAGAGATTTAACATTTGATACATCTATTTCGGTAATTTGCGATTTTGCTTGTTTAACAAAATCCATCAAAGTTTTTTCTTCATTCATATCAAAACTCCTTGGTTAATAAATGGTCGTTCGTCTTGTTATTGGTCGTCACAAAACATCCAAACAACTGAAAATTGTGTCATCTTGTCTTGTTTCCAACCTAAAATTAACCAGGCAAAAAATAATCATTTAGTAACGTATCACGAAACTCATGCAAAGGTTGCACGGAATGTTCGATTTTCATCCGTAACAATCCACCTTGCCAATTATTTATCAATAAGTTAGCCATTGTTTCGGCACTTCTGTCAGTACGTACTGTACCTTCTTTTTGTGCTTGCAATAATGCGTTATATTGCAGCAATTTGTAGCGTTCAACAGCAGATTTTATCGACTGATTGCATAGCTCGCTGGTATCACCAATTTCCCCCATCAGATTGCCCAATAAACATCCGCCTTTGTATCCATTTTTTTCCACTCCAGCTATAAGTTCTGAATAGTAATTTTTTAAAGCTGTGAGTGGGTCAACTTGTGGCTGTTGTAAATGCTTCGTTAAGAGCTCGATAAACGGTTCGATATAATGACTAATTGACTGAGCAGCAAAATTTTCTTTACTATCAAAATAACTATAAAAAGAACCTTTTGGTACCTGTACTGCACTTACTATTTCATTAATACCGGTTGCATGATAACCCTGGCTCATCAGTAGATGGACGCCTTGGTCGAGTAACTTTTCGCGCTTAGTTTCGCGTTTAGATGGCTTGTTTGTCATAATTAACATGAATAATATGACCAGTCATATATTTTGTCAATTTATCTTTTCTCCACTGAGCGTACAAAGGAAAGGAATCAGGTATTGGAGTCATGTGTATTTGAGCTAAGTTTTATGGAACGCTCTGCTCGTTGACTTCACACGGCATATCTTCAAATATGTATATTTGCACCGAGTTACGTTACGAGAAGTCAAAGTCTACATGATTGAATGGATAATCATCGTTGCCGCCGGTTTTTTCGGCGGCGCGCTCAATGCCGTTGCCGGCGGCGGCAGTTTTATCACGCTACCGGCCCTGATTTTTGCTGGAGTGCCGCCCGTAGTTGCAAATGCAACCGGCACGGCGGCACTACTACCAGGCTACATCGCCAGCGCCTGGCGCTTTCGGCATGATATAGAATTTCCTGCGGGCATAAAATATTCGACCATCATGTTGATCGCTATCATTGGTGGCAGTGTCGGTGCGGTTATTTTGTTATTCAGCAGTGAACAGCTATTTTTGATGCTAATTCCCTGGCTAATATTGTTTGCCACCACCATATTTTTTATTGGACCGAGGTTGATTGGTAAAGCGAAACAATTGCCATCCCAAGCTACAAATACGATCCCGGTCCAGCGACCGCACTCACAAAAAATGATAGCGTTCATCGTTTTATTCTTAGTCTGTGTCTATGGTGGCTATTTTAATGGCGGATTGGGCATCATCTTGCTGGCTGCCCTGGGTTTATTAGGACAAACAAACTTGATAGCCATGAACGGCGTCAAAAATATCGTTTCCGCGCTGCTCACGGCTATTGCTGTTGTAGTTTATGCGGCTGGGGGAGTTATCGCCAGCGAGCATCTTTGGGTGCTGAGCGTTGCCGCGATTGTTGGTGGTTATGTCGGCGCTACGTTTGCATATCGTATTTCGCAGCGCGCATTGCGAATATTTATTGTGGCTGTCGGTATATTAATGACACTGGGATTTTTCCTGACGTGATTGGATAAATTACACCAGGGTTTTTCTAACGAATAGATCGCCACAGAGTCTCGCCGATTGCTACACCATGACCGGTTTATACCTGTGCCCACTTTAGCTATTCAACAAAATTCCCCAAGCAGTATTTAACTTAGGATAGTGAGTGGACTATTCTGTCCATTAAAAATAGACTCAGACTATTAAGGTTTCAATTTGAGCAAGGCAGGCATCGATGCAGAATATATTCCATGCCTTGCGACCATTCTGTGCTCTCACGGTATAATCGCACTCTTTTTAACTGGCGAACTAGCCTGAATGTTGATTTTTCGCGGACTCCACTTAACGGGCAAAACGCCTGTTGCACTCACTATCGGTAATTTTGATGGAGTACACCTGGGACATCAGGCGTTACTCAAGCAATTAAAAATGGCAGCTCAGCAGCTTGAACTGCCGACTGCCGTGCTTGTGTTCGAGCCGCATCCGCGTGAATTTTTTACACCGCAGGAGGCACCTGCACGGCTGACCAGTATGCGTGAGAAGCTTAAATTTTTTGCGATACTCGGTGTGGATCGCGTTTATGTATGTCGTTTTAACAGCAGTTTTGCACAGATGAGTGCAGCAGATTTCATTCATGCATTGTCTGACAAGTTGGCGGCGAAGTATGTGCTGATTGGCGATGATTTTCGCTTCGGCAATCGACGCAGCGGCGATATTGCGTTATTGGAGAAAATAGGCGGTCAACTTGGTATAGAAGTGGAGGTCATGCATAGGGTGTCGCACAATGGTGTACGCATATCCAGCACGGCGGTGCGCGCAGCGCTTAGTAAAGGTGATCTTCGTGCTGCACACCGTTATTTGGGGCGGCCTTATAGTATCGGCGGGCGTGTGGTTCATGGCGACGGTTTAGGCAGGCAGCTCGGTTTTCCAACCGCAAATATCCAGTTGAAGCACAATCGGCCGCCGCTGAGCGGTATCTTTGTCGTAAGGGTGCAAGGGGATGGTTTGCCACAAATGCAAGGTGTAGCAAGCTTGGGTGTTCGTCCCACTGTGAAACAAAATGGCAAGCCAGTACTGGAAGTGCATCTATTCGATTTTACTGGCGAAATTTATAACAAGCATTTGCGCGTGGATTTCCTGCACAAACTGCGCGACGAAGTGAAGTATCTTGATCTGCAAAGCTTGACGCAACAGATTGAGCTTGACGTGTGTAATGCAAAACTATGGTTTATACAACATGATGGATTATAAAAAAACTCTTAATCTTCCCGATACGCCGTTTCCCATGCGCGGTAATTTGGCCAAGCGTGAACCGCAGATGCTTGCTCAATGGCAGGCACAGCAACGCTATGAAAAAATACGCGCCACTAGCCTTGGACGCCCAAAGTTCATTCTGCATGACGGCCCACCTTACGCTAATGGTGACATCCACATTGGCCACGCGGTGAACAAGGTGCTCAAGGATATGATTGTCAAAAGCAAAACTTTGTCCGGCTTCGATGCACCGTATGTGCCCGGCTGGGATTGTCATGGTCTGCCGATTGAATTGCAGGTAGAAAAGAAGCATGGTAAAGGGATGCCGCCTGCTCGCTTTCGCGAGCTGTGCCGTGAATATGCCACCGAGCAAATCGAGAGTCAAAAAAAGGATTTTATTCGCCTGGGTGTGTTGGGTGATTGGGACAATCCTTATCTCACTATGAACTATCAATCTGAGGCGGATATCATCCGCGCCTTGGGAAAAGTATTCGAGCGCGGCCATCTTTATCAGGGACGTAAGCCGGTGAACTGGTGTCTGGATTGTCAGTCTGCGTTGGCCGAGGCAGAAGTTGAGCATGAAGACAAAACGTCGTCGGCGATTGACGTGGGTTTTGAAGTTATAAGCAACGATTCTTTGTCCAAGGCTTTTGGCGTGTCTTTACCGAGTGATGAAAAAGCTTATGCGGTCATTTGGACTACTACGCCATGGACGTTGCCCGCTAATCAGGCAGTAAGCGTACATCCTGATTTTGACTACGTGCTGCTACGAACAGCACGCGGATTGCTGATATTGGCCGATGATCTGAAACAAGCCTGCCTGGATCGCTATGAGTTGAAAGGTGAAGTACTCGCCGTGTGCAAGGGCGTTGTACTGGATGGGTTGCCATTACATCACCCTTTTGATAAACGTGGAGTC
Source organism: Candidatus Nitrotoga sp. M5 (assembly GCF_927904885.1). Lineage (GTDB taxonomy): Bacteria > Pseudomonadota > Gammaproteobacteria > Burkholderiales > Gallionellaceae > Nitrotoga. Next base: position 36,556 of record NZ_CAKMNW010000026.1, read on the forward strand.
AACGTTATTTGTGGTGATCATGTAACTCTGGAAGCGGGTACAGGCTTGGTACATACTGCTCCTGCACATGGCCTGGACGACTATTTCGTTGGTCAGAAATATGGGCTACCTAATGACAGCCCAGTGGGCGACGATGGCAAGTTCCTTGCCAGCACGCCATTGGTCGGCGGTCTGTTCGTATGGAAGGCGAATGATGTGGTGGTCGCCACACTTCAGGCCAGCGGTCATCTGATGCACCTGGAAAAAATTCAGCATAGCTATCCGCACTGTTGGCGACATAAGACGCCAATCATTTTTCGTTCCACACCACAATGGTTCATCGGTATGGAACAATTTCAGCCTACGCACTCCCTTTCGAATACGGGCGAGGGAACAAACTTGCGTGACCTCGCCAATAAAGCGGTCGAAGCCACGCAGTTCTATCCGGCATGGGGCAAGGCGCGACTGAAAGCCATGATTGAAAACCGCCCGGACTGGTGTGTGTCTCGCCAGCGTAATTGGGGTGTGCCGATGCCTTTCTTCGTCCACAATGAAACCATGCAGTTGCACCCACGCACACTTGAGTTGATCGAGCAGGTTGCGCAGCGCGTCGAACAACAGGGTATCGACGCGTGGTTTTCGTTGGATGCCAAAGAGTTGTTGGGCGAAGACTCGGCACAATACCGCAAACTTTCCGACACACTGGACGTATGGTTCGATTCCGGCACGACCCATGCGTCGGTGTTACACCGACGCAAAGATTTGTCATTTCCGGCAGATTTATATCTGGAAGGATCGGATCAGCATCGTGGCTGGTTTCAGTCTTCGTTGCTTACCTCTTGCGCATTGAATAACCGTGCACCCTACAATGCTCTGCTTACCCATGGTTTCGTGGTGGATGGCCATGGTCATAAGATGAGCAAATCCAAGGGCAATGTCATTGCACCGCAGAAAATTTTTGACACGCTGGGCGCAGACATTTTGCGTCTGTGGGCTGCGTCGACGGATTACTCCGGCGAGATGACTATCTCCGATGAAATTTTGAAGCGTGTGGTGGAAAGCTATCGTCGTATCCGTAATACTTTACGCTTTTTATTGGCGAATACTGCAGATTTTGACGTGCAGCGAGATGCCTTGCCAGTGGACGAGTGGATGGAGATTGACCGTTATGCCTTGGCGCTGGTAAGCCGGTTGCAAGTAGAGCTTAGAGGTGATTATGAACGCTACGAATTTCATCTGGTAGTACAGAAATTGCAGACTTTTTGTTCCGAACAGTTGGGTGGATTCTATCTGGATATCCTCAAAGATCGTCTTTATACCACAGCACAAAATTCGTACGCACGCCGTTCTGCACAGAATGCACTGCACTATATTAGCCATAGTCTGGTGAGATTAATGGCGCCGATACTCAGCTTTACTGCAGAGGAAGCGTGGGAAACTTTGAGTGGCCAGCAGGACGTGAGCGTGTTTCAGCAGGGTTGGTTTCCCTTACCAGATTTGCCGAAATCAGATGATCAAGGGCTAGTGAAAAATTGGACGATTATTTGTAACTGGCGTGCCAGAATAAATAAGCACATCGAAGAAGTGCGCGCTGCTGGGCTAATTGGCCAAGCGCTGGCCGCTGAGGTGGAAATTTACGCAGAGGATGAAAATTTCGATGTGCTTGATCGCCTTGGTGATGACCTGCGTTTTGTGCTAATAACTTCCCGTGTCACCGTGCATCGTGTTTCATCTGAAGCGGAAGAGCGCATTGAAGTAATGCCGAGTATGAATACCAAGTGCGAACGTTGCTGGCATTACCGTGCCGATGTTGGTAACGATCCTCAAAATACTACGCTGTGTGGGCGCTGCGTCAGTAATTTATTGGGTGATGGTGAGGTAAGGAAGTATGCTTAATGCTGCTCTATCTCTGATGGGGAAAGCATGACGAAGCCAGTTGGGGGAGACGCTAGATTGATCCACTGGTTAAGTTTGGCAACAGTAATAATCATCCTCGATCAAATCACCAAGCTCTGGATCAGCTGGAATTTTGACTATGGCGAGAGCGTGGCGGTGACAAATTTCTTTAACTTGGTGCTCGTGCACAATAGCGGTGCGGCGTTCAGTTTCCTCAGTAATGCTGGAGGCTGGCAACGTTGGTTTTTCACTGTCATAGCCGTGGTTGCATCAGTTTGGATAGTATGGCTGCTACATAAACATAAGCAGGAGAAACTGTTCTGTTTGGCTCTGACATTGATTCTCGGTGGTGCAGTGGGTAACCTGATAGACCGCGTTGCTTACGGCTACGTGGTGGACTTCCTGGATTTTTACTGGAATACTTATCACTTTCCAGTATTTAACATTGCAGATTCAGCAGTTACCTGTGGTGCAGGGTTGATGCTGTGGGAAAGTTTTACAAAAAAATCATAGGATGTTTTTTTGTATTCATGGGAATATCAAATCAGGGCGTTGCTAAAAATTAGAGCTCTCCCAATGTAAGTCGCAGAAAAATTTCCTAGTGCTGCATATATTTAATAGGCAGGCTATCAATCAGAATTTCTAGAGATATTTATTATTTATTGAAGAGAGAGAATGGAAATATTACTCGCCAATCCCCGCGGTTTTTGTGCTGGCGTTGACCGCGCCATCGAAATGGTCGAGCGCGCGCTAGACCTGCATGGTGCCCCAATTTATGTACGCCACGAAGTAGTACATAACGAGTTTGTGGTTGCTAACTTGCGAAAAAAAGGTGCAGTGTTCATTGATGATTTAGCTGATGTACCCGCAGGCAGTATCCTCATTTTCAGTGCACATGGCGTATCTCAAGCGGTGCGAAGCGAAGCGGAGGCACGTGGGTTTACAGTATTCGATGCAACTTGCCCGCTGGTAACCAAGGTGCATAGCGAAGTTGCGCGCCTGCGCCTGCGGGGTAAGGAAATTATAATGATAGGACACGCCGGTCATCCCGAAGTGGAAGGCACTATGGGGCAGGGAGACGGCAACATGTATCTGGTGGAGTCGCCGGCAGACGCGCAGCTTCTTGAGGTGAAAGATCCAAATAACATTGCTTTTGTTACCCAGACTACACTCTCAATGGATGATACCGCTACAATCATTGAAATACTCAAGACTCGATTTCCAGGCATTACCGGCCCCAGTAAAAACGACATTTGCTATGCTACGCAGAACCGACAGGACGCGGTCAAAAATCTGACTAACCAATGTGACCTGGTAATCGTGGTGGGTTCGCCCAGTAGCTCTAATTCAAACCGCTTGCGTGAAGTGGCACGCAACATGAATGTTCCAGCTTACCTTGTTGATAATGCTGGTGAATTAAAATCTGAATGGCTGTCTGGAAAATCGCGTGTCGGTATCTCAGCCGGTGCTTCCGCTCCAGAGATATTGGTGCAGAACGTGATTGCACGGCTACAAGAGCTAGGTGCAGTGAGTGTACGTGAATTAGATGGTATTAGCGAAAATGTAGTGTTTCCAATCCCCAAAACGCTTGCCTGAAAGCACCTCTAACAATCTAGTTGTTGCGAACAACCGCTATGCAAAATTAGATTTGTAGAGGTGCCCTGTAGTGTCAGATTGAATTGAGGTTGTTACGAATTAAATCCTCGCGCCGCAACATAAAGACAAACTCGTCACCCGCTGCTACCTCCAGCCAGATGAACGGCAGATTGGGATATACGGCTTCAAGTGCGGGACGATTATGACCGATCTCTACCACTAGCAATCCATTGGGATTGAGGTGGTCGGCCGCATGTTCCAATATTTTGCGTGTGGCATCAAGCCCATCTGCGCCACTACCCAACGCGAGTTGCGGCTCATGCCGATATTCTGACGGTAGCGAGGCCATGGATGGCGCATCCACGTAAGGTGGGTTGCTGATAATGACGTCGTATTGTTTACCCTTCAGATTGGCAAATAGATCTGATTCTATAATGTTGATTCGGTCTTCCAAACCATAGTCAGCAATATTGCGCTGAGCAACTTCCAATGCGGCTGGAGAAATGTCAACCGCATCCACTGCTGCATCAGGAAAAGCGTGCGTAGCCAAAATGGCGAGACAGCCACTGCCAGTGCATAGATCTAATACGTTGGTCACGATCTTCGTATCAGCTATCCAAGACGCAAATTGCTCTTGTATCAGTTCCGCGATGAAAGAGCGTGGCACGATGACGCGCTTATCCACATAGAATCGAAAGTCTCCTAACCAAGCTTCTTGCGTCAGGTAGGCGACAGGAATTCGTTGATCTACGCGCTGCTTGAGCAATGCAAGTAATGCATTTTTTTCGTCTGAAATTAGTCGCGCATCAAGAAAAGGATCCAGTGTGTCCAATGGCAGATGCAGCGTGTGCAGTATGAGGTAGGCTGCTTCATCATATGCGTTGGCTGAACCATGCCCGAAGCTGAGCTTTGCTTCGTTGAATGCACTTACCGTAAAGCGCAACCAGTCACGCACGGTGTGAAGTTCGTCGCTGGAGTCAAAGTTATGCAAGTCACTCATGTTTTATTGGCCAGCAGGTTGACTAGTGTGCGGCAGTATATTTTGGACAATACATCCAAATCGGTCACGGATACGCATTCATTGAGTTTATGTATCGTTGCGTTAATCGGACCGAACTCTATTACTTGCGGGCAGATGTCGGCTATGAAACGCCCATCGGAGGTGCCACCACTGGTCGAAAGTTCGGTTTCGATACCCGTTACCTCTTTGATAGCAGCACCCACTGCATCAACCATATCACCGCGTGGTGTGAGGAAGGGCTTACCGGAAAGTGACCAGGCCAATTCATAATTCAGCTCATGCTGATCAAGAATGGCGTGGGTCTTGGATTTCAGTTCTTCTACTGTGCTTGCAGTTGAAAAACGAAAATTGAAGTCGATTTCTACTGTGCCAGGAATGACATTCGTTGCCCCAGTGCCACTGTGTATGTTGGAAATTTGCCAAGTTGTAGCTGGGAAATAAGTGTTTCCTTTATCCCATGCCATTGCGGCCAGTTCGGCAATGGCCGGGGCGGCGAGATGAATGGGGTTTTTGGCCAGGTGCGGGTAGGCGATATGACCTTGCACTCCTTTTACAGTAAGTTTGCCCGAAAGCGAACCGCGCCGACCGTTTTTGATGGTGTCGCCAGTTTTTGCAGATGAAGTGGGTTCGCCCACGATACAGTAATCCATTTTTTCTCCGCGCATTTTTAATGCTTCTACTACGCGAACTGTGCCATTTACGGCTATGCCTTCCTCATCGGAAGTAAGTAACAAGGCAATTGAGCCGGCATGATTGGGGTGTGTTGCCACAAATTCTTCGATGGATGTGACGAAGGCGGCCAGTGAGCCCTTCATGTCGGCAGCTCCGCGACCATATAACATTCCGTCGCGTATAGTTGGCGTAAATGGGTCGCTGTGCCACTGATCCAGTGGGCCAGTCGGCACGACATCGGTGTGGCCAGCAAAGCATACCACTGGCCCACTGCTGCCGCGCCGTGCCCACAGATTGTCCACATTATCGTAGCGTAATGTTTCCAGCTTGAATCCAAGCGGTTCGAGGCGTGCGCCGATGAGAGTCAAGCAGCCTTCATCCAACGGTGTGAGCGAGCGGCGAGCGATAAGTTGTTTGGCGAGTTCAAGGGTGGGCATATATAGATTAAGACTTGAAATTAAAAATTTTTTCGTAACTGACATCGTCGAAGCCGATATGCAGCAGTTTGCCATCCTGTTCCAATAGCGGGCGTTTAATGACGCTTGTTTTTTCCAGTAACAGCGGTAAAGCGCTATTGTTGTCATTGATGGCTTGTTTTTGTTCGACTGACAAGCCGCGCCAAGTCAGACCCTTACGGTTAATTAGACTTTCCCATCCCATCTGTTGCAGCCAGCACTGCGCCAGTTCCGGTTCAAGGCCATGTTTTTTAAAATCGTGAAATTGATACTCTGCACGATGCTGGTCCAGCCAGGCGCGGGCTTTTTTGACAGTGTCGCAATTTGAAATGCCATATAATTTCATCTTGTGGAATTCATAAATATTTAATATTTGTCAGTGTGGAACTGCCAAAGTCACCTGCAATTAAGCGTGCTGAACTAAGAGTAATAGATCAAGGATGATAAATTACTGGCCGAGTCAGCGTTGCGTAAAGCATCTTCTTTAGTAATATCCCCATTTTTATACAGCTTGAATAATGCCTGTTCAAAGGTCTGTGAACCGGACGATACACTTTGATCGATAGCATCGCGAATCTTATCGATTTCATCGTTTTTAATCAGCTCAGAGATAAGTGTTGTATTGAGTAAAATTTCTACAGCGGGCACCAATTTGCCATGCACGTTGGGTAGCAAACGTTGAGAAATTACTGCCCGCAAGCTCATTGCCATGTCAGCGAGTATTGCTCGACGAGTATCATGCGGAAAGAAATTTACGATGCGATTCAGAGCATGGTAGCTATTGTTGGCGTGCAGCGTGGACAGGCATAAATGACCACTCTGGGCAAAGATCAGCGCATGTTTGAATGTTTCGCGGTCGCGAACTTCGCCTATCATTAGCACGTCAGGCGCCTCGCGCATGGCGCTTTCCAGAGCATTGCCATAGGAAAGCGTGTCGGCGCCGACCTCGCGCTGATTAACTATGGATTTATTATGTTGAAACAGGTACTCGACGGGGTCTTCAATTGTCAGGATATGTCCGGAGGCAATGTTTTTACGATGCTCAATCATTGCAGCCATTGTTGTGGATTTGCCCGATCCAGTCGCACCCGCAACCAATATCAGGCCACGCTTTTCCATAATGAGCTGATTCAATACTGGTGGCAGATGCAGATCCTCAGCGCTGAGAGTGCTGAACCGGATATAACGAATGACAATGGAAATGCTGCCTCGCTGGCGGAAAATATTCACCCGATAATTTCCAGCATCAAAGACACGATAGGAAAAATTCATTTCCATGCTGGACTCGAAGGTAGCGATTTGCTCAGGTGTCATTATTTCATAGGCGATGCGCTTAATAATTTCGTTATCAAGTTTTTTTGCGTTCACCGGCATAACCACGCCATTGATCTTGATGTTGATTGGTGCACCCGCGGAGAAGAAAAGATCAGAGGCCTGTTTGTCGGCAGCCAACTGTAAAAAAGGTGTAATGATCATAATCTTTTTCCCGGGGTGAAACTGGCTTTAAATTCCGCGTAATAGCTCATTAATGCCGACTTTTGCCCGGGTTTTGGCATCCACTTTCTTTACGATCACTGCGCAATACAGGCTGTAGCTGCCATCCTTGGAGGGCAAGTTGCCGGACACTACTACGGAGCCAGCCGGTACGCGACCATAATGTATTTCGCCAGTTTCGCGATCGTAAATCTTGGTGCTTTGTCCGATATAGACACCCATCGAAATTACCGCGCCTTCTTCTACAATCACGCCTTCGACAATTTCTGAACGCGCACCGATGAAGCAATTGTCCTCGATAATGGTTGGATTGGCCTGTACCGGTTCCAGTACACCGCCGATGCCGACTCCACCACTCAAGTGAACGTTCTTGCCAATCTGTGCGCAAGAACCGACTGTCGCCCAAGTATCCACCATGGTACCTTCGCCCACATAAGCGCCAATATTGACGTAAGAGGGCATCAAAACCACGTTTTTGCCTATGAATGAACCTTTGCGTGCCGCAGCTGGTGGCACTACGCGGAAACCGCCTTCACGAAAATCGCGTGAGTTGAAGTCGGCAAATTTGGACGGTACCTTGTCGTAATAATTGGTAAAGCCGCCTTTGATGAAAGCATTGTCTTCAATGCGGAAAGACAATAACACTGCTTTTTTCAGCCATTGATGGGTCACCCACTGACCATCAATTTTTTCTGCCACTCGCAGAATGCCATGGTCGAGGTGGCCAATAACAGTGTCCACTGCATCTTTCAGTTTGGCGTCTACGTTGCGTGGTGTAATCTCGGCACGGTGTTCAAAGGCGGGTTCGATGATCTGTTGCAGTTGTTCCATGATTTTCCTAGTTAAGTTTGCGGGTAAATTCGGCGATGCGATGCGCGGCTTCCATGGTTTCGCTCAGCTCAGCTACCAAGGCGATGCGGATAAAATTTTCGCCTGGATTGATACCATGAGCATTACGTGCCAGGAAGCTTCCGGGCAACACTGCAACATTATAGTCTCGATGCAGAAATTGCGCGAAGCGGGTGTCAACTACAGGCACGTGTAGCCACAAGTAAAAGCTGGCATCCGGTAGCGCCACCGGCAGTACAGGTTCCAGGACGCGTTTAACCAGTGAAAATTTCTCCATATACAGGCGCCTATTTTCGGCGACATGACCTTCATCCTGCCAGGCGACGGTACTAGCGGCTTGCACTGCCGGATTCATGGCGCAGCCATGGTAAGTGCGATACAGTTTAAATTTTTCTATTATTTGTGCATCGCCCGCCACAAAGCCGGAACGCATGCCCGGTACGTTAGAACGCTTGGATAAGCTGAAAAAAGACACCAGATTACGGAAATTCCCGCGCCCCAGTTGTTGTGCTGCTTGTAATGCACCGAGGGGTGGCGTATCGAAATATATTTCAGAATAGCATTCGTCGGCAGCGATGATAAAACCGTAACGGTCGGCTAAATCGAATAGCGTCTTCCATTCTGCAAGTTCAATTACACGTCCGGTCGGGTTGCCGGGTGAGCATACATATATCAGTTGCGTGCGCTGCCAAACATCCTGTGGTAATTGTTCAAAATTTAACGCGTAGTTATCTTCTGGCAGGGTGTTGAGAAAATAGGGCGTGGCACCAGCCAGCAGAGCTGCGCCTTCATATATCTGATAGAACGGATTAGGGCAAATTACAGTGGGGTTGTTACACGTACGGTCAATGACTGCCTGGGCGAAAGCAAACAGCGCCTCACGGCTGCCATTTACAGGCAGGACTTGTGACTTTGCATCCAGAGCAGGAAGATCGTAACGTTGCTCAAGCCAGCTGGCAATGCTGCCACGCAGCGTGTCACTACCAGCTGTTGTGGGATAATTCGAAAGTCCCGCCAGATTGGCACTTAATGCGTCACTGATTAATTTCGGAGTGGCATGTTTGGGTTCTCCAATGTGCAGGCTGATAGGCCGATAAGTTGGGTTGGGTGCAACTGAGCTGAACAAATTGGCGAGTTTCTGGAACGGGTAAGGCTGCAGACTATCAAGATTAGGATTCATAATTTTTTCTTAAGCTGAACAATCACAATTATAAGGGTGTGGCGAGTGGCATCAAAACAAAAAGTTTTGTCGGTGATATGCCTGTTGAGTGGGGCACTGGTATGGGGACTGATATGGTACCCCTATCGTGCACTAAACAACATGGGGGTAGGCGGCGAATTATCTACGCTGCTCAGCTATTGTATGGCAATGGTATTAGGCCTGCTGCTCTTGGGGCCGATATGGCGCGAATTGCGAATTGCCGGGTGGCTGTGTATTGCATTGATGGCGAGTGCAGGCTGGACTAATTTAGGCTATGTACTGGCGATGTTGGATGGCGAAGTTATGCGCATTCTGCTGCTGTTTTATCTCGCGCCATTATGGACGGTATTTTTCTCATACTGGCTACTCGGCGAAAAATTAAATTATTATGGCTACGCCATTATCGCGCTGTCATTGGGTGGTGCATTCGTTATGCTGTGGGATACACAGCAAGGTTTACCGCTGCCGCAAAATCAGGCTGAATGGATAGGCCTTTCAGCGGGGGCTAGTTTTGCTTTGATGAATGTCATAGTGCGTCGTACACAGCACTTAAGCGTGAATTTCAAAGCGGCAAGTATATGGATTGGCACGATACTGTTTACCACCGTGTTGCTGTTGTACAAGGGCAATTTTATGGCGCAATTGCATAGCATCCCCAGCGATGCGTGGTGGTTGCTATGGCTGATTGGATTGGTGTTGTGTGCCATTAGTTTTGCTTTGCAATATGGGCTGACTAATTTGCCGGCCAACCAGTCTATTGTTCTGCTTCTATCCGAGCTGGTATTTGCTGCCGTATCCGCGTATTTCTTGGCTAATGAGGAAATGGGACTGCGGGAAGTTATCGGTGCAGTGTTGATTGTTTCGGCCAGTTTGCTGTCAGGGAAATGCACGCCACAGCACGATAAATAATATTTCTTGGGGAATTGTTAATGAACAAGGCGAAATTTATTACCTTTGAAGGGGTAGATGGGGCAGGTAAGAGTACCCATCTGGCCTGGTTTGTCGAGGTCTTGCGAAAAAGCGGTAAGAAGGTGCTGGTAACGCGTGAGCCGGGTGGCACACCCATGGGTGAGTGTCTGCGTGAAATTCTGCTAAATCAATCCATGCACGCAGAAGCGGAGGCGCTATTAATGTTTGCCGCTCGTTTAGAACATATTGAGCAGGTTATCAAGCCAGCTTTGCAACTGGGAACCTGGGTGGTGTCCGACCGTTTTAGCGATGCCAGTTTTGCCTACCAGGGTGGGGGCAGGGGGGTGAAGGTGGCAAAACTGGAACAATTGGAATGTTGGGTACATGAAAATTTTCAGCCGGATTTGACATTGTTGTTTGACATTCCAGTTGAGGTGGCACGCCAACGATTGTCTAAAAATATAACATTGGATCGCTTCGAGCAAGAAGAAGGCACTTTTTTCGAGAAGGTGCGACAAGCTTATCTGGAGCGCTTTAAAAATCATTCAGATCGCTTTGTTTTGATTGATGCTTCGCAAACACCTGAGAAAGTTAAGGAAAATTTAGAAAAAACAGTCCTATGCCATCCAATCTTTAAAGAAAGATGATTGATATTGAAATCAAGCGCGGCCGACGCCACTGTCCGCTCGCCACATAGTTGAATTTTGAGGCGATAATTTAATCTTTCACAGCTTTGATTGGCCAGACAGGCCGCTAGAGACTCGATGTGAAGGTTATACCGAAACTATTTGATTGATTCTCAGCCTTTCAGAGCATTGTGGTTGACAGTCACTCTATCACTCGCTAAATTCCATCCCTTGGCAATAATTAATTCAGCAAAAGGAAAAATAATGACTGTTCTCGTCGGCAAGCTTGCCCCTGATTTTACTGCTGCTGCAGTGATGGGTAACAATGAAATAAACGAAGCTTTTAGCTTGAACAATCACTTGGATGGCAAGTATGGAGTGGTGTTCTTTTACCCGCTGGATTTTACTTTCGTATGTCCTTCCGAATTGATTGCTTTTGATCATCGCTTAGACGAATTTAAGAAGCGTAATACCGAAGTAATCGGCATTTCTATTGATTCGCAGTTTACACATCTGGCTTGGAAAAATACGCCCATTAATAATGGCGGTATCGGTCAGGTGCGCTACCCGCTGGTGGCCGACATTAAGCATGAAATTTGCCGCGCCTATGACGTTGAGCACAAGGACGGGGTGGCTTTCCGTGGCTCATTTTTAATCGACCGTAGCGGTGTGGTACGCCACCAAGTAGTGAACGATCTACCGCTTGGTCGCGACATTGATGAAATGCTGCGCATGGTAGATGCATTGCAATTTCATGAGGAGCATGGAGAAGTTTGCCCCGCTGGCTGGAGCAAGGGTAAAGCTGGGATGGATGCCTCCTCTGAGGGTGTATCGAAGTACTTGGCCGAGCACGCCGAAAAATTATAAATTCTTGTTTGTACATTACAAAAAGGCTCCCGTGGGGGGCTTTTTTGTTTATCTCAATAGCAGCCAAGGACTGCTGCAATTAGTCTGTACTGATACGATTTAACAATACATTCATGCTGATCTGGCTCGTCATTCTTTATCTGATGATTTCCATCGGAATCGGCTTGTATGCCGCCACGCGCGTACATAATGTCAAAGACTATGTGATGGCCGGACGGCACTTGCCGCTGTATATCGTTACGGCCACAGTGTTTGCTACCTGGTTCGGTGCGGAAACAGTGCTGGGAGTATCCGCAACGTTCGTTCAGGAGGGCTTGAGGGGAATCGTTGAAGATCCCTTTGGTGCCAGCATGTGCTTGATTCTGGTGGGTGCATTTTTCGCCGCCAAGCTTTATAAAATGAACCTGATTACCATTGGCGACTATTACCGGCAGCGTTTTGGTCGCACGGTTGAGGTGCTTACCAGCCTGGCTATTATCGTTTCATACTTGGGCTGGGTCTCAGCGCAGATTACAGCGTTGGGCTTGGTGTTCTCGTTTATCACCCAAGGTGCGATTTCACCCGGTGAGGGAATGGTGGTTGGCGCTGGCATCGTGCTAATCTACACCCTCTTCGGCGGAATGTGGTCGGTGGCTTTGACAGACGCTTTCCAAATGACAATTATCGTTGTCGGTATGCTGTACCTCACTTGGCTACTATCTGGTATAGCAGGTGGAGCAGACAGGGTTATAGACCATGCCGCACAAGCTCAAAAGCTTATTTTATGGCCGCAGCTGGAAACCAGAGATGTACTCGCATTCATCGGTGCGGCGGTAACAATGATGCTAGGCTCCATTCCACAGCAAGACGTATTCCAGCGTGTGATGTCTGCAAAAAATGAAAAAACTGCTGTATTCGGCGCGTTACTTGGTGGCACCCTGTATTTTCTGTTCGCCTTTGTACCTCTTTTTCTGGCTTATTCCGCCACATTGATTGACCCCGTTATGGTGGCTACGCTGATTGACGATAACGCACAGTTGATTTTGCCCACGCTGATCATGAACCATACACCAGTGTTTGCTCAGGTGATATTTTTTGGTGCACTACTTGCCGCCATTATGAGTACTGCCAGCGGCACTTTACTGGCACCGTCAGTGACATTTACCGAAAATATCCTGAAAAGCATTATTGGTCACCAGAGCGACCGGCATTTTTTATGGACCATGCGCGCTGTCGTTGTATGTTTCACCGTGGCCGTTACTTTGTTTGCGTTAAAATCCACATTAAGTATCTACTTGATGGTGGGGAATGCCTACAAGGTGACGTTAGTGTCAGCATTCATCCCGCTGGTGTGCGGGTTGTACTGGAAGCGAGCGAACACGCAAGGTGCGTTGTTTGCAATTGCCGCTGGCCTATCGTCTTGGTTACTGCTTGAAATTTTTAATCCTGATGGGCTGTGTCCACCACAGCTGGCGGGCTTGCTGATGAGCGCATCAGGCATGTTGATCGGCTCGCTGCTGCCCGATTTGAAGCGCCGTAGCCATGCTACTCATTTGATTGAATAGGGAGCATACCGTCATACTGCTGTCACATTTCTGTCATACCATCGCAAGTTGTTTGTCATATAAACGACGGAGAAAATAATGACCGCGAATATTCTGGTAGTGGAAGACGAACCTGCAATACAGGAGCTGCTTGCATTCAATATAACGCAATGCGGCTACCATGCAATCGAGGCATTGGATGCCGATGACGCTTGGACGCATATCAACCATGCGTTGCCGGACCTGATTCTGCTTGACTGGATGCTGCCCGGTAGTAGTGGCGTGGAACTGGCGCGCCGTCTGCGCGCCGATCACCGTACACATAACATCCCCATCATCATGCTGACTGCGCGAATCGACGAACGCGATAAAATTCTGGGACTGGAATCCGGCGCAGACGACTACATAACCAAGCCATTTTCGCCACGTGAACTGATGGCTCGCATCCGTGCCGTGCTGCGCCGCCGCGCGCCACAAATGAGTGATGAAATAGTGACAGCAGGTGGGCTGGAATTATCGCCAGCGATGCATCGTATCAATGCTGATGGAGCAATGATTGATCTGGGGCCAACTGAATTTCGTTTGTTACATTTTTTTATGACTCATCCTGAGAGGGTCTATAGCCGTTCGCAGCTGCTTGACCAAGTTTGGGGCGATCATGTATTTGTGGAAGAGCGCACAGTGGATGTACACATTCGCCGTTTGCGCCAGGCGCTTGAGCCCTCCAACCACGATAGGCTTGTTCAAACTGTGCGCGGTAGCGGCTACCGTTTTTCATGCAACTAAACTGGATGGGTTAAAGCGTAGCAGCACTCCGTACCGTCAATTACAAGACACCTTTAAAAATTGGATTTTTAGAGGTGTCCTACAATTTTTTTACCCTGCTTAGATGTGATTTTCCAGCGCTTATACACCATGATAATAGCGCAGCATAATTTTTAAAGGCTACACCATGTTTGATTTTTGGCGTCGTGCACTTTTTCCCGTGTTTGTCTTCTTGATTCTTTCCCTGCTAGTGTGGGTGACAGTAGGAGCGTTACCCGCTACCTTATTCTTTAGCATGATGATGTTGATAAATCTAGTTCTGCACTTACGTCAACTCAAAGCTCTTGATTTCTGGCTGATCGATTCTGATGAGCGTATGGTGCCTGATGGCTCAGGGTTGTGGGAGGATGTATTTATGCGGCTAAACAGGATGGTACGACAACATCATAAAGAACATAAGCAACGCGTCGCGGCGCTTCAGCACATGGAGCAGGCTACCTCGGCGCTACCAGAAGGAGTGGCTATACTTGATGAAGCCTACCACATTGAATGGTGTAATCCGCTTGCAGTGCAACATTTTGGCCTGGACTACAAGCATGATATCGGCCAACAGATCACTTATCTTGTTCGTCAACCAGAATTCGCTAAATACCTCGCCGTGCGCGACTTCAACGAACCGCTGGTTCTTTACGGGGCGCGACAGGATGGGCTGACGCTGTCCATTAAATTAATCCCCTATGGAGACAACAAGCGGCTACTAATTAGTCGCGACATTACCCATTTGGAGCGCATTGAAACCATGCGTCGTGATTTTGTCGCCAATGTGTCGCATGAGTTGCGCACGCCGCTTACCGTAGTCAATGGCTTCGTTGAGACCTTGCATGATATGCCCAACCTTGAAAATAATATGGCGCGCCGTGCGCTAAATCTGATGGGAGAGCAAATGTGCCGTATGGAGCAGCTGGTAGATGGTTTACTAACCTTGTCCAAGCTGGAGGATACACTCAATGCCTTGCAGGAAGAAACCGTGGATGTAGCCAGACTTTTACGCACACTACTTCAAGAAGGGCAATCTTTAAGTGCGGGGAATCATACGCTGCAGCTAGAACTGGCGAGCAGTTGCGCCCTGCTGGGCAACGCTGATGAGTTGCGCAGCGCCTTTGGCAATTTGATTTCAAATGCAATCCGTTACACTCCACATGGAGGCGAGATTTTGGTGAGTTGGCACGAAAAGGGCGATCAGCCGGTATTTAGTGTGCAGGACAGCGGCATTGGAGTCTCGCCGCAACACATCCCACGACTGACGGAGCGTTTTTATCGGGTTGATCGCAGTCGTTCAAGAGAAACCGGGGGTACAGGTTTGGGGCTGGCAATTGTCAAGCATATAGCCAGCCGACATCAGGCGCGCTTGGAAATAGCCAGCGAGGAAGGTAAGGGCAGTACGTTCAGTGTTATATTTTCTTCGAGCCGATGCCTGTCATTGCAAGTGGAAGAAACAATTGCCAATTAGTAACACCTGTAATGCAAACGGCTTGATTTTCAATATCATTCATTACGTTTAGCCATGTTTTTAACATACCATGCCATCGATTCTTCCAAGCCTTGGGCGATGTTGTGAGTAGGCGCATAACCCAAAAAAGACTGGGCTTTTGAAATGTCCGCTTGAGAGTGCCGCACATCACCTGCACGAAAATCACGGCAAACGGGTTTAAATTCTTTTAAGTGTGGGAAGTGCGGCAGGAGTAGCATTCGGCTTTGATCAAAGAGGTTGTTGAGCGTAGTCCTGTCCCCAACAGCGATATTGTAAACTTGATTAGTGGAATCGATCTCCTCTACAGTCGCGGCAAGAAGATTTGCCTGCACAGCATTATCAATGTAACAAAAATCGCGACTGGTTTCTCCGTCACCATTAATAAAAACAGGCTCATTGTTGATCATACTGGCTACCCACTTGGGAATTACCGCTGCATAGGCACCATTAGGATCCTGGCGACGACCAAAGATGTTGAAATAGCGCAAACCGATTGTGTGAAATTCGTAACATCGACTGAATACATCGGCATAAAGTTCGTTCACATACTTTGTTACTGCATAAGGCGACAAAGGCTTGCCTATTATATTTTCAACCTTGGGCAAGCCTGGATGGTCACCATAAGTTGAACTGGAAGCCGCATATACAAAACGCGTTACCGCTGCGTCGCGTGCCGCTACAAGCATGTTGAGAAATCCCGAGATATTATTTTCGTTAGTAAGAATAGGGTTCTCAAGCGAGCGTGGCACCGAACCGAGCGCCGCCTGGTGCAGTACGTAATCCACACCTGACACAGCCTCTCGACAAGAATTTAGATCACGAATATCCCCCTCTATGAGACGAAATCGAGCCCATTGCTGCGGTGTAACGCAAGTTTCCACCTCCTCAAGGTTCTTTCTATAACCTGTAGCAAAATTATCTAAGCCCTTAACATGCTGGTCAAGCTTGAGGAGTGTCTCCAGCAAGTTACTGCCAATAAAACCAGCCGCGCCAGTAATCAGCCAAACTCGAGGGTTCTGCAGTAGGCGCTGCTTAACAACTTGAAAAGCGGTCATAAATTATTTCCTCACCAATACCTAAAGAGCCGTACTGCATGCCTTTAACTGTAATCGGATTAAACGTGAATGTGACACCAGTCTAAGTGAATTGTTTGCGATTTAACTTTAGAAACTTGAATTTTCTTTGAGTGGGTAGCGAGGACGACTGTGAAGCACAGACAGAGGTTTCCCGAAACTATCCAAGGCGAATTCTACCGTACTCAGCTTTTTTCAGACACTCCATCCAAGTATTAGACCAAACTAGTTTGTATTAGCGGTAACCATAAGATTGTGGAAGTAGCAGAGCCTCAGCCGCAAGGAGTGTAAATGCATTACATTTTACCCCTATTGTGTCCCCATGCGGGGGGATGTCTAAAAGCTGAAAAGAAATTAGGGCACCTCGAAAAACCCATTCTCATGAAGCACTTTTGATAAAATTCACCTATCTGAACTCGAGTCCTACCAATGCTGATGAAACGCCGTAGCGCGA